>CP108997.1:3042431-3650917 GCA_036226585.1 Streptomyces sp. NBC_00708
GCTGTACGTGAACGGGGAGCGCCGGGTCCTGGAGGAGTCGGCGGCGATCCTGTCCCGCGCCAACCAGGCGCTCGCGACGCTGGAGCGGTACAAGCTGCGGCTCGACGAGGTCGCCGGGACGCTCTCCGCGCTGGAGATCGAGGACCTGGTGACCGTCCGGGACGTGACGGCGGTGGCCCAGCGCCTGGAGATGGTCCGCCGGATCGCGACGGAGATCGCGGAGTACGTGGTGGAGCTGGGCACCGACGGCCGGCTGCTGTCGCTCCAGCTGGACGAGCTGATCGCGGGCGTGGAGCCGGAGCGCGAGCTGGTCGTGCGGGACTACGTGCCGGAGCCGACCGCGAAGCGTTCGCGCACGGTGGCGGAGGCGCTGACCGAGCTGGACTCGCTGACCCACACGGAGCTGCTCGAACTCCCGGTGGTGGCACGGGCGCTGGGCTACAGCGGATCGCCGGAGACGCTGGACTCGGCGGTGTCGCCGCGCGGTTTCCGGCTGCTGGCCAAGGTGCCGCGGCTGCCCGGCGCGATCATCGACCGGCTCGTGGAGCACTTCGGCGGTCTGCAGAAGCTGCTCGCGGCGAGCGTGGACGATCTCCAGACGGTGGACGGGGTCGGCGAGGCGCGGGCGCGCAGCGTGCGCGAGGGGCTGTCCCGGCTGGCGGAGTCGTCGATCCTCGAACGGTACGTGTAGGCACCCGGCCCCCGCGCCGCTCCCCCGCGACCGGGTCCGGCCGCGGGCTCAGTGCTCCGGGCTCAGTGCTCCGGGCTCAGTGCTTACGGCTCAGTCCTTCGCGAGGACGAACGAGGCGCGCTGCACCGGCTCGCCCGGCGCCTTGGCCTCCACGAGGTACGTGCCCGGCCCGGCCTTCCCCGCGGGCGGCGTCGCGCACTTGGGGGCGCTCCTGGACCGGTCCCACTGCACGGTGTGCACGACGGTCGTCCCGGCGGGCACTTCGAGCAGCACGGCCGCCGGCTTGCGCGGGCAGTCCTTGGACGACCACACCTCGTCGTCGTCCCCGCCCGCCTCGGTGACGGTGAACACCGCGCTCTTCGGCCCGAAGTCGGCCTTGCAGGCGGTGGACGAGGTGTTCGTGGCGAACAGCCGGAACTTCGGCTTCTCGTCGGGCGCGTAGCTGAGTTCGGTCTTCACGGTCAGCCGGATCGCGCCCGGGGTGCAGTCGGGGAGCGAGGACCCGGCCGGTACCGGCCGTCCCGCCGCCACTCCGCCCGAACCGGAAGCGGAACCCGAACCGGTGTCCTGGCCACCGCCGTTGGAGTCCGTCGAGCCCGAGCCGCCGCCCGTACCGGTGGAGCTGCCGGCGGAACCGCCGTCCGCACCACCGTTCTTGTCGCCGTCGCTACCGCCGGAGCCGTCCGACTCGCCGCTTCCGCCGGGCTGTTCACTGATCGCGGGACCGGAACCGGAAGGTCCGGGCGTGATCGAATCGGCGGGACCGGAGCCGGGGGCCTTGGAGTCGTCGTGGTCCCCGCCCTTGCCGCCACCGGAGGTGACGGCCCATGCGATCAGCACCGCGAGCAGCGCCACCAGGGCCGCCGCGACCGCCCTCCGTCGCCAGTAGATGCTGGAGGGTAGCGGACCGATCGGATTGCGCAGAGATCCCACGGCGCAAACTGTACGAGAGATCCGGACCAACTCCCGCCCCACCCGCCGCCTTGGCCCCCAAGTTTTCCGGATCATCATTCCGCGAAGGCCAGTTCGGCCGCCGGTCGCGCTCGATCTGACCCTGGGCGACGAAACGTTTACGCATGGTCAACTCTCTCGGGCGGCCGAAAAATGGCCCATCGGCCAGTTGCCGCAACGGCTCGCGGGGCGTGGGGCCACTTCCCGGGACGCCGTGTCAGGATCGATGGTGCGATGACTGCCACGACTGCGACCCAGACGCCCCCCGCCTCCCTCCACACCCCCGTCATCGGGTGGTTCGAGCAGCACGCCCGCGATCTGCCCTGGCGCCGCCCCGAAGCGGGTGCCTGGGGTGTGATGGTGAGCGAGTTCATGCTGCAGCAGACCCCCGTCAGCCGGGTCCTGCCCGTGTACGAGCAGTGGCTCGCCCGCTGGCCGCGCCCCGCCGACCTCGCGGCCGAGCCGCCCGGCGAGGCGGTCCGCGCCTGGGGCCGGCTCGGCTACCCGCGCCGGGCCCTGCGCCTGCACGGGGCCGCCCAGGCGATAACGGAACGCCACGGCGGCGACGTACCGAGCGAGCACGCACAGCTGCTCGCCCTGCCCGGCATCGGCGAGTACACGGCGGCGGCCGTGGCCTCGTTCGCGTACCGGCAGCGGCACGCCGTCCTCGACACCAATGTCCGCCGGGTCTTCGCACGGGCCGCGACCGGCATCCAGTACCCGCCGAACGCGACCACCGCCGCCGAACGCCGGCTCGCCCGGGAGCTGCTGCCCGACGAGGACGAACGGGCGGCCCGCTGGGCGGCGGCCACGATGGAGCTGGGCGCCCTCGTCTGCACCGCGAAGAACGAGGACTGCTCCCGCTGCCCGATCGCGGAGCAGTGCGCCTGGCGGCTCGCCGGGAAGCCCGCGCACCAGGGGCCGCCGCGCCGGGGCCAGACCTACGCCGGCACGGACCGGCAGGTGCGCGGACGGCTCCTCGCCGTGCTGCGCGACACGGTCGGCCCGGTCCCGCAGTCGGCGCTCGACCTGGTGTGGGACGAGCCGGTGCAGCGGGCCCGCGCCCTGGACGGCCTGGTCTCCGACGGACTGGTCGAACCGCTGGCCGGCGGCCGCTACCGGCTGCCGCTGACCTGACGGACCGGGCCCGGCCGTCTTCGTAACAAAGGAGCGACCGGGCCCGTCCCGCTTCGTAACAACCACGGACAGGGCCCGTCCGCCTCGTGACAATGACAAGGCGGACGGGCCCTTTCGCGTCCGGCGCGGGGTCCTTTGTCCGGTCTCCTCCCCCCGCTGTTACACAACCGATGGACAGCCGTGCGCCCGCCTACGGCTGCTCCGCACAGCCCCGTGACAACCGCTCCGTAGCGTCTGCGACGTCGGGCCGCACGACCAGCGGCCGGCGGCGGTACGAGCGGTACTACGGGGTTTCACGGGGATGGAGGCGGTTGTCATGGCGCAGAGCGAGGTGCTCGGCTTCGAGGAGTACGTACGGACCCGGCAGGAGGCGCTGCTGCGCAGTGCGCGCCGGCTCGTCCCGGACCCCGTGGACGCCCAGGACCTGCTGCAGACCGCACTGGCCCGCACCTACGGCCGCTGGGACCGCATCGAGGACAAGTCCCTCGCCGACGCCTATCTGCGCCGCGTCATGATCAACACCCGCACCGAGTGGTGGCGGGCCCGCAAGCTCGACGAGGTGCCCACCGAGCAGCTGCCCGACGCCAGCATCGAGGACGGCACCGAGCAGCGCGCCGACCGCGCCCTGCTGATGGACATCCTGGGCGTGCTGGCTCCCAAGCAGCGCAGTGTCGTCGTCCTGCGACACTGGGAGCAGATGAGCACGGAGGAGACGGCGGCGGCGCTCGGCATGTCGGCCGGTACGGTGAAGAGCACGCTGCACCGTGCGCTGGCGCGGCTGCGCCAGGAGCTGGAGAACAGGGAAGCGGCGAGCCGGGAGGCCCGGGTCGCCGAGGAGCGGGGGCGGGAGCGGTGCGCGGCCTGACAGGCAGCGGTGACGAGGACACGGTCACCGGCAGAACGGGCGGGGGAACGGCCGGCAGACGCCTGCTGACCGGCTGGGCGGCGAGCAGTGCGGCACTGGCCGGGCTCGCCGTCTTCGGCCTGTTCGCCGTCAGCTGCTCCACGGGGGGCACGGGCACCCGGGACGAGGGCCCGGCGGGCGCCGAGCCGGTCGTCCGGATCACCCCGAGCGCGACGGCCGCGTCCACGGCGAAGCCCGCGCCCCGGGTGGACGCCGTGGCGCTGCTCAAGGCGGACCCGAAGGTGAGCGGGCGGGTCCGGATGGATCTGAAGCCGTGCAGCGGCGACGAGTACCCGGTGGACACCTCGTACGGCAAGCTGACCCGCGGCTCGTCCTCGGACGTCGTGGTGAACGTGATGACCTGCGGCGATTCGGTGGGGGTCGGCACCTATGTGTACCGGCCGCGCACCGACGGCACGTACGAGAACGTCTTCACCGTCGAGCAGCCCGCCGTCTACGGCACCATCGACCGGGGGGACCTGGTGGTGACGACCCAGGTGTACGGGAAGAAGGACTCGGTCGCCTATCCCTCGGGCGAGGAAGTGATCACCTACCACTGGGCGAGCGGCCGGTTCGGCGAGGTGGACCGGGTGCAGAACGACTTCAACCGAGCCGTGGGCGCGGGCGACGGAGACCTCCCCGAGCCCACCGAACCGCCGAGGAACTGAGAGCTTTCCGATGGCCGAGACCCATGTGCTGTTCGTCGAGGACGACGACGTCATCCGCGAGGCCACCCAGCTGGCGCTGGAGCGGGACGGCTTCGCGGTCACCGCGGTGCCCGACGGGCTGACCGGCCTGGAGGCGTTCCGGGCGAAGCAGCCCGACATCGCGCTGCTCGACGTGATGGTCCCCGGTCTGGACGGGGTCAGCCTCTGCCGGCGCATCCGGGACGAGTCCACGGTCCCCGTGATCATGCTGTCGGCGCGCGCCGACTCGATCGACGTGGTCCTCGGGCTGGAGGCAGGCGCCGACGACTACGTCACCAAGCCCTTCGACGGGGCGGTCCTGGTCGCCCGGATCAGGGCCGTGCTGCGCCGCTTCGGCCATGCGTCGGGCGGCCGGGCCGGCGGCGGGCAGCCGGAGCCCGCGGCCGAGGGCGGGGTGCTGGTCTTCGGGGACCTGGAGGTCGACACCGAGGGCATGGAGGTCCGCAGGGGCGGCGCGCAGGTGGGACTGACCCCGACCGAGATGCGGCTGCTGCTGGAGTTCTCGTCGGCGCCCGGCACCGTGCTCTCCCGCGACAAGCTCCTGGAGCGGGTCTGGGACTACGGCTGGGGCGGCGACACCCGGGTCGTGGACGTCCATGTGCAGCGGCTGCGGACGAAGATCGGCCAGGACCGCATCGAGACGGTCCGCGGCTTCGGCTACAAGCTCCGCGGATGAGGCGGCCCGCGCTGCGGACGGGCGTCCGCTGGAAGATCAGCATCGCGATCGCGGCGGTCGGCGCGCTGATCGCGATCGCGCTGAGCCTCGTCGTGCACAACGCGGCCCGCGTCTCGATGCTGGAGAACGCCCGCGAGGTCCAGCTGGAACGGCTGACGTACGCGCAGCTGCTCTACGAGGCGAAGAAGACGAAGAAGGCCGATCCCCGGTTCGGGGCGAAGCTCAACGACCCCTCGATGCCGCAGAGCCTGCGCCAGGAGACCCGGCGCAACCGCCGCGCCACCCATGTCGAGGACTCCGGCGGGGTGCCCGACGTCTGGGCGGCCGTGCCGGTGGGCAACGGGAACGTGCTGTCGCTGCACACTCGCTTCGCGGACCGCTCGACCACGATCATGGGCGACCTGGACCGGGCACTGATCATCGGTTCGGTCTCGGTGGTCCTCGGCGGCTCCGCGCTGGGTGTGCTGATCGGCGGCCAGCTCTCGCGCCGGCTGCGCAAGGCGGCGACGGCGGCGGGGAAGGTCGCCCAGGGCAACACGGACGTCCGGGTCAGGGACGCGGTCGGCGGTGTCGTACGGGACGAGACCGATGAGCTGGCCGGTGCGGTGGACGCGCTGACCGACGCGCTGAACGAGCGGATCGAGGCGGAGCGGCGGGTCACCGCGGACATCGCGCACGAGCTGCGCACCCCCGTGACCGGGCTGCTCACGGCGGCCGAGCTGCTGCCGCCGGGCCGCCCCACGGAGCTGGTGCGCGACCGGGCCCAGGCGATGCGCACGCTGGTCGAGGACGTGCTGGAGGTGGCCCGGCTGGACAGCGCGTCGGAGCGGGCCGAGCTCCAGGAGATCGCGCTCGGCGAGTTCGTCAGCCGCCGGGTGGCGCTGCTTGACCCGGAGGTACGGGTGCAGGTGGTCCACGAGTCCTGGGTGAGCACCGATCCGCGCCGCCTCGAACGCATCCTGGGCAACCTGCTGGGCAACGCGGCCAAGCACGGGTCGACCCCGGTGGAGGTCACGGTGGAGGGGCGGGTGGTCCGGGTCCGCGACCACGGGTCCGGGTTCCCGGCGGCGCTGCTGAAGGAGGGGCCGAGCCGGTTCCGTACCGGGTCGACGGACCGGGCGGGGCACGGGCACGGTCTCGGGCTGACCATCGCGGCCGGGCAGGCGCGGGTGCTGGGGGCCCGGCTGACCTTCCGCAACGCGGCGCCCGAGGGCGCGGCGGAGGGCAGCGGCGGGGCGGTCGCGGTGCTGTGGCTGCCCGAGCACGCGCCGACGGACACGGGCAGCTATCCGATGCTCCAGTTCGCGGAGCAGCGGAGCCCGGAGCGGGGTGCCGAGAAGAGGGTGTGACAGGGCGAGGGCCCCGGGACGGTGTCGTCCCGGGGCCCTCGCGTACCTCCGTGACCGGTCAGATCTCCGCGACCGCCGGGGCGGCCTCGCCCTCCGGTCCGGCGCCCCGCAGCGGGACCTCCTTGACGAACAGGGAGGCGACGACCGCGACCAGGCCGACGGACGCGCCGACCAGGAAGGCGATGTGCGTACCGGAGGACACCGCGTACTCGTACGCCTCACGCACCGGCACCGGCAGCTTGGCCAGGCTCGCCGCGTCCAGCTGGGCGGAGTGCGAGGTGGCCGCGCCGCCGCCGCGGGCCGCCATCTCGTCCTGGACCTTGCCGGTGAACAGCGCGCCCATGATGGCGACGCCGAAGGAGCTGCCGAGCGTACGGAAGAGGGTGGTGGACGAGGAGGCGACGCCCATGTCCTTCAGCTCGACGCTGTTCTGCGCGACGAGCATCGTGATCTGCATCAGGAAGCCCATGCCGGCGCCGAGCACCGCCATGTACAGCCCCGAGGTGAAGCGGGTGGTGCCGGTGTCCATCTGCGCGAGCAGGAAGAGGCCGACGACCATCAGGATCGAACCCACGATAGGGAAGATCTTGTACTTGCCGGTGCTGGTGGTGACGCGGCCCGCGACGAGCGAGACGACCATCATGGACAGCAGCATCGGCAGGAGCAGCAGCCCGGAGTTGGTCGCGGAGGCGCCCTGGACGGACTGCTGGTACAGCGGCAGGAAGAGCACCGCGCCGAACATCACGAATCCGGCCATGAAGCCGACCACGGACATGAGCGTGAAGTTCAGGTTGCGGAAGATGTGGAGCGGGATGATCGGCTCGGCGGCCTTCGTCTCGACGAAGAGGAAGCCGGCCAGCGCGGCGACGCCGATCGCGATGAGCTCCATGATGACCGCGGAGTTCCAGTCGTACTCGGAACCGCCCCAGGTGGTGACCAGCACGATCGCGGTGATGCCGATGGTGAGCAGCGCGGCGCCGAGGTAGTCGACGTTGCGCTTGGTCCGCTCGCGCTTGGGCAGGTGCAGGACCGTGGTGATCATGATCAGGGCGACGGCGCCCAGCGGCAGGTTGATGTAGAAGCTCCAGCGCCAGCCGAGGTGGTCGGTGATGGTGCCGCCGACCAGCGGTCCGCCGATCATGGCGATGGCCATCACGCCGGCCATCATGCCCTGGTACTTGCCGCGCTCGCGGGGCGGCACGAGGTCGCCGATGATCGCCATGACGCCGACCATCAGGCCGCCGGCGCCGAGGCCCTGGACGGCCCGGAAGCCGATGAGCTGGCCCATGTCCTGGGCCATGCCGCTGAGGACCGAGCCGATCAGGAAGATCACGATGGACGTGAGGAAGATGCCCTTGCGTCCGTACATGTCGCCGAGCTTGCCCCAGATGGGGGTGGAGGCGGCGGTGGCCAGGGTGTAGGCGGTGACGACCCACGAGAGGTGTTCGAGGCCGCCGAGGTCACCGACGATGGTCGGCATCGCGGTGCCGACGATCAGGTTGTCGAGCATCGCCAGCAGCATGGCGATCATCAGGGCGAGGACCACCACCCGGACGCTGCGCTGCTGCGGAGCCGATGGTTCCGCCTTCGTGGCCGGTGGGCCGCCCGCCTTCCCGTCGGCCGTCTTGATCAGGTCCGCCATCTTCCCCAACTCCCCAGTCACCCTGCTCACCGGGCCCTTACTTGCCGCCCGGCTAGTTGATTACACTGGAGGAAGGTAGCCCCGTAACTAGCCGGGCGTCAAGTAAGTTTTCTTGGGAGAGCAGCATGGGCAGCACGCCGCAGCCGCGCCGGGGCAACACCCGCCAGCGCATCCAGGACGTCGCCCTGGAGCTCTTCGCCGAACAGGGCTACGAGAAGACCTCGCTGCGGGAGATCGCCGAGAAGCTGGATGTCACCAAGGCGGCGCTCTACTACCACTTCAAGACGAAGGAAGACATCCTCGTCAGCATCTTCGAGGACCTGAACCGGCCGGTGGAGGAGCTGATCACCTGGGGCGAGGCGCAGCCGCGCACCCTGGAGACCAAGACGGAGATCCTCCGCCGCTACAGCAACGCGATGGCCCACGCGGCCCCGCTCTTCCGCTTCATGCAGGAGAACCAGGCGACGGTACGGGACCTGAGCATCGGCGAGACCATCAAGCACCGGGTCCTGGGCCTGGTGGACCTGATCAAGGAACCCGATGCCCCGCTCACCGACCAGGTGCGGTGCTTCAGCGCGCTCTTCACCCTGCACGCCGGGATGCTCGCCCTGAAAGACGTCGACGGCGACCCCGAGGAGAAGCGCAAGGCCGCTCTCGAAGTCGCCGTCGAACTGGTCACCCGGGCCCATGACCCGGAAACCCCCCGGTAGCCGGGGGCGGGGCACAGCCGGATCAGACGTTGATGCCGTGCTTGTGCAGGAAGTTGACCGGGTTGACCGCCGAACCGTAGTTCGGGGTGGTCCGGATCTCGAAGTGCAGGTGCGGGCCGCTGGAGTTGCCGGTGTTGCCGGACAGGGCGATCTTCTGGCCCTTCTTCACGTGCTGGCCGATGTGCACGTCGATCTTGGACAGGTGCGCGTACTGCGAGTACGTGCCGTTGCCGTGCGAGATCACGATGGCGTTGCCGTACGCGGGACCGTCGCCGCCGCCGTTCGGGCCGGCCTTCACGATGGTGCCGGTGTGGGCGGCCTCGACCTTGGTACCGATCGGCACGGCGAAGTCCTGGCCGGAGTGCTTGTGCGCCCAGCGGCTGCCGTCGTTGCCGAAGCTCGCGCTCAGCTCGTACTTGCTGACCGGGGTCTCCCAGGGAAGCTTCGCGGCGCGCTTGGCGGCGGCCTTCTTCTTCGCTGCGGCCTTCTTCTTCGCGGCGTCGGCCTTCTTCTTGGCCTCCTCCGCCTTGTGCTTGGCGGCCTTGCCCTGCGCGGCCGCCTGCTGGGCGACCGAGTCGGCGGTGGACGCGGTCACCAGGTGCGAGGCCTGGGGGGCGTCCGCAGTGCCGGCCGCGAACGCAGCACCCGCACCGAGAACCATCGATGTCCCCAGACCGGCTGCCACCACAGCGCCGCGAACACGGGACACGGACGGGCGGCGGGACTGGAACGTAACGCGCTTCGACATATGCGGAAATCCTCCGGAGATGACTGGACCCGGCGGTGTGCCGGGCTGGCCATACCTTGGTAACCCGCACCCCCGCCGGTACTCAAACCCCCCATCTACGATCAAAAGCCGTAGAAAGCACCCCGGGAATTCGCCCGGAGGAGCCCCGCCCGAGCCCCTCCGGAAGGCCCTCGAAAGTCCTCGCCGGAACAGGTTTAGGCCCAGTTCCCAACCGCCCACACCGGACATACGCCCCCTGTGCGGGCATACGGCACCCCACACGCCGAGGGCCCGTCCGCCGCAGGGCCGAAAGGCCCCCGACGGATCGGGCCCGTTGCTCCTAAGGCGGCTAGTAGGCCCCGAATGGCCTGTGCGCCTTGTCACCGGCGGTGGGACCGAAGGCCGTCCGTTTCGGGACCTTCGGCCCGGTGCCGGCCGCTACCCGACGGGCAGCGCGGTCACCTTCTTGGCGTGCACTGCCACCACGTGCTTGCCGCCCGAGGTCAGATACCAGCGGTCGATGTCGCCGGAACCGTCGTTGTACGTCCAGAGCAGCTTGCCGTCGGCCGGGTCGAAGGCGTGGACGCCGCCGTTCTTGTCGAACTCGGTCGCCCCGTAGAGGACGTCGCCCACCTTGGCGAACTGCCACGGGGCGGCCACGTCCAGGCTTTCCTCGTTGTGCCAGTGGCGCTTCCCGGTCACCGGATCGACCGCCCACAGGGCGTGCACGGTGTCGGAGACGTAGAGGACACCGTCCAGCACCGCCGGGTCGTTGAACCAGCTGTACTTCTCCGTCGCGAAGGACCAGCGCTCCGCACCGGTCTCCAGGTCGAAGGCGCGCATCCGCTCGCCGGTCGCGATGATGACGAGGCCCCCGTGGACCACGAAGCCGCGGTTGCTGGTGCGGCCGATCTTCTTCGTCCAGACCTGGTGGCCGGTCGCGGTGTCGCGGACCGTGAGGTTCTTGCGGAAGTCCGTGTAGACGAGGCGCTTGCCGGAGACCTGTGCGGTGAGCCCGTTCTCCTCGGTGCCGTGGTCGCGCTGCTCGCGCCAGACGACCTTGCCGGAGCCGGTGGAGATGGCGGCGATCACGTTGTCCGGGGTCCGGAAGTTCTTGTCCAGGATCCCCGCGACGACGTACACGTGGTCGGCGTCGGCGGCGATGACCCGGGGCTGGGAGTACTCCTTGTCGCCCAGCCGGCTGCGCCAGGTGTCCCGGCCGGTCTTCGGGTCGAGCCCGATGATGTTGCCGTCGTACTTGGCGCTGGCCAGATAGAGGGTGCCGTCGCCGATCAGCATGCTCGCGCCCGGGGTGGTGACCTCGGCACGGGACCAGATCTCCTTGCCGGTGGTCAGGTCACGGGCGACCAGGGGGTCACCGGAGACGAGCACCACGTCGTCGACCACGGCGACGGCGGATATCCAGGCCAGGCCGTCGAACGTCGTGGTGTGCTGCCAGGCGGGCTTCGGCTTCCCGCCCGGTGCGGGGGCCGCGCCCCCCGGCTTCTCCGAGCCCGCCCCGCCGCTCTCGGCCGGCTCCTCCACCGGCCCGCAGGCCGCGGCCCCGGCGCCCAGCAGGGCCAGCCCCGCTCCGGCCCCGGCCAGCCTGATCATCCGCCTGCGCGACACATCGCCTCTGCCCATGGCGTGCCCCATCCCCCTCGCCGTCCATCTTTCCGGGTCCTTCGTTTGCGAACGAAAAACCTTCCCCGGGCAGGGCGCCCGAGGCCGGGCCAGACTAACCAGCGATTTTTTGCCAACGCGCGTAGCGAACGCGACCGGGACGTTCCTGTGACGCGGCTGTCACCGTGCCGATCGCGCGCAAGGAGCGGTGCGCACGCGACGCGGGGGCAGCGCCGAATGCCGGAAAGGGGCGGCCCCGGACCGGTCGAAACCGTTCCGGGGCCGCCCCTTCGGACGCTCGGGCGCTACTGCCGGGAAGGGCAGCAGCCGCCTGTCACGCCTCCTTCGACATGTTCGGGCCGGCGCCGCCTGCCGCCTGCTCGATCGGCGGGACGTCGGGCAGGGCCGACTTCTCCTCGCCGCGGAAGGTGAACTTCTGCTCGTCACCCTCGCCCTCGCTGCCGACGACCACGATGTGGCCGGGGCGCAGCTCGCCGAAGAGGATCTTCTCGGAGAGGATGTCCTCGATCTCGCGCTGGATCGTCCGGCGCAGCGGCCGGGCGCCCATCACGGGGTCGTAGCCCTTCTTCGCGAGCAGCTTCTTGGCGTCCGTGCTGAGCTCGATGCCCATGTCACGGTCCTTGAGCCGCTCGTCCACCTTCGCGATCATCAGGTCGACGATCTCGATGATGTCTTCCTGGCTGAGCTGGTGGAAGACGACGGTGTCGTCGACACGGTTGAGGAACTCGGGCCGGAAGTGCTGCTTGAGCTCTTCGTTGACCTTGACCTTCATCCGCTCGTAGTTGGTCTTGACGTCGCCCTGGGCGGCGAAGCCCAGGTTGAAGCCCTTGGAGATGTCCCGGGTCCCGAGGTTGGTCGTCATGATGATGACCGTGTTCTTGAAGTCCACGACCCGGCCCTGGGAGTCGGTCAGGCGACCGTCCTCCAGGATCTGGAGCAGGGAGTTGAAGATGTCGGGGTGGGCCTTCTCGACCTCGTCGAAGAGGACGACGGAGAACGGCTTGCGGCGCACCTTCTCGGTGAGCTGCCCGCCCTCCTCGTAGCCCACGTAACCGGGGGGCGAACCGAAGAGACGCGAGACCGTGTGCTTCTCGCTGAACTCCGACATGTCGAGGGAGATCAGCGCGTCCTCGTCGCCGAAGAGGAACTCGGCGAGCGTCTTGGACAGCTCCGTCTTACCGACACCGGACGGGCCGGCGAAGATGAACGAGCCACCGGGGCGCTTCGGGTCCTTCAGGCCGGCCCGCGTACGGCGGATCGCCTGCGAGAGGGCCTTGATGGCGTCCTTCTGCCCGATGACGCGCTTGTGGAGCTCGTCCTCCATGCGCAGCAGACGCGAGGACTCCTCCTCGGTCAGCTTGAAGACCGGGATGCCGGTGGCGGTGGCGAGGACCTCGGCGATGAGCTCGCCGTCGACCTCGGCCACGACGTCCATGTCGCCGGCCTTCCACTCCTTCTCGCGCTTGGCCTTCGCCGCCAGCAGCTGCTTCTCCTTGTCGCGGAGAGAGGCCGCCTTCTCGAAGTCCTGGGAGTCGATGGCCGACTCCTTGTCGCGGCGCACGCCCGCGATCTTCTCGTCGAACTCGCGGAGGTCCGGCGGCGCGGTCATCCGGCGGATGCGCATCCGGGAACCGGCCTCGTCGATCAGGTCGATCGCCTTGTCCGGCAGGAAGCGGTCCGAGATGTAGCGGTCGGCCAGCGTCGCGGCCTGGACCAGCGCCTCGTCCGTGATGGACACGCGGTGGTGGGCCTCGTAGCGGTCGCGCAGACCCTTGAGGATCTCGATGGTGTGCGGCAGCGACGGCTCCGCGACCTGGATGGGCTGGAAGCGGCGCTCGAGAGCGGCGTCCTTCTCCAGGTGCTTGCGGTACTCGTCGAGCGTGGTGGCACCGATGGTCTGCAGCTCGCCTCGCGCCAGCATGGGCTTGAGGATGCTCGCGGCGTCGATCGCGCCCTCGGCGGCGCCCGCACCCACCAGGGTGTGGAGCTCGTCGATGAACAGGATGATGTCGCCGCGGGTGCGGATCTCCTTGAGGACCTTCTTCAGGCGCTCCTCGAAGTCACCGCGGTAGCGGGAGCCGGCGACCAGCGCGCCGAGGTCCAGGGTGTAGAGGTGCTTGTCCTTGAGGGTCTCGGGCACCTCGCCCTTGACGATGGCCTGCGCCAGGCCCTCGACGACCGCCGTCTTGCCGACGCCGGGCTCGCCGATGAGGACCGGGTTGTTCTTCGTACGGCGGGAGAGCACCTGCATGACCCGCTCGATCTCCTTCTCGCGCCCGATGACCGGGTCGAGCTTGGATTCGCGAGCGGCCTGCGTGAGGTTGCGGCCGAACTGGTCGAGCACCAGCGATGTGGAGGGCGTGCCCTCCGCGGGGCCGCCGGCGGTGGCCGCCTCCTTGCCGCCCGAGTAGCCGGACAGCAGCTGGATGACCTGCTGGCGCACCCGGTTCAGGTCGGCGCCCAGCTTCACGAGGACCTGGGCGGCGACGCCCTCGCCCTCGCGGATGAGGCCGAGCAGGATGTGCTCCGTGCCGATGTAGTTGTGGCCGAGCTGGAGGGCCTCGCGGAGCGACAGCTCCAGGACCTTCTTGGCTCGGGGCGTGAAGGGGATGTGGCCGGACGGGGCCTGCTGGCCCTGACCGATGATCTCCTCCACCTGCTGGCGGACCGCCTCGAGCGAAATCCCGAGGCTCTCCAGGGCCTTAGCGGCGACACCCTCACCCTCGTGGATCAGGCCCAGGAGGATGTGCTCGGTGCCGATGTAGTTGTGGTTGAGCATCCGGGCTTCTTCCTGAGCCAGGACGACAACCCGCCGCGCGCGGTCGGTGAACCTCTCGAACATCGTTAATCGCTCCTCAGAGCGGTCAGGCAGTAAGGGGTCGGTCCCCTCCCTGTCCTTCCGCAGCTTAGTCCCGCAAGCGGGGACCGCTCATTTCAACTGCCGACACCCGGCCTTGCTTCCTGGCGGTTCCTCCGCCCCGAACGCCGACAACTCCTCCAACCCGATGGTGCGAGACGATGTTCCCGCAGGCCAGGCCAATACCCCACTCGCCAGTACGCCGATGGCGAACGTGAGACAGGCATGGCGTGCGTGTCGCCCCTCCCCACTAGGGATGTCTTACCCGCAATTACAGACAGTCCATGCGGCGTACGCGGGTTCCCTCCGCTACGGGCGAACATCTTCGTACTCCTGAATGCGCCCGTACGCCCCCAACCCGGACACCCTATGCGTTCGCACGTAAGCACTGCGTAACTCCGGGGGCGGATCGGGGGTTGTTGCGACATGGCCCCCACTGTCCCGCCGCCCCGCGTCCCGCCGTCCGTCGAGCGGGGCGGTGATGCCCCGGGCGGGCCCTGGGGCGGGTGGTACGAGCGGGAGCTCGGCTGGGCCACGGCGGGCGGTTCGCCGGTGCGGCTGCTGACCGGGCTGCGGTTCGACGCGCTCGTCGTCCCCGCCGCCGCCGGACACGCCGCGCTGCGGCGGGTGGGCCGTACGGGGCCGGTGGCGCTCATGGGGCTGCGGATGAGCCTGCTGGTGGCGCCGGGGAGCGCGGAGGAGCTGCCGGGGCTGCTCGACTGGCTGGAGTGGGGCGGGGTCGCGCTCACGCTGACCGGTCTGGGCGCGGGGGGCAGGATCACCGCACCGCCGCCGCCGGGCCGGCCGGTGGAGCCGGGGGCCGCCACCTGGCTGCGGCCCCCCGGGCCGTCACGGGAACAGGACGAAGCGCCGGTTCTCCCGGCCTTCTCCGGCTTCGGGAGCAGGGGTGGGGATGCTCCCGACCTCGTCCGGCTCGTGGACGCCGTGGCGACGGAATGCCACCGCGCCCGGCTGACGCGCGCCCGGGCGGGCGGTTTCCCCGATGAGCCCGCGGGTCAGCCGTTGGCCTTCTCGTAAGCCTCGCGGATCTCCGCCGGAACGCGGCCGCGGTCATTCACATTGTGGCCGTTCTCGCGGGCCCACTTACGGATCTCGGCGGTGTCCTTGTTGCCACCGGAGACGGCGCGGCCCTTGCCGCGTCCCGACGCCGCGCGGCCACCGGTACGCCGGCCGTTCTTCGCGTAGGGCTCGAGAAGGGAACGCAGCTTGTCCGCGTTGCTGGTGGTGAGGTCGATCTCGTAGGACTTGCCATCCAGCGCGAACGTCACCGTCTCGTCCGCCTCGCCACCGTCGAGGTCGTCAACAAGAAGGACCTGAACCTTCTGTGCCACCGGATTTCCTTTCATCGAAAATGGAGTACGCGGAAAGGAAACCGCTTTTCCCCGGAAAACACAAACCCCCGGGAGAGGTTCAGCGGCGCAACAGGACGGGAAACGTGCGCGATTCGGACATAGGGATCGCGCTTCTTCCCGCGGTCACAGGTGCAGAAGCATCCGGCTGTTGCCCAAGGTGTTCGGCTTCACTCGTTCGAGACCCAGGAACTCCGCGACACCCTCGTCATAGGAACGCAGCAGCTCGCTGTAGACATCTCCGTCGACCGGCGTCTCGCCGATCTCCACGAAGCCGTGCTTCGCGAAGAAGTCGACTTCGAAGGTGAGGCAGAAAACCCGGCGGACGCCGAGCCAGCGGGCGGTCCGCAGCAGCTTGTCGAGGACTTGGTGCCCCACGCCGGCGCCCTTGATGCCGTGGTCGACGGCGAGCGTACGGACTTCGGCCAGGTCTTCCCACATCACGTGCAGTGCGCCGCAGCCGACGACCGAGGCGTCCTCGTCCCGTTCGGCGATCCAGAACTCCTGGATGTCCTCGTAAAGCGTCACCGTGGCTTTGTCGAGGAGGATGCCTTCGCGCACGTAGCCGTCGAGGAGACGGCGGACGGCCGGCACATCGCTCGTCCGTGCGCGCCGGACGGTGATGGCCATGTTTATAACCGACGGTTCGGTCTGCAAATCGGTTTGCGGAAGCTCTGAGGACATACACAGACGCTATCGCCCGGACTGCGGTCCCGCGTCATCGGCCGCTTCCGCGGCTTCGGCGGCGGGCTCAGCGCCGTCCTCGGGAAGAGTGGGCAGAACGATCCGCATCGCGTCCCGCAGAGCCTCGCGCTGCTCGGCCGACATCATCCCGAAGAACGCGACCAGCGCCGCCGCCGGGTTGTCGCTGCGCGACCAGGCTTCGTTCATCAGGGCGGCGGCGTATGCGGCACGGGTGGAGACGGCCGTATATCGATATGCGCGGCCCTCCACTTCGCGGCGGACCCAGCCCTTCTGATGGAGATTGTCCATTACCGTCATGACGGTGGTGTAGGCGATGGACCGCTCCTGCTGAAGGTCCTCCAGGACTTCCCGCACAGTGACCGGACGGTTCCATTCCCAGACCCGTGTCATCACGGCGTCCTCAAGCTCTCCCAATTGACGGGGCACAGCGTCACCTTAGTGCCAGATGTCTGGAATGCGTAGCTATTTACACAGCAAAAGGGCGTACGGCTCCTCGGGAGCCGCACGCCCTTTCGTACGCGGGTGCGCCGTGACGCGCCTCGGGAGGGTCAGGCCCCTTCGGCGCGCGGGGTCTGGTGGACCGACTCGGCGCGGCTGATCGCCGCGTCCACGGCCGCGTCCTCCTTGGCCTTGTTGGGACCGCCCTGGCTCTTGACGATCGTCACGACCAGGCCGATGAAGAAGGCGGCCATCACCACGGGGGGCACGAGCGCGGATACGTAGTCCATGCCGTCCAGAGTAGCGAGCCGCTCCCGGGCCCCCCGAGAGGCCCTACCCCGCGGCGCGCTGCGGGGGCTGCGGGACGGGCCGGCGCGGCGGGAAGACCTCCGAGGGCTTCGGGGCCGGCCGCTCGGACGGCGGTACGGGGCGGGCCGGGGCCGGCGGGGCCTTCGGCTTGTCCGGTTCGGCGGCGCGCCCGCCGGGCAGCGCGGTCAGCCGGCTGCGGGGTGCCGGGGCGGTGGCGTGCACGGCCCGTCCGGCGAGCCGGGCGCGCACCGAGCGCTCCGCGATCGTCCGGCAGCGCTCCAGGAGGGCTGCGGCGAGGGGGCCGCCGCGCAGGGCGCGCAGCGCGGCCAAATCCTCGGGGCGGGGGTCGTATCCGGCGGCCAGGGCGTCCTGGAGGAGTTCCAGGTAGCCGGTGAGGGAGCCGGGGAGGGCGTCGCGGTAGCGGGCGAGGTCGGCGAGGAGGAAGGCGCGCAGCCGTCCGGCCTCGTCGACCGCCTCGTCCACGGAGCCCGCCAGCCGCAGGCAGTCCTGGACATCCTCGTCGGGCAGGGGCGCGGGGTGCAGGGCGAAGGCGAGGGCGCGTCGGAGCACTCGCAGCTCGTCCGCGCTGAACGCCATACCGCCGCGTGATCCGTAGGGCGTGGGCATGACGCGACAATACGTGCTAAAGGGACAAAATCCGCTTAACTGGTCGTCGATGGCGCGGCGGCTCCGGGGAGCCGCCGCGCGGGGAACCGCCGGTCAGGGCCGGTTCGCTACAACCGGGACACGTTGCGCTCGTACACCAGGCGCAGTCCGATGAGGGTCAGCCAGGGTTCGTGCTCGTCGATGACGGAGGACTCGCCCAGCACCATCGGAGCAAGGCCGCCGGTCGCGATGACGGTGACGTCGTCCGGGTCGGCCGCCAGCTCCTTCTTCATCCGCTCCACGACCCCGTCGACCTGGCCGGCGAAGCCGTAGATGATGCCCGCCTGCATGGCCTCGACGGTGTTCTTGCCGATGACGCTGCGCGGCCGGGCCAGCTCGATCTTGCGCAGCTGGGCGCCCTTGACGCCCAGCGCCTCGACCGAGATCTCGATCCCGGGCGAGATGACGCCGCCGGTGTACTCGCCCCGGGCCGAGACCGCGTCGAAGGTGGTGGCCGTGCCGAAGTCGACGACGATGGCCGGACCTCCGTACAGGTCGACGGCGGCGACCGCGTTGATGATGCGGTCCGCGCCGACCTCCTTCGGGTTGTCCATCAGGATCGGCACCCCGGTCTTGATGCCCGGCTCCACGAGCACGGCGGGGACGTCGCCGTAGTAGCGGCGGGTCACCTCGCGCAGCTCGTGCAGCACGGCCGGGACCGTGGAGCAGATCGCGATGCCCTCGATGCCGTCGCCCAGCTCCATGCCGAGCAGCGGGTGCATGCCCATCAGGCCCTGGAGCAGCACCGCGAGCTCGTCGGCCGTGCGGCGGGCGTCGGTGGAGATCCGCCAGTGCTCGACGATCTCCTCGCCGTCGAACAGGCCGAGGACGGTGTGGGTGTTCCCGACGTCGATGGTGAGCAGCATCAGGCGCCGGCCCCGTCGGTGTCGCGGAAGTCCAGGCCGATGTCGAGGATCGGCGAGGAGTGGGTCAGCGCGCCGACCGCCAGGTAGTCCACGCCGGCCTCCGCGTAGGCGCGGGCCGAGTCGAGGGTGAGCCGGCCGGAGGACTCCAGGACCGCGCGACCGCCGGTCAGGGCGACCGCGTCGGCGGTCTCGGCCGGGGTGAAGTTGTCCAGCAGGATCAGGTCCGCGCCCGCGTCCAGCACCTCGGTGAGCTGGGCCGGCGTGTCGACCTCGACCTCGATCGCCAGGTCCGGGAACTCCTCCCTGACCCGCTTGAACGCCTCGGCGACCCCGCCCGCCGCGATGACGTGGTTGTCCTTGACGAGCGCGGCGTCGGACAGCGAGAACCGGTGGTTGACGCCGCCGCCGCAGCGCACCGCGTACTTCTCCAGGGCGCGCAGGCCCGGGGTCGTCTTGCGGGTGTCGCGGACCTCGGCCTTCGTACCCTCCAGCACATCGGCCCAGGCGCGGGTCGCGGTGGCGATCCCGGAGAGCCGGCAGAGCAGGTTGAGGGCGCTGCGCTCGCCGGTGAGCAGGTCGCGGGTGCGGGTGGTGACGGTCAGCAGCTTCTGGCCGGGAACGACGCGGTCGCCGTCCTCGACGTGCCGCTCGACCTCGAACTCGGAGGTGCAGACGATCGACAGGACCGCCTCCGCCACGCGCAGACCCGCCACCACACCGGCCTCGCGGGCGGTGAAGTCACCGGTGGCCATGGCGTCCTCGGCGACGGTGGCGACGGTCGTGACGTCCACCCCGCCGTCCAGGTCCTCCGCGATGGCCAGGTGTGCGATGTCCTCGACCTGGATGGGGTCCAGGCCGGAGTCGGCGAGGAGCTGGGCGAGCGCGGGGTCGAGCCCGCACTCCTCGAACTCCTCCTCGCCGCCGCAGCCGCAGCCGTCGCCGCAGCCGCCCGCGGCGGGTGCGGGCGCGCCGACCCGGATCAGCGGTACGTCCACGGGAGTGGGGCGCGGATTCTCTTCGGGCGTGCTCACGGTTACGGCTCCTCGGGAGTGGGGTGGGTGGTGCTCGTCGCTGCGCAGTCTGCTGCCCCGGGCGCGTCCACGGGCCCGAACGCCTCGGTATCCGTCCGACGGAGGACGAGGCTCCGGTCGGAGTCGAGCCGTACGACGAGGTGGCGGCGCCAGTGCGCGTCGTCGCGCTCGGGCCGGTCCTCGCGCCAGTGGCAGCCGCGGGTCTCCTCGCGCTGCCGGGCGGCGGCGACCAGGACCCGGGAGACCAGCAGCAGGTTGGTGGCCTCCCACGCCTCGACCCCGGGCTCCGCGGTCTTCGGCTCGGCGGCCCCGGCCTTCAGGTAGGCGCTGCGGTGCAGGTCCTCCAGTTCGTCGGCGGCCGTGGTGAGACTCGCGGCGGAGCGCAGGACCCCCGCGCCGCGCGTCATGATCCGCTGGATCGTGGTCCGGGTCTCGGGGGCCAGGAGCGGGGAGAGCACCGGCTCCTGGTCGACGGCCTCGCCCGCGCGGGGGCGGTCGGCGACGATGTCGGCGGCGATGCGCTCGGCGAAGACGAGCCCTTCGAGCAGCGAGTTGGACGCGAGGCGGTTGGCCCCGTGCACCCCGGTGCAGGCGACCTCGCCGCAGGCGTACAGGCCGGGCACGGTCGTACGGCCCCGCAGGTCGGTGCGGATGCCGCCGGAGGCGTAGTGCGCGGCCGGTGCCACCGGGATCGGTTCGGTGACCGGGTCGATGCCGTGGTCCCGGCAGGCGGCCAGGATGGTCGGGAAGCGCCGCTCCCACATCTCGGCGCCGAAGTGGCGGGCGTCCAGATACATGTGCTCGGTGCCGTGCAGCTGCATCTGGCGGGTGATGGCCTTGGCGACGATGTCGCGCGGGGCCAGCTCCGCCAGTTCGTGCTGCCCGAGCATGAAGCGCGTCCCGTGCGCGTCGACGAGGTGGGCGCCCTCGCCCCGTACCGCTTCCGAGACCAGCGGCTGCTGGCCCTCGGAGCCGGCGCCGAGGAAGAGGACGGTGGGGTGGAACTGGACGAATTCGAGGTCCGCCACCTCCGCGCCGGCCCGCAGCGCCAGCGCCACGCCGTCGCCGGTGGAGACCGAGGGGTTGGTCGTGGCGGCGAAGACCTGGCCCATGCCGCCGGTGGCCAGGACGACGGCCGGGGCGTTGACCGCGCCGACCCCGTCGTGCTGGCCCTCGCCCATGACGTGCAGGGTGACACCGGCGGTACGGCCTTCGGCGTCGGTGAGGAGGTCGAGCACGAGGGCGTTCTCGACGGTGTGCAGGGCGGCCGCGCGGACCGCCTCCACCAGGGCGCGGGAGACCTCGGCGCCGGTCGCGTCGCCGCCCGCGTGGACGATACGGCTACGGTGGTGGCCGCCCTCGCGGGTCAGCGCGACGGAGCCGTCCTCGGCGGTGTCGAAACGGGCGCCGGTCCCCATGAGGCGGCGCACCGCACCGGGGCCCTCGGTGACCAGGGTCCGCACAGCGGCCTCGTCACAGAGGCCGACACCGGCGACCAGGGTGTCGTCCAGGTGCTGTTCGGGGGTGTCGCCCTCGCCGAGCGCCGCGGCGATACCGCCCTGGGCCCAGCGGGTGGAGCCGGCGTCCAGGCGGGCCTTGGTCACGACGACGGTGGCGAGGCCCGCCGCCGCACAGCGCAGCGCGGTGGTGAGCCCGGCGACTCCGGAGCCGACGACCACGACATCGGCGTCGATGGACCAGCCGGGCGCGGGGGCGGTCAGCCGTATTCCGGTCACGATGTCGCTCCGAATCCGAAGGTGAGGGGGATGTTGTCGATGAGGCGGGTGGCGCCGACCCGGGCGGCGACGGCCAGGATCGCCTCGCCGGACGTCCGGTCGTCGGGAACCTCGGTGAAGTCGGCCGGGTCCACGAGCGCCACGTAGTCCAGGTCGAGCGGCGGGCTCGCGGCGCCCGCGTCCTCCAGGACCGCACGGGCGGCGGCGCGCACGGCGGCGGGTCCGGCGTCCGGGCGGGCGCGGGCCACCGCCTGGGCGTCGGCCGCGAGACGGGCCTCGCCGAGCCGGTTGAGCCCGGCGGCCCGGTCCTCGGTCGCCCCGGTGGCCTGGGCGCGGGCGTGCAGCGCCTGCTGGGCGGCGAGGCGGTCGCGGGCCGCGAACAGGGCCCTCGACAGGGCGAGCGCGGTGCGGCGCTCGTGGGCGTCGAGGAAGCGGTTGCGGCTGGAGAGCGCGAGGCCGTCCGGCTCCCGGACCGTCTCGACGCCGACGATCTCCACCGGGAAGTTCAGATCGCGCGCCATGCGCCGGATCAGGGCCAGCTGCTGGGCGTCCTTCTGCCCGAAGAACGCGGTGTCGGGGCGGGTGAGGTGGAGCAGCTTGGCGACGACGGTGAGCATGCCGTCGAAGTGGCCGGGGCGCGAGGCCCCCTCCAGCCGCTCGCCCATCGGGCCCGCCGAGATCCGGACCTGCGGCTCGCCGCCCGGGTAGACCTCGTCGACGGAGGGCGCGAAGACCACGTCGGCGCCCGCCGCTCCGGCCACCGAGAGATCGGCTTCGAGCGTGCGCGGGTAGCGGTCGAGGTCGGCGGCCTCACCGAACTGGAGCGGGTTGACGAAGACGGTGACGACGACCTGCCCGGCCGGGCCCGCGTGGGCGCGGGCGGCGCGGATCAGGGAGGCGTGGCCCTCGTGGAGGGCGCCCATCGTCATGACGACGGCCCGCCGCCCCTCGGGGGCGTACGCGTGCAGCTCGGCGGCCGTGTTCAGCAGGGCCGGAACGGATGTGGTCGCGGTCATCGGGACTCCTCCGGTCCGCCGCCGGTGTCACCGGGAGGGTTCGGGCCGCCGTCCGGGCCTGGGCGGGCCGGGCCGGTGCCGCCGTCCGCCAGGACGTCGAGCAGGTCCTCGGCCAGCTCCGGCTTGAGCAGGCCGTGGGCGAGGGCGCGGTCCGCCGTGGCGCGGGCCATCGCGACGTAACCGGCGACCGCCTGCGGGGCGTGGGTGCGCAGCTCGCCGATGTGCGCGGCGACCGTGCCGGCGTCGCCGCGGGCGACCGGGCCGGTGAGCGCCGCGTCGCCGGAGCGCAGGGCGTTGTCCAGGGCGGCGCCGAGCAGGGGGCCGAGCATCCGGTCGGGGGCAGTGACCCCGGCGGTGCGCAGCAGCTCCATCGACTGGGCGACCAGCGTGACCAGGTGGTTCGCGCCGAGCGCGAGGGCCGCGTGGTAGAGCGGACGGGACTCCTCCGCGACCCACTCCGGCTCGCCGCCCATCTCGATCACCAGCGCCTCGGCAGCGAGCCTCAGCTCGTCGGGCGCGGTGACCCCGAAGGAGCAGCCGGCCAGCCGCTGGACGTCCACGGAGGTACCGGTGAACGTCATCGCCGGGTGCAGGGCGAGCGGCAGGGCGCCGGCCTGCCGCGCGGGGTCCAGCACCTTCGTCCCGTACCGCCCCGAGGTGTGGACGAGGAGCTGTCCGGGGCGGACGGCGCCGGTCTCGGCCAGCCCTTCGACGAGCCCGGGGAGGGCGTCGTCGGGGACGGTCAGCAGGACCAGCTCGGCGCGTGCGAGGACATCGGCGGGTGGGACGAGGGGGACGTCGGGGAGCAGGTCGGCCGCGCGCCGCACCGAGGCGTCGGAGACACCCGAGACGGCGACCGGGCGGTGTCCGGCGAGGGCGAGGGACGCGGCCAGGGCGGGGCCGACGCGGCCCGCCCCCACCACGCCGACGGTGAGCCGGGCGGGGCGGTCCCTCGCGTCGAGCGGGTCCTTGGGAGCTGTTGCGTTCACACTGCGGGCCTTCCGTTCCAGTCCGCGGGGGGTACCGGACGATTCCTCTGCATGCTACGCCAGCGCTCGCCTCGTCCTCCCGGCTGTCCACAGGCTGTGGATACCGCACGCGGCGGGCGCCGAAAACCGTGTGGGCGGGCCCGGCGTTCTGCGTGATGATCGTCCCATGGCAGACATGAACACGCAGGTGACGGATGAGGCGGCCGGCGCGGCCACGGAGCCGGAGGACGGCGAGGAGGCCCAGCGGCTGCGCCGTCTCACCGCGTGGCGGCGGGCCGGACGCATCCTGTCCCGCCTCCCCCAGGACCGCACGCTCGGCGAGCAGCTGGCCGCCCTGACGGCGGACGCCGGGACGGTGACCGGTCTCGGCCTGCCCGCGGACATCTACGGGAACGGCGTCGTCGGCGAGCTGGAGCGGCGGGTCGCCGGGCTGCTGGGCACCGAGGCCGCCGCGTTCTTCCCGACCGGGACGATGGCCCAGCAGGTCGCGCTGCGCTGCTGGGCCGGCCGCACCGGCAACGCCACCGTCGCCCTGCACCCGCTCGCCCACCCGGAGGTGCACGAGGGCGGCGCGCTGGGGGCGGTGAGCGGGCTGCGCACGGTTCACCCGACGTCCGACCCGAGGCTGCCCACCGCGGAGGAGATCCGCGACTTCCCGGAGCCGTTCGGCACGCTGATGCTGGAGCTGCCGCTGCGGGACGCCGGTTTCGTGCTGCCCACCTGGGAGGAGCTGGAGGCGGTGGTGGCCGCGGCGCGCGAACGCGACGCGGTGGTCCACTTCGACGGGGCCCGGCTGTGGGAGTGCGCCACCCGTTTCGGCCGCGGGCTGCCGGAGATCGCCGCGCTCGCGGACAGCGTGTACGTGTCGTTCTACAAGTCCGTCGGCGGGATCTCGGGTGCCGTGCTCGCCGGTTCCGCCTCGCTGGTCGAGGAGGCCCGCGTCTGGCGGCACCGGTACGGCGGCCTGCCCTACCAGCAGTTCCCGGCGGCAGTGGCGGCCCTGGCGGGGCTGGACCGCGAGCTGCCGAAACTGCCCGCGTACGTGGCCCACGCCAAGGTGGTCGCCGCCGCGCTGGCCGAGGGGTTCGAGGCGGCCGGCGCGGGCTGGTTCCGGGTGCGTCCGGAGCCGCCCCACACCCACCAGTTCCAGGTGTGGCTGCCGTACGACGCGGACGTGCTGACGGAGGCGTCGGTGCGGCAGGCGGAGGAGACGGGCACGGTGCTCTTCCGCCGCTGGTTCACGCCGGACTCGGGCGCGCCCGGGACGGCGTTCACGGAGGTGACCGTGACGGAGGCCGGCCTGGAGTGGACAGCCGGGGACGTCCGGGACGCGGTGGCCGCGTTCCTGGAACGGGTGCCGGTGAAGGGCTGAGGCGGACGGGCCCCGTACGGTCCGCGCGGACGCGGATTGACGGCCGCCGTCAATCCGCGTCCGGACTGTCGTACCCACCCGGCACCATGGACGGGTGAGCGTCTCCATCGACATCGCGGGGCTCGACCCCGGTCTCATCGTCTTCCGGACCTCCCCCCTCACCGAGCTGGGGGTGGCCCTGCACGCGCTCTCCGAGCCGGGGCACCACCCGGGCCTGCACGGCTGGGCGACGGCCACCACCACGGCCCTGGAACCCGACCTCGCCGACCGGCTGCACGAGGCGGAGTTCCTGTGGCGGAACACCTTCTCGGACATCTTCATGCCGTCCGCCGGGGCCGTCGGCGGCGACGGCATGCCGGGCGACAGCCTCGCCGCCGAGCTGGACATCCTGGACCGTCTCGACGACGACCGGTTCGTCTCCGCCGCCCTGGAGTTCACCTGCGCCGCGTTCTACGGGACCGGCGCGGCCTCCCCGCTGCGCAACGCGGAGGCGCGTGCCCGAGCGCTGGACATGGCGGCGGCGCGCGGCCCGCGCCAGGTGGACTTCACCAAGCGGCTGCTGGCCGACCCCGCTCCGGTACGGCGCTGGCTGCGCCGCCTGTTCGAGGACTGCGACCAGGCGTTCTTCGCGGACACCTGGGAGCGGACGCGCATCCAGCTGGTGGCGGACGCGCGGCACAAGACGGACCTGCTGCGGCGCAAGGGGCTCGCCGAGGCGATACGGGCGGTCTCGCCCGCGCTCACCCTCGACGCGGACGGCGGCCGGATCAGCGTCGACAAGCTGGCCGAGGGGGCGACCACCGCGACGGACCCCGCCGTCGGCCCCGGGCTCACCCTGATCCCGACCAGCTTCGGCTGGCCGCATCTGATGGTGCTGCACGCCCCGGGCTGGCGACCGGTGATCCACTACCCGGTGCACCGGCCGGAGCTGCCCACGCCCGCCTCGGTGGAGCTGCTCCAGCTGCGGCTGGAGGCGCTGGCGCACCCGATGCGGATGCGGCTGTGCCGGAACATCGCGCGTTCCCCGTACACCACCGGCGAACTCGCCGACACGAACGGGATCACCCCGCCCGAGGTCTCCCGCCATCTCGCGGTGCTCAAGAAGGCCGGTCTCGTCACGACCCGGCGGCGGGGGCGGTACGTCCTGCACCAGCTGGACCTGACGGTGGTGGCCCGGCTCGGCAGCGACTTCCTGGAGGGGATCCTGCGCTGAACGGGCGGCGTCTCAGCCCGCGCCGCCGGCGCGCACCAGGCCCGTCTCGTACGCGAGGACGACGACCTGCACCCGGTCGCGCAGGGCAAGCTTGGTCAGGATGCGGCCGACGTGCGTCTTCACGGTGGCCTCGGAGAGCACCAGGCGGCCCGCGATCTCGCCGTTCGACAGGCCCTGGGCGACCAGCAGCATCACCTCGCGCTCGCGTTCGGTGAGCTTGGCGACGTCCTTGTGCTGCGGTTCCGGCGTACCGCTGGGCAGCATCGGCGAGAACCGGTCGAGCAGCCGGCGGGTGGTGGACGGGGCGACGACCGCGTCCCCGCTGTGCACGGAGCGGATCGCGGCCAGCAGCTCGCCCGGCGGCACGTCCTTCAGCATGAAGCCGCTGGCCCCGGCCTTGAGCCCGGAGAACGCGTACTCGTCGAGGTCGAACGTCGTCAGGATCAGCACCTTCGGCGGGTCCGGCTGCGCACAGATGCGGCTGGTGGCCTCGACCCCGTCCAGCCTCGGCATACGGACGTCCATCAGCACCACGTCCACGGCGGTGGAGCGCAGGATCTCGATCGCCTCCGCGCCGTCACCGGCCTCGGCGACCACCTCCATGTCGGGCTGTGCCGCCAGCACCATCCGGAAGCCGGTGCGCAGCAGCGCCTGGTCGTCGACGAGCATCACGCGGATCGCCATGGGGGTCGTGTCTCTCCTCATTCGTCTGTGGCCGGCTCATCAGTGGTCCGCGGCCTTGAGCGGCAGCAGTGCGCTGATCCGGAATCCTCCGCCGGGGCGCGGTCCGGCGTCCAGTGTGCCGCCGACCATGCCGACCCGTTCCCGCATGCCGATCATGCCGTGGCCGGCGCCGTCGGCGCCCCCGTCCTCGTACAGCTCGTGCGCGGCGCCCCGGCCGTCGTCCTCGACCAGCAGGCCGAGCCCGTCGTCGAAGTAGACCAGCCGCACACTGGCCCCGGCCTGCGGGCCGCCGTGCTTGCGCGTGTTGGTCAGCGCCTCCTGCACGATGCGGTACGCGGTCAGCTCGACGCCGCTGGGCAACGGGCGGGCGGTCCCCTCGACCTTGAAGTCCACCGCCAGACCGGCCGCCCTGACCTGGTCGATCAGCTCCTCGATCTGCTCGACGTCGGGCTGCGGGACGTACTCCCCGCTCTCCTGCGCGTCCCCCGTCCGCAGCACCCCGAGCAGCCGCCGCATCTCCGCGAGCGCCTGCCGGCCGGTGCCGGAGATGGTCTCCAGGGCCTGCCGGGCCTGGTCCGGCGCCGCGTCCATGACGTAGGCGGCCCCGTCGGCCTGCACCACCATCACCGAGACGTTGTGCGCGACGACGTCGTGGAGCTCGCGGGCGATCCGGGCCCGCTCGGCCGCCACCGCGACCTTCGACTGGGCCTCCCGCTCCCGCTCCAGCCGGGCCGCCCGCTCCTCCAGCTGGTCGAAGTAGGCCCGCCGGGTCCGCATCGAGTCGCCGAGCACCCAGGCCAGCACGAACGGCACGGTCATCACGACGACGACGAACACGGCCTGCGCCCAGCTGCGCGACGGCTCATCCTCGTTCGGCCAGCGGAGCTGGGAGAGCGTGGCCGCGGTCAGGCTGCACGCCAGGGCGAGCCGGGAGGCCCAGCGCTCACCGACGGTGGCCACCGTGAAGGTGATCACGAGCATGGCGAAGTTCGCGACGGTCGGCCGGACACCGAAGAGCAGCTGGAGGACGCCCATCGCGATGGCGAGCAGCAGCATCTTCTCCGGCGCGCGCCGGCGCAGGGCGACGACGAGGCAGAGACCGATGACGATCGGCACGATCGCGATGCGTTCGAGACGCCCGCCGTGCCCGACGTCGCCGACCACGATGGTCATGCCGGAGAGCCCGAGGAGGAAGACAGCCCAGAAGCTGTCGACGCCCGTCGGGTGTCTGCGGATGAAATCGTAGAGGCGCTGCACGTAACCCAGCGTAGGGAAGGACGAGGGGGTGCCGGGTCAGCCGAAGGGTCGATCCGGGTCCTGGGACCGTACTCCCCAAGGTGGAGACTGGGAAACGTGATGGATGAGTGGCGCGAGTGGCGGGAGGCGGCCGAGGCCGCGCTCTACGGCGACGGGGGCTTCTACCTGCGCCCCGAGGGCCCCGCGGGCCACTTCCGCACCTCGGTGCACGCCTCCCCGCTGTTCGCCTCGGCGGTCGCCCGGCTGCTGGTCCGTACGGCGGCGGAGCTGGGCACCGCGGACGTGGACCTGGTCGACATGGCCGCCGGGCGCGGGGAACTGGTGACCGGCGTGCTCGCGGCACTGCCCGCCGAGGGCGGCGCCGGCCTCACCGTACGGGCGTACGCCGTGGAGCTCGCCGCCCGCCCGGAGGGCCTGGACCCCGGGGTGGAGTGGTGCGCCGAGCCGCCGCGCGGGACGCGCGGGCTGCTGTTCGCCAACGAGTGGCTGGACAACGTGCCGCTGTCCGTGGCGGAGACGGACGCCGAGGGCGTCGAACGGTACGTGGAGGTGCGGACTTCCGACGGCGCGGAGCGGCTGGGCGCACCGGTGACCGGCGCGGACGCGGCGTGGCTGCGCCGCTGGTGGCCGTCGGCGGGTCCGGGCAGCCGGGCGGAGATCGGCCGCCCGCGCGACGAGGCGTGGGCGGACGCGGTGTCGTCCCTGTCCGCCGGGCTCGCGGTGGCGGTGGACTACGCGCACGGACGCGGACAGCGCCCGCCGTACGGCACGCTCACCGGTTTCCGGGCCGGGCGCGAGGTGCGGCCGGTGCCGGACGGGAGCTGCGACCTGACGGCGCACGTGGCGCTGGACGCGTGCGCGGCGGCGGGCGGGCCGGACGCGGAACTGCGCACCCAGCGCGAGGCCCTGGCGGGCCTCGGCATCACGGGCGAACGCCCGCCCCTCACCCTGGCGTCGGCCAACCCGCCCGCGTACCTCCGCGCCCTGTCCTCGGCGGGCGAGGCGGCGGAACTCACGGCAAGAGGCGGCCTGGGCGACTTCGGCTGGCTGGAGCAACGGAAATTCTGAGCCCCTCCGGCGATTGAGGAGCGGGGTCCGGGGCAGCGCCCCGAGCAACGGCGCGGCACGCGATACTGAGCACATGACGGAGACGACCATCGGCATCGGCGGCGCGGCCGAAAGCACCGACATGGTGCTCAACATCGGCCCCCAGCACCCCTCCACCCACGGCGTGCTCCGACTCCGCATCGTCCTGGACGGCGAACGCGTCCAGCACGCCGAACCGGTCGTCGGCTATATGCACCGCGGCGCGGAGAAGCTGTTCGAGGCCCGTGACTACCGCCAGATCATCATGCTCGCCAACCGCCACGACTGGCTCTCCGCGTTCTCCAACGAGCTGGGCGTCGTGATGGCCGTCGAGCGCATGCTCGGCATGGAGGTCCCCGAGCGCGCCGTCTGGACCCGCACCCTGCTCGCCGAGCTGAACCGGGTCCTCAACCACCTGATGTTCCTCGGCTCGTACCCGCTGGAACTGGGCGGGATCACCCCGGTGTTCCACGCGTTCCGGGAGCGCGAGGAGCTGCAGGCCGTGATGGAGGAGGTCTCCGGCGGCCGGATGCACTACATGTTCAACCGGGTGGGCGGCCTCAAGGAGGACCTGCCGGCCGGCTGGCTGGGCCGCGCCCGGGACGCCGTCGCCTCGGTCCGCTCCCGGATGGACGTGTACGACGAACTCGTGCTCGGCAACGAGATCTTCCGGGCCCGCACCCGGGGCGTCGGCGTGCTGTCGGCCGGGGCGGTGCACGCGTACGGGGTGTCGGGGCCGATCGCCCGCGCCTCCGGCGTCGACTTCGACCTGCGGCGCGACGAGCCGTATCTCGCGTACGGGGAGCTGCGGGACACCCTGAAGGTCGTCACCCGGACCGAGGGCGACTGCCTGGCCCGGTTCGAGTGCCTGCTGGAGCAGACGCACAACGCGCTGGACCTCGCGGACGCCTGCCTGGACCGGATGGCGGACCTGGCGCCGGGCCCCGTCAACCAACGGCTGCCCAAGGTCCTCAAGGCCCCCGAGGGCCACACCTACGCCTGGACCGAGAACCCGCTCGGCGTCAACGGCTACTACCTGGTGTCCAAGGGCGAGAAGACCCCGTACCGGCTGAAGCTGCGCTCGGCCTCGTTCAACAACATCCAGGCGCTCACCGAACTCCTGCCGGGCACGCTGGTCGCGGACATGGTCGCGATCCTGGGCTCGCTGTTCTTCGTCGTCGGCGACATCGACAAGTAGGCGCGCGGGAACGACGCGACGGCCGCCACCCGGACTCCGGGTGGCGGCCGTCGTGCTGCCTCGTGCGGTACGCCGTCGCCGTGCGCGTTACGAGATCGCGCTGCGCAGCTCCGCGACGTCCAGCTGCTCCGTCTCGTCGTGCGCGGTGAGGTCGATGACCTTGCCGACGGCGCGGTCCTGCGACGCGTCCGAGCGGTGCGCGGCGAGCGCCTCCTCGCCCACGACGTCGGCCAGGTCCTCGTTCTGCACGGACTCCAGCGCGGCGCGCTCGATCGCCGCGGGCACCGCCTTCTGCGTACCGAAGAAGTCGAAACTGCCCTGCGGCACCAGGTGCCGGCGGGACGCCGCGTACGGGACGACCGCACTGGCGGCCGGCACCGGGCGCGCGGCGGGCACGGGCGCGGCGGGCCGGGGCGCGGGCAGGGCGGCCTGCGGACGGCGGTCCTGGCCGGCTCCGGTCCCGGACGGCTCGGCGGCGGCGTGCCTGCCCTGCCGCTCCTCCGTCTCCCGGGCGCGCTCCGCGAGGTCCCGCCGCCGGGCCTCGTCGGCGATACGGCGGGCCTTCTGGAGCGCCGCGTTGCGCGGGAGGTCGGCCAGCGCGCGGGCGGCGCGGGCGTACGCGTCGGGGGTGGGGGTGGAGCGGGCGGCGGGCAGTTCGCGGGCGGGCGCGGCGGCCTCGATCGCGAGCTGCCGCCGGCTCTCCAGGACACTGGCGCGCTCGGTCTCCGCGTTGGCGTACCGCCGCAGCAGCGCGGCGTGTTCGCCGCGCAGCCCGGCCAGCTCCACGCGCTTGCGGCGCAGCTTCGTCTCCAGGCGGGCGCGCAGTTCGCGCGCCTCCTCCAGATCCGCTTCCAGCTCCGCCACGCGTTCCTCGGCACGCCACTCGTCGCTGGCGCGGGCGCGCGTCAGCTCGGCGACGCGGCGGCCCGCCTCGCGGTCCCAGCTGCGCATCAGGACCGCGCCGGTGACGGCGGCGGCCGCCGCTGCGGCGACCAGGGCGCGCAGGACCATGGGTTCGGTCAAAAGCCAGGCTCCCGCGGCACAGACGACCGAGGCTCCGGCGACTGCCGAAGGCGGAAGGATTCTGTGCAGTGGTGGCGAATGGCGATGGCGTCCACGTGGCATGGCCCGAAATTTACCGTGTGCGCGGCGTACTTGGGGAGCCGCCCGGCAATCTGTGCCCGGCAAGTTACCCGGCGGCTCCCGCGATCCGTTCTCCGGACGCCTCCCGGAGGGCCTTTCTACTTCTTGATCAGCCCCTTCGACTGCAGATATTCGCGGGCCACATCGGCGGGCTTGGCGCGCTCCGCGTCGACCTTGCGGTTGAGCTGGGCGAGGTCCTCGGTGGTGAGCGCGCCGGTGAGCCTGCCGAGTGCGTCGGCTATGTCCTGGGCCCCGGCGTCCTTGGCGTTGAGGACCGGCAGGACGTTGTCCGCGTTCTGGAGCTTCTTGTCGTCCTCCAGGAACACCAGGTCATAGGTGTCCAGCACCGCGTCGGTGGTCGTGGTGAGAACGAGCTGGTCCTTGCCGTCCTTCACCGCCTGCTTGGACTGCGGGGTGCCGACGCCCTTGGGGTCGATTCCGGTGACGTCGATGCCGTACGTCTTCTTGAGGCCGGGTGCGCAGAAGGGGCGCACCTCGCACTCGTCGCCGGCCGCGACCTTGACGCCGATCTTCGCCGCGCCGAGATCCGAAAGGGTCTTCAGCTTGTGCTTGGCGGCGAATTCCTTGGTCACCGCGAACGCGTTCTGGTCGACGGCCTTCCCGGCGGGAAGGACCTTCAGTCCGCGCGGCTCCGCGAGCTTCTTCAGGGCGGCCACGGTGGCGGCGGCGTCGCCGGAGGCGACCGGCTTCGACTCGGCCGCCTTCGCGCCGTTCGCCTTGGCGTTGAGGAATTCCGCGATCGTCGCCGCGTATTCCGGGACGACGTCGATCTCGCCCTTCTCCAGGGAGGGTTCGTAGAGTTCGCGGTTCTTCACCGTGGTCACCGAGGTGCTGTACCCGGCGTCGCCGAGGATCTGCGCGTACAGCTCGGCGAGCACCTTGGACTCGGTGAAGGCGGCGGCGCCGACGACGAGCGAGCCCTTCTTGCCGGAGCCCTTGTCCCCGGCGGGGGCGCCCTTGTCCTTCTCCAGGCTGTCTCCGCCGCACGCGGCGAGCGAGCCCGCCAGCGCGAGGATGCCGATGACGGCGCCGGCCATGCGTGAGGTCCTGGTCATGTTCTTCTCCGTCCACGGCGGCGAAGCCGTATGCGACAAGTGGTGCGTATGTGACAAGAGTTACGGGTGGGGCGAGCCGGTACTTCTCAGGAGGCGTCCTACGCGGTCCGGCGGCGGCGCAGCGGGGACAGCAGGCGGTCGACGGCCACGAGAACCCCCTCCACCAGCAGGGCGAGCACCGCCACCAGCAGCGCGCCCGCCACCACCTGCGCGGTGTCGTACGTGTTGAACCCCGCGGTGATGATGCGGCCCAGGCCGCCCTGGCCGACCATCGCCGCGATCGTCGCGGTGGCCACGACCTGGACCGCGGCGGACCGCAGCCCGGTCATGATCAGCGGGTACGCCAGCGGGAGCTCGACGCGCAGGAAGAGCTGGCCGCCCGACATGCCCATCCCGCGCGCCGCCTCCGCCACCGAACGGTCCACCTCGGTCATCCCGACGTAGGCGTTGGTCAGCAGCGGCGGCACGGCGAACAGCACCAGGGCGGTGATCGTGGGTATGTAGCCCGCGTTGCGCAGGGGCGAGACCATGAAGAGGGCCAGCACCGCGAAGACGGGGACCGCGCGGCCGACATTGGCCAGGTTGACCGCGAGCGCGCCGCCCTTCCTGATGTGGCCCAGGTACAGCGCGACGGGCAGGGCGATGGCGCAGGACAGGGCGAGCGCCACGCCGCTCACGTACAGGTGCTCGCCGAGCCGGTGGCCGACCCCGCTCTCGCCGGACCAGTGGGCACCGGTGGTGAGCCAGGTCCAGGCTTCTCCGAGAACTCCCATGTCAGACCGCCTCCGCCGCGGCCGGGCCGAGCGCGGCACGTATGCGGGTCCAGGGCGTCAGCAGCCGTTGCAGGCCGAGCAGCAGCAGGTCCGCGACCACCGCGAGCAGCACGCAGAGGACCGAGGCGGCCAGCACCTGGGCCTTGAAGAAGCTCGGCAGCGCGTCCTCGATGAGATTGCCGAGGCCGCCCCGCCCGACGATCGAGCCGACCGTGGTGAGCGCGATCGTGGACACCGTGGCGATGCGTATCCCCGCCATCAGCGCGGGCAGCGCGAGCGGCAGTTCGACCTCCCACAGCAGGCGGGCGGGCCCGTACCCCATGCCGTGCGCCGCCTCCTTCGCCTCCTCGGGCACCGCTTCGAGGCCCGCCAGGATGTTGCGTACGAGGATGGTCAGCGAATACAGCACGAGGCCGGTGACCACCAGCGCGGCGGAGAGCCCGAACAGGGGCAGCAGCAGCGAGAACATCGCGAGCGACGGCACCGTGTAGAGCACCGTCGTCAGCCCGAGGACGGGTCCGGCGAAGTGCCGGCCGCGGCGCGCGAGGAGCGCCAGCGGGAAGGCAACGGCCACTCCGATCGCGACCGAGACCGCGGTGATCCAGATGTGCTGGACCGTCGCGTCCGTCAACTCCTGGCTGCGGGAACGGAGATACTCCCCGCAGATCCAGTCGTTCGTCACCAGGCAGTTCCGTCCGGCCATCCGTCCCCCCACCTCCCGTTCGCCTTCTCGTACTGATGTCCGGCGAGCCTATCCTCGACCACTGACAATCGCCGGAGCCGTTGTATTCCAGCAACATGTCCTTCACAGAACACGCGCGACAATGGGGAACCATGATCCGTTTCGAGCACGTCACCAAGCGGTATGCGGACGGCACCACGGCCGTCGACGACCTTTCCTTCGAGGTCGCCGAGGGTGAACTGGTCACGCTCGTCGGACCGTCGGGCTGCGGCAAGACGACCACCATGAAGATGGTGAACCGGCTGATCGAACCGTCCGAGGGCCGGATATTCCTCGACGGGGACGACATATCCGCCATCGACCCCGTCCAGCTGCGCCGCCGCATCGGCTATGTGATCCAGCAAGTGGGCCTCTTCCCGCACAGGACGGTCCTGGAGAACACCGCCACCGTTCCCCATCTCCTGGGGTGGAAACGCCAAAAGGGCCGCGCCCGCGCCGCCGAACTCCTCGACCTGGTCGGACTCGACCCTTCCGTTTATGGCGACCGTTATCCCGAGCAGCTCTCCGGCGGCCAGCGCCAACGCGTCGGCGTGGCACGGGCGCTGGCTGCCGACCCGCCGGTCCTGCTGATGGACGAGCCTTTCGGCGCGGTGGACCCCGTGGTGCGCGAGCACCTCCAGAACGAATTCCTGAAACTCCAGGAACAGGTCCGCAAAACCGTGCTGTTCGTCACCCACGACATCGAGGAAGCGGTCCGTCTCGGCGACCGCATCGCCGTCTACGGGCAGGGCTCGATCGAGCAGTTCGACACCCCCGCCACCGTGCTCGGCGCCCCCGCCACCGGCTATGTCGCGGACTTCGTCGGCGCCGACCGGGGGCTCAAGCGGCTCTCGGTCACCCCCGTCGAGGAGAGCGATCTCGACCACCCGCCGGTCGTCCACCTCGACGACCCGCTGGCCACCGCGACCGAGCGGCTGCGCGCGGAGGGCGCCCGCTGGGCCGTCGTCCTGGACGGCGACGAGCGTCTGCACGGCTGGATTCCCGCCGACGGGACGCGCACCGGTTCCAAGGGCACCGTCCGCGACCACGCCCGCCGGATGGAGGCGTGGCTTCCCCTCGGCGCCCCGCTCAAACAGGCATTCGCCACCATGCTCCAGCACGACGCGGGCTGGATCGCCGTCATCGACGAGGCGGGCGAGGGCCGGTTCCTGGGCGTGCTCACGCCCGCCCGCCTCCACGAGGCGCTGCGCCGCTCGGTCGGCGCGGACGGCCGCTCGGTACCGCGCGCGGAGTTCGAGGTCGAGAGCGTGGCGGGAGCCGCCGGGATCTGAACCGGCCGGGGGTACGCGGCTCGCGGAGCCGCGCCCCCGTGACGCCGGGGCTCGTCACGGCCCCCCGGGACCGCGCGCCTCAGCTCTCGCTCAGCCGGCTGCTCAGCCACTCCAGCGCCGCCGGGATCTCCCGGCGCCACGTGTTGAAGTTGTGGCCGCCGCTGTCCAGGATGATCGACGACACCTGGGCCGGCTGCTTCACCTTGGCCACGAACTTCCGGGTGTCGCGGTAGTTCGGCTCGCCGTGGCGGGAGCTGGTCACCAGGAACGAGGAGTCCGGCTGCGGCCGGTTGTCCAGCGTCCACAGCAGATCCGCGCGGCGCCGGGCCGCCTCGTCGCCGTGGAAGAGGTCGCCGGTCGTCGGGTCCTCGGCCGCCTTGTAGTACGCGGAGAGCCCCGCGCTCGCGGTGAACCTCTCCGGGTGGTGCAGCCCGATCTTCAGCGCGCAGTACCCGCCGGTCGAGTTGCCGATGATGCCCCAGTTGCGGGCGTGCTTGCCGACCCGGTAGCCGGCCGAGACCGCCCGGGGCAGGTCCTCGGCGAAGAACGTCTCCGTCTTCGGACCGCCCTTTATGTCCACGCACTCGGTGTCCCGGGGCGGCGCCACGGTCGGACGCAGCATCACCAGGACCATCGGCTGCGCCCGTCCGGCCTTCACCCGGTCGAGTGCCGTACGCGGATAGCGCAGCCCCTTGATGAGGTTCTCCGAGGTGCCCGGGTAGCCGGTGAGGACCACGACCGCCGGGAACTTCCGCCGCGCGAACGCCGGCTGGAAGTACTCCGGCGGCAGATACACGTACGCCGAGCTCTCGATGCCCGAGTGCTTGCCCGCGATCACGACCTTGTCGATCCGCCCGCCCACCGTCGGCAGCGCCCCGCCCGGCACGTCGGGCCGCTGCGAGCCCACCCGGACGATGTTCTTCGCCGCCAGCGTCCCCGCCGCGTGATCGGTGACCACGCCCAGGTCCTGCTTGCGGCCGAACAGGTCCGCCCAGGAGCCGTAGAAGAGGAAGCTGTTGTTGGCCAGCAGGCCGACCGTGGCGAACACCGCCACCTGGGTCGCGAGCAGCATGCCCACCCGGCCGAACACGGCGGGCGCGCTGCGCCGGGCGAGTCTGGGCCAGAACCAGACGGTGACGGTGAACAGCACGACGGCCAGCGCGATCGCGAGGATCAGCACTGGTTTGCCCGTAAGGCCCATGACCGGTGAACTTTCTGTCAGGAAATTTCCGGGCAGCGGGTGAACCCGTTGCCCGGAAGGCTCGTCCTAGAGGTCGCACATCGTCCGCAGGGCTCCGGCCGACGGACTCCAGGAATCTCTCGCGGAACCACGGGAAGCGATGTCTGTCACGGTAGATGGGGATAAATCAGGATCGGTTCCGGTCCGCGCACGTACGTTCGTGCGCGGCCCCCGTCCGGAAGCCGTGCCGACGCTCGTCGGCACCGCCTGTACCGCGGTCGGACTGATCGACGTCGCCGCCGGGGTCTTCCCGCGTTTTCGGCACAGTCGCATGCACAGCCTGGCCGAAGTGCTGCCCGGGGCCCTCGGCCCCTTCGCCGCCGCGCTCTCGCTGAGCGCCGGCGTCCTGCTGCTCCTGCTGGCCCACGGCCTCAAGCGGCACAAGCGCCGTGCGTGGCGGGCCGCCGTCGTACTGCTGCCGGCCGGTGCGCTGGCCCAGTTCCTCTACCGGCACTCGATCCTCGGCGCACTCGTATCGCTGACGCTGTGTTTTCTGCTCGTACGCCATCGGAGTGAATTCGCCGCGCTGCCCGACCCGCGCAGCCGCTGGCGGGCCCTGGCCAACTTCGTCCTGCTCGGCGCCGGTTCGCTCAGTCTCGGCCTGGTCATCGTCAGCGCCCACCCCCGCCGCATGGTCGGCAGCCCCAGCATCGCCGACCGCCTCCAGCACGTGCTGTACGGCCTGTTCGGCTTCGAGGGGCCCGTCGACTACGCCGGGGACACCTCCTGGACCGTCGGCTACTCGCTCGGCGCGCTCGGCCTGCTGACCGCCGTCACCACCATCTACCTGGCCTTCCGCCCCGAGCACCCGGCCGCCCGCCTCACCGAGGACGACGAGGTCAAGCTGCGCGCCCTGCTGGACCGGCACGGCGGGCGCGACTCGCTCGGCCACTTCGCGCTCCGCCGCGACAAGGCCGTGGTCTTCTCGCCCAGCGGCAAGGCCGCCGTCTGCTACCGCGTGGTCTCCGGCGTGATGCTCGCCAGCGGCGACCCGATCGGTGACGTGGAGGCCTGGCCCGGCGCCATCGAACGCTTCATGGACGAGGCGCGGGCGCACTCCTGGGCCCCCGCCGTCATGGGATGCAGCGAGACCGGCGGTGAGGTCTGGACCCGCGAGACCGGGCTCGGCGCGCTGGAACTGGGCGACGAGGCGGTGGTCGACGTCGCGGATTTCTCCCTCGCCGGGCGCGCGATGCGCAACGTACGCCAGATGGTGAAGCGCATTGAGCGGGGCGGCTACGAGACCCGCGTCCGGCGCGTGGCCGACATCGGCGAGGCCGAGCTCGCCCGCATCCGCCGGGCCGCCGCCGACTGGCGCGGTACCGACACCGAACGCGGCTTCTCCATGGCGCTCGGCCGGATCGGCGACGCCGCCGACGCGGACTGCTTCGTGGCCACCGCGCACAAGCCCGAGGAGCACAGCGCCGACTCCCCCTACGGCGATCTGAAGGCCGTGCTCCACTTCGTGCCCTGGGGCACCGACGGCATGTCCCTCGACCTCATGCGCCGCGACCGGTCCGCCGACCCCGGGATGAACGAACTGCTCATCGTCGCCTCCCTCCAGGCCGCGCCCCGGCTCGGCATCAGTCGCGTCTCGCTGAACTTCGCGATGTTCCGCTCCGCCCTGGCCCGGGGCGAGAAGCTGGGCGCGGGGCCCGTCCTGCGGGTCTGGCGCGGGCTGCTGATCTTCCTCTCGCGCTGGTTCCAGATCGAGTCGCTGTACAAGTTCAACGCCAAGTTCCGGCCGCGCTGGGAACCCCGCTTCGTGGTCTACCGCAACGCCCGCGACCTGCCCCGCATCTCGTTCGCCGCGATGCAGGCCGAGGGCTTCGTCAACCTCGCGCTCCCCCGCCCGCTGGCCCGCAGACTCCCGCTGGGCCCCCGCCGCCCCTGCGCCCATGTACGGCCGCCCACGGGCGGACAGGGTGCCCGTACGGCGTAAGGGGTCCCCGTACGGGCCTACGCTGGTCATATGAGTACGTTGCGTGGAACGGTCCAGGGCCTGCCGGAGTGGGACCGCTGCGCGGTCATGGGGGTCGTCAACGTGACCCCCGACTCCTTCTCCGACGGGGGCCGCTGGTTCGACACCACCACGGCCGTCAAGCACGGCCTCGACCTGGCGGGCGAGGGCGCCGACCTGGTCGACGTCGGCGGCGAGTCGACCCGCCCCGGCGCCAGCCGCGTGGACGAGTCCGAGGAGCTGCGCCGGGTGATCCCGGTGGTCCGCGGCCTGGCCTCGGAGGGGGTCACGGTCTCCGTCGACACCATGCGCGCCCGCGTCGCCGAACAGGCCATCGCCGCCGGCGCGGTCCTCGTCAACGACGTGAGCGGCGGCCAGGCCGACCCGGACATGGTCCCCGTCGTCGCCGCGGCCGGGGCCCCGTTCGTCGTCATGCACTGGCGCGGCTTCAGCGAGTCGATGAACAGCCGGGCGGTGTACGGGGACGTGGTCGGCGAGGTCGTCGACGAGCTGCGCGCCCGGATGGACGCGGTGGTCGCCGGCGGCATCGCCCCGGAGCGCGTCGTGATCGACCCCGGTCTTGGCTTCGCCAAGGAGGCCCCCCACGACCTCGCGCTCCTCGCCCGGCTGGACGCGCTGCACGCCCTCGGCCGCCCGCTGCTCGTCGCCGCGTCCCGCAAGCGGTTCCTGGGCCACGTCCTGGCCGGTGACGGCGCCGCCCCGCCGCCCGCCCGCGAGCGCGACGCGGCCACCGCCGCCGTCTCCGCGCTCTCCGCCCGGTCCGGCGCCTGGGCCGTCCGCGTCCACGAGGTACGGGCCACCGCCGACGCCGTACGGGTCGCCCGCGCCATCGAGGGAGCCGCGTGAACGAGCCGAGGGACGACGCGGCGGCCGCCGCCGACATCGCGGCCGTCGAGCAGGCCAACACGGACTACTACGAGGCTGTGGAGCGCGGCGACCTCGACGCGCTGACCGCCGCGTGGCTGCCCGGCGAGGACCTCACGGTCTCCTGCGTCCACCCCGGCTGGCCGGTGCTCAGCGGCCGGGCCGAGGTGCTGCGCAGCTACGCGCTGATCATGGCGAACACCGAGTACATCCAGTTCTTCCTGACCGACGTCACCGTCTCCATGACGGACGACACCGCCCTGGTGACCTGCACCGAGAACATCCTCAGCGGCGGCCCCGCCGAGGAGGGCGCCGCGCTCGGCCCGCTCGTCGGACAGCTCGTGGTCGCCACGAATGTGTTCCGCCGCACGCCGGACGGGTGGAAGCTCTGGTCCCACCACGGTTCGCCCGTACTGGCCGAAACCGGTGAGGAAGAGGACGAAGACCCCGCGCCCTGAGCCGCCCCGCCCCTTTTTCGGGCAGGAAAGCGGGCCGGGCGCGATTGGAACCGGCGTCTTCGGGGTATCAGCGGCTATCTGTTCCGTGCCCGCACGGCCCTGCCCCGCGGGGCAGGGCTGTCGGTGCGCGCAGGTAGATTCGAAATCGGGCACCCGGCCGCCCGCACGCGGCCCCGTGCCCCAGGACCAACGACAGCAGGAGTGATTCGCGTGGATCGTGTCGCGCTGCGCGGCCTCAAGGCCCGTGGGCACCATGGCGTCTTCCCCCGAGAACGGGAAGAGGGACAGACGTTCATCGTGGACCTGGTGCTCGGCCTCGACACCCGCCCCGCGGCAGCCGCCGACGACCTGGCGAAGACCGTGCACTACGGCGTGGTCGCGGAGGAGGTCGTCGGAGTCGTCGAGGGCGAGCCGGTCGACCTGATCGAGACGCTCGCGGAGCGCATCGCCCAGCAGTGCCTCAAGCACGACGGCGTCGAGGAGGTGGAGGTCGTGGTGCACAAGCCGGACGCGCCCATCACCGTCCCGTTCGACGACGTCACCATCACCATCACCCGGAGCCGAGCATGACTGCATTTTCCACCGAAGGGCAGAGCGACCCGACCGTACAGCCGGTGCCCGCCTCCGTGGTCGAGCAGGTGGACGCGGCGGACATCACGCTTTCCAACCCCAAACTGGCCGTGCTCTCCCTGGGCGCCAACCTGGGCAACCGCCTGGAGACCCTCCAGGGCGCCATCGACGCCCTGGAGGACACGCCCGGCCTCCGGGTCAAGGCGGTCTCCCCGGTGTACGAGACGGAGCCCTGGGGCGTCGAACCCGGCTCCCAGCCGTCGTACTTCAACGCGGTGATCGTCGTGAAGACGACCCTGCCCCCGTCCTCCCTGCTGGAGCGCGGCCAGGCCATCGAGGAGGCCTTCGAGCGGGTCCGCGAGGAGCGGTGGGGCCCGCGCACCATCGACGTCGACATCGTTTCCTACGCCGACGTCGTCTCGGACGACCCGGTGCTCACCCTCCCCCACCCCCGGGCCCGTGAGCGCGCCTTCGTCCTCGCCCCCTGGCATGACGTGGATCCCGAGGCGCAGCTGCCCGGCGCCGGCCCGGTCGCCGATCTGCTGACCGGTGTGGGGCGCGACGGCGTGCTTCCCCGGGCCGACCTGGAACTCCGGCTGCCCGAGTAGTCGTTAGGCTCACAGAACACAGCACGACGGACCACAGGCGGCGAAGGGCGGCTCACGGGGTGAAGCAACTACGGCTCGGAGTCCTGGCCGGCCTCTTCGCCGCCGCCGGGGTCCTGTCCTGGGGCGCCGCCCGCCTCTGGGACTCCCTGGGCACCCTGCCGAGCGTGCCGCTGTTCGCGCCGATCGTGCTCGCGGCGATCGCCGTCGTCCTGCTGGCCACGGCCCTGTCCATCCGCGCCCGGCTTCGCGCCCAGCGCGAACGCCGGCCGGGCGCGAAGGGCGTCGAGCCGCTGATGGCCGCCCGCGCCCTGGTCTTCGCCCAGGCGAGCGCCCTCGTCGTCGCCCTGGTCTCCGGCATGTACGGCGGCACGGCCGTCTTCCTGCTCGGCTCCCTGGACATCCCGCCCCGCCGCGACCAGGCCATCTACGCCGGTTTCGCGGTCCTGGCCGGCATCGGCGTCATCGCCGCCGCCCTCTTCCTGGAGCACATCTGCAAGCTCCCGGACGACAAGGACGACAACAAGCCGGACGCGGCGGCGGCGTAGGGGCGGGCGGGCCCGGCGGTCCCGTCAGCGGGCCATGACGAGGCTCATGGCCTCGGCGCGCGTCGCGGGGTCGCGGAGCTGTCCGCGGACGGCCGAGGTCAGCGTCTTGGCCCCGGGCTTGCGGATGCCCCGCATCGACATGCACATGTGCTCGCACTCGATGACGACGATGACGCCGCGCGGCTCCAGGATCTCCATCAGCGACTCGGCGATCTGCGTGGTCAGCCGCTCCTGCACCTGCGGCCGGCGGGCGTAGACGTCCACCAGCCGGGCCAGCTTGGAAAGACCGGTGATCTTGCCGCTGGTGGCCGGGATGTACCCGACGTGCGCCACACCGCGGAACGGGACCAGGTGGTGTTCACAGGTACTGAACACCTCGATGTCCTTGACCAGCACCATCTCGTCGTGGCCGAGGTCGAACGTGGTCGTCAGGACGTCCTCGGGCTGCTGGTAGAGCCCGGCGAATATCTCCTTGTACGCCCGCGCCACGCGCCCCGGCGTCTCCTTCAGGCCCTCGCGGTCCGGGTCCTCCCCCACGGCGAGCAGCAGCTCTCGGACGGCGGCCTCGGCACGCTTCTCGTCGAACTCGCCGATCGGTCCCTGGGGAGCCAGCGTCACCGGGTCGGTCATGGGTGCCTCGTTCCTTGAGCTGTCACTGCGGGCGCATCCACGCAGGTAAACGGAAATGCCGCGCCCCCAACAGGCTAGAACCTGGGGGACGCGGCATCCATTCCGGGCCCGGTGGGAACCCCGTGACAGGGGACACACCGGGTCGGTGACTAGCTCTCCGGGCGCTCCTCGGGCAGCGTCTCGGTGGCCGGGACGGTGTCCGTGACCGAGCCGTTCGCCGTACTCGCGCCGTTGGTGAGGGCGAGCTCCTTCGGCGAGAGGACCGGGGGACGGGTGGACGGGGTGCGCCGGGCGGAACCGGTCCACGCGGGGCGGGCCGGGCGCTTGACGATCGGAGCGAAGATCTCGGCGATCTCCTCCTTGCCCAGGGTCTCCTTCTCCAGGAGACGCAGGACCAGGGTGTCCAGCACGTCGCGGTTCTCGACGAGGATCTCCCACGCGTCGTTGTGGGCGGTCTCGATGAGCTTCTTGACCTCTTCGTCGACCAGCGCGGCGACCTCTTCCGAGTAGTCGCGCTGGTGGCCCATCTCGCGGCCCACGAACGGTTCGGTGTTGTCGCCGCCGAACTTGATGGCGCCGAGCCGCTCCGTCATGCCGTACTGCGTGACCATCGCGCGGGCCGTTGCCGTGGCCTTCTCGATGTCGTTCGCGGCACCGGTGGTCGGGTCGTGGAAGACCAGCTCCTCGGCAGCGCGCCCGCCCAGCATGTACGCCAGCTGGTCGAGCATCTCGTTGCGCGTCGTGGAGTACTTGTCCTCCTCCGGGAGCACCATCGTGTAACCGAGGGCGCGGCCGCGGGAGAGGATCGTGATCTTGTGGACCGGGTCCGACTGGGGGGAAGCCGCCGCGACCAGGGCGTGTCCGCCCTCGTGGTACGCGGTGATCTTCTTCTCCTTCTCGGACATGATCCGGGTCCGCTTCTGCGGGCCCGCCACGACGCGGTCGATGGCCTCGTCCAGCATGGCGTTGTCGATGAGCTTCTGGTTGCTGCGCGCCGTCAGGAGCGCGGCCTCGTTCAGCACGTTCGACAGGTCGGCACCGGTGAAGCCGGGCGTGCGGCGGGCGACGGCGCCGAGGTCGACGTCCGGGGCGACCGGCTTGCCCTTCTGGTGGACCTTGAGGATCTCCAGACGGCCCTGCATGTCCGGGCGGTCGACGGCGATCTGCCGGTCGAAGCGGCCGGGACGCAGCAGCGCCGGGTCGAGGATGTCCGGCCGGTTCGTGGCGGCGATCAGGATGACGCCGCCCTTCACGTCGAAGCCGTCCATCTCGACGAGCAGCTGGTTCAGCGTCTGCTCGCGCTCGTCGTGACCGCCGCCCATGCCGGCGCCGCGGTGGCGGCCGACGGCGTCGATCTCGTCGACGAAGACGATCGCCGGGGCGTTCGCCTTGGCCTGCTCGAAGAGGTCACGGACCCGGGAGGCACCGACACCGACGAACATCTCGACGAAGTCGGAACCGGAGATCGAGTAGAACGGGACGCCCGCCTCGCCGGCGACGGCGCGTGCGAGCAGCGTCTTGCCCGTACCGGGAGGTCCGTACAGCAGGACACCCTTGGGGATCTTGGCGCCGACGGCCTGGAACTTCGCCGGCTCCTGCAGGAACTCCTTGATCTCGTGGAGTTCCTCGACCGCCTCGTCCGAGCCCGCCACATCGGCGAACGTCGTCTTCGGGGTGTCCTTGGTGATCAGCTTGGCCTTGGACTTGCCGAACTGCATGACCTTGGAGCCGCCACCCTGCATCTGGTTCATCAGGAACAGGAAGACGACCACGATGAGGACGAACGGCAGCAGCGAGAAGAGGATCGAGACGAACGGGGACTGCTTCGACGGCGAGACGGTGTACCCGTCCTTGATGTCGCCGCTCTCGAACTTCTTCTGGAGCATGTCGGCGAGCTGGACGCCCTGATTGCCGATGTAGCTCGCCTGGAACTTGCTGCCGGACTCGCCGGCCAGCTTCTGGCCGTCCTTCAGCTCAATCTTGAGGATTTGATCGTCACCAGTGGTGAGCTTGGCCTGCTCGACCTGGTTCTTGCTGATCGCCTGGATCACCTGGCCGGTGTCCACCGTCTTGTAGCCGCCGCCCGAGCCGACGACATTCATCAACACGACCACGGCGAGGACGGCCAGCACGATCCACATGACCGGCCCACGGAAGTATCGCTTCACGTCCATCCATACGGAGCGAACTTCGCCCCGTCCCTCCTGCCCGTAGGTAAATGCTGCTGTGAGTAAAGACTGTTCTTCGGACGGTACCCCAGCAGGGTCACCGGCGTCCGCCTCGGACGTCCGGCAATCCCGCCTTCGAAGTCTCAACGGCGGGAAACCCGCCAGGGTTCCCGGCGCGCCCCGCGGCGGGGCCGCGCGCCCTCAGCCTCCGTATACGTGCGGGGCGAGGGTCCCGACGAACGGGAGGTTGCGGTACTTCTCCGCGTAGTCCAGTCCGTATCCGACGACGAACTCGTTGGGGATGTCGAACCCCACCCACTTGCAGTCGAGCGCGACCTTGGCGGCGTCCGGCTTGCGCAGCAGGGTGCAGATCTCCAGCGAGGCGGGCTCGCGCGAGCCCAGGTTCGACATCAGCCAGGACAGAGTCAGGCCGGAGTCGATGATGTCCTCGACGATCAGGACGTGCTTGCCCTTGATGTCGGTGTCCAGGTCCTTGAGGATCCGGACGACACCGGAGGACTGGGTGCCCGCGCCGTACGAGGAGACGGCCATCCAGTCCATGGTGACGGGGGTGGACAGCGCACGCGCCAGGTCGGCCATGACCATGACCGCGCCCTTGAGGACTCCGACGAGGAGCAGGTCCTTGCCGGCGTACTCCGCGTCGATCTTCGCGGCCAGCTCGACGAGCTTCGCGTCGATCTCTTCCTTGGTGAGGAGCACCGACTGGAGGTCGGTGCCCATGTCCTTCTCGTTCACCCGCGTCTCTTTCTGTGCCTGCCGGCTCCTGGGTGGAGTCCCGGCCTGCGACCGCTCGCCCTGCATGTCAGCCGCTCGTGCGTCAGCTCTGCCGGATGACCAGTCTGCCACCCTGGCGCAGGGCTTCGACGCGGCCGGGGAGGTTGATGGCCTGCTGGCCGCGCCATCCGGTGACGAGGCGGTCCACTTCCTCGATGTGCCGCGCGAAGAGCGAGCCGGCCGGGGAGCCCGCCTCTATGGCGGCCCGGCGCAGCACCCGGCGGCGTACGGCGGGCGGCAGCGCGTACAGCTTGGCGCACTCCAGCCGTCCGGCGTCGTCGCGTACGTCACGTCCGGCCTCGGCGGCCCAGGTGTCCAGGGCGTCGGCGTCGTCGCGGGAGAGCTGGGCCGTACGGGCGAGGGCTTCGACGACGCCCTTGCCGAGGGCCTTCTCCAGGGCGGGCAGGCCCTCGTGGCGCAGCCGGGAGCGTGTGTAGGCGGGGTCGATGTTGTGGGGGTCGTCCCAGACGGGCAGGGACTGGGCGAGGCAGGCGGTGCGGGCGGTCTGCCGGTCGAGCTGGAGGAAGGGGCGGCGGTAGCGGCCGGCCGGGCCGGAGGCGGCGGCCATGCCGGACAGGGAGCGGATGCCGGAGCCGCGGGCGAGGCCCAGCAGGACGGTCTCGGCCTGGTCGTCGCGGGTGTGGCCGAGGAGGACGGCGGCGGCGCCGTGGCGTTCGGCGGCGGCGTCGAGAGCGGCGTAGCGGGCGTCGCGGGCGGCGGCCTCGGGGCCTCCCTCGCGTCCGACGTGGACGGCGACGGCCTCGACGGGGCCGAGGTCCATGGCGGCGAGCCGGGCGGCGACCTCGGACGCGCGGGTGTCGGAGCCGTCCTGGAGGCCGTGGTCGACGGTGATGCCGCCGGCCCGGACGGGGAGTTTGCGGGCCTCGAAGGCGAGGGCGGAGGCGAGCGCCATGGAATCGGCGCCGCCGGAGCACGCCACGAGCACCAGGGGCGTGTCGGGGCGGTCGGGGAGCGCGCCGCGGCGGCTGCCCGCCCCGGCCTGTGCGAGCTCGGGGTGCGGGGCGGCGTGCCCGGCGCGTTCGGTCTGTTCGGCGTGTTCGGCGATGACGTCGTGGAGTACGCGGCGGACCGCCAGGCGTATCGCCGCGACCGCAGGATGGGGACCCATGTCCGGTGCCCTTCGTGGAGTTCTTCAGGGGTGTCCCGGAGTGCCGGAACAGAAAGGAGTGCCGTCACTCAGAGTGCGTCGATGGTGACAGAGCAATGCCGTTCATCGAGCATTGCACGCCTTCCCATGCCCCTACGGTCCCTCGGATGGGTGATTACCGGCGCGTTGCCTTCGGACCCGGGGCCTTGATCACGACTCTGCCTTACGGTGCACCCTCGCGATCCAGTCCGCGGGACGGGCGATCTCGGCCTTGGTCGGCAGGGTGTTGGGCGAGGTCCACACGCGGTTGAAGCCGTCCATGCCGACCTCGTCGACGACGGCGCGCACGAACCGCTCGCCGTCGCGGTACTGGCGCAGCTTCGCGTCGAGGCCGAGGAGCTTGCGCAGCGCCTGGTCGAGGCGGCCCGCGCCGCGGGCCCGGCGCTGCTGGAACTTCTCGCGGATCTCGGCGACGGAGGAGACGACCTCGGGGCCGACGCCGTCCATGACATAGTCGGCGTGCCCCTCCAGCAGGGACATGACGGCGGTGAGCCGGCCGAGGATCTCGCGCTGGGCGGGGGTCTGGACGAGTTCGACGAGGCTGCGGCCGCCGTCCTCGCCCTCCTCGCCCTCGGGCCGGCCGCCGGAGAGGGACTGGACGGCCTCGCGCAGCCGCTCCAGGAAGGTCATCGGGTCGACGTCGGTCTCGTCCAGGAAGGACTGGATCTCGCCCTGGAGGTGGTCGCGGAGCCAGGGCACCGCGGTGAACTGGGTGCGGTGGGTCTCCTCGTGGAGGGCGACCCAGAGCCGGAAGTCGTGCGGGTCGGCCTCCAGCTCGCGTTCGACGTGGACGATGTTCGGCGCGACGAGCAGCAGCCGGCCGCCGCCGTCGGCGGAGGCGGGGAGCTCGCGGGAGGCGGGGGCGAAGGTCTCGTACTGGCCGAGGACGCGGGAGGCCAGGAAGGACAGCAGCATCCCGACCTCGACGCCGGTCACCTTGGAGCCGACGGCGCCGAGCACGGCGCCGCCCGCGCCGCCGCCGCGCCGTTCCTCCATCTTCTCCAGGAGGGGGCGCAGCAGTTCGCGGAAGCCCGCGACGTTGGCCTTGATCCAGCCCGTGCGGTCGACGACCAGGACCGGGGTGTCCTCGGGCTCGGTTCCCTCGGGGATCATCCGGGTGAAGGAACGGACGTGCTCCTCCGCCGCCTTCGCGTGCCTGCGCAGCTCCGCGACGACCTCGCGGGCCTCCTCGCGGCTGATCTCGGGACCCGGCCGCACAAGCCGGGTCGCGGTCGCGACCGCGAGGTTCCAGTCGACCATCCCTGCACCACCGATGCTCGTCATGCGTCAACCGTACGTGCTCGGCCCTTGTCGCGGTGAGGTGTTGACCGGCTCATCGTTCGCCGGCGCCGAGGGCGGTGGCGAGTTTGTCGAGGGCGGACTGGGCCTCGGCGGGGGCGGTGGTGCCGGAGGCGAGGAAGGCGAAGGACAGGAGGCGTCCCCGGGTGTCGACGACCGTGCCGGCGAGGCTGTTGACGCCGGTGAGGGTGCCGGTCTTGGCGCGGATGAAGCCGGTGCCGCCCGCCCGGGTGGTGTAGCGGCCGCTGAGGGTGCCGCTGAATCCGGCCACGGGCAGGCCGGTGAGGACGGGGCGCAGTTCGGGGTGGGCGGGGTCGGCCGCACGGGCGAGAAGGCCGGCGAGCAGGGCCGCGGTCACCTTGTCCGCGCGGTCGAGTCCGCTGCCGTCGGCGATGCTGACGCCCTTGAGGGACAGACGGAGCTTCTTCAGCTGGGCGGTGACGGCCCGTCGGCCGCCCTTGAAGTCGGCGGGTTCGCCCGCGGCGATCGCGGTCTGCCGGGCCAGGGCTTCGGCGATGTCGTTGTCGCTGTTGGTCAGCGCCCGTTCGACGAGGCCGGAGAGCGGGGCGGACAGATGGGTGGCGACGGTGCGGGACTTCGCGGCGGGGCGGCCGGGGGCGGGGGCGCCCTTGGTGGTGACCCCGGCGTCGTCCAGCAGCCCGGCGAAGGTGCGGGCGGCGTCGCCGGCCGGGTCCTCGGTGCGCGGGGCGGGTCCCTTGGCGGAGTCGTCCTGGCGGCCCTCGTTCACCATCAGGGCGCTCATCGGCGCGATGTTCTCGTTGGGGCCGATCGGGTGGTGGATGGGGCCCGAATAGCCGGAGGTGTCGTAGCGGAGCCGTACGGAATCGGCCTTGCCCGCCTTGAGCGCGCGGGCCGTCTCGGTGGCCAGGGCGCGCAGGGCGGCCTTGTCGAGGGTGGGGTCGCCGCCGCCGACGAGGGTGACGGTGCGCAGGTCCTCCGAGGCGCGGACGGTGGTGGGGATGCGGTGGGCGGGGCCGAGCGCGCTCAGCGCGGCGACGGTGGTGGCGATCTTGACGGTGGAGGCGGGCGTCATGGGGGCGTCGGCGCCCTTGCCGTAGAGCCGTCGGCCGGTGGCGGTGTCGATGACGACGGCGGCGCGGCGGTCGCCGAGCGCGTCGTTCCTCAGAAGCGGGTCCAGGACGGCGCGCAGGTCGCGGGCGGCGCCGGCCGGGGCGTCCTTGGTGCCGGTGCCCGTGGTCCCCAGGGCGGCCAGGACGGCGGGGGCGCTGGGGGCGGGTGCGGGGCCCGCGACGTCGCCGGACGCGTGATGTGCGCCACCTGTACGGACGGCGGCGGCCGCCCGGTCCCGCTCGGCCTTACGCTGACCCGAGTCCCAGGGGCCGGCGGCGAGGACGGCGCCGGCCGCGAGGGCCAGTCCCGCGACGGCGGAGACGGCCGTGAACTGCCAGTTGTTCGCGCCGCCGCGTACGCCCAGGCGGGCCGCGAGACTTCCGCCCGGCGTGCCGGGCGGTTCGGTCGACGGTCTTTCCACCGGCTCGGCCACCGTTGACCAGCCCCTTTCGCGAGCACACATCTGCGTGAGGGACACTTAACCACCAGTCGTATGTGTTGATCATGGAGGAGCCACCCGTGGAGTTCGACGTCGTTATCGAGATCCCGAAGGGTTCGCGCAACAAGTACGAGGTGGATCACGAGACCGGCCGGATTCGTCTGGACCGTCGGCTCTTCACCTCGACCAGCTACCCGGCGGACTACGGCTTCGTCGAGGACACCCTCGGTGAGGACGGCGACCCGCTGGACGCGCTGGTCATCCTGGAGGAGCCGACGTTCCCCGGCTGCCTCATCAAGTGCCGCGCGATCGGCATGTTCCGCATGACCGACGAGGCCGGCGGCGACGACAAGCTGCTGTGCGTCCCGGCGTCCGACCCCCGCGTGGAGCACCTGCAGGACATCCAGCACGTGTCGGAGTTCGACCGCCTGGAGATCCAGCACTTCTTCGAGGTCTACAAGGACCTGGAGCCGGGCAAGTCCGTCGAGGGCGCCGACTGGGTCGGCCGCGCCGAGGCCGAGGCCGAGATCGTCGCCTCCCGCAAGCGCCTTGAGGCGCAGGGCGGCGCGCACTGACGTTCCGCTTCGTATGAGCGGGCTTCGTGACGGGCGGTACACCTCCGGGTGTGCCGCCCGTTTCGCGTGACCTCCCTTGGGCGTGGCCATACTGGGCAGGAGTGCGGCCGAGGATGCGCAGCCGAGGAGGAGCGAGGTCGAGTGGTGGCGGAACCGGGCGGGCCCGAGGACGAGAAGCCCCAGTCCGACGAGGCGCACAGCGCTTTCTCGCAACCGGCCGGGACCGAGCCGCCGGCGGCGCCGCCGGAGGAGGACCACCCGACGTCGGAGTTCGCGCTTCCGGCCGGTGTGGCGCCCGAGCCGCAGGGGCCGGGTTCGGGGGCCGGTGCGGGTTCCGCTTCCGGTTCGGAGGCGACCGGTTCGGCATTCGCCCTGCCCAGTACGTACAGCTTCCGGGACTCCCCGCCGGCGTTCACTCCGGCGCACGGTGTCCCGATGGTCCGGCTGACCAAGGAGGCGCCCTGGCAGGACCGGATGCGCACGATGCTGCGGATGCCGGTCGCCGAGCGCCCGGCGCCGGAGCCGGTCCAGCGGCACGACGAGGCGGGCCCGGCGGTGCCGCGCGTGCTCGACCTGACCCTGCGTATCGGGGAGCTGCTGCTCGCGGGCGGTGAGGGCGCCGAGGACGTCGAGGCGGCGATGTTCGCGGTGATGCGCAGCTACGGGCTCGACCGCTGCGAGCCGACCGTGACGTTCACCCTGCTGTCGATCTCGCACCAGCCGTCGCTGGTCGACGACCCGGTGACGGCGAGCCGTACGGTACGCCGCCGGGGCACCGACTACACGCGGCTGGCGGCGGTCTTCCGGCTCATCGACGACATCACCACGGTCGAGGGCGAGGTCTCGCTGGAGGAGGCGTACCGGCGGCTCGCGGAGATCCGGCGCAACCGGCACCCGTATCCCGGCTGGGTGCTCACGCTGGCCGCCGGCTGCCTGGCCGGTGCGGCCTCGGTGCTGGTCGGCGGTGGTCCGCTGGTGTTCGTGATCGCGGCGCTCGGGGCGATGCTGGGCGACCGGCTCGCCTGGCTGTGCGCGGGGCGCGGGCTGCCGGAGTTCTACCAGTTCGTGGTCGCGGCGATGCCGCCGGCCGCGATGGGCGTGGCGCTGACGCTGACCCACTGGTCGGACGTACGGCCGTCGGCGGTGATCACCGGTGGGCTGTTCGCGCTGCTGCCGGGGCGGGCGCTGGTGGCGGGCGTGCAGGACGGCCTGACCGGGTACTACATCACGGCCTCGGCGCGACTGCTGGAGGTCATGTACTTCTTCATCGCGATCGTCACCGGGGTACTGCTGGCCCTGTACGGGGGCCTCCAGCTGGGCGCGGAGCTGGATCCGGAGGCGCGGTTCATCACGCACGACCGGCCGGTGATCCAGATCTTCGCGTCGATGCTGCTGACCCTGGCCTTCGCGATCCTGCTCCAGCAGGAGCGGGCGACGGTGCTCGCGGTGACCCTGAACGGCGGTGTGGCCTGGGTCGTCTACGGGGCGATGGCCCGGACGGGCCATCTGTCGGCGGTGGCCGCGACGGCCGCAGCGGCCGGGCTCGTCGGGCTGTTCGGGCAGCTGTTCTCGCGGTACCGCTACACCTCGTCGCTGCCGTTCATCACGGCGGCGATCGGGCCGCTGCTGCCCGGTTCGGCGACGTACTTCGGTCTGCTGGGTGTCGCGCAGAACGAGCTGGACCGGGGGCTCGCCTCGCTGTCGACGGCGGTGGCGACGGCCCTGGCCATCGCCATCGGGGTGAACCTGGGGAGCGAGATCTCCCGGCTGTTCATGCGGGTCCCGGGTGCGGTCGGCGGGGCGAACCGCCGCGCGGCCAAGCGGACGCGCGGCTTCTGACGGCGGTGAGCGCCGGACCGCAGTGCGGTCCGGCGCTCACGGCGTGCGGGATACGGCGCTCAGCGCTCAGCGCTTGGCGTGCCGGCCGCGGCGGCCGCCGGCCGGGTCCTGCGGGGGCACCTCGCCGCTGCCGGCGGCGGGGCCCTCCTTCTTGGCCTTGCTGCGGGCGCGCAGGAACTCGATGGCGATCGGGACGACCGAGATCAGCACGATCAGGACGAGCATCGCCTCGATGTTCTTGTGCACGAACTCGACGTTGCCGAGGGCGGCGCCGAGCAGGGTCACGCCGACGCCCCACAGGACGCCGCCGATGACGTTGAACACAATGAACGAGCGGTAGTTCATCCGGCTGACCCCGGCGATGATCGGGGTGAACGTCCGCACGATCGGCACGAAGCGGGCCAGGATCAGCGACTTCGGGCCGTGCTTCTCGAAGAACTCGTGGGCCTTCTCGACGTTCTCCTGCTTGAAGAGGCGCGAGTCGGGCCGGCTGAAGAGCGAGGGGCCGACCTTGCGGCCGAAGAGGTACCCCACCTGGTCGCCGATGATCGCCGCCAGCGCGACCAGGACACAGACCAGCCACAACGGGGTGTGCAGCTTGTCCGTCGTCACCAGCAGGCCCGTGGTGAACAGCAGGGAGTCACCGGGCAGGAAGAACCCGATCAGCAGCCCGGACTCGGCGAAGACGATGACCAGCACGCCGGCCAGGCCGAACTGACCGATGAGATAGTCCGGGTCCAGCCAGCTCGGTCCGAGCGCAAGCGTATTCAAGGGTCCGGGCTCCAGGATGAGGTAGATGAGCGGCTGCGTGGCCGCCCCAAGCTATCAACGCCTCGGGACGGCCCCGGGTTCCACCCGCCTCCGTGACCGTTTACGCCCGGCGGCGCGCGTTGGCCTCGATCGCGTCGCGCAGATGCTCGGCGAGGCCCGGCCGCATGGAGTCGTAGAACGCCTTGAACTGCGGATCGGCGACGTACATTCCGCCGAGGCACCGGTGGAACTCGTGGTCGCATGCGTAGAACCAGGTGCAGATGTGGAGCCGGTGCTCCTCCGCGAGGTCCGTGGCGCGCTCGCCGTCGGCCGGTTCACCGGCCTCCATCAGCGCGTCGTAGCGCTCGCTCCAGGAGTCGACCTCGGCCTTCATCCGCTGCCAGTCCTCCTTGGTGTAGCGGGCGGCCCGGCGCTGCGACTCGGCGTACGCCTCGGTGGAGCCCCAGCGGCGTTCGGCCTCCTCGGCGTACTCCTCGGGGTCCTTGGCGCCGAAGACCTCGAACTTCTCCTCGGGCGTGAGGTTGATGCCCATTCTGCGTGCCTCCATGGCTGTCTCTACGGCGGCGGCCATCCGCTGGAGTTCCGCGATCCGGTGCGACAGCAGTGCGTGCTGGCGCCGCAGATGCTCCTGCGGGTCCGCGTCCGGGTCGTCGAGCAGGGCCGCGATCTCGTCGAGCGGGAAGCCGAGCTCCCGGTAGAACAGGATCTGCTGCAGCCGGTCCAGATCGGCGTCGTTGTAGCGCCGGTGGCCCGCGTGGCTGCGCCCGCCCGGCGAGAGCAGGCCGAGGGAGTCGTAGTGGTGCAGGGTGCGCACCGTGACCCCGGCGAAGCCGGCGACCTGTCCCACGGAGTGCTCCATGGCTCCCCGCTCCTTCCTGTGTGGGTACGCGCATCAGCCTGGGTCCTGACGCGACGTGAGGTGCAAGTCCCGGCCGCCGCCCGCACCTTTTGAGGGGTTTTGCCGCTTTCGCGTCGCTATGGTGTGCCGATGCCGACCGATTCCGCCGTCGCCACCGCCCCGCCGGCCCCCGCCCGCCGGCTGCTCGCGCTCATCGTGCCCGCCCTGGCCGTGGGAGTGGCCTCGGCCCTCGTGCTGCTCGGGGTGAGCCTGCTCGCGGACGAGCTCCAGGACGTGCTGTGGGAGACCCTGCCCGACGCACTGTCGGTCGGGCGGTACTCCTCGCTGTGGATGATCGTGATGCTCACGGCCACCGGGCTGGTGACGGGCCTGGCCATCCGGGTGGTGCCCGGCCGGGCCGGGCCGGACCCGTCGACCATGGGGCTCGTCGACCCGCCGCTGCCCCCGCTCGTGGTGCCCGGCCTGCTCATGGTCACCGTCCTGGCCCTGGCCGGCGGGGTCAGCCTCGGCCCGGAGAACCCGATCACCGCCGCCAACATCGCCCTGGCCGCCTGGGCGGGCCGCCGGATCGCCCCGAACGCGCCCGGCGAGCTGTGGCTCGCGCTGGCCGCCGCAGGCACCATCGGCGCCCTCTTCGGCACCCCGGTGGCCGCCGCCCTGATCCTCACCGAGACGCTGGCCTCCACGCCGGGCCCCGGCGCGCTCTGGGACAAGCTGTTCGCGCCGCTCGCGGCCGGGGCGGCGGGGTCGCTCACCATGTCGCTGGCCGCCCACCCCAGCTTCGACCTGTCGCTGCCCGCCTATTCGCACGCCCGCTGGGGCGATCTGCTCGCCGCCCTCGTGATCGCGTCCGCCGGCGCGGTCCTCGGGCTCGCGGCGGTGTACGCCTTCCCCTGGGTGCACCGCTTCTTCCGGGCCCTGCCGCATCCCGTGCTCGCCCTCACCCTGGGCGGTCTGGTGCTCGGCCTGCTCGGGGCGCTGGGCGGGCACCTCACCCTCTTCAAGGGGCTGGACGAGGTGAAGACGATCGCCGCCGACCCGGACGGCTGGTCGGCCGCCGAGTTCGGGACGATGGCGGCGGTGAAGACCGCGGCCCTGCTGATCGCGGCGACCTGCGGCTTCCGGGGCGGCCGGATCTTCCCGGCGGTGTTCTCGGGCGTGGCACTCGGCCTGTGCGCCCACGCCCTCGTCGACGCGGTACCGGTGGCCGTCGCGGTGACGTGCGGAGTGCTGGGCGTCCTGCTGGCCGTCACCCGCCAGGGCTGGCTGAGCCTGTTCACGGCGGCGGTACTGGCCGCCGACCCCGCCCTGCTCCCGATCCTGTGCGTCGCCTCGCTGCCCGCCTGGCTGCTGGTGACCGGCCGGCCGCTGATGCAGCTGCGCGAGGACGGAACGGCGCTGCGCTGAACCGTACGGCCCAGCACAGGGCGACCGGCGCGGACGCTGTCCGTATCGTCGGATTCGTCCGGTCTCGCGGGCGCGAGCCGAGAAGGGCAGGTCCGTGATGCCGCTCCACCGGGGCTCCGCGCACGAAGGCGAACCGTCCGCCGAGCAGCGCAGGCTCGCGCTGAACCCGTTCTACGGGGTCGCCGACCCGGTCGCCGGCATGGAGGCCGCGCCGCCCCGGCACCGTATGCCCGACGGGCCGCTGCCGCCCACCACCGCGTACGGACTCGTCCACGACGAGCTGATGCTCGACGGCAACGCGCGGCTCAACCTCGCCACCTTCGTCACCACCTGGATGGAGCCCGAGGCCGGGGTGCTGATGGGCGAGTGCCTCGACAAGAACATGATCGACAAGGACGAGTACCCGCGCACCGCCGAACTCGAACGGCGCTGTGTGGCGATGCTCGCCGACCTCTGGCACTCCCCCGACCCCGCGACGGCCATGGGCTGCTCCACGACCGGGTCGAGCGAGGCCTGCATGCTCGCCGCGATGGCCCTCAAACGACGCTGGGCGGCCAAGAACGCCGACCGCTACCCGGCGACCGCCAAGCCCAACCTCGTGATGGGGGTGAACGTGCAGGTCTGCTGGGACAAGTTCTGCACGTTCTGGGAGGTCGAGCCGCGCCTCGTGCCCATGGAGGGCGACCGCTTCCACCTCGACCCGCAGGCCGCCGTCGAACTGTGCGACGAGAACACCATCGGTGTGGTCGGCATCCTCGGCTCCACCTTCGACGGCAGCTACGAGCCCATCGAGGAGCTGTGCGCGGCGCTGGACGACCTCCAGAAGCGCACCGGCCTCGACATCCCCGTCCACGTGGACGGGGCCTCCGGGGCGATGGTGGCGCCGTTCCTCGATCCGGAAGTGGTGTGGGACTTCCGGCTCCCCCGGGTCGCCTCCATCAACACCTCGGGCCACAAGTACGGCCTGGTCTACCCGGGCGTCGGCTGGGTGCTGTGGCGCTCGCCCGACGACCTGCCCGAGGAGCTGGTCTTCCGGGTGAACTACCTGGGCGGCGAGATGCCGACCTTCGCGCTGAACTTCTCCCGGCCCGGCGCCCAGGTCGTCGCCCAGTACTACACCTTCCTGCGGCTGGGCCGGCAGGGCTACCGGGCCGTGCAGCAGGCGGCCCGTGACGTGGCGACGGGACTGGCCACGAAGATCGAGGAGCTGGGCGACTTCCGGCTGCTCACCCGGGGCGACCAGCTGCCCGTCTTCGCGCTGACGACCAAGCCGGAGGTGACGGCGTACGACGTCTTCGACGTGTCGCGGCGGCTGCGCGAGCGGGGCTGGCTGGTGCCGGCGTACACCTTCCCGGCCCACCGGGAGGACCTGGCGGTGCTCCGCATCGTGTGCCGCAACGGTTTCTCGTCGGACCTGGCGGAACTGCTCCTGGAGGACCTGCGGCTGCTGATGCCCGAACTGCGCGCCCAGTCGCACCCGCTGACCCGGGACCACACGGCGGCGACCTCGTTCCACCACTGAGCCGGGCGGCGCTACTCCGCCGCGTACGGGTTCTTCTCGCCCTCGGCGAGCACCCCCACGAACGGGTCGCCCTCGCCCGCGAAGACGTACGCGCCGCCCTCGATCCGCTCGATCAGGCCCTGTGTCCAGTCCGCGTCGGCATCCGCGGCGTGGACCCACAGGTTCATGATCTCGGCGATGTGCCCGCCCGATCCGGGGGTGTAGCGGCCGGTGACGTCGGCGCGCCAGGCCGCCAGGTGCGCCAGCCGCTCCCGGAGCAGGGCCACCGCCTCGGACCGTTCCAGGTCGACGATGAAGCCGATGCCCGCCGAGAGCACGTCCGTCCTCTGGTCGTACGAGGTGAGCGAGGCGCGCAGCAGGGCGAGGTACTCCTCGGTGCCGCGTCCGGTGATCTCGTACTCGATGCGCGGCGGGCCGCCCGCGGTGCTCGGGGCGACCTCGTGGGCGAGGAGCATGCCCTGTTTCGCGAGCTGCTTCAGCGCGTGGTAGACGGAGCCGGGCTTGGCGTTGGACCACTCGTGGGCGCCCCAGTACTCCAGGTCGTTGCGGACCTGGTAGCCGTGGGCCCGCCCGTGCTGGCGCACGGCGCCGAGGACAAGCAGCCGGATCGCGGACATGCCCTCCACCTCCCTGGTCAACCCGGCCAGCGTAGCGGGGGTGCGCCCCCGGGGCCGTACGGCGAGACCGCAGGGCGGGGCCGCGGGGCAGGTCAGAAGGGGAAGACGCTGCGGCCGTGCTGGACGGAGATCCACTTCTGGGTGGTGAACGCCTCCACCGCCGCGTCCCCGTTCATCCGGCCGAGTCCGGAGTCCTTCTCGCCGCCGAAGGCGATGCCCGGGTCGTCGTGGACGGTGGAGTCGTTGACGTGGAACATCCCGGTGCGGATCCGCTCGGCGAAGCGCACGCCCCGCGCGGTGCTCGCGGTGTGCACGGCGCCGCTGAGCCCGTACGGGCTGTCGTTGACGATCCGGACCGCGTCGTCCTCGCCGTCGAAGGGCACCAGCAGCGCGACCGGGCCGAAGATCTCCTGGTGCAGCAGCGGGGAGTCCTCGGGCAGCCCGGTGAGCACGGTCGGCTCGACGAGGTTGCCGCGCACCCGGCCGTGCACCGGCGCCTCGGCGCCCTCGGCGACGGCGCGGTCGACCAGGGCGGCCAGCGAGTCGGCGTGGAAGGTGTTGATGACCGGGCCGATACAGGTGTCCGGGTCACGCGGGTCACCGGTCTTCAGGGCGGCCACCCGCGCGCAGAACTTCTCGGTGAACTCGTCGGCCACCGGGCGGTCCACCAGGATGCGGTTGGCGGCCATGCAGACCTGGCCCTGGTAGATGAACCGGCTGAAGACGGCGGCGTCGACCGCGTAGTCGATGTCGGCGTCCGCCAGGACCACCAGGGCGCTGTTGCCGCTGAGTTCGAGGATGGTGCGCTTGAAGAGGCCGCCCGCGGTGGCGGCGACATGACGGCCCACCCGGTCCGAGCCGGCGAAGGAGATCACCTGGGGCACGGGGTGCTCGATGAACGCGTCGCCTATCTCGGCGATGTCGGTGACGACCACGTTGAGCAGTCCGGCCGGCAGCCCGGCGTCCTCGAAGATCTTCGCGATCAGCCCGCCGCCGACGACGGGTGAGTTCTGGTTCGCCTTGATGACGACCGCGTTGCCGAGCGCGAGGGCCGGTGCGACCGACTTCATCGTCACCAGGAGCGGGAAGTTGAACGGGCTGATGACGCCGACGACGCCGACGGGCAGCCGGTAGAGGAGGTTCTCCTTGCCGTCCACGGCGGAGGGCAGGATGCGCCCCTCGGGGGCCAGCGCCTGCCGGGCGGCCTCGCGCAGGAACTCCTGGGTGAGGCTCAGCTCGTACTCGGCCTTGGAGCGGGTGCCGCCCAGCTCGTCGATGATCGCCTCGGTGATCTCGCCGGCCAGCTGCTCGGTGACCCGCAGCGCGCGCTCCAGGACGTCGCGCCGCCGGTAGGGGCTCGCCGCCCCCCACTCCCCCTGCGCGCGCTCGGCGGCGCGGTAGGCGCGGTCCACCTCGGCGGCGGTGGCGACGGTGATCGCAGCGAGCTTCTCCCCGTTGTACGGGTTGAAATCGATGATGTCCCAGGAGCCGGTGCCCGTCCGCCATTCACCGTCGATGTACTGGTCGGCCAGCTCTTGGAAGAAGGACATGCGATCCCTTAACTCAGGTGCAGACTCCTGTAGGAGCGCCATCGTACTGAAATATCAGGAGAGTTGAAGAAGTCCTCGAAGCAGGTCACGGCTCTCCTCCGGACCCGGACTGTCCTCGTGGAGCCGCGTCATCGCCTTTTCGTACTGGGCGACTTCTTCTTCCTTGTCCAGATAGAGCGCGCTTGTCAGCTGCTCCAGATAGACGATGTCCGACAGATCGGATTCCGGGAATCGCAGCATGGTGAAGGAGCCGCTCTCGCCGGCGTGTCCGCCGAAACTGAAGGGCATCACCTGGAGCGTGATGTTCGGCTGTTCCGACATATCGATCAGATGCCGCAATTGCGCCCGCATCACTTCCCGTCCGCCGTACGGGCGGCGCAGCGCGGCCTCGTCCAGCACGGCGTGGAAGCGGGGTGCCCGTTCGGAGACGAGGGCCTTCTGCCGCTCCAGGCGCAGCGCGACCCGGCGTTCGATCTCGGCGGCGGGTGCGCCGCGCATGCCGCGCGAGACAACCGCGTGGGCGTAGTCCTCGGTCTGCAACAGCCCGTGCACGAACTGGACTTCGTAGATTCTGATGAGCGAGGCCGCCCCCTCCAGACCGACGTACGTCTGGAACCAGCCGGGCAGGACATCCCCGTAACTGTGCCACCAGCCCGCCACATTGGCCTCACGGGCCAGGGCGAGCAGGGAGTCGCGCTCCGCACCGTCCGTGACGCCGTAGAGCGTGAGCAGATCCTCGACGTCCCTGGCCTTGAAGCTCACCCGTCCCAACTCCATGCGGCTGATCTTCGACTCGGAGGCCCGGATCGAGTAGCCGGCCGCCTCGCGTGTGATGCCTCGCGAGTCACGCAGTCTCCTGAGCTGGGAGCCCAGCAGGATGCGCCGCACCACGGACCCACTCGACTCGCCTGCCGCCACTGGTCCAACCCTCCCCATCGCTTCCTGGCATCGGGGCTCCCCCTGAACCCCAAGAGCCGGATTGTGCCATCAAAACGCTTCAGCCCGTACTCATTCGATTACGGAAATGGGAAGACCTTGGGAAGAGGGCGAAATCGCGGGCGGGAAGAAATGAGCAAGAACCGGACGGGGTCGGACAGTCCCGGCGCGTGCACGTGCATCTGCCCTTGCATCTGCTGTGCGCATTCGGAACCATGGAGCCCGCGCACCTGCGTGCTCGTTCGTGTTGTGCCGCTGTACCCGGTACGCAAGTGCCGGCGCAGCCGCGATTCCCGGGAGTGCCTCGCATGGGGACGAATGGATCGACGATGCTCGAGCCGTTACGGCAGGGGCTTCCCCCCATCGATCCCTCAGCCGTCTCCGGATCAGCCACCTGCACCTTGCCCGCCCGTTACGAAGCGGTGGGCGGGGCGCGGCAGTTCACCCGGGCGACCCTGGGGGGCTGGGGCCTGAGCGAACGCTTCGACGACGTTGCACTGGTCGTCTCCGAGCTGGTCACCAACGCCCTGCGGCACGGTCTGCCGGCCGACGCCCCGCGCGAGCCCCAGGAGCCGCCCGTGCGGCTGCATCTGATGCGCTGGACCTCACGGCTGGTGTGCGCGGTGCGCGATCCGAGCCGGGCGAGCCCGGTCGCCTCCGAGGCGGCGGATTCCGCGGAATCGGGCCGGGGGCTGTTCCTCGTGGAGTCCTTCAGCGATTGTTGGGGCTGGCACCCTTCGCCCGTACTGAGCATCGAGAGCACCCCGGGCACCGCGGCGGCACGGGGCAAGGTCGTCTGGGCGCTGTTCCGCCTGGCCGACCCGGTGTGACGGGGGCGGTGCGACCGGCCGGCGCACCGCGTGGCACACCGACCCGAGGGCCGGAATCCGCTACTGGGTAGCGGGTTCCGGCCCTCGGCCGTGTCCGGGACGGGGCGGGGCGGGACTCAGCCCACGAGGTGGTCGAACTCGCCGTCCTTCACGCCGAGCAGCAACGCCTCTATCTCGGCCGGCGTGTAGACCAGCGCCGGCCCGTCGGGGTGGCGCGAATTACGCATCGCCACATCCCCGCCGGGCAGTTTCGCGAACTCCACGCAGGAACCCTGGGAGTTGCTGTGTCTGCTCTTCTGCCAGACGACTCCGCGAAGCTCTGTGGCCGCCATGCCGTTGTACACGTGGTGCACAGGACGCTCCCCGAGTTGCAAGGTGCAAGTGTCAACTGTCCCGGATCATAGCTGTGTTCAATTTCTGGTGCATGAGCGGATGCACGGGCAGATGCACGTGCACGCGGGGTGTTCCCGTGATTACAGGTCCCGCCATGAGAGACGTACGAACGCGCTCTTCGGCTCCCGATTACGGGAAGTTGACCCCACGGCGCCTCGGGCGACCCACTGGTAGCTTGGATGGCCGTCCGACTTCCAGGGGGAATTCCACATGTACAAAATCGCACGTACCGGCGCAGTCCTCGCCACCGGTCTGCTGGCCGCGCTCGCGCTCACCGGTTGCGGAAGCGACGGCGACAAGAGCGACAACGGCAAGGACTCCGGGTCCAGCGCGACCCCGACGACGGGCGGCTCGTCCTCCGGCGGCGACGGCGGCGGGGACTCCGCGGGTGACGCGAAGGCCCTGGAGGGCGCCTGGGCGGGCCAGACCGACGGCAAGCCGGTGGTGCTGTCCGTCGCCACCGGCAAGGCCGTCGTCATCGCCGAGTCCCACGTCTGCTCGGGCACCGTCACGGGCTCGGGCACGCCGGAGCTGGAGCTGAAGTGCGCCGACGGCGACACCACCCGGATCACGGGGGCCGTCGAGTCCAACGACGGCAAGACCGTCGTCATCACGTGGGGTTCCGGGACGAAGGACAAGCTCGCCAAGACCGACGCGGACGCACTGAACAGCCTCCCGGACCTGCCGGACCTGTCCGACCTGCCGGAGCTGCCGAACCCCTGAGCCACGCCCGCCCGGTGACGTCACGGCGTCATGACGTCAGTCCCTGGGAGAAGTCCTCCAGCGTGTCGAGGAGGAGGCCCGCGTTGGTGCGTACGAGGTCGGTCCCGGCGGGAGCCGGTGCCTCGTCGTCCGCCGCGGCCTCCTCCCGTGCCCGGCACTCCGCCTCGAAGCGCTCCAGCGCCTCCCGCACCGGCGTCCAGTCCGGCACCCGCCGCTCCCGCACCGCCTTCGCGCCCCGGTCCGTGGCCCGGCGCAGCGCCTCGGCCAGCGCGGCGGCCCCCGGCACGGGCGTGGCCCCGTTCCTCGGGATGTGCGCCTCCAGGAGCATCGCGACCCGGCCGAGCTGGGCCAGCGCGTGCTGGGTGGCGTCGGCGGCGGCGTGCGAGAGGCCCCGGTGGCGCACCGGTTCGTGCCGGGCGGTCGCCACCGCCTCCTGCCAGGCGACCCGGGCCTCGCGGGTGGCGAGGAGGGAGTGCCGTACGTCGTCGGCGCCGCGCTCGGCCGGGTCCGCGTACTGGTCGACGACCGCCGCCGCGTACCGGCCGTCCGCCTTCAGCCAGTCGCCGAGCCGGGTCCGCAGGCGCGGGGTCTCCCAGGCCGGGTAGACGGCGTACGAGATCATCGCCAGGAGCCCGCCGGCCAGGGTGAGGAGCGCCCGCTCGAACACGGTCTGGGAGAGGTCGTCCCCGGCCATGCCGAGCAGGAAGACGACGTACGCGCCGACGCAGGCCTGGGCGACCGCGTAGCCGGTCCGCATCAGCAGGTACATCAGCAGGGCGCAGACCACGGCGAAGACGGCGGACAGGCCGGTGCCCGGGTGCGCGGCCTCGACGATCGCCGAGGCGAGGAAGACGCCGATGAGGGTGCCGCCGAAGCGGGCGACCGCGCGGGAGTACGTCTGGGAGAACTCCGGCCGCATCACCATCACGGCCGTCATCGGTGCCCAGTAGCCGTGCCCGAGCGGCAGCAGGCGGCCCAGCAGGTAGCCGACCGCCGCCACCATGGCCACCCGCACGGCGTGCCGCAGGACCGGGGAGCCGTGGTGGACCTCGCGGCGCATCGACCGGAGGATCACCGGCACCAGGCGCGGCAGGGTGGGGCGCTGGTGGTGCTCGGCGGGAAGCCGGCTGCCCTTGATGGCGTCGGCGGCCTCCTCCGCCCCGGCCCGCTCCTCCTTCGTGCCGTCGCCCTCGGCCGCCTCGATCACGTCGGACAGCAGGGCGGCGAGCCGGTCGGCGGCGCGCAGCGACGGGCCGGTGAGCAGCGCCCCCGTGTCGGGGGTCTTCAGCGCGGCGACGGCGGGCGCGGGCAGCTTCACCGGGTCCCCCTTGCGGATCGCCCGCGCGGCCGCGTCGAGCAGCGATCCGGCGGCGGCCAGCAGTTCGCGGACGCGGTCGCGTTCGGGGCCCTCGGCGGGCACGCCCATGGCCGGGTCGGCCAAGGAGGCCAGCACCGGCCTGATGCGTTCGGCGACCCCGCGTGAGCCGTGCAGTTCGGCGGGGCGGCGGCGGGCCTCGCGCGCGGTGACGGCGGCGGCCCGGCGCGCGAGCATCAGCGGCACCGGGTCGAAGTGGGCGACCGGGTCGTGGCGCAGCCGCCGGGCGTAGTCGGCCTCGGCGGCCAGGGCGTCGGCGAGCGCGTCGCGCTGGGCGCCCCATCTGCGGATCGGGAAGAGCACGATCAGCGCCGCCTGGACGACCCCGCCGAACATGATCATCGCGCCGTGCAGGGCCGCCTGGGCGGCGGAGGTGGGCAGGGTGATGGTGACGAGCATGATCGCGACGTTGGACGCGGCGATGATGCCCCCGGTCGGGCCCGCCGCCCAGGCGAGCCCGGCGAGAAAGGTCCAGATCACCAGGAGGAACACGAAGAGCGGGAGGTGGGGTCCCGCCACGTAGCCCACGAAGGTGGACAGACCGAGGCTGACGCCGGAGATCAGGGCGAGCACGGGGCGGGGGCGCCAGCTGCGCTGGAAGGTGGCGATGGCCGCCTGGAACGCGCCGAACGCCGAGCTGGCGGCGACCACGGGTCCGAAGAGCGCGAGGCTCACCCCGATGACGAGGGCGAGTCCGGCCGCACCGCGCAGCGCGATCAGCGGTTCGAGGCGGCGCCGCTCGATCTTCAGGCCGGAGCGGGCGGTCTCCTTCAGCGCCCGGAGCCAGCTCATGGGAGGAGCCTAACCGGAATTGCCGTTTTGCCCGAGTTGCCGGGCTTCCTCCCGGCCGCCGCCACCCCCGGTCCGCCGCCGCCCGCGTTCCGTCGCTCAGCCCCGGATGCCCGGCGCCTCGCCGCCCATCCGGGCGCGGTCCGCCGCCTTTGTGCCGTGGGTCCAGCCGTCCAGGTCGGTGGCACCCCTGACCCGGGTGGTCGTGGTGCGGGGGAACATCTGCTCGGCGGTCTCGGTGACCGCCCGATCGCGGGCGGCGAGCACCGGGAGCAGTGCGGCGTCCGCGGTCGCGTCGCTCTCCGCCTCGGCCGTGACGCGGGCGGTGCCGTCGGCCAGCCGGCTGCCCAGGCGCTGGGCGTAGGCCATGAGGAAGGACTGCCGGAACGTCTTGGTCCGCTTGCGTCCGCCGGCCCGCTGGCCCGCCTCCGCGCGGGTCATCGCGGCCGTGCCCTGCACGAGCAGCGAGGTGTGGAGCAGTTCCACGGCCTCCAGGTCCGCCTCGAAGCCCACCACCGTGGTGAAGCCGAGGTCGCTGTTCCACACGGCACGGCAGCGGTTCGCCGAGGCCACCGCGTCCAGCAGGATCGCCTTGGCCGTCTCGTACGGGGCGTCCACGCCGATCCGGCAGGCGCCCGGGGTGCGGTCGCCGTGCGTACGGGCGGCGAGCAGCGCCTCGTCGATGCTGTGCCGGGCCATCAGCTCCTGCGCCTTGGTGGTCAGCGCCTCCGCCTCCTCCGGATACCCGGTCGCCTCCGCCTTCGCCAGCAGCGCGCGGATACGGGTCAGCATGCGCGGCTCCCCGGCCACGGGCGGCCGGTGCAGGGCCTCGCGCGCCGCGCCCGGCGGGGGCCCGACGGGTTCGATGACCGGGAGGTTCAGCAGCAGCCGGTGGAGCGCGAGGAGCGCGGAGGCGTACGAGAACCGGTCGGGCCGGCCCGGCGGCGGCGCGGGCGGCAGCTCGTCGAGCTGGGAGCGCCAGCGCGGCGGCAGCTCCCCGTAGCGGCGGACCTCGGAGGCGATCAGCCCGGCGGCGAGCCCCGCCGCGTGCTCGTCGAGATCGCGGCGGACGAGGCGGACGACGTCGGCGGGCAGCCAGCCGCGCTCCCAGGCGCGGCGGACGAACTCCTCGCCCCGGCGGGCCAGCTCCGCGTCGGCCTCCGGGGCGGCGGCGAGCAGCGAGGCGCCGGCGTCGAGACCGGCGTCGCCCTCCGTGTAGAGGGCGGCCGCGAACGCCTGGTCGATCACCGATTCCATGAGGTCAGGGTAGGCGCCCGTCGTCCACAGGCTGTGGATATCGAACACATGGCCGATCCCGGGAGGGGGTCCGGCGCTCCCGGCCGTTGTCGGTGCCGGGTGCCAGACTCGCTCGTATGACCGAACGCTGGGCGCTGGCCGTCACGGAGAGCGGGGGCGCGCGCCTCGCTCCGCTGGACCGCGCGGGCCGGCCCGCGGGCCCCGTCCGCACCGAACCGGACCTGGCCGGCGCGGTCCGCTCCCGGCCGGACGTCACCCGCTGGGTGTGGCGCTCGACGGCCGAGGTCTATCCCCGGCTGCTGGCCGCCGGGGTGCGCGTGGAGCGCGCCTACGACGTGGAGGCCGCCGAGTCCCTGCTGCTCGGATACGAGGGCCGGCTCGGCGAGCCCCGCTCGGCCGCCGCCGCGCTCGCCCGGCTGCGCGGCGGTCCGGTGCCGCCCGATCCGCCGCCCCGGTCCGCCGAGCCCGGCTCCCAGTCCTCCCTGTTCGAGCCGTCCTCGGGCCCCGAGCTGCCCTTCGACGCCCTGACCGAGGTGTACGCGCAGCAGCTCGCGCGCCACGACGCCACCGACCGGCCGGACCGGATGCGGCTGCTGACGGCGGCCGAGTCGGCGGGGATGCTCGTCGCCGCCGAGATGAACCGGGCGGGCCTGCCCTGGCGGGCGGACGTGCACCGCGAGGTGCTGCACGAGCTGCTCGGCGAGCGGTACGCGGGCGGGGGCGAGCCCCGCCGGCTGGCCGAGCTGGCCGACGAGGTGTCCGCCGCCTTCGGCCGGCGGGTGCGCCCGGATCTGCCGGCCGATGTGGTGCGGGCCTTCGCGCAGGCCGGAATCAGGGTGCGCTCGACGCGCCGCTGGGAGCTGGAGGAGCTGGACCACCCGGCGGTCGCACCGCTCGTCCAGTACAAGAAGCTGTACCGGATCTGGACGGCGCACGGCTGGAGCTGGCTCCAGGACTGGGTCCGCGACGGCCGCTTCCGCCCGGAGTACCAGCCGGGCGGCACGGTCAGCGGGCGCTGGACGACCAACGGCGGCGGTGCGCTCCAGATCCCGAAGGTGATCCGGCGGGCCGTCGTCGCCGACGAGGGCTGGCGGCTGGTCGTCGCGGACGCCGCCCAGATGGAGCCGCGGGTGCTGGCCGCGATCTCCCGCGACCCGGGTCTGATGGAGGTGGCGGGCCACGACGGGGACCTCTACACGGCGCTCTCCGACCGGGCCTTCCACGGCGACCGCGACCACGCCAAGATCGCGCTGCTGGGTGCCGTCTACGGGCAGACGTCCGGCGACGGCCTGAAGAACCTGGCGGCCCTGCGCCGCAGGTTCCCGCGCGCGGTGGCCTATGTGGACGACGCGGCGAAGGCGGGCGAGGAGGGCCGCCTCGTACGCACCTGGCTGGGCCGCACCAGCCCGCCGGCGGCCGGGCACGGGGAGGACGGCGAGGCCGGCATCCCGCAGGAGGAGGCGGAGCCGGCGGAGAGCGGACGCCCCGCGTTCCTGCCCGGTTACGCCTCGTCGGACTCCCGGGCGCGCGGCCGGTTCACCCGTAACTTCGTGGTCCAGGGCAGCGCGGCGGACTGGGCGCTGCTGCTCCTGGCGGCCCTGCGCCGGGCGGTCGCCGCCGCCGGGCTCCGGGCCGAGCTGGTCTTCTTCCAGCACGACGAGGTGATCGTGCACTGCCCGGCGGCGGAGGCCGACACCGTGGCCGGGGCGATCCGGGAGGCCGCGGAGCTGGCCGGGCGGACGGTCTTCGGCGAGACGCCGGTGCGGTTCCCGTTCACCACGGCGGTGGTGGAGCGCTACTCGGACGCGAAGTGAGGGCCCCGGTGTGAACGGCCCGAGCCGAACCCCCTCCGACCCGGGCCGTGCGCCCCGCGTGCCCCGGGGAGAGAGCCCCGGGGCACGTGGGCGCGGCGGTTACGGCCGCCCCGCCGGTCTGCCTGTCTACCCGCGTTCCCACAACGCGGGGACATTCGGCGGCTCCCAGCCGGTCAGGGCGGTGTGAGCCTGCAGACAGCGGTACGCGACCCCGCCGTATGTGACGCGGTTTCCCGCGGTGTAGGACGTCCCGGCCTTCCAGGTGCCGCCCGGTTCGGTCGGCGGGTCGGTCGGGTCCGTGGGGGGATCGGTCGGGTTCTGGGCGACGTCGAGGACGAAGTCGAAGGTGCCCTCCTTGCCGGAGCCCACCGTCCGTACGTTCATCAGCAGCGCCGCGTCGTAGAGCATGTCGGTGCTGTTGCGCGGCTCGCCCGGGAAGTACAGCTGGGTGGTGAGGATGCCGGAGCCGGGCGCCTGGGCCTTCACATGGATGTGCCGGGTGCGGCCCGGGTAGAGCCCCGGCACGATCGTGGTGAGCGTGAACGCGCCGTTCCGGTCGGTGAACTGGTGGCCGCGGAAGTTGAATCCGCTCATGTCGTACGCGCCGTTGGTGTCCGCCTGCCAGAAGTCGAGCAGCACGCCGGGGACCGGGCGGCACTCGCGGCCGAAGACGTAACCGCTGACGGTCAGCGGGACACCGGGGGTCGACGAGGTCACCAGGCTGGTGCGGAGCGGGGAGTTGGGCTTGAAGTACGGGCCCTCGATCTGGTCGTGCGTCGGCTCGTCGCCGTCGTCGCAGTCCGGGGTCGGGGCGAGCGGCCTGCCGCTGTCGCCGGCGTCCCGTGCCAGTGCCACCCCGCCGCCCGCGAACAGCGGCACGGCGGTGGCCACGAGCGCGGCCTTGAGGAGGGACTTGCGGCTGATCGCCGGGCCGCCGACGGCCTCGGCGGAGGCGGTGGGCTCGTTGCTCTCGGAGGACTCGGGGGATGCGGGGGGCATGGCTGACGGACTCCTCGGGATGGTGGGGAAGGGCACGTGCGCGGTGCGGGGGCCCGGGGCGGCGTCGCCCCGGGCCCGTTCCTCTCGCCTGAGGGGCTGGGTCGTGGCGGCTACAGGGCCTGCCACAGGGCCGGGACGTTCGGCGGGGTCCAGCCGGGCTGCGCCAGGTGGCCCTGGAGGCAGCGGTAGCTCGCGGAGCCGTACGTCACCACGGCACCGGCCGCGTAGTTCGTGCCGGCCGCCCAGGTGCCGCCCGGGTTGGTCGGCGGGTCGGTCGGGTCCGGCGGATCGGTCGGGGTGCCGCTGGTGACCAGGGTCAGCCCGTACGCCTGGAGCGCCGGGTTCAGCGGCTGGAAATACGTCACGCCGCCCTGCGAGCAGTTGCCGGTGCCGCCGGAGGTGACGCCCTGGGCCTGGCTGCCGGAGATGAACGAGCCGCCGGAGTCGCCCGGTTCGGCGCACACATTGGTCCGGGTCACCCCGGAGACGGTGCCCTCCTGGTAGGTGACGCTGCTGTTGCGCTGCTGGACCGTGCCGCAGTGCCAGCCGGTCGTCGAGCCGGAGCGGCAGACCGAGGAGCCCTCGACCGCCTCGGTGGAGCCGGTGACCGTCACATCGCCGTTGCCGTAGCCGTTGACCAGCGGACGCGGGGTCCAGTTGGTGTTGGTGGCGACCCAGGAGTAGTCGCGGCCGGGGAAGGTGGAACCCTGGAAGGAGCCCTGGGCCTGCTGGTTGTAGCCGCTGGTGGAGACGCCCGGCGTGCCGCAGTGCCCGGCGCTCACGAAGCCGCCCTGGGTGCCGCGCTTGACGGGGAAACCGATGGAGCAGCGGCCCGAGCCGTTCATGTAGTACGCGTCGCCGCCGCGCAGGTCCGTGAAGGTACGGGGCTGCTCGGTGGACCGGGCGACCGTCACCAGGTCCGGGGAGACCCCGGCCCTCGCGAGGAACGCGTCGGCGGCGGACGCCTTCGCGGCCTGGACGACGACGCGGTTGGCGCGTACGTCGACGTACCAGGCGGGTATCCCCTTCGGCGCGGTGCGCAGCGCGAACCGGTCCAGGGCGGCCTTGGCGGTGTCGAGTTCGGCCAGGCTGTGGTCGACGACCTGGGCGCGGGCGCCGGCCTGCGCGATGCGGGCGGCGTCCGCCGCGTCGGTGGTGGCGACGGTCAGGGTGGCGGCGTCACCGCTGACCCGGGCCCCGGCGAACCGTTCGCCGAGCGAGTACCGCAGCCCGGCGGTGACGGCGGCGGCGCGCGACTCGGCGCCGATCCGGTCGCGGGCCTCGGCGGCGGTCAGGCCGAGGTCCCGCTGCATGGCCTTCAGCAGGCCGGGCGAGAGGCGGGCGGCGTCCGCCGCGGGGGTGGGGGCGTGGGGGGCGGGGTCGGCGGACGCGGTGCCGGTCAGCCCGGCGAGCGCGAGCGCGCCGACGGCCACGGTGGCGGTACACGCGGCCAGGGCGTGTCCGCGAAGTCCCGTCGTACGCCCGAAGGGCGTGGTCCGCGACGTCTGGTGCGTGCTCTCGGCGTGCCGGCCGGAATCCCTCGTACTGGACGTACTTGGGATTTCGGCCGGTGCGGCGAGAGTGCGTGCCAGGCGTCGCGGGCCAGACGGGACTTTGCGGACACGCTCTGGGGACCGTCTGCGGAGCATGGATCTCTCCACGGAACTCTCCTTGAATTCGGGGGAATCGCTGCGGGGGAAATGCTTCGGCGGAAGCACTGCGGGGGATTCGCCGCCAAGCTAGCCGCGCGCACACCGCCTCCAGGAGATCCCGTCCGCCCCATCGCACCGTGTTATGGGGCCGGGCCGCGCCGGGCCCGAACTCCCCTCGTATACAAGGCCCGAGTAGGTTCGCCCCATGCGAATAGGCCAACTGCTGGGCAGCGGACGCAACGCGGACGTGTACGAGCTGGACGAGGCGTGGGTCCTGCGGCGTTACCGGGACGGGATGGACGCCACCCGCGAACTGCCCGTCATGTCCTACCTGTCGGCCTCCGGCTACCCGGTGCCCCGGCTGGGCCCGCAGCCGCCGTCGGCCGGCCCCGGCGATCTGGTGCTCCAGCGCCTGTACGGTCCGACGATGCTGGAGTCCCTGATGTCCGGGGCGACCGGTGCCGAGGAGGGCGCCGCGCTGCTGACCGGTCTGCTCGCCGAGCTCCACACCGTCCCGGCCCGGCTCTCGCCCGACCCGGACGACCGCGTCCTGCACCTGGATCTGCACCCGGACAACGTGCTGCTCACGGCGGGCGGGCCCGTGGTCATCGACTGGAGCAACACCGAGGAGGGCCCGCCCGCCCTGGACCGGGCCATGTCGGCGCTGATCCTGGCGCAGGTCGCGGTGGACACCGCGCACCCCGCGGCGGACGGTGCCCGGCAGCTGGTCACCGCCCTGGTGCCGCGCCTGGCCGCCGACGACGGCATCCCCGCCCGCCACCTCGCCGACGCGGCGGCCCGGCGCACCCTCAACCCGATGACGACCCCGGCCGAGACGGCCCTGGTCGGGGACGCGGCGGCGCTGGTCACCCGGCTCGCGGGCCGGTAACAGGCCCTATACGCGCGCTCCGGCGAGCTCCACCGGCCGGGTGCGCAGGGCGAGCGAGGCCGGCAGCACGGCGAAGACCACCGCGAGGACCGCGCTCACCGCCACCGCCGGCCCGACGGCCTCCCACGGCACGACGACCGCCGCCGGGACCCCGAGCCGCCCGAGCGCGGCCCGCACGCCGAGCAGGTTGAGCGCGGCCACCGCCCCGCCGAGCCCCGCGCCCACCGCCACCACGGCCAGCGCCTCCGCCCCGGCCAGCCGCAGCACCTGCGCCCCGGTCGCCCCGGCGAGGCGCAGGACGGCGAAGTCGCGGACCCGGTCCGCCGTGGCCATGATCTGGGTGTTGGCCAGCGCGATCCCGGTGTAGACGAGGGCGATCGCGAGGATCATCAGCAGGCCGGTCCGGGTGCTGCCGCCGCCCGGCGCCCCGGCCGCCGCCCACGCGTCCCGGGTCAGCACCTCGGTGCCGGTCGCCCGCGCCGCCTCACGCAGCACCCGCTCGACGGCCCGCCGGTCCGCCCCGGCGCGTACGGCGATCTCGACGCGGTCGACGCCGGCGCCGGCCGCGTGGCGCGGGGTGAGGTAGACGCCGTTGCCGCCGGTCCCCGTGGCGAGCACGGCCGCCACGCGCAGGGTGACCTCGCGGCCGTCGCCGAGCCAGACGCGGACGCGCTCGCCGACCCGGTGGGTCTCCCACTCCTCGTTGACGACGATCGAGTCGTCGTCCAGGTCGGTGAGCCGCCCCGCCACCACCGGCAGCGCGGACACGGCTGCCGCGTCGGCCGGGTCCACCGCCCTGGCGTCGGAGCGGATGAGCGCGGTGCCCTCTTCGAGCACGGTCACGGAGGTGGCGCGCGAGGCGCTGACCCGGGCGCCCTCGATCCGGCGGGCCCGGTCCACGAACTCCTGGGGTATGCCGCCGTGTTCGTCCGTGGCAACGAAGTCCGCGGTGACCTGGCCGCGCGCCTCGGCCGCCTCGGCCGCGTCGATCGTGGCCCTGGTGCCCATCAGCGACGCGGCCAGGGCGACGGTGACGAGCACGGGCGCGGCGACGGCGGCCGTCCGGCGCAGCCCGGCGGAGGCGTTCTCCCGGACCAGCAGGCCGGTGGCGCCCGGCAGCCGGGCCGGCAGCCAGGTCAGGAGGCGGAGCGCGGGGCGGACCAGGACGGGGGCGAACAGGGCGCATCCGGTGATCAGGAGCATCGGCTGTGTGGTGTACGTCTTGCGCTTGAGCAGTCCTGCCGGGTCCTGGACGAGGCCGAGGACCACCAGCACCGCCCCGGTGAGCAGGACGGCGGCGCCGAGCACCACCCGTACCGGCGGCATCGTGCCGCTGTCCACGGCGGCGTCCCGCAGCGCCTCGGCGGGGCGGACCCGTCCGGCGCGGTGGGCTGCGGCGACCGCCCCGGTGAGGGCGACGGCGAGGCCGGTCCAGAAGGCGGTGTGCAGCGGCCAGTTCTGGTCACCGATGGCGAACCAGGCGGGCGCGAGGCCCTGTTGGACCATCCAGTGCGCGAGCCGGGGCGCCCCGGACAGCCCGAGCCGGCAGCCCGCCGCCGAGGCGAGGAGGCCGACGAGTGCGGCCTCCGCGTACACCAGCCGCCGCACCTGGCCGGGCGTCGCGCCCGCCATGCGCAGCAGGCCGAACTCGCGGCGGCGCTGGGCCACGGCGAAGGAGAACGTGGAGGCGACGACGAACACCGAGACGAAGGCGGTGATGCCGGCGGCGGTGCCGAGCAGGGCGTTCACGGAGACCAGCGCCTCGGCGTCCCGGTCCGGGTCGGGGTCGGCCCTGCGCCGGTCGTCGCCGGTGAGCACGGCCAGGCCGGAGCCCTCGCCCACGGCCTCACGGACCTTCGCCGGGCCGGCGTGCACCACGACGGCGTCGATGTCCGGGGAGAGCCGGGCGGCATCCGCCTCGGCGAAGAACACGGCGTGCTCGAAGGGGGCGGGGCGGACGGTGCCGGTCACGGTCCAACGGCCGGGTCCCGCCGGGGTGGTGAGGGTGATCCGGTCGCCCGCCGAGCCGGTGCCCGAGGCGACCACGACCTCTCCGGGAGCGGCCGGCGCCCGCCCGGAGAGAAGCCGGTACGGGGTCGCGGCGGCGACGGACCAGGGATGCCCGGCCATCGCACCGGACGCGCGGCCGGACGCCCCGCCGGAGGCCGTACCGCCGGACGCCGCCCCGTCCGCGCCCCCGCCCGAGACCACGAACGTACGGTCCAGCTCCGTGCGCCCCAGCCCCGCGAGCCGCGCGGCGACGGCCGCCGGAACGGGCCGGGGATCGGTGAGCTTCTGCGTACGGACGCCGGCCGGCGTGCGTACGCGCACCTCGTCCTCGCCCCGCACCACCACCGGCGCGGCGGCGAACCGTTCGGGGGCCTGCTCAGGGCCGTCGAACGTGGCCGCGAGCGCGAGGCCCGTCATGGCGACGATCCCCACTCCGAGGGCCAGCGCGAGGAAGGAGCCGGCCAGGGTGACCCAGCGGGTCCGTATGCCCTGGAGTACGAGCCTCAGCACGGGACGGCCCCCAGTCGCGTCATGCGGGCCGCGATCTCCTCGGCCGCCGGGGTGTGCAGCTCGTCGCGCACGCCGCCGTCCGCGAGGAACAGCACCCGGTCCGCGTAGGAGGCGGCGACCGCGTCGTGGGTCACCATGATCACGGTCTGGCCGTCGTCGGCCATCGTGCGCAGCAGCGTCAGCACCTCGCGGCCGGTCGTGGAGTCCAGCGCGCCGGTGGGCTCGTCGCCGAAGAGCACATCGGGCCGGGTGACCAGGGCGCGGGCGAGGGCCACCCGCTGCTGCTGGCCGCCCGACAGCTCGCCGGGACGGTGCCCGGCCCGGCCGGCGAGGCCCACCCGGTCCAGGACGGCGAGGACGTCGGCGCGCTGCGGGCGGCGGCCCGCGAGCCTCAGCGGCAGGGCCACGTTCTGCTCGGCGGTGAGGGCGGGCAGCAGGTTGAACGCCTGGAAGACGAAGCCGATCCGGCTGCGGCGCAGCAGGGTCAGCCGGCGCTCGCTCAGCCCGGTCAGTTCGGTGTCGCCGAGGAACACCTGCCCGGCGGTGGGCCGGTCGAGGCCGGCCGTGCACTGGAGCAGGGTGGACTTGCCGGAGCCGGAGGGGCCCATGACGGCGGTGAAGGAGCCCCGGGGGATGTCCAGGCTCACCGCGTCGAGCGCGGTGACGGCACCGGACTTCCCGGCGTAGGACCGGGTGACCGAACGGAGTCGGACGGCTGCGTGATTCATGTCCCTCAGCCAACCGCCGCCGCCCGCACGGCACATCGCAGCGAGAGGGAGTCCCGAGGTGGAGACAGCTCCACCTCGGGAGTGGAAACCGCTGGGTGGTCCGGCGTCCCGTGCGCCGCCTACCGTTCCCCCATGCCCTCCTCCCCCGGCCTCCACCAGGCGCTGCGGCAGCGGCGGTACGTGCGCGGCCCCTGGCCGTGGCGTGCGGCGCTCTACCTGGTGACGGGCGTCCTCACCGGCGTCGTGACGCTCACTGTCCTGCTCCTGCTCGCGGTCGCGGGCGGCGCGCTCGCCGTGCTCCTCATCGGCCTTCCGCTCCTGCTCGTCCTGGCGCTCTCCGGCATCCCGCTGGCCGCCCTGGAGCGCCGGCGCCTGCGGCTGGTCGACCCCCGCCCGCTCGCCCCGGCCCACCGCGAACCGGACGGCACCGGGCTCACCGCCTGGCTGCGGACCCGGCTCGGGGAGCGGGTCACCTGGCGGGAACTGGCGTACGCGCTGCTCACCGCGCTCGTCCTGTGGCCGCTGGAGGCGGTGGCCGCAGGGACCGCGCTCGCGGTGTGCGGCGGGCTGATCGCGGCGCCCGCCCTGCTGGCCGCGAGCGGCGGCGAGGAGGCCCGGGTGCTCAAGGTCTGGCTCGTCCACTCCTACCCCCCCGCCTTCGCCGCGCTGCTCGCCGGGCTGGTGCTGCTCCCGGTGTTCGCCTACCCGCTGGGTGTGCTGGCGGCCGGGCGCGCGGCGCTGACCCGGGCGCTGCTCACGGACTCCGGGGACGGGGCCCGGCTGCGCGAACTGGACCGGTCCCGCAGCCGGTTGGTCGACGCCTTCGAGGCGGAACGGCGGCGCATCGAGCGCGATCTGCACGACGGGGCGCAGCAGCGTCTGGTCGCCCTGTCGATGACGCTGGGCCTGGCCCTTCTCGAGAGCCCCGCCGAGCCGCTGGCCGGGCTGCTGGCGAAGGCGCACGGCGAGGCGGACACCGCGCTGGTGGAGATCCGCGAGCTGATCCGGGGCATCCACCCCCAGGTCCTCACCGACCGGGGGCTCGGGGCGGCCGTGGAGGACGTCGCCGACCGCTCGGTGGTGCCGGTGGACGTGGACCTGGAGCTGCCGGAGCGGCTGCCGCGGGCCGTGGAGAGCGGGGTGTACTTCGCGGTGTGCGAGGCGCTGGCGAACGCGGCCAGGCACAGCGGGGCGGCGCGGATCGGGGTGACCGGGCGGGTGGCGCGGGGCCGGCTCGTGGTGGAGGTGGCGGACGACGGGCGGGGCGGCGCCTCGGCGGGGGACGGGACGGGGCTCCAGGGGGTGGCCGACCGTCTCTCGGTGCTGGACGGCTTTTTGGTACTGTCCAGTCCGCCCGGCGGGCCCACGGTGTTCCGCCTGGAAGTCCCGGTACCGGGTGCGGGCGGAAGGGCGTGAGCTTGCGGATCGTACTGGCCGAGGACAGCGTGCTCCTGCGCGAAGGTCTCGTCGGCCTGCTGGAGCGGTTCGGCCATCAGGTGGTGGCGGGCGCCGGGACGGCCGAGGAGCTGGTCGCGGCGGTCGCCGCGCACGGCCCGGACATCGTGGTGACCGATGTCCGTATGCCGCCCGGCTTCTCCGACGAGGGGCTGCGCGCCGCACTCGAACTCCGGCGCGAGCAGCCCGGGTTGCCGGTGCTGGTGCTCAGCCAGTACGTGCAGCGCGCCTACGCCGAGGATCTGCTGGACTCCTGCGACGGGCGGGGCGTCGGGTACCTCCTCAAGGAACGCGTCGGTCATGTCGAGGAGTTCGTCGACGCCCTGCGCCGCGTCGCCGCCGGGGACACCGTCGTCGATCCCGAGGTGGTCCGGCAGCTGATCCGGCACCGCAGGGACCCGCTGTCCCGGCTGACCGCGCGTGAGCTGGAGGTGCTGGCCCTGATGGCGGAGGGCCGGTCCAACGCCTCGGTCGCGGCGGCCCTGTCGGTCAGCGAGGGCACGGTGAACAAGCACTTCGGCTCCGTCCTCGGCAAGCTGGACCTGTCGCTCGACGACGCCACCAACCGCCGGGTGCTCGCGGTCCTGGCCTATCTCAGGGGCTGACCCCTCCCGCCCTGCGCGCCCAGCCGGCCTCGCTCCGGCCGCCGGGCCTCACGCGGCGGCCCGCGCGCGACCAGGGGGCCGGGCGGACCACGTCGGCCGGAAGGTCCTCGGCGCGGTGGAAGGCCAGGGCGTGCAGGACGGTGAGGACGGCGGCCAGTTCCTCGGGCGTGGGGTCTCCGGACAGGAGTCGGATGGTCATGCCGGCTGGTTCCCGTGCTTGCGGTGCGGCAGCGCCACCGTCTTGGTCCGGAGCATGGCGAGACCGGCGGCGAGGACGGCCCGGGTGCGCGCCGGGTCGATGACGTCGTCGACGAGTCCGCGCTCGGCCGCGTAGTAGGGGTGCATCAGCTCCGCCTTGTACTCCTTGACCAGCTGCTGCCGGGTGGCCTCCGGGTCGTCGGACGCGGCGATCTGCCGGCGGAAGACGACGTTGGCCGCGCCCTCCGCGCCCATGACCGCGATCTCGTTCGCGGGCCAGGCGTAGGAGAGGTCGGTACCGATGGACCGGGAGTCCATGACGATGTAGGCGCCGCCGTACGCCTTGCGCAGGATGACCTGGATACGGGGCACGGTCGCGTTGCAGTACGCGTACAGCAGCTTCGCCCCGTGCCGGATGATGCCGCCGTGCTCCTGGTCCACACCGGGCAGGAAGCCGGGGACGTCCACCAGCGTGACGAGCGGGATGTTGAAGGCGTCGCAGAGCTGCACGAAGCGCGCGGCCTTCTCCGAGGCGTGGATGTCGAGCACCCCGGCCAGCACCATGGGCTGGTTCGCGACGACGCCGACCGTGCGCCCGCCGATCCGGCCGAGCGCGCAGATGACGTTGCCCGCCCAGTGCTCCTGCACTTCCAGCAGATCGCCGTCGTCGAGCAGTTCCTCCACCACGCGCCGCATGTCGTACGGGCGTTGCGGGTCGGCGGGGACCAGGTCGAGCAGGTCGTCGCCGGGGCGGTCTGCCGGGTCGTCGCAGGCGACGGCGGGCGGCTCCTCGGTGCTGTTGGCCGGGAGCAGCGTGATCAGATGGCGGACCTCCTCCAGGCAGGTCTCCTCGTCGTCGTACGCGAAGTGCGCGACGCCCGAGGTGCCCGCGTGGACGTCGGCGCCGCCGAGCCCGTTCTGCGTGACCTTCTCGCCGGTGACGGCCTGGATGACGTCGGGTCCGGTGATGAACATCTGGGAGGTCTCGCGGACCATGAACACGAAGTCGGTGAGCGCCGGTGAGTAGGCGGCGCCGCCCGCGCACGGGCCGAGCATCACGCTGATCTGCGGGATGACCCCGGAGGCACGGGTGTTGCGCTGGAAGATGCCGCCGTAGCCGGCGAGCGCGGTGACGCCCTCCTGGATGCGGGCGCCGGCCCCGTCGTTGAGCGAGACGAGCGGCGCGCCGGCCGCCAGGGCCAGGTCCATCACCTTGTGGATCTTCGCGGCGTGCGCCTCGCCGAGCGCCCCGCCGAAGATCCGGAAGTCGTGGGCATAGACGAAGACCGTGCGGCCCTCGACGGTGCCCCAGCCGCCGACGACGCCGTCGGTGTGCGGGCGCCGGTCCTCCAGGCCGAAGCCGGTGGCCCGGTGCCGGCGCAGCGGCTCGACCTCCTCGAAGGTGCCCGGGTCGAGCAGCAGGCCGATGCGCTCGCGGGCGGTGAGCTTGCCCTTGGCGTGCTGGCGTTCGGTGGCGGCCGCGTCCCCGGCGGCCACGGTGGCGTGCAGGCCGTTGAGTTCGGCGGTACGGGTGCGGAGCGAGAGCACCGCGGCGGGCGCCGCGAACTCCTCCTCCAGCTCTGCCAACGTCTGGGTCTCCACGGTTCGACTCCCTTGTCTGCTCGGACTGGTCAGAGGCCGAGGCCGCGGTAGCGGCGCGGCCAGATGCCGTGCTTGCCGGGGGCGAGAATGCCCTCCGCGTCGAGTGCGTCCTTGATGCGTTCGCCGAGCCTGCGCACGGCGTGGTCGTTGAAGCCGTAGGTCGCGGCGACCTGGTCCATGAGCGCCGGGTGGGCGCGCTGGACGCCGTATCCGGCCGCCGCGGCGGCCCTGATCAGCGCCTCGCACAGCTCCAGGGCGCGGGCGCGGTCGTCCGGGTCGAGCGTGTCGAAGACCGCCGTGAACCGGTGGTGCAGCTCGCGGGCGCCCACCGCGAAGGCCCCCAGGTAGTCCTTGCCGTACGCGTGGGCGTGGTCGCGGGCCAGCGCGTACTGGGCGAGCGCGTCCGCGCCGGTCGTGGGCGAGACGGGGGTGAGGTCGAGCCGTCCGCCGTGCGGCAGCCAGCCGTCCGCCTCGTCCGCCCGGGGCCGTACGGAGTCCGCGTCGCCGTCGGACGCCCCGGCGCAGCGGAACCGGGCACCGGGCACGGCGGCGAGCGCGTCCCGGATCACGGACCACTGGGCGTCCATCACGGCGGGCGCCCCGGCCAGCACCCCGTACAGGTTCCAGCGGCCGAGCCCGAGGTCCGCCATCAGCGTGCGGACGACGCTGTCGGGCAGCGGGCCGGTGCCCGCCTCGTACGGGGCGCTGCGGCCGGCCGCCGCCGCGTCGAGGAGCACGCTGCGCACGGTCGGGGTCTCGGCGACGGTGCGGTCCATCAGCAGCGGGCGCAGGGCGTCGACCAGGGGCCCGAGATCGTCCTCCCGGGGGAGGGCGACCGCGTAGGCGCGGCGGGCGGCCGGTTCGGGGCGCAGCCGCACCCCGAGCTTGGTGACGATCCCGAGCGCCGACCGGGCGAACATCGGCCCGAGGGCCGGCCCGCAGCCGTACGGCGCCCAGGGCCCGGGTCCGGCGCCGGTCAGGGCCGCCATCCCGGTGCGCACCACGTCCCCGTCGGCGAGCACGATCTCCATGCCGTACGGGGCCGACGCGGCGCCCTCGTACCCCGCGCCGCCGGTGGACCGTTCCAGCACCTCGCCGAGGACGCTCCCCCAGCGCGGGCCCTCCAGGTCCGGCCGCTGGGCGAGGCCGAGTCCGGCGACGCGGGCGGCCAGGTCGTGGAAGGTGACCCCGGGCTCGACGACCGCGTAGCCGCCGGCCGGGTCCACCTCGACGACCCGGTTCATCCGGGCGAGGTCGACGGCGACGGCCCCCGGGAGCCGGGGTGCCGGGCCGCCGAAGCCGGGATCGCGCCCCGGCAGCACGGGCGAGAGCGGCACCCCGAAGGCTCCGGCGATCCGCACCACCGCCCGGACGTCCTCGACCGACCCGGGCATCAGCGCGGCGGATGCGCTGAAGTACTGGGCGTCCAGGACCGGTTGGGGGTCGGCGTAGCCGGGAAGGCCGACCGCGCCCTCGGTCAGGACCCACCGGGGGCCCAGGGCCACCCGGAAGGCGGCCAGGGCCCGGGTGAACTCCCGGCCGTCCACCCCGGGCGGGAGCCGGCGGACCTTCATGGCGTGCCTGCCCCGATCCGTACCGGGGACCGCTCCGAGGGTGCGAACGCCTGGATGTCGATGCGTTCCCACACCCCGGAGACGGCGAACGGGTCACCGGTGGCGAACTCCTCCACCTCGTCCCGGGTCCCGGCCTCGACCACGATCAGGCTGCCGACCGCGGTGGTCCCGTCGGCGGCGACGAGCGGGCCGTACAGCACGGGCCGTACGCTCGCCGCGCGCAGCCGGGCCGAGTGGGCCGGGCGCTGGGCCGCGCGCAGCTCCGCGCTCCCGGGTGCGTCCAGGCAGTGGATCGCCCACAGCATGTCCTTCTCCTTCCTCGGTGACACGTGGCCCGGTCAGGCGGCGCGTTCGCCGCCGACCGCCGGGGCGGACTGCTCGCGGAGCCGGGTCAGTTCGCTGACGACGGCCTGGCGGGCGGCGAGCTTCTCCTGCTTCACGGAGAACCTCTCCGGGATGACCCGGTACTCGGCCTCCACGACGCTGGCGAGCTTCTCGCCGTGGTGGAAGCCGATCCGGCACCGGAAGACCGAGCCGACGGGACTGCGGGTGTGTTCCAGCAGCTCGTACTGGGCGGTCGCGGGCAGCGGGAAGACGAAGCTGTGGAAGTCGGACTTGACGGAGCTGATGACGAAGCGGGTCTTCTCCGGTCCGGTGACGAAGAACTGCTCGGTGACCACCGTCCACAGCTGACGGGCCGCCTCCAGGAGGGTGATGGCCGGGATGTGCTGCCCGGTGAGGTGGTCCTCCAGGACCTCGACGCGCTCGTCGATGACGAGGTCGGCGACGAAGCGCTTCTCGCCGGTCTGGCCGACCGGGCCGATCAGGACGTTCTTGGCGTCGTGCTTGTGGGTGAGCCGCTGCTCGGCGGGTTCCGGGACCCCGCCCTTGCCCAGCGAGACGGCCGGTCCGTGCGCCTCGGCCAGGGCACGTATCTCGGCGAGCTGGCCGGCGCTGAGGCCCTGGCCGATGCTGACCGACAGGCTCTCGGTCAGCTCCCCGGCGCGCAGCCGGGCGATCAGCTCGGAGACCGGGACGGTCCCCCGGTTGGCGAGGAAGTCCTCGAAACGGTCCCCGACGGCGATGAGTGCTTCGTGCGACATGTCGATCCCTCCAGAGTGTGGGGCTGGTACGGGCGGGGGCGGTGCTCAGACGGCGGTGGCCGCCAGCTGCTCGACGGTGCGGACGTACGCGTCGGACAGGGCGCCGACCGTGCGGACGTCGGAGATGACGTACTCCTCCTCGAAGGGGTCGACGCCGAGCTCCATCTCCAGCTGGATGACGAGGCGGGCCAGCAGCAGGGAGTTGAGCCCCAGCTCGTGCAGGAACTCCGTGCCGGCGAGGGTGGGGTGCGTGGGGCGCTCGGCCTCGGCGAGCAGGGCGTTGATCTCCTGGTGGACCAGGGCGGTGATGTCGGCTGCGATCAGCATGTGATTCCTCCGTCTACGACGATCGACTGTCCGGTGATGAATGAAGAGGCGGGCGAGATGAGATACAGAACGGCGTCGGCTATTTCGTTCATGGTGCCGAGCCGGCCGAGGGGGGTGCGGCGCTGAATGCGTTCCCGGTTCCTCTCGGTGACTTCCTCGGTCATGTCACTGTCGAAGAATCCGGGGACCAGCGAATTCACCCGGATATTGAAGGCCCCGAGTTCCCGGGCCAGGCTGCGGCTGAATCCGTCGAGTCCGGCCTTGGTGGCGGCGTAGACCGCCACGCCCCGGTAGCCGCGGATGGCGTTGATGGACGAGATGTTGAGGATCTGGCCGCCGCCCTGGCGCGTCATCGCGCGGGCGCAGGCCTGGGCGAGGGTGATCGGGGCGAGCAGATTGCTCGCGATCAGCGTCTCGGTCTGCTTGCGGGACGTGGTCAGGAAGAGCTCCTGGTGCAGCACGGCCGCGTTGTTGACGAGCAGGTCGACGCGGCCGAAGCGGCGCACCGTCGTCCGCACGACCCCGCGCAGCGCGTCCGGGTCCCCCAGGTCGGCGGCCTCCCACAGGAACCGGTCGCCCTGCTCGGCCTGGAGGTCCTTGACGAAGTCGTTGGCGGACCGGCTGAAGGTGGCGACCCGCCAGCCCTCACCGAGCAGCCGCTCGACGAGCAGCCGGCCGAGCCCGCGGCTGCCGCCGCTGACGAGGGCGACCCGGTCCTGCGCGGGGGCCCCGGGAGTCTCCTCGGCGCTCATGCCGCGCTCCGGATCTTCTTGTACCGCTCCGAGTGCTGCGGGGCGGCGGAGATCTCCACCAGCACCGGGACCTTGTACGCCTCCAGGCGCCGGCCGCAGTACTCGCGCACCCTGCGCGTCACCGCGCGCCGGTCCTCGTCCTCGACGAGCTGCACGGTGGCCTTGACGACCATGCCGGTGACCGGGCTCGGGCGGCCGCTGACGGTGGCCTCCGCGATGTTCTCGACCTCCAGCAGGACGCTCTCGACCTCGCTGGGGTAGACCTTCTCGCCGCCGACGTTGATGATCTCGGAGTCGCGGCCCAGGATGCGCACCCAGTCGCCGTCGACCTCGACGACGTCCTGCGTGTTGAAGAACCCCTCCTCGTCGAAGGGCGCCGGGGCGTTGAGGTAGCCGAGCATGGCCATCTCGGAGCGGATCCACAGGATGTTGTCGATGATCCGGTGCTCGAATCCGGCCGAGCCGAGCTTCACCCACAGGGTGTCGTCGCCGCGCGACCGGGTCGGCAGGATGCCCAGCTCGGACAGCCCGTACGTCTGCTTGAGCCGTACGCCGGGCAGCGCCTCGCCGAGCCGGCGCAGCGTCTGCAGCGGCATGGGCTCGGTGCCGTACGTCACGAGCTTCAGCGAGTCGGTGGCGTACCGCTCGTGGGCGCCGGAGATCAGCACCATGTTCAGGAAGGTCGGCGTGGTCGGCAGGATCTGCACCCGGTGCGCGGCGATCGCCTCGAAGACGGCCTCGGGGGTGCGCTCGGCGACCGTGACCACGGTGCCGCCCTGGCTGAGCGTGTGCAGCAGGGTGTTGACGCCGCCGATGTGGTCCAGGCTGAGGAAGGAGAGGATGCGCGAGGGGCGGGTGGGCTCGCCGTAGCGGGCGAGGACCTTGTCGAAGTCGAGCACGGAGGCCTTGCTGCGGCCGGTCGTGCCCGAGCTGAACAGCACCAGGCCGGGGCGGCCCGCGTCCCGCAGCTCCTGGTAGAGCGCGTGGTCCGCGGTGCGGCCGGTGCGCTCGCAGCGGTGCACGCCGCCCTCGTCGACCCTGACGACGACCTCGACCTCGGCCACGTCCAGGAACTCGGCGCGCTTGGCGGCGGGCAGGGTGGTGAGCGGGACGACGACGACCCCGCGCTCGATCAGCGCCAGCAGACCGGCACAGGCCTGCGGGGAGTACGCCCCCTCCAGCGTGACGACCTCGCCGGCGCGGACCTGGTGCCGGTCGAGGAAGAGCCGCCACTCGCCGACGAGCCTCAGCAGGTCCTCGTAGCGGTAGCTGCGGCCCTCGAAGGCGACGGCCTCGGAATCCCGGAAGGATTCCAGTCGGGTCAGGAACGGATGAGGCATCGTTTTCTCCAGGTGAATGATTTCTTTTCGGATTTCGATAACTCGAAGCTAGCCCGGGGCAATTCGTCGCTCAATATGGCTTTTATGAGCCCTCGTACGGGGTGGCCGTTGGGGGTAGCCATTCGGTGCGCTCTTTCGGGCAGGGGTACGGGGTAGCCGAAAGGGCATGTAGCGGAAGAGGCATCGACGGGCGCATGCTCGAAGGCGTAACGCACGACTGCCGTGACCTGTCCTGGGATGGCAGCGGGCCGCCGAATACGGCCGGCCCCGGTGCGCCGGCTTTCCGGCGCGTTGCCCCCCAGGAGCAGAAGTGATCCAGCAGATCCTGCCGTCCGCCGTCGCCTGCGCCGACACCACCGCCGACCTCCCCGAGGCACGACTGCACCCGGAGGAGGTGCCGTTGCTCGCGAAGTGCGTGGAGCACCGGCGCCGCGAGTTCACGACCACCCGGCACTGCGCCCGCACCGCCATGTCGGCACTCGGGGTGGCCCCCGCCCCGGTCCTCCCGGGCGCCAAGGGCGAACCGCGCTGGCCCGCCGGGGTGACCGGCAGCATGACGCACTGCGACGGCTACCGGGCGGCGGCGCTGAGCCGCAGCGACCGGTTCCACAGCGTCGGGATCGACGCGGAGCGCCACGCGCCGCTCGAGGAGTCGATGGTGCGGCACATCTCGGTGCCGTCCGAGCGCGAGCACCTGGCCGAGCTGGCCCGGGTCAGGCCCGAAGTGCACTGGCCCACCGTGATGTTCAGCGCGAAGGAGACCGTCTACAAGACGTGGTACCCGCTCACCGGCCGCTGGCTCGGCTTCCGGGACGCCCGGCTGGCGTTCGACCCGGAGGCCGGCACCTTCCGGGCCCGGCTGATGGTGCCCGGACCCGTGGTGGACGGCGCCCGCCTGGGCTGGTTCACCGGCCACTGGGCGGTGCGCGAGGGGCTGGTGCTCACCGCGATCGCGCTGCGACGGGCGCGGTGAGCCGGGAGGCGGGCTCGGCTCCCCGGTCCGCGAGGCCCGTCAGCTCCGCCGCCGCCCAGGCACCCGCCGTACGCAGCTGGCCCGGGGCCGCCGAGAGAACCGGCCAGTCCAGCCGCTGGGCGTGCTCCATCAGGACCCGGTCGGTGCCGCCGACGACCACGGGGCGGCCGACCGCGAGGAGCATGTCCAGGTCGCTTGCGTGGTCCCCGTAACAGCTGGACTCCCCGGCGTTCAGGCCGAGTCCGGCGAGGGTCTCGCGGACCGCGTCGGCCTTCACCGAGCCGATCATCGGGCGCACCACCTCACCGGTGAGCAGCCCGTCGGGCCCCACCACCGGCTCCGAGCAGAGGATGAGGTCGGCCCCCAGGTCCTCGGCGAGCGGGTCCAGGCAGCCCCGGAACGAGCCGGAGACCAGCACCACCAGGTCGCCCGCCTCCCGGTGCCGGCTCGCGGCGGCCCAGGTGGCGACGGTGACGGCGGCGGGCCCGCGCCGGTACTCCTCGTACCACTCGCGCCCGGCCGTGCGCAGCTCCTCCATCGCGACCCCGGCGAACCGGCGGTAGTAGCGGCGGTTGATCTCCGAACGGTGGACGCCGGAGCCGGCGGCCTCGCGGACACCGGCCATCACGGCCGCGTGACCGGAGCCGTCGTCGCCGTGGCGGGCCATCCAGAACCGCAGGAAGTCGAACATGCTCTTGGTGTTGATCAGCGTCTCGTCGACGTCGAAGAAGGCGGCGCGGGTGGCACCGTTCACAAGGTTCGTCACGTCGTTCACCAGCCGTTTTCGTAGGGGGACGCCGGCGCGTGGGTGGCGGCCGGCGGGGCGAGGGGGCCGCGCGGGGCGGCGGGGTGGCCGCACAGGCCCTCGCGCAGGGCGCGGGCCGCGGCGAGCGTGCGGTTGGGGCAGTTGAGCTTGGCGAGGATGTTGGCGACCAGCCGCTTCGCGCCGTGCTCGGAGATCCGCAGCCGGCGGCCGATCTGCTTGTTGCTGAGGCCGTCCACGACGAGCGTCAGCGCCTCGCGCTCGCGCGGGGTGAGCCGGGGCGCGGCCGGGACCTCGCGGGCGCCGCGCCCGGCCAGTTCCATCAGGGGGCGGGTCAGGGCCGCCGGTATGCGGACCTCGCCGGCCCGCATCGCGCCGAGCATGTCGCCGAGGGCCGCCGCGTCGAGGCCGTCGGAGAACAGCAGCGACGCGCCCGCCACGGAGGCGACCCGGTCGAGGTCGAAGGACCGGGTGTCCGGCAGGAGCAGCAGCACGCGCACCCCGTACGCGGCGACCCGGTGCAGCACGGAGTCGCCGTCCAGGTCCGCCGGCTCCGGGACGATGAGCAGGAGGTCGGTGCGCGGGTCGTGGACGGCGTCCACGGCGGCCGACAGCTCCGCGAAGGCCCGGCAGGTGCCGACCGCTCCCACGGCACCGAGCATGCGCTCCAGGCCGTAGCGCTGCAGGTCGTCGCGGACGGAGAGGATGACGCGGGCCGCCTGCTGCGGGATCAGCGGCGAGCTGGTGGTGGTGGTGCGTACCGGCGGAGAGGCGACTGCTAGAGCCGCGCGGTTCTGCGACATTGCCCTTACCCCCAGGGGTCCTTGTCGGTGACCGAGGGCCACCCGTATGCAAGGAACGCTAGACGCGCGAAGGGCCGTGGAGGCCGTCACTGCCTCCTAGTCCGGGTGGCCGCGGACCGAAAGTAGTAGCCGGATACCTCGGGGGTATCCGGCTGCCGGGGGTGCGGGGGGCGGGGACCGTTCAGGCCGCCGGGGCCGCGAGCGGGACGTCGGAGAGGGCCTGGCGGGCGAAGGCCACGACGTGGGCGCGCAGGTCGAGGCCGCCGGCCGCCTCCGCGTCGGGGCCGATGATCAGCCGGGCCAGCTGCGGCACCGCGTTGGGCCAGGCGGCGAGCCCGATCAGGCTCAGCAGACAGGCCGCGACCTGCGGGGACGCCTCGGTCCCGAAGCTCTCCGCGAGGGCGGCGATCTTCTCCTCGTAGTGGCTGCGGCGGCCCTCCTCGTTGGGCAGGACGCCGTCGCGGTAGTGCAGGCCCTCCCAGAAGAAGAGCCGCACTAGGACCGGGTTGTCGCGGTGGAAGTCGTACACCCTGCCGACGTACTCGGCGGGGTCGTCGCCGCCCTTGAGCGGGACGGCGGCGGCCAGCTCGTCCAGCGCACGCCCCACGACGGCGTCGAACAGCTTCTGCTTGTTGCCGAAGTAGCCGTAGATCCGTTCCTTGTTCACGCCGGCCAGCTCCGCGATGCGGTCGACGCGCGCCCCGGCAATGCCGTGAGCTGCGAATTCCTCCTTCGCCGCAGCGAGGAGCCGTTCCTTGGTGTGGGTCGTGTCCGAGGTCATGACACCAGCGTAGAACGGCTTCCCGCAGATGCCAACCAACTGGATGGTTGACATCCAACTAGTTGGTTGGCAGAGTGGAACACGTCGCCGAGGGCAGCACCACCGCCCAGGCCCCAGGACAGGACCAGCGACAGCACCGCCCGTACCGCCTTCCGTACGCACCGCACACCGACCTGGATGGGACTTCTCATGACCACCGTCGCCCGCCCCGCCGCCGCTTCCGCCACCACCGCCGCCGACCGGAATCAGCCCCGGTCCGCCGCCCCCGCCCAGCCGGCCGGACTGCCCTCCGTCCACATGCGTGCACTGCTCACCTGGATCGCGGTCTTCTCCGCCCTGACCGTCGTGCAGCTGCTGGTCGGCCCTTACGTGAAGGGGTTCCCGATGCTCCTGCGCACCCTGGTGATCACCGGGATCGTCGTGCCGGCCGTCGTCTACACGCTGGTGCCCAACCTGCTGAAGGTCCGCGCAGCCGTCCTGCGCCGTCGCCACTGAGACGTGGGACACCTGGCTGATTCCAGCCATCACCGCCACGCAGTCCGCAAATCGGCTTATCCTGCACCGGTTCAGCGCTTGAGAAGCAGTTGAGCCCCGGGGGAGGAGAGCGTGATGAGAGAACCGGCGCACGGCCGTCTCGGCAGCCGCCAGGGCGGCCCGCCCGTGAAACGCTTCAGGGCGTACGAGGACGAGGTGATCGCCCTCTACCACGCCCGGCTCCGCGGGATCAGCAGCCCGCTCGCCGCCGAACAAGAGGTGTGGGTGCAGTGCGAGTTACAGGGCCGCCGGGTCTTCCGTGACTGCGCCGACAGCCTGGAGGCCGGCCTGACGGAGGTCTCCGACAGCCATATCGCCGAGGTCGTCGACCTCGGCAGCGCCCGGGTCCAGCAGGGCGTCCACCTCACGCACTCGGTGCGGGCCGGTGTCATCCTCTTCGACACCGTCCTGGAACGCCTGCTGGAGTGCACCGCGGGCGTCGAGGGCGCCGAGAAGGCCTACGCGGCGGCCATCCGGGCCCTCCAGCAGGGCATCGGACGACGCCTGGAGGTCGGCTCGATCGCGTACGACTCGTTCATGCTCGCCCGGGTCCGCGAGGTGCACGACAAGGGCCACCGCAAGCTGGCCCGCGAGATCCACGACCAGATCGGCAACTCCCTCAGCCTCGCCATGCGCCAGCTGGAGCTGTACGAGCTCCACGTGGCCCGGCAGAACGCCGATGTGCCCAAGGAGGTGCGGGCGGCCCAGGACGCCATCCTGGAGACGCTGGCCCACACCAGGGAGCTGGTCACCGAACTGCGCCGCCCCGCCATCACCGGGTGCCTGGAGGCGGCCCTCGCCGACTTCGTCGCCTCCATGGGGGACGAGGGCGTCCCCGTGCAGCTGTGGGTGCGCGGTCTGGACGAGTGGATCCCGGCCCCGGTCGCGGAGGAGGTGTTCGTCATGGTCCGCGAGTGCCTGCGCAACGCCTTCCGGCACGCGGAGGCCGGCAACATCGTCGTCCACATCGACATCGCCCCGCACGAGATCCAGACCGAGATCATCGACGACGGCCTCGGCTTCGACGTGGAACAGGTCCTCGCCGGCGGCCGCACCAACGGCCTCACCGGCCTCCAGGAACGCACCGATCTGCTCGGCGGCACGCTCCACATCGGCTCCTCGGCCGGCCGGGGCACGCACGTCACCATGTGGATACCGATCAAGGAGGACCAGGCCCTCCGATGAGCGCCCCCACCACCCCCGAATCCGTCCGCATCCTCGTCGCCGACGACCACACCCTGCTGCGCGAGGCCCTGTGCGACCTGCTGCGCTCCGAACCGGGCTTCGAGATCGTGGCCCAGGCGGGCAACGGCGAGGACGCCATCCGGCTGGCCGCCGCGCACCGCCCCGACGTCGTCCTGCTCGACATCGAGATGCCGCGCAACGACCCCCCGGCCACCGTCCGCCGGCTGCTCCAGGGCGATCCCGGCCTGCGGATCATCGTGCTGAGCATGTACGACGGCCAGCAGCTGGTGCAGGAGCTGCTGCACCTCGGCATCAGCGGCTATCTGCACAAGAGCACCGGCCGCGAGACCCTGATCTCCGCCGTGCGCTCCCGTGAGGGCGGCGGCGAGCTGCGGACCGTGACCGTCTCCGTGTCCCCCGACAGCCTGCGCGCCCCGCAGCCGGCGCCCGACAGCGCGGGCGGCCTCTCCGACCGCGAGGCCGAGGTACTGACCCTGGTGGCGCAGGCCATGAGCAACCGTCAGATCGCGGTGAAGCTCGGCATCGCCGAGGGAACCATCAAGCGGCACATGCGGAACATCTTCACCAAGCTGGACGCGGTCTCCCGGATCGACGCCGTCAACAAGGCCGTCGAACGCGGACTGCTCCCCCAGCCCGACCCGCCCCGCCGCCGCTTCTGACACGGCCGGGCCCCGCACACAAGGGCGTGTGCGGGGCGGCCGGCCCGGAGTGCCGGGTCGTCAGGCGGTGAGGAACAGCCCGGCGAACAGGGTCAGATGGACCAGGTGCTGGGTCACCATGAAGGCGCGGTACGGGGTACGGCCCCGGGCCTCGTCGCCCCGCGTGGTCCGGCAGAGCACCGCCACCACCAGTCCCCCGCCCGCCAGCACCGCGGCCGCCGGGCCCAGCAGGGCCGCCCAGCCGGTCAGTGCCGCGGCCAGGAAGCCGCCGCCGACCAGGAGGGCGCCCGCCCCGCCCACCAGCCGGGCGGTGGTGTCGCCCCAGGCGGTCACCGACGTACGCCGGCCCGCCGCAGCGTCGCCCCGCACATGGGAGAAGTCCTTGGTCACGGCCCCCACCGCACACATCCACAGCGACATCGCGGCGGCCAGCACCAGCATCGCCCCCGGAGGCCGGCCCTCCCCCGCCGCCGTCCAGCCCGCCGCGTAGGTCAGCAGACCCATCAGCAGGACGGACCCGGAGGTGCCGGCGGCGCTGCGCTTGAGCTGGAAGGGCGCGGCCGAGTAGGCGTACCCGAGGAAGAGGAAGGCCAGGACGAAGGTGACGAGCAGGACGTTGTTGCAGGCCAGTGCGATGATGACGGACCCTGCGGCGGAGAGCCAGGTCAGCCGGGCGGCGGCCGTCGGCGAGAGGTCCCCCCGGGCGATCGGCCGCCCGGTCCGGTTCAGCCGGTCCTCCTGGACGTCGGACACCCCGTTGATGCCGTAGGTGAAGAGGGTCGCCAGCACCCAGCTGACTCCCGGAGCGATCAGCTCCGGCCCCATACCCGCGAGCCTGCCGCCGGCGGTGACCGCGGCGGCGGCCAGGAAACGCATCAGAAAGACGATCTGCACACAGACGCGCGCCTCTTCGACGAAGAGAACGGCGGCGCGTGCCGCACCTGCGATCCGCAGGGTGGAAGTCGGTGTCCCGGAATTGATCTGCGCTGTGTATGCCCCCATGGCCAGGGACATTAATGACGGGCCCAGGACACACACATGCCCCATCGGCGGGCGTTCCGATACCCCTTTTGGGGAAGGGGCCGTATCGGAAGGACCGCCGACGGGGCAGTTGGCGTGGGGGGATGTGGGGGATGTGGGGGGCGTGGTGGGGATCAGCGTTCCTGCTGGGCGCCGGTCACCGAGGGGAGGTTGACCAGCAGGGCGGCGAGCAGGCCGATGATGAGGCCGGTGAAGTGGACCTGCTGGGCGGCGCCGATGTAGATCCAGTAGCCGAAGAACATGCCGCCCGAGAGGAACAGCAGGAACAGCCCGGCGAAGGCGCCCAGCGCGATGTTGGCGCGCTGCGTCACGACGATCCCGGTCTCCTCGCCGCGCGCCCGGCGCCACAGGCCGTACGCCGCACGGGCCAGCAGGGCCACGATCAGCACCTCGTAGATGATGACGCCGATGAGCGCCGGTGTGGCCATCGACTCGGGCATCGCGCGCCACTCCAGGCCGTTGCCCCGGACGGGGTCCTTGACCAGGTCGCGCATGGTCAGCATGGAGCCTATGAGCGCCTTGTTGGTGCCGAAGTCGTTGACGTTGTTGAGGGTGACCAGGCCCAGCCACAGGGTGAGCCCGCTCATCAGGAAGGCGTTGAGCGCGGCCAGCCGGGAGCGGACGGCGAGGTCCGGCCGGCCGGTGGCCTGCGGGGCCGTCGTGTTCTTCGTCGCGGTGGGCCGGTCGGCGGTCAGTGCCATGGGAGGACTCCTCGGAGCTGAAGGGGAGGGGAAGTTCGATGGCTTCAGCGTGCCGGGATTCGGGCGCCCCCGGCAGCTCCCTCTTCGGGCTGCCCGGCCGGCGTCCCCGCCCGCCCGTACGGACTGCCCGTACGGGCTCCTCGACCGGCCAGGGGTACGGCCCCGAATCCCGTTGCCCGGGGGCGAGTTCGTCCAGCAGGATCGGACCCCGTGACCACCGCCGAGACACCCCCCGCCGCCCCGCCCGCCGCCGACGGGCTCACCGCCGTACCGCCCATCGCGGAACAGCCCGTGGCGGAGCAGCCCCTGCCGGACCCGCCCGCGCCCGTCCCGCCCCGTCCGCTCGCGCTGATCACCGGCGTCGGCCGCACGGTCGGCATCGGCGCCGGCATCGCGCGCCAACTGGCCTCCTCCGGCTGGGACATCGCCTTCACCTACTGGACGCCCTACGACCGGCGCATGAGCTGGGGCGAGGAGCGCGGCGCCCCCGCGGCCATCGAGGCCTCGCTCGCCGCGCACGGCGCCCGCACCGCCGCGATCGAGGCGGACCTGATCGACCCGGACGCCCCCGCCCGGATCTTCGACGAGGCCGAGCGCCGGATCGGGCCGGTCACCGCGCTCGTCCTGAGCCACGCCGAGTCGGTGGACTCCGGTCTCCTGGACACCACCCTCGCGAGTTTCGACCGCCACTTCGCGGTGAACGCCCGCGCCACCTGGCTCCTCATCCGGGAGTACGCGCTGCGCTTCCGCGCCCCCGCCGGGACCGGCCGGATCATCGCGCTCACCAGCGACCACACCGTCGGCAACCTGCCGTACGGGGCCAGCAAGGGCGCCCTGGACCGCATCACCCTGGCCGCCGCGCGCGAACTGGCCCACCTCGGGGTCACCGCCAACGTCATCAACCCGGGTCCGGTGGACACCGGCTGGATGAGCGAGGAGCTCGCGGACCTGATCCGCCGGGACACTCCGCTGGGCCGCCTGGGCACCCCGCAGGACACCGCGCACCTGGTCGACTTCCTCTGCTCGCCGCAGGGCCAGTGGGTCAACGGCCAGCTGCTCAGGAGCAACGGGGGTTCGGCGTAGGGCGGAGCCACCCCTTGTCGTGCGCCCGGCGGGTCATTAGGGTCACCCCGGTCACCCCGTTGTCGAAGCGCTTCGACGAAGCGCTTCGACAACCCTCCGGCCGCACGCGCGCGACGCACAGGAACGGATGCCATGCCAGTCCGAGACCAGACGGGCACGACCGTCAGCAACCCGGTGATCCCCGGATTCCACCCCGACCCGAGCGTCTGCCGGGTCGGGGAGGACTACTACCTGGCGTGCTCCAGCTTCGAGTACTTCCCGGGCATCCCGCTGTTCCACAGCCGCGACCTGGTCCACTGGACGCAGATCGGCAACGTCCTGGACCGGCCGGAGCAGTTGCACCTGACCGCGGACACCCAGGCCTCCGGCGGCATCTACGCGCCGACGCTCCGCCACCACGACGGCCGCTTCTGGCTGATCGTCACCAACGTCGAGGTGGGGAACCTGCTGTTCACCACCACCGACCCGGCCGGCCCCTGGTCCGACCCGGTCCCGCTCCCCGGCGTCCCCGGCATCGACCCCGACCTGGCCTGGGACGAGGACGGCACCTGCTGGTGCACCGTGGCCGGGGTCTCCCAGGTCCGCATCGACCCGCACACCGGCGAGACCTCCGGCGAACCGCGCCGCATCTGGTCCGGCGCGCCCGGGGCGAAGGCGCCGGAGGCCCCGCACCTCTACCGGATCGGCGACCACTGGTACCTGGTCATCGCGGAGGGCGGCACCGAGCGCGGGCACGCCGTGTCCGTCGCGCGCGGCCCCTCGCCCGCCGGCCCGTTCGAGCCCTGCCCGGACAACCCGGTCCTCACCCACCGCGGCCGCGAGCACCCGATCCAGAACACCGGCCACGGCGACCTGGTGCAGGGGCCCGACGGCTCCTGGTGGCTGGTGCTGCTCGGGGTGCGGCCGGGCGGCGGAAGCCCCGGCTGGCACGTGCTCGGCCGGGAGACCTTCCTGGCGCCGGTGACCTGGGTGGACGGCTGGCCCGTCGTCGGTGAGGTCTCCACCGAACTCGCGGCGCCGCCCTGGCCGTTGGAGCCCGCGCCCGCCGCGCGGGACCGGGACGACTTCGACCTGGCCGAGCCGCGCCCGTACTGGATCTCGCCGCGCCGCTCGACCGCCGGACGGGCCGGGACGAAGGAGCGGCCCGGCTGGCTGACGCTGCACGGGCGGGGCGGCACGCTGGACGACCCGGACGCCGTGTTCACCGGCCGCCGCCAGCAGCACCTGTCGTGCCGGACCCGGACGCTGGTGGACGCGGCGGACGGGCACGGCGGGCTCGCGGTGCGCCTCGACGAGTCGCACCACTACGCGGTCGAGGCGGGCGGCGGTGAGATCCGGCTGGTCGCCCGGATCGGCCCGCTGCGCACCGTGGTGGCGTCCCGCCCGGCACCCGCCGGCCCGGTGGTCCTCGGGATCGACGTCGTACGCACGCGGGCCCCGATCGGCCCCTGCACGGGGCCGGACACGGTGTCCCTGGGCGTCGAGGAGCCGGACGGCACGTTCGCCGTGCTCGGCTCCCTCGACGGGCGGTACCTCTCCACGGAGGTGGCCGGCGGCTTCACCGGCCGGGTGATCGGCCTGTACGCCGCGAGCGGCACCGTCCACTTCGACTGGTTCGCCTACGAGCCCCTGGACGAGCCCCTGGACGACTAGGCGGCCGAGCTGCTGCCCACCTCGGGCGCGTCCGGCAGGGCCTTGAGGATGTCCCGGAGGAGGTCGATGGTCTCGTCCTCCGCGTCGGTCCCCAGCTCCTCGTTGAGCTGGTTGAGCCGGTCCGCCGCCTCGATGACGGCGGCCCGGTCGCCGCGCGCCGCGTGGGCCCGGAACAGGTCCCGGGAGAGCAGCTCGCTCTCGGGGGACGCGACCAGGCCGCGCGACGCCGCCGCGACCGCGCCGGTGAGGTCGCCGGCCGCCAGGCACCGCTCCGCGAGCTCGTGGGCGACGTCCACGACCGCCGAGACCATGTCGTGGAACATGGTGTCCGCCCACAGGTAGTTGCGCGGGTTGGTCCCCGCGAACGGGCTGCCCTGGATCAGCGACAGCGCCCGCGCCAGCGCGGTGTCGGCGGCGGCGCCCCGGGCGTGCATGCCCTCCCGGTACAGGTCCTGGAAGTCCAGCCAGTCGCACCGCACGTACGGGGCGAAGGCGTACCGCCCGTCCGTCACGAACGGCAGGTAGGACTGGCCGCCCACCCAGGCGCGCAGCTTGCTCATGTTGGAGTTGCGCAGCGAGTGCCCGACATCGCGGCCGGGCCAGATCGCCGCGTCCAGCGCCCGGTGCTCCAGACCCGGGTGCAGGACGAGCCAGGCCGCCATCTCGGTCAGCCGGCCACGGCGGTTGGATTCGACGGGGCCCTCGGCCGACACCAGCTCCACCGGTCCGAGCACCCGGATGTACGGGTGGGCCGGCGCCGGCGCGGTCGCGGCGATCGTTTCCTCCACGGGGACGACGTCCATCGGATTCTCGTCCTTCCCGACGGCCTCCGGTTCCGGGGCCGCCATGACGGCGAGCGTGAGTCGTGGGTCCTGCGGCCGGGCCCAGGTGGGCGTCGGCTCGTCCATGGGCCGCTCGGTGACCGCCATGAGCTCCAGCAGGCTCGCGTACTGGGCGGGTTCGAGGCGTTGCAGCATCACTTCGAGGTCCGTCTCCGGAATGCGTACGACGACACCGGGCGCGGCGGCGACCGTCCAGGTGTCCGGCAGTCCGAGCGCCTCGTCGGCGCTCGTCACCGCGGCCAGCGAGGTGCGAGGCTGCGCCGCCGTCAGGTCGAGCAGGTCGCGCGCGCTCTCGTCCGAGCCGGACAGCGGCAGGGCGCAGAGCACGATCTGCGGGGCCCAGGCGTCCGCGCCGGTCCCCAGCAGCCGCGCCTCGCTCAGGCTGCCGGCCCCGCTCTCCTCCAGCGCACGCCGCTGCGCCTCGTCGTGGCTCCGCAGGCCGGTGACCGCGGCCGCCAGGGTGGCGTGGTGCACGATGCGGCCGGGGAACGCGCCCTTCAGCTCCTCCCCGAAGCCGACCAGGCGGATCGTGTGCTCGGCGTGCAGGGAGTCGGACGCCAGCTCCACGGCCAGCGCCAGCAGGATGGACCGGACGTCGTCCGCCTCGCCGTCGAGCCGGAGCATGCCGATCCGCTCCAGGTCGACCAGCACCGGGAACCCCTCGAAGCTCGTGCCGAGGCTGATCAGCGCGGGGTACGGCAGCGCGGTCTCCGACGCCTCCGCGGCCGGCAGCAGCGCGTCGGTGTCCTTCGCGCACCACCAGATCTCGTCCCCGCTGACCACGGGCGTGAACGGCCTTACGGGGACGGCCGGTTCGCAGAGGTGCAGGGCGGCGCCCTCCGGGGTGATGACGACGGCGTCGAGCTGCGGCAGCGGCGTCTCGTCCCGGGCCAGCTCGGCGGAGAGCGTGCGCAGGGCCCGGTCCAGCAGGTCGAGCCCCTCGGGCAGGTCCGCCGAGGCCATCCGCATGTCCCGTTCCAGCACGGCGGCGTCGCCCTCGGGCAGTGCGATGCGGCGCCGGGGGCGCCGGCGACGCTGCTGCACGATGCGGCGGGTACCGAGCACACCGAGCACCCCGGCGGCGAGCAGCGCGCCGATCCCGGCGCCCTGCCGCACGGAGATGCCGCCGTCGTCCCCTTCGTCCACAGCCTCGGCAGGCCCAGCGGCATCGGGCTTCTGCTGCCCCCCGGGAGAGGCGGACCCGGCAGGCGCGGGCTTGGCGGACTCGGCGGGCTTGGGCTTCGCGGACTCGGCCGGCTTGGCCGACTCCTCGGGCTTCGGCTTCGCGGACTCCGCAGGCTTCGCGGGCGCGGGCTTGGCCGACTCGGCCGGCTTCGGCTTCGCGGACTCCGCCGGCTTGGCCGACTCCTCGGGCTTCGGCTTCGCCGTCTCCGCCGGCTTCGCGGGCGCGGGCTTGGCCGACTCGGCCGGCTTCGGCTTCGCCGTCTCGGCGGGCTTGGCGCTCTCGGCCGGCTTCGGCTTCGCGGACTCCGCCGGCTTCGCGGGCGCCGGCTTGGCCGACTCGGCCGGGTGGGCCGACTCCTCGGGCTTCGGCTTCGCCGTCTCCGCCGGCTTCGCGGGCGCCGGCTTCGCCGACTCGGCCGGGTGGGCCGACTCGGCCGGGTGGGCCGACTCCTCGGGCTTCGGCTTCGCGGACTCCGCCGGCTTGGCCGGCTGCGGCTGGGCCGTCTCGTCCGGCTGCGGCTCGGTGGGCGCGGGCTTCGCCGGCTCCGCCGGCCTCGGCTTCGCCGGGCCCGCCTCGTCCGGGCCGGCGTCCGGCAGCTTCAGCTTCTGGCCGGGGATGATCAGGTCCGGGTTGGTGAACGTGCCGCCGCCGGGCAGCGACGCCCCCCGGTTGAGGTCGAAGATCTCCGTATAGCGGGCGGGGTCGCCGAGTTCGCGGTCCGCGATCGCGCCCAGCGAGTCACCCGGCCGTACGGTCGCGGTCTCACCGGAGGACGCCGAGTCGTGGGCCGAGGCCCCCGTACCGGCCGGCATCCGCAGTTTCCAGCCGGGCTGGAGGAAGCCCTGGGCGTGGAAGACGGTGCCGTCCGTCATCACCCGGCCCTCGTTGAGCGTGGCGATCTCGTGCCAGCGGTTGCCGTCGCCCAGCCGCTCCTCGGCGATGCTCCACAGGCTCTCGGCGGGGCGTACGTCCCGCACGGTGTACGCGTCGGCCGACGCGGCCTGCTGCGTGGTGCGGGCGTCCGACGCGTGCGCGGCGTCCGTGGTGCCGGTGTGCGCGTACGACTGCGTGACGGAGACCGGCGCGGCGGCCGGTGAGGCGAAGGCCGAACCGGCCGTCGGCAGGAGCACCAGGATGCCGCCGATCAGCGTCGCGGCGGCCCGCTGGCTCGCCCCGAGGCCGCTCAGCCGGCGGACCGTACGCCCGCGCAACTGGGCCGGGATCTCCAGCAGGACGGAGACGGTGAAGCCCGCCCAGCCGACCCAGCCGGCGGCGGCGAGCAGGAGGAGGAAGGCGCCCCCGGTGTCCTGCCGGGAGAACAGGTGGGTCAGGTCCTCGACCCCGTTGTCGAGCACGATCCCGGTCGCCCACCACAGCAGCACCGGCAGTCCCACGAGCAGCGCCGCCAGGACGACGAGGCTCAGCAGGGCCCGTATCAGATTGCGAACCGTACGCACCGCGATCACGACCCTTCGGGGGCGACGACACCGTGGATGAGCGTGGCGTGCCCCTCCCCGTGGACGGACATGGAGGAAATGCCGACGACCGTCAGGAAGCGCGTGGTGTACGTGCCGGTCACGGTGACCGTCACGCGCTTCCCGTCGGGTGACACCGTCGCGCTCCCCCGCGCCCCGGCCGCCGAGAGGTACGCGGCAGCGGCGGCACGCGCGGCGGCGGGCTGGGCGACGACGGCCTTGCCCGGGATCGCCTGGGCGGGGTCGATCGCCTGGCCGCCGGCGCGGGCGGCCTCCATGGCGACGGCGTCGGCCCGTTCCGTGGCACGCAGCTTGCCGCCGCCGTCGACGGTGATCCCGATGACGGCGAGGAGCGCCACGGTGATGATGGCGCTGTAGACGGCGATCCCGCCGCGGTCGTCGTACGTACGCATCAGTCGCGCTCCCGGTACGCGTCGACCGCCGAGGTGAACGTCGACGTGAGGGTGTGACTGCCGGGTGCGCCCGGCAGCATCAGGTCGGACAGCGGAACGGTGCAGGCCACCGTGACCCGGACCGTTCCGACGGTGCCCAGGGGGGCGTTGAGCCCCGACGCGTCCACGCTGACGCGCGTACCGGAGCACTTGAGGCCCTGGTCGGCCAGCGTCTCCCGGGCGGCGGACAGGGCGTTGCTCCGCGCGGCGCCGACGGTGCGCGAGATGGACGCCTCGCGTGCCGCGTCCTCGGCGGCGGCGTCCACCTTGTTGCCCGCGGTCACCACCCGGCCGCCGGCGAGGGCCAGGCAGAGAAAAATGATCATCAACGGCGTGACGATCGCCGCTGAGATCGCCTCGCTCCCCCGGTCGTCCCAGTTCACTTCATCCCCCGGTCGTCCAGCGCTCCACCGGTCCGGACGCGCTCTGTGTGATCGTCAGTCCCGGCACGCCGGGCAGCAGCGACGGCGCCCGGCCCGTGACCTGTATCCGGATGCGCTCGGCCGAACTTCCCCCCGTGGAAACGGACGGACCGAGCAGCGTGTTGCCCGCGATCCGGCCGAGCACGGCCTGCGCGCGCGCCGCGCCGGCGCCCGGCCCCGACTCGTAGACCCGTGCCGCGGCGACGCCTTCGCGGGCGGCGGTCAGGGCCACGTTCCGCGCGTAGTACCAGAGCGACACCTGCACCACGGCGATCGTCAGGAAGATGATGAACGGGAAGACGATCGCCATCTGGAGCGAGGTGTCGCCGCGGTCGTCCAGCGACCGGCGCGCGACGACCGCGGGCTTCATCAGATGCCCGAGAGCTGGGTGTTGTACCTGGCCAGGACCACCTTGATGGTGCCGGCGATGATCAGGGCACCGGCCACCGCGGCGACCCAGATGATGACCGTGGTGATGCTGACGTCACCGCGGTCGCGGTCCTCGGTGCCGCGCTCGACCCGGTCGGCCAGCACGGCCAGGACCATGCCCAGGGATACAGCGGCCCGGTTCGTGAGCCTGTTGATCGCGTTCATGCTGTGAGCCCCCTCGTTCCTTCTCTTCGTGTGCGTCGACTCCCTTGTGGGAAGACGCCGTTGCCCCTGGCGCCGGTTCAGCCCGTCGCCAGCTGTTACCGCTGTTACGTGGTCATGATGTTGATCACCGCGGGGAAAGCGACCATCAGCATCACGAGCACCGCGAGGAGCGCGCCGGGAGCGGTCATCTTCTCGCTGTCCTCGTTGGCCTCGCTCGCCTGCTTGGCCAGCAGTTCGGTGCGCAGCGACTTGGACCGCGCCCGCAGCGTCGTGTAGACCGCCGCGCCGTCGTGGGCCGACATCCGCATGATCTCGGCGACGTCCTCCAGGACCGGCAGGTCCAGCTCCTCGGTGAGCCGCACCAGCGCCTCCCACGGCGGGACCTTGTCCACCCGGGCCCGCATCATCGCCTCCTGGAGCCGGGTGAAGGCCCAGCCCTTGCCGATGGCGGCGGCCCGCTCCAGTGCCTCGGTCGGCCCGGAGTCGGCGGCCCGCTTGAGCGCGACGAGGTCGAGGTAGGCGGCGATCGCGTGCGAGAACTCCTCGCGCGCCCGCCTCGCCTGGTCCCGTACGGACAGGTCCGGGATGAACCAGAGCAGCGCGCCGAGGACCAGGCCGATCACCACCGGCAGGTAGAACGGCAGACCGAGCCCCATCAGCGTCCAGGCACCGACGACGAGCGGCGGGAGCAGCAGGCCCGAGGCCGCCAACGCGGCCTTGACCAGCAGGAACCGCTCGGGGGTCTGTCCGACCAGCGCCAGGTCCTTGCGGGGGATGGTGACCCCCGGCAGCCCCTGGAGGTGCTCCACCAGCCACGCCCCCCACAGGTCGTCGCGCGTGGCGGGGCCGGTCTCGGAGGGATCGGGCGCGGTGGCGTTCAGACGCCGCAGGCTGGACGCCAGGTCGGGCTGGGGCCTGACCAGTTCGCGGATGAGCAGAGCGAGGCCGCCGCCCACGGCGAGGCCCGAGAAGATCGCGGCCGGGGGTATCACGACTGGGCCTCCTGGAGGGGATCGGCCGGTTCCGGCAGCTTGACCCGGCTGCGCGGGTCGGCGATCAGGAACCGGGCCACCGGGCGGTGGTCGGCCAGCGCGCGCATCCAGACCAGCACCCCGGCGAAGCCGCCCGCGAGCACGCCCAGGACGAGCTGGCCGAGGAGGGTGCCGTAGGGCGCGGTGTAGCTGGGGACCAGGAATCCGGCCCCGACCACGCAGAGCGTGATGATGGTCATCCACCGCACGGTGGTGCGCGGCTTGGCCCGGTCGGCCTCGATCTGGCGGCGCTTGGCGACCTCTTCACGTACCGCTTCGGACAGGTCCTCCAGCGCCTGGGCGAGGCCGGGGCCCCGGTCGGAGGCGCAGAGCATCAGCGCGGCGAGGACCTTGTCGGCGGTGACGTCGTCGAGTGCGTCCGCGAACGACTCCAGCGCCTCGGCGGGCCGCCAGCCCACCTGGAGGCGGTCGGCGAGGTCGGCGATCTCGTGCTCCAGCTCGCTGGGAGCGCCGCGCCGGCTGGCGATCATCGCCTGCTCCAGGCCCATGCCGAGCCGCAGCACGTCGGCCAGGCGCTGGGTCCACTCGCCGAGCGCCTCCAGCTTGTCGATGCGCACTTCGGCGTTCTTCGTGGGCGACAGCAGCCAGGGCACCCCGACCACGGCGGCGCCGACGAGCAGCCCGCCGGTGAAGACGCCGGTGATGACCCAGACGGCCAGGCCGATGACCCCACCGGCCGCCCAGCGGGTCCGGCGCCGCATGGCCACGTCGTGCGCCACGCCCCCGCCGAGGCCCTTGCGCGACCGGCGGACCGGGCGCGGGGCCGTCGTACCGACCAGGCCCGTCACCACACCCACCAGGCCGCCGGCGACGGCGAGTCCGGCGAGCACCCACATCAGCATGAGGTTCATCCGGCCATCACCTGGAGGTCCAGCGGACGCGGCCAGGAGCCGCGCGGGTTGTCGAGGAGGTGGACGGGGAAGCCGACGCGGACCAGGTCCTCCAGGCAGGCGGGGTGCATGTGCGGCACGGCCCTCGGCTCGCCGGGGCGCGGTGCGAAGATCCGGTTGGTGGCGGGGCGGCCGTTCTCGCCCATGCCGGTGACCTCCAGGACGTGCGAGACGAACCGGTGGCGCTTGCCCTCGATCCGGGTCTCGTCGCGCATGGAGACGAACACGATGAAGTCGAGCCCGTTGGCCGCCTGACGGTAGGCCAGCTGCTCGGTCATGTTGTCCTGGGCCAACAGGTACAGCTCGGCGATGCGGTCGAAGACGATCTCGGGGCGGCGGGCGTGGATCGTGCAGAGGTTGCCGCCCTTGCCGTTGGTCATCGCCTGCATCATGGCGACGATCTCCTGACCGCGGACCTCCCCGACGACCACCCGGGACAGCGACATGCGCAGCGCGCGGTGGATGAGGTCGAGCAGGGTGATCTCGCCCGCGCCCCGGCCGTCGGAGCCGCGTTCGCCGTTGGACTCGCGGGACTCCATCGGCACGACCTGGCGGTGGAACCCGTTGGTGTGCGCGAAGAGTTCGAACTCGGTCTCGATGGTGGCGAAACGCTCGTCCGGGTCGATCTCCTTGAGCAGGGCGCGCAGCAGCGAGGTCTTCCCCACCGCCTGCTCGCCCGTGATCATGATGTTCTTCTCGGCCCGCACGGCGGCGGCGAGGAAGGTGGCCAGGGTCTCGTCGATGGCGCCGAGCCGCATCATGCCTTCCAGGTCCACGTCCTTGACGCGGTGCCTGCGGATGGTGACGAAGGTCTTCGGGGTGACCCCGGTGACCGCCTGCAGACGGGAGCCGTCGGCGAGGCGCAGCGCGAGGAACGGGTCGGCGGTGGACAGGGTCCGCTCGCTCTGGCCGGTGCGGCGGGCCAGGTCCCGGAGCATCTCCTGGAGTTCCTCGTCGGAGTCGGCGACGGGCGCGACCCGGACGCGCTCGCTGTCGCCGTAGTCGAGCCACACCTCGTCGTAGCCGTTGATGAGGATGTTCTCGACGCGCTCGTCGTCCAGATACGGCTGGAGGCGGCCGGCCCGGAAGAGCATGTCGTAGACGGCGGAGGCGAGGGCGGCGTCCTCGGCCTTGGTGGTGCTCGCCCCGCGTTCCACGGCGATGGCGTCGGACCAGACGGCGACGGCCTCGTTGATGAGGGCCCGGCCGCGCTGGGCCTGGGACTCCGGGCTCATCCGGGCCGACGACTTGATCTCCTGGGCGAGCCGGTCCGCGACCCGCTTCTTGATCTCGCCGGCGATCCGGTAGTCGACGGTGGCCTGCGGCAGCCGTGCCTCGCCGAGGGCGTGGATCGAGGACACCCCGGCGGCGGGCCGCTGGATGCGCGGGTCGGTGCGGGGCTGCTCGGGGCGGGGCGGGCCGAAGCTGCCCCGCTTGAGCATGACGGTGTGTTCGGCAGCCGGGTTGGGATGCATCACCGGGTCGGGATGCAAGGGGTTAGCGCGCACGGGCCATCTCCCCTTCGCCGTACGGTCCTTGACTGGTGTAGGGCCCCGGGCCCCGGGGCGCGAGGCGGTCGCGGCGCAGGGCCACCCGCTCGCGCAGCGGTCCGGTGACCGCGCGGGCGGCGCGCATCAGGTCGGAGCGGGCGAACCGGCTGCCGCCGTCGACGCCGTCGGACAGCACCTCGGCCTGCTTGGGCCGCCACGGCATCGAGCCCAGCACCGGGACGCCGAGCACCTTCTCGACCTCGCCCGGCTTGTACGGCCCGCCCTCGACCAGGAGCACGGCGAGGGCGTCGGCGCCCGTGCCGCCGGGCCCGGCGAGCGACTTGCGCAGCGCCTCGACGCGCACCTGCGCGCTCTGGATGCCGCGCAGGGTGTTGCGGACCACCATCACCACGACGTCCGCCCGCTTGGCGAGCACCGCCGAGGTGCCGAACGCGCCGCGCCGGCCGAGGTCGACCAGGACGTCGTGCTGGTGGTCCTCGATCCGGGCGAACAGCTCGGCCAGGCTCCCCCAGGCGGGGTCGAGGCCGGCGGCCTGCGCCGGGTCGGTGATCCCGGGCAGCAGGAGCCGGCTGCTGCTCTCGTCCTCGGAGATGTCGACGAGCTGCCGCCAGAACGCCTCGACCAGTTCGTCCTTCCGCTGGGCCACGGCGAGGTTGCGCAGCCCGTAGCGCGCGTCCATGCGGCCCTGGAGGGCGCCCGCCAGCACGGCCCCGCCGTCGGGGTCGCACTCGGCGAGGATCAGCCGGCGGCCCGGGTCCAGGGGCCAGGCCAGCAGCAGCGCGAGCGCCGTGCTGGTCACCCCCGGGGCCCCGGTCCCGCCGGCCAGCGCGATGACGGACATCAGGAACCGCTCCCGCTCTTCACGACGATCGCCACCCGGCCGGTGGCGGCCCGCGCCGCGAGGGCCGGTCCGTCGGTCGCCGGGACGGCCACGTCGATGGTCGCGACGCCGGTCGCGTCGGCGGTGTCGCCGACCGCGACGACGGTGGCCGCGATGGTCTGCGGCGGGGCGTCGGCCACGTCGTCGTTCTCGCCCGGGGTGCTGACGATGAGCACCTTGCGCCCCGGGAACAGCCCGGAGGTGGGCCGCTGGGACGGCTTCGTGGCGACGCCGACGAGGGTGTCGCCCTCCTTGAGGAGGCTCTTGTCCGTGTACTGGTCGCGGGCGAGCAGGGCGCCCGGGGTCAGCGCGACCGCGGCCCGCTTGCCGACGACGCCGCCCCGGTCCGCCGCCTTGACCGGCTTGAGGGCCGGGTCCAGGGATATGGAGACCTCGGTGAGGTCGCTGTCCTCGATGACCTCACCGGCCGCCACCTCGTGGCTGACCGCGAGCACGTCGGTGCGCTCGCCGGTCGCCGTGAACAGCAGCGCGCCGGAGAGTCCGCCGACCGCGGTCAGCGCGAGGGACAGCGCGATCAGGGCCGGCCGGCGCCGCCGCTGCTTCAGTGCCCGCGGCGGCGCCACCGGGGTGGCGGCGCCGGGGATGCCGGGCCCGCCCTGCACGGGCGGGGCGGCGGTCTTCGTCCTGCTCAATGGGTGCCTCCAGCAGTGCTTGCGCTGCTCTCGCTCGTCATCGGTCCACGCCGCTCGCCGGTCATCAGCCGACGACCTGGAGCTCGCCGATGCCCACGGTGGTGGCGGACTCTCGGGTCTCGGTCAGATCGCCGCTCTCACCGCCGCCCTCCCAGTGGATGGTCCAGGTGGATGTGGCGGTGACCTTGAACTTGTTACCGGCCTTGCCGCGCGAGGTGTGGCGGTAGACGTGCCCGCAGTCGGGCGACTCCCGCTTCCCGAACGACGCCTGGTAGGGCTCGCCGGGCTTGGTGCAGGTGACGGAGGAGCCGTCGCCCATGTTCCACACGACCTTCGACACCTTGGCGGTCGCGGTGACCGTGACGGCTCCCGCGGTGACGCTCTTGACCTGGGGCCCGGTGGTGTTCGGGTGCTGCTTGTTCCACATCCACACGGGCAGGCCGACCAGCCCGGTCCGGCCCGGCTCCGGCGCGATGCCGATGTCGGCGCCCTTCAGCGTCATCTGGGCGACCGCGCGCTCCGCCAGCTCCGCCGGCGTCGGACCGGCGTCCTTGCCGATCTCGCCGTTGGGGAAGAACGTGTCACGGGGTACGAAGGTGCCGGCGCCCTTGTACGGGAAGTCGGGGCAGTACGTGGGGCGGTAGATGTCGCCCTCGTCGGGCTTGTGGTCGCCCCATGTCATGTAGTCGTCGGCCGGGGGCTGAGGGTCGAGGAGTTTCCAGTAGCAGGAGGTGTTCCAGTAGCCGAGCTCCGGTACGTAGCAGGGAATCTCCTTGCCGTTCTCCCGGTGGCAACCGCCGGAACCGCCGGAACCGCCGCCCGAGCCACCACCGGAACCGCCGCCGTCACCCGGGTCGCCCGGGTCCTCGGCCGTGATGTCGCAAACCTGCATGCCGGGCGGGCAGTTCACGCCGCCGTCGGCCACGGCCGCCTGCGTCCCGGCCGTCATCAGCGCGCCGACGGCCAGAGCCGCGAGCGCACCCCGCACGTACCGTCCGGCGGTCAGCATGTCCGGTCCTTGTCGATCGTGTAGTCAGCAATCCGCCAGCCGCCCTTGCCGCCCTTGGCGGTGGTGGCCTGGATGGTCCAGGGACGACGGGTGTCTTCCTTCGCCACTGCAATGGGCTTGCCCGTCGACCGCCGCACGACCACGCCCGTCATGTCCACGCAATCAGTGATCGTGGCCGTGTGAACGTCGGAGGTGACGTCCACGGCCGAGACCTTGGGGGCCGTGTCCGGCCCTCCCTTGAAGGCCAAGCCGTGGTCGTTGTAGTAGGTGAAGCCCTCGATGATCTTCGCGGCGGCGTCTCCGGTCGTGTAGTCACCCAACTTCGTGTTCTTCATGCTGCCCGAGGAGAACGCCACGACCTGCGCGTCCCACATCCCGCGGTACGCGGCCAGTGCGTCGCGCCCGGCCGCCGCGCGCTCCTTCTTGCCGTCGTCCTTGCTTGCGCTCGGCGTCGGCTCGGCGGACTTGTCGCCCCCCGACGAACCGCAGCCCGTGGCCAGTACGAGGAGGCACGCCGCCGCCCCCGCACAGGCCATGAGGCCGGACTTCTTCCCCCGTGCCATCGGACCCCCCTGGTCATGCTCCGTCGCGTCGCACTGTCGTCTGCATCCGGAAAGTGATGTGCCGTCATTCTGCATCAAGCCCCCGCGGCGTAGAGGCGCCGTTCTGTCACAACTATGTCCGACTGCAGTGACAGCGGGACCGGTTGGGTGCCCGGGTGTGAGCAGAATCTGATCACCTCACCTGCCACACCGATCACTCCACCCACACCGTGACACATCAGACCGGAACGGCGCACGGCGATATCGACGGACTTGAACCCACCTGCGGCCGAAACATTCCAGCCACTCCGGCCGAAGTGCGTCCACCGTCAATAACCGTGTGACACGGCGTGGTTGGCCGGTCAAGATCTTGTCCGGCCCGGCTCCGGGGCGGTATCCGCCCTTGACCGGCAGGCATCACCGCACGGTCAAGGGGGTGGTCAAGGGGTGAGGAGCACCATCAGCCGTGTTCCGCAGCACGTCCAGGGGGAGACCATCCAATGCGTACCGACGCACCACGCATCAGCACGCCGCGCCTCAGCGGCGAAGGGCTCGTGGGCCGCCTCAACACCGAGTGGGCGCGCCTGAGTCAGGACGAGACACTCCGGTTCCACCTGCGCCATTGGTACGGCGACCCGTCGCTCACCGGTCCGCAGCCCCTCCTCGACACCCTGCGCACCTGCCGGACCGCGAGCGCCCAGGACCGCATCCTGCTGCCGCTGCTCCGGGCGGCCGTCGCGGGCGGCCCCGGCTCCCAGCTGGCCGCGCGCACCGTGGTGCAGACGATGCTCCCGAAGGCGATACGCATAGCCCGCAGCCAGCTGCGCCCGCAGTACGACTGGGAGGAGACGGTATCCCTCACGGTCGGCGCCCTCTACGAGGTCATCCGCACCTACCCCGTCCACCGCCGGGCCCGCCGCATCGCCGCCAATCTCGCCTTGGACACACTGCGCCTGACGCAGCGTCTGATCGGGCACGACGCGACAGCCGTCCCCCTGGATCCCGACCGCACCGCCGGACTCTCCACCTCCGATTCCTGCCCCGCCTCCCAGGCCGAACTGACCCTGCTTCTCGCGCGGGCCGGCGAGTACCGCCTGCTCGCCGAGGACGAGCCGGGGCACGCGGCCGGCTGGGACGCCCGTGCCGAACTCGTCGAACTCCTCGTCTGGGCCCTCGAATCGGGCGCCCTGGATGTCGAGGATGCCCGCCTCATCACGGGCTACTACCGCGACCGCCCGGCCTCCCATCCGGTCACCCCGCGCCCCTCCGCGCGGGACGGCGCCCGCCAGCGCCAGCGCCGCAGCAGGGCCGTCCGCCGGCTCACGGTCGCCGCCTCTGACAGGTTCGCAACAGCGAAGTGACGAACCAGTGACACAAGTCACCCAGGATGTTGCTCAGTTGACGTCACACCCGTACGGCCGGGATCACCTCCCCCGTACGCGCCCGGTATCCCGCCCCGCGCACCACCCACCGAAAGGCTCCGGAGGACCCCCGTGACCACCAGCACCACCGCGTCCTCGGACGAGGACGGACGCGACGTCGTCGATCCCCGGCACCCGGTGCTGTGGACCGCTCAGGGAGACATGCGATGAAGCGCGGCCTCAGGCTCACGAACAAGAAGCAGAAGAACGCCGAGCAGGCACCGCCCCCGCAGCCGAAGGCCACGCGCACCTCGCGCTACGCCCCGGCACCGCAGGCGGTGCCGGACGCGGCCGACGTGGCCGACGCCGACGAGACCGACGAACTGGATGAGGCCTCCACCGGCTGGCAGCAGACGACCGTCAAGCTGGCGGGCCTCACCAAGATGATCACCGTCGTCGTGTGGGTCCTGGTCCTGGCGGGGCCGCTGCTCGCGTTCTTCGCGATCGCCGTCGCGAGCTCCTCGCGGGCGACGACGACGGCGGGGACGCAGAGCCGGACCGAGTCCGCCCCGTCGGCCACCGGCCCCTCGGGCTTCGCCGAGCTCTACGTCGCGGCCTATCTGGCCGCGGGCGAGGGCACGGAGGAGGACCTGCTGCCGTACTACTCGGAGCCCGTGACGTTCGCGAACGAGCCCGGCTCGCGCTCCGCCTCCCGGGTCGTCACCGTGGCGGCCCAGCAGGTGGAGAAGGGCTACTGGTCGGTGACGGTCGCGGCCCGGGTGTCGGCGAAGGACAAGGCCGGCAAGATGACCGACCGGGGCATGCACTACTACCGGGTGGGCGTCCAGGTCTCGGGCACACCGGAAGCCGGCGGCACGATCGAGCCGTCGAAGCCCGCCAAGGCTCCGGCACCGGCCGCCCCCTCGGGATCGGCCTCCGGATCTGCCTCGGCGCCGGCCTCGGGTTCGGCTTCCGCCCCGGCTTCGGCCGCGGCCTCGCCGGCACCGGCCACCTCCGCGTCGGCCACCGGGCCCGGCGGCCCGACCGCGCTGTACGCCGCGACCTCCCTCCCGGCCGAGGTCAACGCCCCGGCCTCCGCTTCGCACGGAGATCTCGACTACGGATCGGAGAACACCAGCGGCGGCGACGCGGTGTCCGACACCGTGACCCGCTTCCTCTCCGCCTATCTGACCGGTCAGGGCGAGCTGAACCGTTACGTCTCTCCCGGCCTCCAGGTCGCGGCGATCGTGCCCGCCCCGTACGAGTCCACCCTGGTCACCGGGCTCCGCCACGACGCCCAGGAGGACGACGACGAGGACGAGGACGAGGTCCCCGCGGACGGCACACGGCGGCACGTACTGGTCTCCGTGAGTGCGACGACAGGCGGACAGGACTACCTGCTCAGCTACGCACTGACCCTGACCACCCGGGACGGACGCTGGGAGGTGGCGTCGTTCGACACCGCTCCCGCACTCTCCCCCGACCAGACCGGACCGGTCGCCGACGATGCCGCCTCCACTCCGGACGCCTCGTCGGACGAGTCCTCAGACGCCTCGACGGACACCGTCGAGGAGTGACGCACCACCCAGCTGATCACACGAGGGGAAACAGAAGTGAGTAACCACATAGAGCTCATGCGACTGGCGGCCGAACAGGACGGCGCGGTGGTCGGATGGGTCAAGGGCCTGATCAAGGACGTCAAGACCATCGCCACGCTTGCGGCCGGTGCCATGGCGGTCGTCGGCACGGTCCTGGCCTACGTGAAGACGAAGTCCTTCGCGGGCACCCTGACCGCTGCCGTCCTCGGCGCCATCGTGGTCTTCGCCGTCGGGAGCATGGACGATCTCAGCGCCATGGTCGACGACGAGGTGCCCGAGAAGCCGAAGGGCATCTCCGTCGTCCAGCCCTACGAGCCGCTGGACATCACGGTGAGCCGGGCCGACCTGCTGTGAGCAGCGGGCAGCCGTCCGGCGAGAAGCCTCTGATCGGGCGTTCCTACACCCGGGCACGCAAGCACCCTCTCGTCATCGGCAAGCTTCCCGGCGGAGGGCGGATTCCGGGCGGGCCGTACACGATCACGCAGATCGTCACCATGGTGGTGGTCTTCGTGCTCCTGCTGAGCCTGCGGAGTCTGTGGGCGTTCTTCGGACTCGGAAACGCCCTGATCCTGGTCGCGGTCCCGTGGGGACTCGCGTGGCTGATGCGGTACGCCCGGATGGACGGCCGCGACCCCGCGCGAGCGCTGCTCGGGCTGATCACCTACGGCACCGCACCGCCGGGGGGCAAGCTGGCCGGCCGCCCGCAACGCACCTTCAAGACCAAGCTGGTGACGGGGCGGGTGACCCTCAGCCTGCGGCCCCTCGCGGAACCGGTACCCGAACCGGAACGACCGCCCGTCCCCGAGTCCCGCCCGGTACGGCTCGTCACCACGACGGGCCGTACCGGAAGGAAGTCGCCCGAGGCGGCGCCCCCGGCCGGCACGGCACCGGCCCGACCCCGTACCCGTCTCCAGGAACTGCTCGACGAAGCAGAGCGGCAGCACTGAACCGAAGGATGGATGAACTGCCATGCGTCTTCCCGTGCGCCACATCAGCGGCCATCTGATCTGGACCACCAACGCGACGGTGTGGGCCGTGTGGCGGGTCGAATCCGACAACTACAGCCACGCCTCCAAGGCGGCCAAGCACGAGCGGCTCAACGCCCTTGAGGCCCTGTTCAAGGCAATCAAGGGCGAGGCACTGCTGCTGAGCCTGTGCCCGCAGGTGGACGCGGCCACCGTCGTCACCCGCATGACGGCGGGCATCGACCTGGACGCGTCCCCCGAGTACGTGGACCTCTCCCTGCGCGTCCTGGACGAGCTGGAGGAGATGGAACTCTCGGGACGGGTCGACTTCCTCGCCGTCCCCATGAAGCACACCGACTTCAAGCAGGGCGCGATGGCGGTCCTGTCGTCCGCCCACTACGAGGTCATGAACACCCTCGGGCTGCCCACCACGCCGGTCAACAAGGCTGAGGAGGAGCGCCGTATCGAGCAGGCCCGGCACCTCGCGGCCACCTGGCCGGCCGCCATCAGGCTTCGCCCCGCCACCGAGGGCGAGATCCTCTGGATCTACGGCCACTGCGCGCGCCGGGGCCTCGCCGAGCCGCTGCTTCCCGAGTACGACGAGCCCCGCTCGGTGGTGGGGCGCGGGCGGGCCGTGGCCGCGTACAGCGAGGTGATCCTCGACGAGGGCGGGCGCAGCGACGGCGTCCAGGAACGGCGAGGCGTGCCGCTCAACCCCTTCCGGCACCGTTACGTGAAGTCGAGCACCGAGTTCGGCGACAGCTACCAGGCGTTCTCCATCCTGGCGGAGATGCCGGAGGCCTTCGCCTTCCCGGGCAGCGAGTATCTGGCAGCCCTGGACGACTTCGGCTTCCCCGTCGACTGGGCGGTCCGGCTGCACATCGAGCAGGGCTCGAAAGCGGAGCCCAAGTCCCGCCGGCAGGCCCGCGAACTCGCCCATCAGCGCGGTGAGTACGACGGGGAGACGGCCGGTATCCCGGCGAGCCTGGACAAGGCCAGCACCGCGCTCGACGAATACCGCTCCCGGCTCACCTCGTCCTCCACCGAGGTCGAGATCCGGGCCAGCGTGGTCACCTGCGTCTGGGGCCAGAGCCCGGAGGAGACCGAGGAGAAGGCGGCCGCGCTGATCAACCACTTCGGTGGCAACGACTACACACTGGTCCGCCCGATCGGCGAGCAGGCGCCCCTGTTCCACAGCATGCTCCCAGGCACGCCCACGCCCCGCGTCATGAACGACTACGCCCAGTTCCTGCTGGCCAAGGACTTCGCCATGGCCCTGCCCTTCTGCGGCCAGGCGCTCGGCGACGACGGCGGCTCGCTGTTCGGCCTCCAGCTCAACGGCGGCGGTGCCCGTCCGGTCCTGGTCGACTTCAGTCTCGGCCCGCGCATGAACGCCTCGGCGTCTGCCGTGTTCATCGGCGAGCTGGGTTCCGGCAAGTCGGTCGCCATGAAGACCGCGATGTACTCGATCCTCACCACCGGCCGCCGCGTCGGGCGCTCCCGCAGCCGCGGCCGGGCGCTGGCCATCGACCGTACGCCCCAGCAGGAATGGGCCCGCTTCGCGCGCGCCTGCCCCGGTGAGACCCAGGTCATCACCGTCGACGAGGACGCCTCGGTCTCGCTGGACCCGCTGCGCGTCTTCAAGGGGCCGCGCGCCGCCCGTTACACCGAGTCCTTCCTGACCCCGCTGCTGGACATCGCCTCGATGAGCACCGAGGGCGTCACCCTCGCCGACGCCATCGACGCCACGCACAAGGCGCCCGAGCCCAGCATGCGGATGCTCCTGGACACCCTGACGGAGCGCGCGCAGACCAGCGATCCGCAGGACCCGGACGACCACAACGTCCGCGCGGCGGCAAGTGAACTGGCGCGCAAGCTGCGCTCGCTGGCCAAGAAGGACCTGGGCCGGGTGATCTTCGACCCGACCCTCCCCATCGTGGAGATCACCGACGCCGACACGATCATCTTCTCCGCCGCCAACATCGGTCTGCCCAAGAAGACCGAACTGGAGGGCCACCGGCTGTCCAGCCTGGAGGTCGAGAAGAAGTTCGGCTGGCGCCTGATGTACCTGGTCGCCGCGCTCTGCCGCGAGATCGCCTTCGCCGACCCGGAGGAGTTCGTCGGGGTCTTCCTCGACGAGTGCTGGTGGCTGACCTCGTCCGCCGAGGGTACGGAACTGCTCCTGGAGATCATCAACGACGGCCGTAAGCACGGCTGCGGCGCCTTCGCCGGCTCCCACGACCCGTACGACGTCGGCCCGGCCAACTCCGAGTACGGCGAGAAGATCCGCGGCCTGGTCTCCCACCGCTTCCTCTTCCGCCACCGCAACCGCCAACTCGCGGCGCGTGGCCTGGAGTTCCTGGGGCTGGACGGCACCGACCCGGAGCTGCTGAAGCTGGTCACCGAGAACCTGTCGCCGATCAACGTCTCCGACGACGAACGGCTGCTGCGCTCCGGTGAGTGCCTCTACTACGACCTGAAGAAGCGCATCGGCGGCATGAAGGTCCTGATCCCGGCGGACGAGCAGGCGGCCGAGGCCATCCACACGACCCCGGGCCGCGCCACCCTCGACGAGCCGGCCGAGGCCGTCGAGGCGATCGACGCCATGGAAGCGGTGGAGGCGCAGAGCATATGACCGCACTCACGGGGGTGATCCGGCAACGCCGCAACTGGCTGCGGCTGCTGGTGCTGATCGGCGTGCCGATCGTGCTCACGCTGGTCCTCACGCACGGCGCGTGGGCGGCCACCGAGGAGTGCCACAGCGTGGAGCCCGGCAAGATGCTGGACCTCCTGTGCGAGCCGCCGACGAAGGAAGCGGACCCCGGCAGGGTGCTCGGCATCTTCGACGTCGTGGACAGGAACAACGTCCCGATCAGCTCGTACGGTCTCAACGTCGACTCGGGCGGCATGCTCGACGTCATCAGCAAGATCATCTCCTTCCTGATCGGCATCGGCTTCAGCGTCATCAGGACCGTGATCGGCTTCGCCTGCTGGCTGGTCGACTGGGCCCTGGACTTCGGCCTGGCCAAGACGCTCCTGACCCCCGTCTCCGACGTCGCGGCCACCATCAAGGACCAGGTCATCGACAACCTGGCGCTGAAGATCCTCTTCCTGACGATCGCCGCGCTCTGGGCGGGTTACCTCATTCTCTTCAAGCAGCGCTCCAAGGGCTGGATGGAGATCTGCACCTCCCTGGTCATCGCCTCCATCGCCACCGTGACCCTGGCCAGCCCCGGAACCTTTCTGATCGGCAACGGCGACAACACCGGCGTACTCGGGAAGACCAAGGAATTCTCGCTGGAGATCGCCGACGTGATCCTCACCCAGCGGTGCGACGACGACACGAAGCACACGAAGCCGGACGCCAATGGGAAGAAGCCCAAGCCGACGACCTGTTCCGGGCGGGAGAACGGCCCGGAGGACGGCGTGAGCCGCCCGATCACCGACGGACTGGTCGACGCGTTCATCCAGCGGCCGGTGTGGGTGCTCTACACGGGCAAGGGCATCACCAAGGAATGCAGCTACGCGTACGGCCAGGCCACTCTCGCCCGGTACAACTTCAACCGGTTCGTCCTGCCCGCTCTGGTCGCGGCCGAGGAGAAGAAGCAGGACGACAGTGGGTGGTTCTCGAAACTCGGCCACGTGTTCGCCAACACCTTCTCCCTGGACGGGCTGAAGAACACCTTGCTGGTGGCCACGGGCAACCCCTGGGCGATCTACACCGCGGTCGACAACGACCAGAAGAAGGCGATCGAGCACTTCAAGGACAAGGTCGTCAAGAGCGACCCGTCCTGGAAGACGTACATCGACGGCAAGGGCAGCAAAGACGTCAAGGGCACCGACCCGGCCGTGCAGGATGCGTGCGGCGGCAACGTTCCCATGGACGACCAGAAGATCTCCGCCTCGCTGGACAACCTGCTCAGCGTCTGGTTCATCGCCCTCGCCGCGATCATCGTCGTCGGGCTGGTGCTGGCTGTCTCCTGCACCTTCCTGATGTCCCAGATCTGGATGGCCGTCGAGGTCATCCGGGCTCAGCCGGCCCTGGTCGCGGGCATCCTGCCCGGTGGCGGCCGGCAGATGATGTGGAAATGGGTATCGGGGGTCGTACGCGTCATCCTGGCCATTTTCCTGTCCGTGATGTTCCTGGCCTTCTTCCTGATCATGATCATCGCGGTGCTGGACGCGAACACCGGCAAGGTCATGACGGTCAAGTTCCTCTCCATCGACTTCATCGCCCTCGGCTTCCTGGTCTTCCGCAAGAAGGTCACCGCGGCGGCGAAGAACATCTCGGCGAACTTCGGCCAGAAGATGGCGGCCAAGACCGGAGGGGAAGCCAGCACGTTCCAGGGGGCCACCAAGGGTGCCCCGTCGGGACTGGATCAGCTCAAGCAGGACGGGGCCACCCTCAGCAAGGTCGGAAGCAAGACGCGTGACCTCTGGCGCGGCAAAGTGCCCGGCCAAGGGGGCGGAGGTGAGGGCGAGGGCGGTGACGGCGCCGGGAAGGGCGCTGGAAAGGGCGCCGGCCAGAAGAAGCCGAAGAAGGGCCTCAAGGAACGCGTTCAGGGCGCGGTCAAGCTGGGCACCACGGTCGCCGCGGCGGTGGGATCCGGCGGTACGTCCGCCGCGCTGCAGGCATCGGCCAAGGCCGCACTCAAGGCACGGCTCAAGAACGCCGCGAAGAAGCGGGCGGCCAATGCCCGCAAGGCCGCTACGCAGCGTCTGAACAGGAGCCGCGTCGGCCGGGGCGCACAGGCCGTGGCCCGTACCGGCCGGAACCTCGCCAAAGAGGCCCCCACCGCCAAAAGCAAGTTCAAGAACGCGGTGGCTGCCGAGAGGAACAACCTCCTGGGCCGCGGGCAAGGGCCGAGTGAGGCCAAGACCCGCGGGCGCGAGGCGTCGCGGGAGTTGCGGAAAAACCGGAGTGAGCACAGCGGGAAGGTTCGCCTGAGCAACAAAGTGAATGGAGCTCGGCATAACCGGCTGAACAACAGCCGCTCCTCCACCGGCTCCAACCGTCCTCCCCGCCCGCGCGGCAAAGGCGGCAAAGGCGGTAAAGGCGGTAAAGGCGGCGGCGCGTGAGCACAGCCACCAAACCCAAACCGAAGAGCTCGGCCGACACGTCCGAGCCGATGAGCAGTGGCAAGAAGTGGGCCATCGGTCTGGTCATAGCCGGTCTGATCCCCTGGGCGTTTTTCATCCTCGCCATGTTCATCGGTACGGGCCTGCTGCCCGGGGGCGGCTCCAGCCTCCAGAAAGATGATCCTGTTCCGGTCCAGATCAGTTGCGTCGAGGTGGCCGGCATCCCCAAGCCCACCTGCGAGGCGTATCTGTCGGCGGAGCAGAAGATCAAGAAGGTCCGCCCCAAATGCAAGAACCTCAAGTGGACCCTGCTCGCCGGCATCGGAAAGATCGAGTCCCACCACGGCACGTTCATGGGCCGCAAGGTCAACGAGAAGGCCGGCGCGAGCTACGGCGACGTGGAACCGCCGGTCATCGGGCCGGTCCTCGACGGCACCAACAACACCGAGCGCATCCTTGACACGGACGGCGGCAAGTACGACAACGACACCACCTACGACCGGGCGGTCGGTCCCACGCAGTTCATCCCCTCGACGTGGAAGGTCTACGCCCAGGACGGCGACGACGACGGTGACACCGACCCGCAGAACGTCTTCGACTCCGCTCTGAGCACGGCGGCGCTCCTCTGCGGCAAGGGCGCCGTCGACATGTCCGACTCAAAGACCGAGCACGACGCCATCTTCCGGTACAACCATTCCGAGCAGTACGTCAAAGACGTCCGCAACGCCAAGGACGAGTACGACGCCCTGGGCGACATCTCCGGGCCGATCGACGCGACCGGAACGGCCAAGAAAATCATCGCGGCCGCCAGGTCGCAGAAGGGCGTGGCCTACTCCTGGGGCGGCGGAGGGCCTGGCGGCCCTTCGTACGGCATCGACCAGGGCAAGAACATCTGGGGATTCGATTGCTCCGGCCTGACGGAATACGCCTACGCCAAGGCAGGCATCAAGATCGGTGGCGATACAAGCGCACAGCATGCCAGCAAGAACGTAAGGGTCACCCACCAGACGAACCTCAAGGGTGCGAACCCCGGCGACCTGCTCTTCTTCTCATCCAGTCCGGGAACCGGAAAGGGAATCTTCCATGTCTCGATCTATCTGGGGAAGAACAGACAGATCGAGGCGCCGAGAACGGGCGACGTCGTCAAGGAGTCCGACGTCCGCATGGGATCGCTCGACAGCATTGGACATCTGAAGTGACCAGCAGCGCGGAGCGCTCGGGCCTCATCATGCTCGCCATGGCCGCGGTTCTCTCTCTGGTGGGCGTCATCCTGCTCTGGCCCGACATGAGCGGAGAACAGGCCCATACAGCCCGCCCGCCGGCCACCTCACCGTCCCCTTCTCGCACCACGGACGCCCGCCCGCCCACGGTCGAGCCGAGCCCGAGCCCCACTCCGACCACTGCCGCACCCTCGCCGTCGCCGTCCCCCTCCGCGTCGAAGGACGGCGACGCCCTCGCCGGAACGGTCAGCGACGCCGTCCTGCAGCGCGCTCTGCAACAGTCCCGCCAGGCGAACATCCCGCCCACGCTCGAAAAGCGCCTCGTTGACCTCGGCGGCAAGGTCCTGCTCGCCGACGTCACCGGCGAGGGCCGCAAGGCGTACCCCGATTACTTCATGGGCCAGCCGGCCACTGACCGCTGGCAGAAATGCCGCATCCGCGCCGGTGTCGCAGAACGCTACGACAACCGCGCGGACGCCGCCCTCATCCATCTGGTGTGGGACGGTACGAGCCCCGAGGGCGAACACGACGACCGTCGGCCGGCGACCGTGCTGCTGGTCAGGGACGGGGACGGCACATGGGCCCCACAGTCCATCCCTGTGGAGGAGGACTGAGGGCGGACAGCGCATGCCCTGAAGCACCGCGCGCGTCCGGTAGCCTTCCCGAATGCGCTATTTCATCCAGTACCCGGCCGGAACCAGCGCCATCGTCGCCGAGGCGATGACGCATTTCGTCGAGGACTTCCACCCGGAATACCAGGATGACAGCGCCATGCTTTTCCGCTCCACCTCACCGGTGGAACGAGTGGCCTCCATCCCGTTCGCCAAAAACGCCTTCGCCGTGATCAGCGAGACCCGCCGCGGTGCCATCGACACGAATGTGGCCCAGCTGACCGGCTCGCTCCGTACCCCCCAATTCCCCGCTCTTCCCGGAGAACGCGCGCGGGGCTTCCGCGTCATGGTGCACGTGGACGGCGAGCTGGCGTCCATCGGCGGCGACCGGAAGCGGGAGCTCGAGCGCACGATCTCCGCCTGCACGGGGCTGCGCCTGGAGGCCGGCGGTCGCGGACAGGAGTACTGGGTCATTGGCCGCCTGGACATGGACAGCCTCATGTTCTGCGCCCGGCTCCCCAAGCCGGCCCGGCCGAGGAAGGCACGCGGCGCCCTCTCCCACGAGCTCTCCGCGATGCTCGTCCTGGCCTCCGACCCGCATCCCGACGACTCGTTCCTCGACCCCTTCGCGGGCAGCGGTTCCTTCGTCGTCGCCCGGCTCGGCATGCCCGCGCGGGAGATCATCTACTCCGATCTGGACCTCGCCGAGCACCGCGAGGACCTGCCGCCCGAGGCACTGAGCGACGGCCGCGTCCGGCTGCTCGCCGAGGACGCCCTGACCCTCCCCTCCGTCGCCGACGGCTCGGTGGACGTCGTCGTGACGGACCCCCCGTGGGGCGAGCACGAAGAACTGCCCATGTCCGACGAAGAGTTCGCGGACTCCACCAGCCTCTCCCTCGCGCGGGTCCTGCGCCCGGCAACGGGCCGCTTCGTCCTCCTCTGCGCCCGCCGGGGCGCCCCGGCCTTCGAGGAAGCCCTCGAGAACGCCGGACTCCGCGTCGCCGCCACCCACGCCATCCTGGTCAACGGCCACCCGGCCACGGTCTTCACCGGCACCCGCGACGCCGCGCCGCACCCCGAGCGGGAATCGACCGACGCCCCGCGAAGGGCCCCCGCCAAGCCCCTGCTCATCGGCATGAGCACCTACCGCCGCTCCCTGAACCGCTTCTCGCACTGAACCGGGCGCGGTCTACTCGACCTTGCGGAGACCGTTCTCCCGGACGCAGTGAGAGATCGCCTCCGGCAGATGCCCGGCGACCGCGCCCAGAGTCGAGATGACGCCGCAGTCCCCAATGATCCCTTGCTTGGTCTGCTCGCGGGTGGGGGAACCGTCGAACAGAGGGATGCGCTCTCCATCGGGGCCATCGAGCGGCGTACCGTATCGCACACCTTCAATCAGGCTTTCCCCAGGAAGGTCCGGCCGGTCCACCGTCGCATACCGGTCCACCGCCTCCTCGCCCGGCGCACTCCACCACGACGTCACATCGAACACCCGCCCGAGGATGCCCCCTTCGGCCCCCTCCTCGCGGGCCGACGGCTCCAGCGGCTCCGGCTCCCCGGGTTCACCGGAATCCCCAGGACGGTCGGCCGGAGCAACCAGATCCTCCGGTTCAACCGGCTCCACCGGCTCAACCGGCCCCTCATCGATGGCGACAGCCGCGGAATCGGCGCTCGTCTCCGCTCCTGCCCCACTCCCGTACAACTCGCTCAAGGCTTCTCCTTCGTGGCCGGAGGCACCGCGACGGGCCTGCGCGGCTTGCGCTCGAAGCACGCGACCGCGCGGGCGAACCGGCCGGCCCACTCCTCGGACGGGTCCGCGCAGCCGACGGCCTTCTCCAGCACGGACGGTGTGTGGCGCCCGTGGTAGTACTGCCGTGTTCTGACACCCTTCGCGGCCTTCCATCGCGGCTCGCCGACCGGGCAGGGGTCATCGCCATCGAGCTGGGCCCGCATCAGCCCGGCGACATGCTCGGCCAGGGCACGCGGAGCACCGACGGCTCCGACCCGGCTGTGCACCGCCCGGTCGACCGCCTGGCCGATGGCGCAGTCCACCAGGCGTCGGTCCGAGGCCCGGTGCGCGGCCAGCGTACGGCGCATGGCCTCCCCGGGAAGAGGCGTGATCCAGCCCAACAGGTGCGAGGCCACGGCCATTTCGGCCCAGAGGGCGATGCGCAGCTCGTCCTGCTCGGACAGGCGCTGGGCCGTACGCAATTGCCGGAGCGTACACGGAGCCGAGGCGCAGTCCGGGCCGCAGGCCCCGCTGCGAGGCGCGACCACGGGCGCCAGGTCACCCGGGCGGACGGTTCCCGCGTCCTCGCGCGAAGTCCCGTCGTCCATACGGACCAGGAGCGGGTAGTCCATGCCGTCGGTGAACACCGCCGCCTCACCCGGTCTGAGAGTGACCAGGTACTCGGACTGCGGCTCGGTGATGTTCATCGTGGCGCCGACGGCCTCCCGGTCGTCCCGCGCCGGGAGGCGGTGCACGATCTTGGCCGCGGTGTTCTTGATGACGTCCGGGATCAGTTTGGCGGGGATCTGGTCGGCGATCACCAGCCCTTCCCCGTACGCGCGGATCTCGGCCAGCAGGCCCGCGAACATCTCCACGGAGTGCGCCCCCGTCCCGCCCTCCTGCGGCCGGCGCAGCAGCCGGTGGGCCTCCTCGAACACGGTCAGGTGACGGAGGGGGGAGGAGATCCGGCCCGTCGCGCGCTGTTCCGTCCGCAGGTACTCGACCAGCCGGATGAGGATGGTCCCCATGAGGAAGGCCTTGTCGTTGTCGTCCCCGACGTCCTCGATCTCGAAGACGACGTTGCGCCGCAGCAGTTCACCGAAGTCGATGGGGTGGCCACCCTCCAGGAACCGGCCGGTGGTGCCGAGCCGGAGGCCCGCGAGCCGGATCCTGATGAAGCCCCGGACGTTGTCGGTGATCTCCTTGCCGTAACCGATGTCCGACACGACCTGGAGCGCCGTGTGCTCCAGGTCCTCCAGGGTCGGGTAGCGCGGCCGGGTCCCGGGGGTCCACGGTTCGCCGAGCGTCAGGTCCCACCCCAGCTCCTCGTAGCACCGGGTCAGCGCCGCGCTCAGCACCTGCGGGAAGGGCTCCTGCGGGTCGAAGGACGCCAGGAAGAGTGCGCGGACCATCTCCAGGTGGGTCTGCAGCGGGAAGCGTTCGCCGGACGGCGGGCGGGAGGGTTCCAGGGGGTTCAGGCCGGCGGGGAGCGTGTCGCGGTCCCCGGGCCTGATGACGAGCACCTCGTCCTTCTCGCCCAGCCGTGCGGACATGGCCCGGTACTCGGCCTTGGCCGGTTCGACGACCAGCCAGGGAAGCCGCTCCCGGGTGGCCGCCTCGAGGATGCCCCGGACGGTCTGGGACTTGCCGCCGCCCGTGGCACCGCAGACGAAGGTGTGCCGGTTGAGCGTGGTGCGGGGCAGGCTCAACTCCCCGGCCGGGCCCCGGTTCCGGTCCAGGACCGCGCCGATGCGCAGGGGGCCGCCCTCCGGACCGGAATGCTCGGTGCCGCTCTCCGGAGTGACATCGAATGCGGGACGGATCGCGAACCGCACTCCGGGCACCTCCTGGGCGGGGGGCCTGGCCAGGGCCGCCAGCAGCTCCGAACTGCCGTGGAACGGAAAGGGGGCGGGCGCGGGCAGGCACAGATCGAGCGCGGTCCGCAGACCGCTCGCCCGTCCGGACGGCTTCAGCGCGTACGGAAGCCCTTCGAGATCCGCCGACGCGCACAGGAGAGCGGCGACCCTTTGCGCGTCCTCGGGGGTACGGCCGCCCGCGAGGAGACGTATGCGCCACAGACCGGTCGCCGACGCCGTGGCCAGCTCCTGGTGCCGGCGCTCCAACCGCAGTGCTTCCAGCGCGTGCTCGGGCGAGGACGCCTCCCGGGACCGCGCCGCGCGCCGCCGGTCAGCGGTGTCCGCGACAAGCTCGTCGAGCGCGGCGGGCGCCACCGGCTCGGCCAGGACGAACCAGGCGAAGGCGCCCTGCCAGACGCCCAGAAGGCTGTCCTCGACGCTGGGGCGCAACCGGGAGGCCCCGCGCTCCGGTGCCCCGTTCCCGACCAGCAGGCCGTCGGCTATCGCGGCGATCGCGCTCCAGTGCGGAAAGCGCGCCATGGCAGCGGCGACGGCGCCGTGCGGCAGGCGCCGGCCGCGCGCTCCGGCAGGCAGGCCGAGCAGGACCGTGTCCCGTTCACCGGTGACCTCTCCGCCGATGAGCGAGGAGCCGCCGAGATGGATCTCGACCGGTCCGGAGGCCGAGAGGCGTGACCACCCGAGCAGGACACAGCCCCGGTCCGGGCCGGCCGCGGCGCCCGCGTGGAAGGCGGACACGAGGGCGGCGAACCGCTGCGCACGCGGTTCGTCTTCGGCACCGGACGGCCCGGAGGCGTCCCGCCCGAGCCGAGGCACCTCGGTCAGCAGACAGCCGGGCAGGCCCACCATCCCCTGCCACGCCTCGTCCGCCGCCCCTATCCGCGTCATGTGCGAGGAGCGCGGTCGTCGAGGGCCCACCCGCCGCATGCCGGGCCGGACCGGCCGACAGGCCAAGGGACTTGACGCACCGCAACGCGAACGCGCATCAGCACGCGCGCACCCACCGCTTCCGTCACGGACCGTCCCCCCATGGATCGAACGTGTGACAGCATCATAGGGTTGACCTGGATCGGCCGCAGTGAACCCCTCCGGTGTCGACCTCCCCAACCTGGCTGATTTCGGCGCCTGTTGCAGCTTCCGTTACCCACAGGGCGGAGTTCCCATGGACCATCCCGTCGATCCGCGGCGACCATATGACCCTGCGGGTTCTTCCGGCGATGTCCCGGACCCAAGCGCCTCACAGGTGCCGCCGCCCCACCCGTACGAGCAGCAGGGCCACCCTCCGCCCGCTCAACCCCCGTACACACCAGGGGGATTCGCTCCGCCGGGGTCCTTCCAGGGCTTTCAGGGACCGGCCCACCCCCAGCCCCCGACGGACCGCCCCGGCCCCGTTCCGTCACCGCCGGCTCCCGGGCATCCCCACATACCCGGCGCGTGGCCCGCGTCCGCGTACGACCCCGCCGCGCCGCCGCCCACCCGTCGCAGGGTGGACTCGTCGAGCGTGACCACGCTCCTGTTGCACCTGCCTCACCTCCTGGCAAGTCTCCTGATCATCTGGGTGATCTCCCTGATCTTCCCGACGTGGATGGGCACGTCGTTCATCCTCGCCTGGCTCGCCTCCGGCGCGCTGATGTTCCACCGGCCCACCGAGCGCGTGGTGGCGAAGCTCTTCTACAAGGTGCGCCCGCCCACCGCTGCCGAGCTCGCGCGCCTGCAGCCCTTGTGGGACGAGGTCACCCGGCGCGCCGGTCTCGACGGCTCGCGCTACGACCTGTGGATCGAGGACAGCGACGAGGTCAACGCCTTCGGTGCGGCGGGACACATCGTCGCCGTGACCCGCAATTCGCTGGACCGGCTCACTCCGGACCGGCTCTCCGCCGTCCTCGCCCATGAGCTGGGGCATCACGTGAACGGTCACACCTGGGCCGGACTCCTCGGCGTCTACTACGGACTTCCCGCCCGGATCGCGATGATCGTCGCGACGTACGTCACGGTCTTCGCCGTGGTCGTGGCGGCGGAGTTCGCCATCCTGGCCGCGGTCGTCCTGGTCCTGGTGATCGCCGTCTTCGCGATCGCCATCGCCTTCACCTTCCCGCCGGCGTTCGCCCTGCTCGCGATCCCCCTGCTCATCCCCTGGGCAGGCCGGCGCGGTGAGCTGCGCGCCGACAGGTTCGCCGGCGAGATCGGATACGGACCGCTGCTGATCACCGTATTCACCGATTACCTGAACCGGGGCGCCGACACCGAGGAGAAGGAGCAGGGTCCGCTGGGCCGGATCATGTCCACGCACCCCCCGCTCCACACACGCATCCGGGCGCTCGAGATCTTCACCGCCGGACCGCCCGAAGGCCGGCCCTCATGACGTTCCCCGCCCCCGGAACCACGCCCGCCGACGGGTTCCTTCACCTCTTCGAGTCCGGGCAGCGGCTGGGCTGGGTCCACCGTGACCCCGAGACCCTGCGCCGTCCCTTCCCCGAACCGGAGCCGCAGCGGCAGCCCGTACCCGTGGCGTACGAGAACCGGGCGGCCGCCGCCCGTATCGCGTACGAGAGCCGCAAGCGGTCCGTCACGACAGCCGGCGCGGTCCTCGTGGCGGCCTGCTTCCTGCTGTCCCTCGTGGCGGGCGGCGTACTGGCGCTGCTCGCCGTGGTCGTCGCGGTGGTGTGCGTCGCGCGCGTCGCCCACGCAGGCCAGGCGGCCGAGGAGGCGGACCGGGTTCTGGACGGCAAGCGCACCGAGCTGGAGGGGCACTTTCAGTACGCGTGGCAGGGCTGGTGGGAGCGGGGGCGGCAGCACGCGGCGGCGCAGGACGAGTGGACGCGGAGCCTCCCCGCGTGGGGCGCGCTCCCGGCCCTCCCCGACTCCCGCCGGCTGGACGTCTTCGGCGGGAGCCGCCGCAGCCGGGAGGGGTTCCTCACGGTCTACGGCGCCTCGACTCTCCGTCAACGGCCCGTGATCGTGATCGACCTGACCCGGTCCCTCGTCTGCGAGGAACTGGCCGCGCTGGCCGAACCGGCCGGGTTCCCCGTGGACGTACAGCTGCTGCCGAGCGGTATGGCCGGCAGCGACATCCTGAGCGGCCTCACGCCGCGGGAGCTGGTCGACACCTTCGTGGAGGCCGTCCACTCCGAGGACTCCCGGGCCGACCGGGCCGCTCGCACCATCGACACCATGATCCTCGACCGGCTGTGCGGAGCCCTGGGGGACGAGGTCACGCCGGCCCGTCTGGGAGCGGGGCTGCGCGCGCTGATGGGGGAGACCGATGACGCGGAAGCCCTCACCCGCACGGAACGCAACCGCGTCGCGGACGAGTTGCTGGCCGACAAGAACAAGGACCAGGTGCGGGACAGCCTGGTCCGGCTCGCGGCCTTCCTTCACCCGCTGGAACGGCTCGGCACGCAGACCACCGGGCGCGGCTCCGGCCGCCTCACCTGCATCGCCCTGGACTCCACGGCGGGAACGGCCGGAACGGAGTTGCTGGCGGACCTGATGGTGCAGAGCGTGTCCCGCCTCCTCGCCTCCTCCCGGAAGACCGTCCCGGCGGTGATCGTCGCGCTCGGCGAGCAGGGTCTCCAGCGGCGCTGTCTCGATCAGCTGGCCACGGTCTGCGAGCACCAAGGCGCACAGCTCACCTTTCTGCACCCGCATCTGCGGGAGGGCGCGGTGGAGATGATCGGCGACGGCTCGGTCGCCTTCATGAGGCTCGGCAACCACAAGGAGGCCGCTGCCGCGGCAGACTTCCTGGGCCGCCGGCACGCGTTCGTCCTGCACTCGCTGACCGACACGGAGGGCGAGGTCGTCAACACCTCGGTGGCCCGGACCTTCGGCTCGTCGGTGAGCCGGGGAACCACCGACAGCCACTCGGTGACCCACGGCTCGACGTGGAACCGCGGCGCGCAGTCGGGCACCGGCACCCACGGCGGCAGCCACAGCCGGACATCCGGCACGTCGACCAGCACCACCCACACGACGAACGAGTCCACCACGCACACCACGGGCGACAGCCGAAGCACCAGCACCGCCCAGTCCGAGCAGCGCGTCTACGAGTACACGGTCGAACCGACCCGCCTCCAGGCCCTCCCCGACTTCGGCCTGCTCCTGGTGGAACGCCAACCGGACGGCTCCACATCGATCCACCCGGCAGACTGCAACCCGAACATCGCCCTCCTGCCCCGAACCACCACCCAGCCCCTGCCACCCCCTGCGACGTGATCCACCCGCAGCCCCCGCCCGCAAACCAGGACCGGCCCCGGACAGGCCGCCCAAGAACCCAAGAAACCCCAGGCGGGATTCCGACCTGGGGTTTCAACGGAGCCGCCTTCGGGATTCGAACCCGAGACCTACGCATTACGAGTGCGTTGCTCTGGCCAACTGAGCTAAGGCGGCGCGCCCTGTTCGCACCATGATGCGATCAGCAGCGGAGCCAAGTCTACACAGTTTCCGGGGGTGCTCCGCACCAGCCCGTGGCCGTGAGATAGGTGCAGGTCAGGGGCCCGATGGAGGTCAGGAACACTTCTTGCCGGCCGGCGGCGGGGTGCCCTCCAGGAGGTACGTGTTGATCGCCGTGTCGATGCAGTCGCTGCCGCGGCCGTACGCGGTGTGGCCGTCGCCCTCGTAGGTGAGAAGGGTGCCGGAGGAGAGCTGGTCTGCCAGGGAGCGGGCCCAGGCGTACGGGGTGGCGGGATCGCGGGTGGTGCCGACCACGACGATGGGGGCGGCGCCCTCGGCCTTGATGCGGTGGGGGGTGCCGGTGGCGGGGACGGGCCAGTAGGCGCAGTTCAGGGCCGCCCAGGCGAAGCCCCTGCCGAAAACCGGGGACGCCTTCTCGAAGGAGGGGAGGGCCTTGTCGACGGCCTCGGGGCCGGCGAAGGCGGGCGGGAGATCGAGGCAGTTCACGGCGGCGTTCGCAAACATCAGGTTGGTGTACTTGCCGCTCGGCTCGCGTTCGTAGTAGCTGTCGGCCAGGGCCAGCAGGCCGGCGCCGTCGCCCGACTGGGCCGCGGTCAGCGCGTCCCGGAGCTGCGGCCAGGCCGACTCGTCGTACATGGCGGCGATGACGCCCGTCGTGGCGAGGGATTCGCCGAGTTCACGGGAGTCGCCCGTGGGGATCGGGTCCGCGTCCAGCCGCGCGAACAGCTTCTTCAGCCGGTCCGCCGCGTCGGAGTCGGACGTGGTGCCGAGCGGGCAGGCCTTCTGCTTCACGCAGTCCTGCGCGAAGGACTGGAACGCCGTCTCGAACCCCGCCGTCTGGTCCCGGTTCATCTCGATGGACGACAGCGAGGGATCCATCGCCCCGTCGAGGACCAGGCGGCCGGTGCGGCCGGGGAACAGCTCGGCGTACGTGGCGCCCAGGAAGGTCCCGTACGACGCCCCGACATAGTTCAGATGCTCGTCGCCGAGCAGGGCGCGCAGCATGTCCATGTCGCGGGCCGTCTCCACGGTCGAGACGTGCGGCAGGACCTCCCCGGAACGCTTCTCGCAGCCCGAGGCGAACTTCTCGAAGGCCCCCTTCAGCTTCGTGACCTCGGCGTCGTCGTCCGGGGTCTGGTCCACCTGTGTGTACGCGTCCATCTGCGGCCCGGTCAGGCACTCGACGGGTTCACTGCGCGCCACCCCGCGCGGGTCGATGGCCACCATGTCGTAGCGGGCACGCACCTGGGCGGGGTAGCCGATCGCGGCGTAGCCCTGGAGGTAGCCGATGGCCGATCCGCCGGGTCCGCCCGGGTTCACCAGGAGGGAGCCGATCCGCTTGCCGGGGCCGGTCGCCTTCTTGCGGGAGACGGCCAGCTTGATCGCGTCGCCGTCCGGTTTCGCGTAGTCGAGCGGTGCCTTCATCGTCGTGCACTGGAAACCACTGACGCCGCAGTCCCGCCAGCTGAGGTGCTGGGAGTAGAACGGCTTCAGGGCCGCCGGCACGGCCGAGGGCGAGGCGGACGCCTTCTCGGCGGGGGACGAGGCACCCGATGACGAGCTTCCGCTGCTGCATCCGGAGACGAGCAGGCCGGCAGTGCCGAGCGCGAGGGCGAAAGTGCGGAACGGGCGCCTGGTGTCCATGCCCGGAGCGTAGCCGCCACCTCACCGCCCACCCGATTCCCTTCCCTTTCGGGTGATTCGGCGGGGACCACCGGGCACCGACGGTGGCCGTGCCCCTCAGCCCGCGCGCAGGGCCATCGTCATCGCCTCCACCGCCAGCAGCGGGGCCACATTCCGGTCGAGGGCGCGGCGGCAGGCCGACACCGCCTCGATCCGGCGCAGCGTGCGCTCCGGCGTGGACGCGCGGGCGACGCGGTCCAGGGCATCCTCGGCATCGGCGTTGGCTATGGCGATCCGCGAACCGAACTGCAGGGCGAGCACATCGCGGTAGAAGCCGGTCAGCTCGGTGAGTGCCAGGTCCAGGCTGTCGCGCTGGGTGCGGGTCTTGCGGCGCTTCTGCTTGTCCTCCAGTTCCTTCATCACCCCGGCCGTGCCACGCGGCATACGGCCCCCGGCGGCGGCTCCGAGCGCCGCCTTCATGTCCTCCGTCTCCTTGGCGTCGATCTCCTCGGACGCCTGCTTCGCGTCCTCGGTCGCGGTGTCGATCAGCTCCTGCGCCGCCTTGAGGCATCCCCCGATGTCCTCGACGCGCAAGGGCAGCTTGAGCACCGCGGCCCGGCGCGCGCGGGCCCGCTCGTCCGTGGCGAGGCGGCGCGCCCTGCCGATGTGCCCCTGGGTGGCGCGGGCCGCGGCGGCGGCCCGGTCCGGTTCGATGCCGTCCCTGCGGACCAGGACGTCCGCCACCGCGTCGACGGAAGGCGTCCGCAGCGTGAGGTGGCGGCAGCGAGACCTGATCGTCGGCAGCACGTCCTCCAGCGAGGGCGCGCACAGCAGCCACACCGTGCGCGGGGCGGGCTCCTCGACCGCCTTCAGCAGGACGTTCCCCGCGCCCTCGGTGAGGCGGTCGGCGTCCTCCATGACGATGACCTGCCAGCGTCCGACGGCCGGCGAGAGCTGAGCGCGGCGCACCAGCTCACGGGTCTCCTTCACACCGATGGAGAGCAGGTCCGTGCGGATCACGTCGACATCGGCGTGCGTACCGATGAGGCTGGTGTGGCAGCCGTCGCAGAAGCCGCATCCCGGCGCCCCGCCCAGCGCGCGGTCCGGGCTCGTGCACTGGAGGGCCGCGGCGAAGGCCCGTGCGGCGGTGGAGCGCCCCGAGCCGGGCGGGCCGGTGAACAGCCAGGCATGGGTCATCTTCGAGCCGGGCGGCACCGGCTCCCCCGCCGCCTGGGCGGTGACCAGCACGTCGGCGTCCCGGGCGGCGGCGCCCAGCTGCTCCTGCACCCGGTCCTGGCCGACCAGGTCGTCCCATACGGACATGGGGCACCGCCTTTCGCTTCGCTCGACGCGTGGCTCTCGTCGATCCGGTCTCCATTGTGGGGGACGGGTCCGACAACGCGGACGCCGATGGCCCCGCACCAGGGAAAGGTGCGGGGCCATCGGCGTCGTCCCGTAAGGGTGTCCCGGACCGTGAGCGGGCCAGGACCGTAAGGGCCTCCCGGTCAGCGGCGCGGCCGTCGGCCCCGGCCGCCCGAGGGCTCCGGGCCCTCGTCGTCGTGCCGGCCCAGCAGCTCGTCGGCCAGGCTGGGCAGGTCGTCGAGCGGGGTCTCCTCCGCCCAGTCGGGCCTGGGGCGCCGGGGGCGCTGCTGTCCCTCGGCCTGCCGCGGGTCCGCGTGCGGGTCGGTGATCTGGGGCAGCTCACGGGTGCGCTCGTTGTCGCTCTCCGCCGGCCGCTCGTCCCGGAAGATGCCGCGCGGCACCCGGTCGGCCGGGTCGGAGTCCCGTACGGCACCGTGCCCGCCGTCCTGGACCGCCGGCAGGACCGTCGTCTCGTCCGAGGCCCCGGAGGGTTCGGGCGCGTCCGAGAACTTCGGGATCACCGTCGTCTCGTCCTGGTCGGACGGCCACGGCGCCGACGACGCGCCACGCGGCCGGCCGGATCCTGACGGCCGGTCCACCGGCGAGGGCACCGGCTGCGTGATCTCGTTCGGGCCGACGATCGGCGTGGGCACCGTCAGCTCGTTGTCGGGCCCGGAGGGTTCGTCACCGGAGGTGGAGGGCGAGGACGCCCCGCTGCCGTTCCCGGAATCCGAGGAGCTCCCGGAGTCCTGCCGCAGCCGGGATTCCTCCTCCTCGGCGGCCCTGGCGCGGGCCTCCTGCCGCGCGGCCAGGGCGCGGGCCTCCTCCTCGCGGGCGGCCCGTTCCCGGGCGCGCTCCTCGGCGGCAGCCGCTTCGGCCTGGGCCTTCGCCTGGGCCTCCGCTTCCGCCTGGCGGCGGGCGGCCTCGGCCCGGAGCAGGGCCTCCTCGGCCTTGCGCTGCTTCTCCAGACGCTGGGCCTCCGCCTCCTTGCGCAGCCGGGACTCCTCCTCCGCCTGGCGGCGCAGACGGGCCTGCTCGGCCTCGTACGCGGCTTCCTCGGCCTCGCGGCGGGCGCGGTCGGCCTCGGCGACGCGGCGGGCCTCCTCAGCGCGCTGCCGTTCCTCCTCGGCCCGCTGCCGGGCTTCCTCCTCGGCGCGCTGCCGCTCCTCCTCCGCGCGCTGCCTGGCCTCTTCGGCCTGGCGCTCGGCCTCGCGGCGGCGCGCTTCCTCCTCCTCGCGGCGCTTGCGCTCCTCCTCCTCGGCACGGAGCTTGGCGAGCTGTTCCTGGCGCTCGCGCTCCAGACGCTCCTCCTCCGCCTTGCGGGCGGCCTCCTCCTCGGCGCGGCGCCTGGCCTCCTCCTCGGCGGCCCTGCGTGCCTCCTCCCGGGCCTTGATCTCGGCCTCGGAGAGCGGCAGGACCTGGTCGAGGCGGTGGCGTACGACCGTGGTGATGACTTCCGGTTCCTGCCCGGCATCCACCACGAGGTAGCGCGTCGGGTCGGCGGCGGCCAGCGTCAGGAAGCCGGAGCGCACCCGGGCGTGGAACTCGGGCGGCTCGGACTCCAGCCGGTCGGGCGCCTCGGTGAACCGTTCCCTCGCGGTCTCCGGAGCGACGTCCAGGAGCACGGTCAGGTGGGGTACGAGTCCGCTCGTCGCCCAGCGCGAGATACGGGCGATCTCGGTGGGCGCCAGGTCGCGGCCCGCGCCCTGGTAGGCGACGGACGAGTCGATGTAGCGGTCGGAGATGACGATCGCGCCGCGCTCCAGCGCCGGGCGGACGACCGAGTCGACGTGCTCGGCGCGGTCGGCGGCGTACAGCAGGGCCTCGGCCCGGTTGGAGAGCCCGGCCGACGACACGTCGAGCAGGATGGACCGCAGCCGCTTGCCGACGGGGGTCGCGCCCGGTTCACGGGTGACGACGACCTCGTGGCCCTTGGCCCGGATCCACTCGGCGAGCGCCTCGACCTGGGTGGACTTGCCGGCTCCGTCGCCGCCCTCCAGGGCGAGGAAGAAGCCGTTCGCGGCGGGTGCGACCGCCGGGTCGCCGCCGCGCAGCGCCTCGCGCAGATCGCGCCGCAGCGGTACGCCGGAGCGGTCGTCGGTCTTCGCGAGGACGATGACCGCGACCGGCAGCAGCAGGGCGCCGACCAGCATCAGCGTGAACGCCGCGCCGCCGTGGGCGAAGACGAAGTCGCCCGTGGTCAGCCGGTGGGTGCCGATGGCCGCGGCGACCAGCGGGCCGCCGACCGCACCGAGCGCGATCAGGATCCGGACGACGGCCTGGAGGTGTTCGGTGATCCTGGTCCTGCGGGCTTCCTCGGTCTCCTGGTCGGCGAGGACATGACCGGTGTTCGCGGCAACGCCCGCCGCGTATCCGGCGAGTGCGGCGAGCAGGACGACCGTCGCGGTGTCCGGGACGAGGCCCATCGCCAGGAGGGCGATGCCGGTGACGGCGGTGGCGAGCGAGAGCATGCGCCGTCGCGACAGCGTGGGCAGCACCTTCCCCGCCGTACGGATGCCCACACCCGTACCGCCGGTGAGAGCGAGGACCAGCAGGGCGAGGGTGACCGGACCGCCGCCGAGGTCGCTGGCGTGCAGCACGGCGACGGCTGCCGCCGCCGCGATGGCTCCGGCGACCGCGGCACAGGTGGCGACGATCAGCGGGATGGCGCCGGTGCGGCCCTTGTCGGGGCCGTTCCCCGCGGACGGCCGCCGCAGTCCCTCCAGCGGGGAACGCGGGCGGGGCGTCTGCGTACCGGGCAGTTCCAGGAAGTACAGGGTGGAGATGGAGGAGGAGAACAGGCCGGCCGCGACGTACGAGCCGAGGGCCGCCTGGTGGAAGGAGAACCAGTCCAGGCCGGAGCCCAGCAGATTGCCGATGACCGTGGCGACCAGCAGCACCGCCGCGGCGAGCGGAACGGCCGCGAAGTCGGTGCGAAGGGACAGCCGGCGCAGCGCGTCGAGGTGGTCGGGCAGCGGGCGCACGGCGGCGCCCTCGATCGGCGGGGCGGGCAGGAGCGCGGGGGCCGCGCTCTCCTTGGCGACCGTCCAAAGGCGTTCGGCGGCGCCGGTCACGAAGACGGTGACGAGGATCATCGTGAGCGCGTTGGAGGGCGTCCAGTCGATCCACAGGGGCGCGACGACCAGCAGCGCGAGCCGCAGCCCGTCGGCGCCGATCATCAGCCATCGCCGGTCGATGGGACCGCCGGGTGCGGTGAGGGACGTCAAAGGCCCCAGAAGTACGGCTCCGAAGAGCAAGGCGGAAATAATCCGGGCGCCGAACACGGCGGCGACGGCGAACGCCGCCCCTCGGTATCCGGACCCGAATGAGCCCTCGAGAACCGCCGCTTGCAGCGACAGCAACACCAGCACGAGAAGGGCGAGTGCATCGCCGGTACTGCCGATGAGCTGGGCGCTCCACAACCGCTTGAGCGGGGGAACACGCAACAGGGCTCGTACGGCACGCTCGCGTGAGTCTGCGGCAAGTGTGTCGGAGGTGGGGCTCACGACCGTTGGCTGCTCGGCTCGCGTCATCCGCCCAGCCTAACGGGCCACCCCCGCCCCCTGTGCCCCCACCCGAACAAACACCCGCGCCCCGACTGCCCCAACAGCCCCGCCGGCGTTTGAGGCGCGGCGTCCGGGGCAGAGCCCCGCCACCACTCCCAGCCCAGCCAACGTTTGCGACGCCGAACCCGGGAAACACCCCCGCACCCCTCCCAGCCCCGCCGACGTTTGAGACGCGGCGTCCGGGAAACAACCCGCCGCCCCTCCCAGCCCCGCCGGCGTTTGAGGCGCGGGGTCCGGGGCAGAGCCCCGGTTACGGGAAGGGGCGGGCAGGGGACAAGGCCCGCCGCAGGCGCACCCCACCCCCACCCGCCCGGACGGCTCAGTCCTCGACCGGCGAAGCGGCAGCCTTCTTCGCCGCGGAAGAAGCCTTCTTCGCAACAGTCTTCTTGGCCGCCGTCTTCTTCGTCGCCGCAGCCTTCTTCGCAGGAGCCTTCTTCGCCGCGGCCTTCTTCGCCGTCTTCTTCTTGGCCGGCCCCTTCGCCCGCTTCTCGGCGAGCAGCTCGTAGCCACGCTCCGGCGTGATGTCCTCGACGCTGTCACCGGTGCGCAGCGTCGCGTTCGTCTCGCCGTCGGTGACGTACGGGCCGAAGCGCCCGTCCTTGACGACGACCGGAGACCCGCTCACCGGGTCCGTGCCCAGCTCCTTCAGCGGCGGCTTCGCGGCGGCCCGCCCCCGCTGCTTCGGCTGTGCGTAGATCGCCAGAGCCTCTTCGAGCGTGATGTCGAAGATCTGGTCCTCGGAGGTGAGCGACCGCGAGTCCGTGCCCTTCTTCAGGTACGGGCCGTAGCGACCGTTCTGCGCGGTGATCTCGACGCCCTCGGCGTCCTCGCCGACCACCCGCGGCAGCGACATCAGCTTGAGGGCGTCGGCCAGCGTCACCGTGTCGAGCGACATCGACTTGAAGAGCGAGGCCGTGCGCGGCTTCACCGCGTTCTTGCCGGTCTTCGGCGTGCCCTCGGGCAGCACCTCGGTGACGTACGGCCCGTAGCGGCCGTCCTTGGCGATGATCTGGTTCCCGCTGACCGGGTCCGCGCCCAGCTCGAAGTCGCCGCTCGGCTTGGCCAGCAGCTCCTCCGCGTACTCGACGGACAGCTCGTCGGGCGCCAGGTCCTCGGGGACGTCCGCGCGCTGGTGGCCCTCGGAGTCCTTCTCGCCGCGCTCGATGTACGGGCCGTAACGGCCGACGCGAAGCTTGATGTCGTTGCCGACGGGGAAGGACGAGATCTCGCGCGCGTCGATCGCACCGAGGTCGGTGACGAGCTCCTTGAGCCCGCCGAGGTGGTCTCCGTCGCCGTTGCCCGCGTCGGACGCCGCGCCTGCACCGGCCGCGTCGTCCCCTGCCTGCGTACCGAAGTAGAACCGCTTCAGCCACGGCACGGACTGGGCCTCACCGCGTGCGATGCGGTCGAGGTCGTCCTCCATGCGGGCCGTGAAGTCGTAGTCGACGAGCCGGCCGAAGTGCTTCTCCAGCAGGTTGACCACGGCGAACGACAGGAACGACGGCACGAGGGCCGTGCCCTTCTTGAACACGTAGCCGCGGTCGAGGATCGTCCCGATGATCGAGGCGTACGTCGACGGGCGGCCGATCTCGCGCTCTTCGAGCTCCTTGACCAGCGAGGCCTCGGTGTACCGGGCCGGCGGCTTCGTCGCGTGGCCGTCGACCGAGATCTCGTCGGCGGACAGCGCGTCGCCCTCGGTGACCTGCGGCAGCCGCCGCTCACGGTCGTCGAGCTCGGCGTTCGGGTCGTCGGCTCCCTCGACGTACGCCTTCATGAAGCCGTGGAAGGTGATCGTCTTGCCGGACGCGGAGAACTCGGCGTCCCGGCCGTCGCTCGCCCGGCCGCCGATCTTGACGGTGACCGAGTTACCGGTCGCGTCCTTCATCTGGGAGGCGACGGTCCGCTTCCAGATCAGCTCGTAGAGCCGGAACTGGTCGCCGGTGAGGCCCGTCTCGGCGGGGGTGCGGAAGCGGTCGCCGGAGGGGCGGATCGCCTCGTGCGCCTCCTGCGCGTTCTTGACCTTGCCGGCGTAGGTGCGCGGCTTGTCGGGCAGGTAGTTCGCCCCGTACAGCTGCGTGACCTGCGCACGGGCCGCGGAGACCGCGGTGTCCGAGAGGGTCGTGGAGTCGGTACGCATATAGGTGATGAAGCCGTTCTCGTACAGCTTCTGCGCGACCTGCATGGTGGCCTTGGCCCCGAAGCCCAGCTTCCGGCTCGCCTCCTGCTGGAGGGTCGTCGTACGGAAGGGCGCGTACGGGGAGCGGCGGTACGGCTTCGACTCGACGGACCGCACGGCGAACGAGGAGTCGGCGAGCGCGGCGGCCAGGGCGCGGGCGTTCGTCTCGTCCAGGTGCAGCGTCTGGCCGGAGCCGGACTTGAGCTGCCCGTCCGGACCGAAGTCGCGGCCCTGGGCGATCCGGCGTCCGTCGACGGCGCTGAGCCGGGCGGTGAGCGTGGACGGGTCGGAGGCGTCGCCGCCCCGCCCGGTGGCGAAGGTGCCGGTCAGGTCCCAGTACTCGGCGGAACGGAAGGCGATGCGCTCGCGCTCCCGCTCGACGACGAGCCGGGTGGCGACCGACTGGACGCGGCCCGCCGAGAGCTTCGGCATGACCTTCTTCCACAGGACCGGCGAGACCTCGTAGCCGTAGAGGCGGTCGAGGATACGGCGGGTCTCCTGGGCGTCGACCATGCGCTGGTTCAGCTCGCGCGGGTTGGCGACGGCGGCCCGGATCGCGTCCTTGGTGATCTCGTGGAAGACCATCCGGTGGACCGGGACCTTGGGCCTCAGGACTTCCTGGAGGTGCCACGCGATGGCTTCGCCCTCGCGGTCCTCATCGGTGGCGAGGAAGAGTTCGTCGGACTCGGCCAGCAGCTGCTTCAGCTTCCTGACCTGGGCCTTCTTGTCAGCATTGACGACGTAGATCGGCTCGAAGTCGTTCTCGACATCGACGCCGAGACGGCGCACCTCGCCGGTGTACTCGTCCGGTACCTCGGCGGCGCCGTTCGGGAGGTCGCGGATGTGCCCGACGCTCGCCTCGACGACGTATCCGGGGCCGAGATAGCCCTTGATCGTCTTCGCCTTGGCAGGCGACTCGACGATGACGAGTCGGCGGCCGCCCTGTGCGGTCTCGCTGGTCGGGGACAACTTCGCTCTTCTCTCCGGTCGACGCTCGGTGGGCATCAGGGCAGCGCAGGGCGCTGCCGACAGTGCTGTCGCTGCGGAGTGTGACGGTACAACCCGCCCCCGTGTCAAACGGCAAAAGCCCGCAACGGCCACTCGAACGGTAACCCGACTTCCGCCATTCCTGCCGCCCGGCCCGCTCGGTCCGCCCCGCGCACGGCCACAGCCTGCGGGTTTCGGCGGTGTGCCGACCGCCCTGCGGGTGCCGGGAGCGAGGGACGGGCGCCCCGGGCGTGTTCCGGGCGCCGCGCGGGGTGCCGGCCGGGCCGGACTCGTACGTCCGAAGCGGAGGCGTACTCAGACGCGGCCGAGGCACCACACCCCGAGGACGAGGAAAAGTACGCCGGACACAGTGGCGAGTGCGGTGGAGAGGGCGGGGCTCACCCGGTACGCGACCGGCGCGCGGTGCAGCACGCGCGCCCCCGTCCACAGCAGCAGTGCGGCGCCGAACAGTGCGAACGTCGTTCCGGCGAAGACAGCGGGTCCGCTCTCCATCCCGTACGCCTCCCTCTTACGCTGCCGATTCCTCGGCCGACGGAGGGAGGCTCCCACCGCGGAGCGTCGCGGACGCCAACGCGGGGTGAACAGCAGGACCGTCACATCACGTCGAGCGTCGCCCGCCGCCGGCTCCCCCGTTCGAACAGGGCCAGCAGCAGGACGGCGAGCAACGCGTACCCCGCTCCCGTCAGGAGCTCCGCCGCGATCCCCCGGCCGTCGAGCCCGCCCCCGGTGGACAACTGACGCGCCGCGTCGGCGGCGTGGGTCAGCGGGAGTACGTCCCCGACGGCTCGCATCCACGCCGGCAGGGTCTCCCGCGGCACGTTCGCACCGGTCAGGAGCAGGAGGACGGAACCGGCCACGTTCGACACGAGGAAGACATCCCGGAACCGCAGCCCCAGGGCCCCCAGCGCCAGGCCGAAGGCGGAGCATCCGGCAGCGGCGGCCAGCAGGACCGCGCCGAGCCCCGGCAGGGCTCCAACCGGAATGCTCAGACCGAGGAGCAGGCAGGCGGCGCAGAGCGTGAAGACGCTGATGAAGAGCCCGTTCAGCACATACGGGAGCGCCCGGCCGAACCAGAGCGGAGCCCGGTGGCGAGGGCTGAGCAGGACCGCGCCGAGTGTCCCGTACCGCCGCTCGTTGGCGACGGCCATCGTGCCGCCGTACACACAGGCTGTGGACGCGGAGATGACGGCGTTGCCGAGCAGGTAGAACCGGTCGTCGGCGACGTGCAGCTGTCGTCCGAGGAAGACGAAGAAGAGGAGTTGCAGCAGCGGACCGACGAGCAGCGTGCCGATGAACATCGGCGGTGTCGTCCAGTTGAAGAGCGCCCGGTAGGACAGGGCGCCACCGATCACCACGAGCCGCAGCGCGGAAACGGTTCGGCGGCAGAGGCCGGGGGCGGAACCGGAATCTGTGTCAGGTGTACGGGCGGGCATGGGGGCAACTCCTGGGGTGGGGCGGGGGAAGGGTTCGGGGCGCGGGCCTGTGCGGCAGGCAGGGACCGGCTCGCTCGGCGGATCGGGACGGGCTGCTCAGCGGGTCAGACCAGGGCGAGGGTCGCGGCGGCCCGCGCGCGTTGTTCGACGCCTCCCAGCACAAGGACGGCCAGCAGCGCGTACAGCGCACCGAGTCCGAGGGCGATGCCCATGGGGACCAGCACTTCGCCGCTCCCCGCCCCGCCGGAGGTCGCCGCGTGCACCGCGCGGGAGCCCCAGGTGGTGGGGAGCGCCCAGGAAACCGGACGCGTCCAGTCCGGCAGCACGGTGATCGGTACGAGCATCCCGGACAGCAGCCACACGGGCGCGTCCAGCGGGTTGGCCAGCGCGTTCGCGTTGCGCAGCAGGACGAACGTGGCGGCGAGCAGCAGTCCCATCATCCCGAGCGAGAGCACGCAGACCGGGACGGCGGCCAGGAAGAGCACCGGGTGCGCGAAGTCCAGCGGCACGTCGAACAGCACGGCGCCCCAGAGCACCGTCGCGCCCATGGCATACGTCCCGATGACGGCGGTGGCCAGGGTGATCGGCAGCAGGACGAGGGAGAGCGGGGTGGGCGAGGCGACGAGCGTCTCCAGCGTGCCCAGCCAGCGCTGGTTCTGGACAGCACCGCCCGATCCGAAGAGCACCGAGGACCAGATGCCCATCAGCCCGGCTCCGACGGCCGCCGTCAGCAGCCGGTCGGGGTCGTCGGCGGCACGGAAGAGGTAGACGGAGAGGGTCGCGTAGACCAGGGGCACCAGGACGGCGAAGGTGATTTCGAGCGGTGAGCGGCTCATGTACGAGACGTGCGTCCGCACGCCGACGGCGATCAGGCGCAGGGCCCTGGCGAACGTCATGCCGCGACCTCGCTGTCGTCGGGGCCGGGTTCTGCGGCGGCAGCGGCCTGGACTGCGGGGGCGGGATCGGCCGTGAGGGCGGGATGGGACGTGGGGGCGGGATCGGCCGTGAGGGCGGCCTCGTCCGCAGTCGCCGGCTCGTCCGCCTCCTCCACGATCGCGATGTAGGCGTCCTCCAGCGTGGGTTCCCGGGTGACCACCCGTCCGACCCGGACCCCGTCGAGCGCCGCCAGGACCTGTCCGTGCAGGTCCGCGCCGCGCTCCGTCTGCACGATGACGGCTTGTCGGCTGCCCCGCTCCTCGGCTGCCGCCCCGTGCACACCCGCGACGGCACGGATGCGTTCGAGGTGCTCCTCGCCCGCCCCGTATGCCTCGATCTCCAGGATGCCGCGTTCCTGGACGCGCGACTTGAGCCGGTCCGGTGTGCCCAGGGCCCGGATGGCGCCGCCCGCGATGACGGCGATCCGGTCACACAGCTCATCGGCCTCCGCCATGTAATGCGTGGTCAGCAGCACAGTGGTGCCGCCGGCGCGCAGATCGGCGACGGTGCGGCGCAGGTCGCGCGCCGCCACCGGGTCCACGCCGATGGACGGTTCGTCGAGGAACAGGACGTCGGGCCGGTGCAGCAGACCGCGCGCGATGTGCAGCCGCTGCCGCATGCCCCGCGAATACCCCTCGACGCGTTCCTTCTCCCGCCCGGAGAGGCCGACCAGATCGAGCAGTTCGCCGATCCGCCGCTTCTGGTCCCTCGGCTCGACGCCGTACAGCTCGGCGAAGTACCGCAGGTTGTCGAGGGCGGAGAGCCGGTCGTACAGCCCCCGGTCACCGCCGAAGACGTAACCGATCCGGCGGCGTACGGCGACGGGGTCGGACGCCACGTCGTGCCCGAGGACCCGGGCCGTGCCCGATGTGGGCAGCAGCAGGGTGTTGAGCATCTTGATGGTGGTGGTCTTACCCGCCCCGTTGGGCCCCAGGAGCCCGAACAGCTCGCCGCGTGCCACCTCGAAGGTGATCCCCCGCACGGCTTCGGTCTCGGTGCGGCGCGGACGCAGGAAGCCGGTCCGGCTGATGTAGGTGCGGCGCAGGTTCTTCGCCTCGATCGCAAGCATGGCCCGGACGCTAGGCCCGCCTCCGCCGCCCCTGCCATCGATTCGGAGCCCCCCGAATCGTCCGCGTCCGTCCCCGGCTTCTCACGAGACCGCGCGCAGCACCTCTTCCCCCGAGAGCAGCGCGAGAAGGGCGCGGCCGGTATCGGTGAGCTGGTAGTAGACGCTGCGCCCGATCCGGTGCCGGGTGACCACATCGGCCTCGGCGAGGACCGACAGGTGCTCCGAGACCGTGCTCGGGGCGAGCCCCAGCCGATCGGCTATCCCGGCCGTGGTGAGCGGTCCGCCGAGCTGCCGCAGGACCGAGGCCCGGCCCCGCCCCAGCAGCAGCCCGAGCCGGTCGCCGCTGTCGGCGCGCTCCGCAGGCCGCTCGCGCAGGGCGCCCGCACCGCGCGCCTGGAAGGACACCGCCAGGACCTCCGGGTCGTCGGTGGAGTAGAGCCGGCAGCCCTCGGCGAAGACCAGGGGCACCAGCAGCAGCCGCCGCTCACCCGCGCGGTACTCCGCGTCGATGTGCTTCGTCAGCTCCAGCACGGGCGCCTCCCACTTGGCCCGGCTCTCCAGACCGGCGAAGAGCGCGTCTATCCCCTCGGTGGCGAAAGTCCGTGCCCGGATGAGGACTTCGTCCTCGACGAGACGGCGCATGACCGGCCAGTGGGCGGCCATCGCGCCTTCCCAGTACGCGGCGTACGCGTCGGCGAGCGCCGCACACGCGGCCTCGGGATCGGCGAGGTACGGGCGTATGTACGGGTGGTCGCCGAGCCCCGCGTAGTGCTCGGCGACTCCGGCCCGTACGACGTCGGCCGGGGTGGCCCGGATGGCGTCCAGCTCCGTCTCGACGGATGTGGCCCCGGCCGGCCGGGGCAGCAGGAAGTCGGGGAACTGGTGGGGCCCGTCGATCAGCAGCCGGAGCGCATGCGTCCGGTCGTCCTCGCGCAGCACCTCGCGGGCCCGCACCACCCATTCCTCGTAAGGGCGGGAGGGGTGGCGGTGAGGCATCGTGAGATGGAGGCTGCAGAAGGCGTCCCACAGCGGGCTGATGGCGATGCGGGTCGCGCCGAGCGACGCCTCGTCCAGCTCGATCCTGATCATCCAGCGGCCCGCCCGCCCGGCGGCAGCGGCTCCAGGAAGCCCTCCTCGACCAGCAGCCGGATGGCCTGCGGGGTGCGGTCGCGCAGCAGCACCGGGTCCTCGTTCATCAGCTGGGCGATGGCGTCGAGGATGCGCCCGGCGGGCAGCGAGCCGTCGCACACCCCTGCGAACCCGGCACCGACGGCGTCGACCTTAGTGGCCCGGCGCATGCCACGGTTCTGACGGAGCACCACATGCTCCGGGTCCTCCGCTCCGGGAAGCCCGACCTGCTCCTGCACCACCTCGGAGGCAAGGGTGAAGTGGGCGGCCAGCAGCGCCGCGTCGTCCTGCCGGCGCAGATAGTCCTGGCGGGCGAAGTGGGCCTGGACGGCGGGGCCGAGCGGCTGCTCCACCGCGTGCGGCCACTCCTCGATCACGATCGAGGGATTCCCGGCGGCGGCCGCGGCGGACTTCCGCAGCGTGATCCAGCCGAAGCCGACGCCCTTCGTACGGCGTGTCTCGAACTCGTCGAGCCAGGCGTCGTACCGCGCCTCGTACTCCTCCGGGTCCGTGCGGTGGTCGCCACTGTCGCGCAGCCACAACTCCGCGTACTGCGTGACGTCCTGCACCTCGCGCTGCACGATCCAGGCGTCGCAGCCCTCCGGAATCCAGGAACGCACCCGGTCCTGCCACTCCTCGCCCTCGGTGTGCTGCCAGTTGGCCAGGAAGTGCGCGAAGCCGCCCTCATTGAGCCGGTCGCCCGTCTGCTGCACCAGCGTCCGGCAGAGATCGTCACCGGCCATGCCGCCGTCTCGATAGGTGAGCCGGGCGCCGGGCGAGATGACGAACGGCGGATTGGAGACGATCAGGTCGAAGGTCTCGGCGCCCACCGGCTCGTACAGCGAACCCTCACGCAGGTCGGCCGGGGCGGCGCCGGACAGGGCGAGGGTGAGCCGGGTGAATGCGAGGGCACGCGGATTGAGATCGGTGGCCGTGACCCTGGTGGCGTGCTGCGCGGCGTGCAGCGCCTGGATGCCGGAGCCCGTACCGACGTCGAGGGCGGAGCCGACGGGCTCGCGGACGGTGATCCCCGCCAGGGTGGTGGACGCCCCGCCGATGCCGAGGACGACACCCTTCTCGTGCGAGCCGATCCCGCCCGCACCGCCCACCGCGCAGCCGAGATCGGAGACGATGAACCAGTCCTCGCCGTCCGGCCCGCCGTACGGCCGCACATCGACGGTCGCCCGCACCTGGCCGGCCGTCTCGGTCAGCCAGCCGTCGGCCACGCACTCCGCCAGCGGGAGCACGGCCGCGGCCCGCTCGGCCGGCACGGGCCGCTGAAGCAGGAACAGACGCACCAGCGTGTCGAGCGGTGCCTCGCCCCGCGTGGCCCGCAGCGCCGGCACGGTCTCACTGCGCGCCAGCGCGGCGTAGGCGGACGCGCCGAGCAGGTCGAGGAGGCCGTCGGCCGTGAACGCGGCCGCGAGCAGGGCCTCGCGGAGCTGGGGCGCGTGGCCGGCCGAGGGAAGGTCTGCTGCGAAAAGGCTGGTCTTACTCACGCCCCCCATTGTGACGGCTCCCACTGACAACGGCAGCGGCCCGGCCACCGCCCCGGGCATCTCCGGGGTGTGCCGGGCCGCTCACCCGATGCCCTCGGGCCATAAGGCCGACCGCCGGCAGCGCACGCCGCCGGCTGTGCGGACCGCGACGCCGACCGCCCGTTTACGCCTTCTTACTGGCGGACGCGGACGGAGACGCTTCCTTCGACGGCTCGGTCGAAGGCTTGGCCGACGGCTCGGAGTCATCCTGCGGGCCGCCCGAAGGGGACGCGGATGCGGTCGGCTTCTGGCAGCCCTCCTGCTTGGCCATCGCGGTGCCGACCTCGCCGGACTGGAGCTTCTTCAGCGCCTGGTCGCCGCTCGTACTGATCTTGTTCAGCTCGTCCGCGATGCCCTTGAGGCCGTCGGCGAACTTCCCCTGGTCCTTCGTCTCCAGGGCGTCGACCTTCTCCTGCAGCTTCGCGTAGGCCGCGGAGGAGGCGTTGAGCTCCTTCACGGCCTCCTTCTGCGTGGTCTCACCGTCGTCGACCGGCGGCGGACCCGCCGACTCGACGGCCGAGCCCAGCGCCTTGTACGCCTGCGAGATCTGCTGGAAGGCAGCCGAGTCGGTCTCCTGGACGTCGGCGGGCTTGCTGTTGTCGGCGGTCTGCTGCTGGATGGACGCGTTGGCGTTCGCGATCTTCTGCAGCTGGGGCTGGACCTGGTCGCAGACCTTCTTGGCCCAGTCGTTGACCTTGTCGTCGCTGTCGTCGCTGCAGCCCGACAGTGCCAGTACGAGTACCGCACCGCCGGACAGCGCGGCTGCAAACTTCTTGTTCACCGGTTTGGTCCCTTCCAAGGCTCCCGGCCCCGGAACTTACACGCCGAACGCCCTCCATCCGGGTGCCAGGCGTCCGATAGGCAGGCTTTTGCAGCCATTTGCACCAAGGGAAATGAGGGATATACAACTCACCCGGACAGCCCCCACCAAGGGGAACACGTGAACGATTCCTCACCCGAACGAAGGCCCCTGACAGTCATGAGCCGTCAGGCAACCGCGCTCACAGGCGAACTGAGCTGCCGTCACACAACAGGTACGCCGCACACGCCGCTCAGGGAAGTACGGCGACCGGCGTCTTGGGCCAGCTCATCCGGATCACTCCGCCGTCCGCACCCGACCTGACCTCCACGTCGTCGACCAGGCCGCTGATGACCGCGAGGCCCATCTCGTCCTCGTCGTCCGCCTCCGGCTCGGGCTCGTCGAGCCCCCCGCCGGACGCGGCAGCGCGTCGGCCCGATACGCCGCCCGGAACCGAGCCGTCCGCACCGGGGCCCGGAACCTCGTCGCCGACCTCGATGGCGAACGTCTTCTCCTCCTCGATCAGGACGACCGTGACAGGAGCAGTGATGTGGTGGCTGCGGTGCAGACCGACGGCCCGGCTGCACGCCTCGCCCACGGCGAGCCGGACCTCGTCGAGCACGGCCTCGTCCACCCCGGCCCTGCGCGCCACGGCCGCCGCCACAAGACGGGCGGTCCTGACGTGTTCGGGCTGGGCGCTGAAGCGGAGTTCAACGGTGGCCATGCGATCCCCCTCGAACGTACGTGTGTGCATGCCAGGGACGGACCCCATGGCCCGGGGCCCCTGACGCTGTCTGCGCGCCCTCGGCTCCTGCCGACAGCGCGGCCCGGCCCTGGCAGGGCGGCGGCCGACAAATAAATCGGCCGGGCACCGCCGAGCGGGTGACCCGGCAGCCATCGAACGCCGGCCGGACTGCCCAGCCACGCATGGCGGAGCAGAGGCCGTCGCCCCGGCGGTCTCCCTCCGGAGCCACCGCGGCCGAGACCGCCGCCGGACCGGCAGAACCGGTCCGGCGCCGAACCGGGTGTCAGTCGGTGGCCGCGACGGCCTCGTCGACCGTGGTGTGGATCGGGAACACCTTGGTCAGACCGGTGATCCGGAAAATCTTGAGAATGCGCTCCTGGTTGCACACCAGGCGCAGCGAGCCCTCATGGGCCCGCACTCGCTTCAGGCCGCCCACGAGCACGCCGAGGCCGGTGGAGTCGAGGAAGTCGACGCCTTCCATGTCGACAACCAGGTGGTAGCTGCCGTCATTCACCAACTCGACCAACTGCTCGCGCAGCTTGGGCGCGGTATACACATCAATCTCGCCACCGACCTCGACGACCGTACGGTCGCCACCAGGGCCGGACACATTGCGAGTCGACAAGGACAGGTCCACGGATCCTCCAGCACCTTGCTATCGAGCGGTCGCCCCTCGGTCTCCCCGACGGAGCCGGGGGACGGATCGCCAGCCGCGATGGCATTCAATCACTTACCGGCAGCCATGCACGACGCCTTGGGACCATTGTCCGTCTTGCCAGTGACACACTCGATGCCGATGGCCAAGAATCATTGCCCCAGTCGACCCCCGGAGAGTGGGGGTTCCCGCCCCTCTCCGGACACGGTCCTCGACCGGCTCGCCGCAGGGGCGGGCCGGTCCGCGCGCATCACTCATACGGAGCACCTGCCCCCGCGCGCGGGAACCCATGCCGTCTGGCCCGATCGCATCCGTCTGGAAGTGATCGCCGCCATCCAGAAGGCCGGCATCGACCATCCCTGGGCCCATCAGGCGGCCGCCGCGGAGCACGCCCTGGACGGCACATCCGTCGTGATCGCGACCGGAACGGCGTCGGGCAAGTCGCTGGCCTACCTCGCCCCGGTGCTCAGCGCCCTCCTGGACGGCTCCGAGGCCCCCAACGGGCGTGGCGCCACCGCTCTCTACCTCTCGCCCACCAAGGCCCTGGCAGCCGACCAGCGCCGTTCGGTCAAGACTCTCGCGGCTCCGCTGGGCAACGGCATCCGGCCCGCCGTCTTCGACGGAGACACTCCCGTCGAGGAGCGCGAGTGGGTGCGCCAGTACGCGAACTACGTCCTCACCAATCCCGACATGCTGCACCGCGGGATCCTCCCGTCACACCCCCGCTGGTCCTCCTTCCTGCGCTCCCTGCGCTATGTCGTCATCGACGAGTGCCACACCTACCGGGGCGTCTTCGGGTCCCACGTCGCCCAGGTGATCCGCCGGCTCCGCCGTCTGTGTGCCCGCTACGGCTCCGACCCCGTCTTCCTTCTTGCATCGGCCACCTCCGCCGAGCCCGCCGTCGCCGCGGGCCGCCTCACCGGCCTCCCCGTCACGGAGGTGGCCGACGACGCCTCCCCGCGCGGCGAACTGGTCTTCGCCCTGTGGGAACCCCCGCTCACCGACCTGCACGGCGAGAAGGGTGCCCCGGTCCGCCGTACGGCCACGGCCGAGACCGCCGACCTGCTCACCGACCTCACCATCCAGGGCGTCCGCTCGGTCGCCTTCGTACGCTCCCGGCGCGGCGCCGAGCTGATCTCCGTCATCGCCAAGGAACGGCTGGCCGAGGTCGACCGCACCCTGCCCTCCCGGGTCGCCGCCTACCGCGGGGGGTACCTCCCCGAGGAACGCCGCGCTCTGGAAAGCGCCCTGCACTCCGGCCGGCTGCTCGGCCTCGCCGCCACCACCGCCCTCGAACTCGGCATCGACGTGTCCGGCCTGGACGCCGTCGTCATATCCGGGTACCCGGGCACCAGGGCCTCCCTGTGGCAGCAGGCGGGCCGGGCCGGGCGTGAGGGGCAGGGCGCCCTCGCCATCCTGGTGGCCCGCGACGATCCGCTGGACACCTTTCTGGTCCACCACCCCGAGGCCCTGTTCCAGCAGCCCGTGGAGTCGACCGTCCTGGACCCGGACAACCCGTACGTCCTCGCCCCCCATCTCTGCGCCGCGGCCGCGGAGCTGCCGCTCACCGAAGCCGACCTCCAGCTCTTCGGCCCCGCCACCGCCGGGCTGCTCCCCCAGCTGGAGACCGCCAGGCTGCTCCGCAAACGGCCGTCGGGCTGGCACTGGACCCGACGTGAGCGGGCCGCCGACCTCACCGACATCCGGGGCGAAGGCGGCCGGCCCGTCCAGATCGTCGAGGAGGGCACCGGAAGGCTGCTGGGCACCGTGGACGAGTCCGCCGCCCACAGCGCCGTGCACGAGGGCGCCGTCCACCTCCACCAGGGCCGCTCCTACCTGGTCCGGAAACTGGACCTGGAGGACTCCGTGGCCCTGGTCGAGGAGGCCGACCCGCCCTACTCGACCACCGCCCGGGACACAACGGCCATCGCCGTCCTGGAGACCGACACCGAGATCCCCTGGGGGGACGGGCGCCTGTGCTACGGGTCCGTCGAGGTCACGAACCAGGTGGTCTCCTTCCTCCGCCGCAAGCTGATCACCGGTGAGGTGCTCGGCGAGAGCAAGCTGGACCTGCCGCCCCGCACCCTGCGCACCCGTGCCGTGTGGTGGACGGTGACCGAGGACCAGCTCGACGCGGCCCGGATCAACCCGGAGATCCTCGGCGGCGCGCTCCACGCCGCCGAGCACGCGTCGATCGGGATGCTGCCCCTCTTCGCCACCTGCGACCGCTGGGACATCGGCGGGGTGTCCGTCCCGCTGCATCCCGACACTCTGCTGCCGACCGTCTTCGTGTACGACGGCCACCCGGGCGGCGCCGGATTCGCCGAGCGCGCCTTCCACACCGCCCGCGAGTGGCTGGCGGCCACGCGCCTGGCCATCGCGTCCTGCGAGTGCGATGCGGGTTGCCCGTCCTGCATCCAGTCCCCCAAGTGCGGCAACGGCAACGACCCCTTGCACAAACGGGGCGCCGTCCGCCTCCTCACGGAGCTCCTCCGGTGCGCTCCGGATGCGGCAGGGGGGCCGGGCGAGGCGGAGGGCTCGATCGGGGCCGAGGGCTCGGGCGAGCCCCGCTCTCCCGGCCCGTCCGAGGCGGAGGGGCGTCCGCCGCAGGACCAGCCCGGGACCTGATCTCCGGCGTGTACGGCCCGAACCGCACCCTGGCCGTCACATCGGCGACCTCCCCCAGAACCGCGCACCGCACCACTTCCGCCCCCTGCGCGCCCGCCACCTGCTCGGCCGACTCGCAGGCCGGGGCCGCGCCCTCCAAGGCCCGGTCCGCCGCGGCCAGCGCCGCCAGGTCGGCCGCACCCCCGGCACGGTGCCGGGCGGCCACCACCTGGCCGAGTGCCAGGACCACCGCGAACACGGTGCACAGAATCGCCGCGGTCACCGCCGCCCATACCGTCGCCAGCCCCTGATCCCCCGCCTGTGCCCGATACCGATACCGACCCGGTGGCCGGTCCGGTCGCCGGTCAGGAGTGCCGCCCCGCCGACCGCGCCCCCTCACCGTTCGCCCCCTCTCGCCGCAACGCCCGGCTCGTCCACCACCGGCGGACCGGCCGGAACCGGCTCGTCCTCCGCCGCCGCCGCTGCGTCCGCCCGCAGAGTCACAGCGAGGCGTGCGGGCCCGGGTGTCGGAGCGGTCACCCTCACCCGCCACAGGGCTCCGGCCCGCTCCACTGCGACCGAGGCCCCGTGGGGCGCCGCCGAGAGAGCGGCCTCCCGCACCTGCGGCGCCGGTTCGGAACGGGCTGCCGCACGGGCGCCGGCGCGGGCCGCGTCCACGCAACGGATCTGGGCCGACGCTGCCATCAGTGCCCAGAGCAACGCCAGGGCGAAGACCGCCAGCACCGGGATCACCATGGCAGCCTCCGCCGTCACCGCGCCTCTGTCGCCCCGGCGCCCGAAGTCCTCGACCAGGCCCTCGCGCCTCCCTCGCCCAAGCCGGCGTACGGCCCCTTTCGCACCGACCTCAGAACTTCGCATCGAGCGCACCCTTCAGCAGCGACTGCAGCTGGGACATGACCGCCGCGCTGGTCACCACCTTGTAGAGCACCGCGGCGAAGGCGCATGCCGCGATCGTGCCCACCGCGTACTCCGATGTCGTCATCCCGCGGTCCGCGCCCGACCGGGCGAGGTGGGCCACGGAGAGCATCCAGTTCTTGATCTTGCGCATCATTCTCGAACCCCCGATTTGTCAGTTACGTGCGGAAAGAAGCGAAACCGCTCTTGCGTCTTCGTTCGGGTCACGCCGGTTGCAGCAAGCCCCCGGCCAGCCCGATCACCACAGGCGCCACCCCGACCGCCAGGAACGCGGGAAGGAAACACAGCCCGACAGGCGCGGTGACCATCACGGCGGCCCGCTGAGCCCGCGCCACGGCCGCCCTCGCCCGCTCGGCCCGCAACGCCTCGGCCATGCGGGCGACCGGTTCCGCCGCCGGAGCGCCGGTGGAGCCCGCCCGGTCCAGGCAGCGGGCCAGAGCAGCGGCCCCTGGTATCTCGCCGAACCGCCCCCAGGCGACAGTGGGATCCCCGCCGAGCCGGATCTCCGCCGCCGTGCGGGCGAGTTGTTCACCCACCGGTCCGCCCAGCGACTCACCCACCGCCTCGGCCGCATCCACCGGCCCGGCACCCGCAGAGATGCAGGCGGCCAGCAGATCCGCCGCCATGGGAAGCTGCCGCGCCGCCTCCGCCGTACGCGCCTTGGCCTCAATGGCGCATACGGCGGCGGGCCCGAGCCGCGCCCGCTGCCACCGCCAGGCGCCGTAGGCCGAGGCCAGACCGGCCACCCAGCCCACCAGGCCTCCTACGAGGAACCACCCGGTCAGCGCGACCGCCGGCAACATCGCCCACTGTCTGACCAAGCCGGCGGAGACCGGCCGGCCCGCCCGGAGACTCATCGACCGGGACGCACCCGGCCCCAGGGCGGGAGCCACCGGTGCCATTGCCAGGAGCCGCTCGCCTCGACGCCGGACCCGTCGGCCCACCCGGCGCCGGACCAAGGGATGAACCACGCGTGCGTGAAGCGCGAGTGCCGCCCCGACGGCCTCCACCGCCTGCGCGACTCCACCGGCCGACGCGCTCATACCGCTTCTCCCGCCCGGACGATCCGGGCGGCCCACAGGAGACCGCCCACCTCGAGCAGCCCGCCCGTCACCAGGCAGACCAGGCCGGCCGTGCTGTGGAGCAGCACCCTCAGCGGGTCCGCTCCGAGTGCGGCACCGAGCCCCATGCCGAGCACGGGGAGCAGCGCCAGCACCGCGACCGTCGACCACGCTCCCGCCAACTGCGCCCGCAGCTCATCGCGCTGACGACGTTCGGCCCGCAGCGCGCTCTCCAGCCGGGCCAGCCCCGCCGCGAGCCCGGCACCACTGCCCACCGCCACTCGCCAGCAGGCGGCCACTCCTGCCAGCCCGTCCAGCCCCGGTTCGCCCGCCGCCTGGACCAGTGCCTTCGGCACATCCCCACCGAACCGGGCCGCAGCCGACACCCGGACCCCGGATTCCCCCATCACGTCCGTCCCGCGTACCGCGACGAGCAGAGCCTGCCCCGGCTCGTGACCGGCCCTCAGCTCACCGACCAGCGCGCCGCACAGGTCCACCACCCCGTCCGCGCGGGCTTCCTGGTCCTTGCGCCGCTTCCTCTTCCGCAACCACCGTCGCATCACGGGAACCGCGACAGCCCCCGCGATCAACGGCAGTACGGACTGGCCGAGCAGAGCCAGAACCGATGCAGCCGGGAGACAGAGCCACTCCCCGCGCCCCCGGAGCCGTTCCTCCCACCGGCTGCGCGCCCTCCACCACCGCTCCCGGGCCCGCGGCTGCCCGCTGCCGTCGGAGAGGAGTGCCCGCGCTCTCCGCAGTGGTCTCCCACGCCCTACCAGGACCAGCCACACCGCCGTCGCCGCGCACAGCGCAGCCGCATGTACCGGCTCCGGCACTTCGGCCGACGCCGTGCCCCCGGTCACAGCGCACCCCCGATCAGCGCGTTCAGCCGTTCCCAACCCCGTTCCCGCTCGAAACCCATGGCACCCCAGCGCAGCGCCGGGACCGTCAGCACCAGACCCGCCGCATCCCGCTCCAGCACATGGATGTCCGCGATCCGCCTGCCCCCCGCGCGGTCCCGTACGAGGTGGACCACGACGGACAAGGCCGCCGCCAGCTGGCTGTGCAGCGCCACCCGGTCCAGCCCCGCTGCGGTTCCCAGGGCCTCCAGCCGTGCCGGGACATGCCCGGCAGCATTGGCATGGACAGTGCCGGAACCTCCCTCGTGCCCCGTATTGAGGGCTGCCAGGAGCTCGGTCACCTCGCTGCCCCGCACTTCACCGACCACCAGCCGGTCGGGACGCATGCGCAGGGCCTGCCGCACCAGATCCCGGAGAGTCACCCGCCCGGCACCCTCCTGATTGGCAGGGCGTGACTCCAGCCGCACGACATGCGGATGGTCCGGTCGCAGTTCTGCCGAGTCCTCGGCGAGCACAATCCGCTCGCTCTCCCCCACCGCTCCCAGCAGGCTCGACAGCAGAGTCGTCTTCCCTGCCCCGGTCCCACCGCTGATCAGATACGAGACCCTCGCCTCCACCAGAGCCCTCAACACCCGGTCTCCCCCCGGCGGTACGGTCCCTGCCTCGACCAGCTCCGCCAGCGAGAAGGCCCTGGGCCTGACCACCCGGAGCGACAGGCATGTCGAGCCGACCGATACCGGGGGCAGCACGGCATGCATGCGAGTGCCGTCCGGAAGTCTCGCGTCGACCCAGGGCCTGGCGTCGTCGAGCCGGCGGCCCGCCACAGCCGCGAGCCGTTGTGCCAGCCTGCGAACCGCGGCCGCGTCCGCGAAGGTCACCTCGGTGAGTTCGAGCCCGCCACCACGGTCCACCCAGACCCGGTCGGGGGCGGACACCAGGACATCCGTCACGCCGGGATCAGCCAAGAGCGGTTCCAGTACTCCGACCCCGATCAACTCGCCCCTCAACTCATCTGCCCGGCCCAGCACTTCGGCCGTTCCGAGCAGGCGGCCCTGGGCGCGCAGCGCGGCGGCCACCCCGGCCGGGGTCGGCGCTGTACCGCTGCAAGCGAGCCGTTGCCTCACCGCGTCGAGCAGCGTCTCGGTCATGAGATTCCTCCGGCGCCCGGGACGTTGGCGCTCTCGCCCACAAGTGCCTGTTCCCAGAAGGCGGCGCAGAACCTGGCAAGCGGCCCACGTGCATTGCCGCCGGGCGGTTCGCCCATGTTCTGCTCGGCCGACAGGCCTCTCTCCCAGGGGACTTCACCTGCCAGCGGAAGATCCATGGCCTGGGCCACCCATTGCTCGTCGAGCCCGGGTGCGTACGGACCCCGCGCCACCACGCGCAGGTCGTCGAGCACCATCCCGGCCATCGACGCCACTCGCTTCGCCGCCGCGACCCCGCGCAGTTCCCCGGGGACGACCACAAGCCCCAAGTCGAGCTGGGCAAGGGCTTCGGCAACCGCTTCGTCCACTCGGCGCGGCAGATCGACCACCACCACCCCACCGAGCCTGCGCGCTGCGGCCATCACCGCCCGCATGGCAGGCGGCGGGATGACCACCCAGTCGTCACGGCCCCAGCTGAGAACCCGCAGTCCATGCAGCGCGGGCAGCGATTCCTCCAGCGCACCTCCACCGACACGCCCCTTGGAATGGGCGAAATCAGGCCACCGCATCCCCTCGGCTCGCTCGCCACCGAGCAGCACGTCGATGCCGCCGCCCAACGGATCCCCGTCGATGAGCATCGTCCGCTGTCCGGCCCTCGCCGCGGTCACCGCGAGAGCACAGGCCAGCGTGGACGCTCCCGCACCGCCCCGGCCCCCGATCACCCCCAATGTGAGCGCGGGCCGGCCGACACCCTCCGCCGCATTGGCGATCTGGTCGACGAGCCAGGTCTCCGAGTCGGGAAGCCGGATCACGTACTCGGCGCCGATTTCGACGGCCCGGCGCCAGACGTCGGGTGTCTCCTGGTCCCTGCCCACGACCATGACGCCACGCCTGCGCGCCGCCCCGCGGCACCGTGCGGCCGCGTCATCACCGACAAGGACCACGGGCGCCTGCTCCCAGCCCCCTCGGAGGTCGGGAAGCGTGTGATGAACTTCCGGCTCCGCGCCGGCCGCCGCGCACAGCCTCAGCAGATCGTCGAGCAGGTCCACGTCCTCGGTCACGATCAGCGGTCCGCCCCGTCGCGCGCCGACTGTCTTCGATCGATCCAGCGCACTGGATTCAGCCATACTCTCCACCCCCTCCATCACTCGCCCTCGCCGTGGTTCACGGCGGTCTCGGAGCTCATCCGAGAACGGCGATTCCGGTACCCGTGGACTTCACGGGTGGAATCACGGTGCGGCGCTTCCGGAAATCATGTGGATCTTGCTCAAAAACCGTGGACAACTCGGCGGTTGTGAATAACTCCGTAGCTCATACCGGTGACTTCCCGGTGCGACTCTTTCGCTACGCAGCGTCACGGTGCAGGCTGAGTGTGAATCGGGTGCAGGCACGACCCGACATGGAGCAGAAGGAGGAGAAATGGTCGATTCCGCGCGACAAACCGCGTCCGGACATGCGACGACCCCCGCCGGGGGGGAGAGCGGGGGTCGTCCCCACGGCCGACTCGGGGGGGGAGGAGCCGGACCGGGTTAGCACGGTCGCGAACGATCCGTGACTTCCATGGTGTACCCGACGCCCTTCTCAGGCAAACCCACGCGCCGGGGTTTACGCCGAATGGCGGCCCCCTATGCTCTGCCTTGTGGAAAACCGCTTCTTGCCGCGCACAGCCGCCTTCTTCGACCTGGACAAGACGGTCATTGCGAAGTCTTCGACACTGACCTTCAGCAAGTCCTTCTACCACGGTGGACTGATCAACCGCCGCGCCGTGCTGCGCACCGCGTACACGCAGTTCGTGTTCCTTGCCGGGGGCGCGGACCACGACCAGATGGAGCGGATGCGCGAGTATCTTTCGGCGCTCTGCAAGGGCTGGAACGTACAGCAGGTCAAGGAACTCGTGGCCGAGACCCTGCACGACCTGATCGACCCGATCATCTATGACGAAGCGGCGACGCTCATCGAAGAGCATCACACCGCCGGCCGCGATGTCGTGATCGTCTCGACCTCGGGTGCCGAGGTCGTCGAACCGATCGGCGAGCTGCTCGGCGCCGACCGTGTCGTCGCCACCCGCATGGTCGTCGGGGACGACGGCTGCTACACGGGCGAGGTGGAGTACTACGCGTACGGGCCCACGAAGGCGGAGGCCATCAAGGCACTCGCAGTTTCGGAGGGCTACGACCTGGCCCGCTGCTACGCGTACAGCGATTCGGCGACCGACGTACCCATGCTGGAATCCGTCGGCCACCCGCACGCGGTCAACCCGGACCGCGCGCTGCGCCGGGAGGCGACCCTCCGAGAGTGGCCGATTCTCGCCTTCGACCGGCCCGTCCGGCTCAAGCAGCGCCTCTCCGCGCTCTCCCTGCCGCCGCGCCCCGCGCTCATGGCCGCGGCAGCGGTGAGCGCGGCCGCTCTCACCGCTGGAGTCGTCTGGTACGCCGCCCGTCGGCGAGCCACTGCGGCTTCCGCCTGACCCAGCCCATTGGACCAACTCGTCCGTAATTGAACCCAAAAGTAAAGAAGTGCGGTCAGCACTACCGCTCTTCCAGTGCCTGGAGTACAAAGGATTCAACGGCCCGCGAGACCAGGGACATCCGCGAGGATGACCTGAATTACGCAGCAAGGCCCCACGGACCGCGCATGGAAACCCGGCACCCACGCGACGTCGACCCGTCGATTACGGGCCAGCCGCACCAGGAGCGGGCAAAGACCCCGACCTGATGGGCATATAACGAGGACGCTTGGTAACTGGGCGGACATGCCAGCGGCGGTACCGGACCGGTACCGCCGCAACCACGTTCAACGCCCGCATCACAGCCGGTCCCCCGCTTGCGACGCAGTTGCCGCGAAACGCCGGTGATGCCTGCGGGCGAGGCGCTATGCGGCGCCTCGCTGAAGCGCCTCACACACGGCGGTCGATTCCCGGACACCGAGTTCCGCCGAGCGTCCGCAGTGCTTGATCCAGGTAGCCATGCCGTCCGGCGTGCCCGACAGATAGCCGTCGAAGGCCGCCAAGTAGGCCGCCCGCCCCTGTTCGGCGTGCCCGACTTCGGCCGGACAGATCGACTTGGGGTCGAGCCCGCTCCCGATCAGCACGATCCGCTCCGCAGTGCGCGCCACCAGGCCGTTGTGCGAGCCGAAGGGGCGCAGGGCCAGCAGTTCCCCGTGGACGACGGCGGCGGTCACCAGGGCAGGCGCCTCACTCCCCGAGAGGATGAGCCGGGCGAGCCCGTCCAGTCGGCCCGCGACCTCGTCCGCGTCCGGCAGCAGCGCCTCGACCAGCGGTTCGTCCACCGGTTCGCCCGCGAGCCTGGGCCGCCCGACAGCGTCCTCGGGGGCAGCGCCCCCCGCGGCCACCAGGTGGAGCCGTGCGAGTACACGCAACGGCGACTGCCGCCAGATGGAAAGAAGCTGACCCGCCTCCGCCGTCAGACGGAGGGCCGACCCGACGACACGAGCCTCGTCGTCACCGCTGAAGTCGGTGCGGCGGCGCACTTCCTCGAGGTTCCAGTCGGCACCGGACAGCGCGGCCGATCCGCGGGCTCCCCGCAGAGCGGCCTCCGCGGTGACTTCGTTGCTGCGGCGCCGCATCACGCGGTGCCCGTAGACCCGGTCGACGGCCTTGCGTACGGAGTCCACCGCGTCGGTCACACCCGGCAGAGCGCTCAGAGCGACGAGCGGGTCCGAGGAAGTCGTACTCATAGGTAGCGAGGCTACGCGCCTCACGCCCGCCCACCGGCCGGGAGTGGCCTTATTCACGAAACCAGACAACTCATAGCGATCGATCGACTACCCTAGGTGAACATGAAGATCGCTTTCGTAGGGAAGGGCGGCAGCGGCAAGACCACGCTGTCCTCGCTCTTCATCCGCCACCTCGCTGCCAATGAAGCCCACGTCGTCGCGGTGGACGCCGACATCAACCAGCACCTCGGAGCAGCCCTCGGCCTCGACGAGGACGAAGCCGCCGCGCTGCCCGCCATGGGGGCGCAGCTGCCCCTGATCAAGGAGTATCTGCGCGGCAGCAATCCGCGCATCGCCTCGGCCGAGACGATGATCAAGACGACGCCACCGGGCGAGGGCTCACGCCTGCTGCGCGTGTGCGAGGACAACCCGATCTTCGAGGCCTGTGCGCGCACGGTCCGGCTCGACGACGGGGACATCCGGTTGATGGCGACGGGGCCGTTCACCGAGTCGGACCTCGGTGTGGCGTGCTACCACTCCAAGGTCGGTGCGGTCGAGCTCTGCCTCAACCACCTCGTCGACGGCCCCGACGAGTATGTGGTGGTCGACATGACCGCCGGTTCGGACTCCTTCGCCTCAGGGATGTTCACCCGCTTCGACATGACGTTCCTCATCGCCGAACCGACCCGCAAGGGCGTCTCGGTCTACCGCCAGTACAAGGAGTACGCGCGGGACTTCGGTGTGGATCTGAAGGTCGTCGGAAACAAGGTTCAGGGCGAGGACGACCTGGAGTTCCTACGCGCTGAGGTGGGCGACGACCTGCTGGTCACGGTCGGCCACTCCGACTGGGTGCGGGCCATGGAGAAGGGCCGCCCCGCGCGCTTCGAGCTGCTCGAGGCCGACAACAGGATGGCCCTGCAGTCCCTGCAGAACGCGGCGGAGGACTCGTACGAGCGGCGGGACTGGGGGCGCTACACGCGTCAAATGGTCCATTTCCACCTGAGGAACGCGGAGAGCTGGGGAAACGACAAGACCGGGGCAGACCTTGCCGCCCAGGTCGACCCGGCCTTCGTGCTGGACGAGGGCCTCCTTCGCGCCGAGGCCGCCCAGCCTGCCTGAGCGGCCGAGGCTTCGGGCGGGCCGACCCCGGCGCGTCTCCGGCGCCTTGGTGAAGGCGCCGGACGGCGCCGGGCGCATCTCTGGCCCGGCGCCCCGGTGCACGCACCAACTGCCTAGCGGTCGGCCGGCTTCCCCGCAGCCGCAGCCGGCGCCTTGGAGGCGGCCTCCTGGTCCCGGCCTGCCCCCTTCTTGAGGAACGTGGGCCAGCCGGCCTCGGGCTCCTGGCCGACCTTCAGCGTCCGGAGCTTCGCCAGTGTCGCCGGGTCCTGTGCGTCGAGCCAGTCCGCAAGCTGCCTGAACGAGACGCAGCGCACGTCCGCCTTGGTGCAGACCGTCGCGATCGTCTCCTCGATGGCACGCATGTACGTGCCGCCGTTCCAGGACTCGAAGTGGTTGCCGATGATCAGCGGCGCACGGTTGCCGTCGTACGCGCGGTCGAAGGCCTGGAGCAGACCGTCACGCATCTGGTTTCCCCAGTACTTGTGCTTGTCCGGGTCTCCTTGCGTCGTCCCGGACTGGTTGAACATGAAGTTGTAGTCCATCGACAGCGTCTCGAAGGCGCGCCCGGGGACCGGGACGAGCTGCATGGAGAGATCCCAGATCCCGCTCTTCTTCTCCGGCCACACCTGGTCGTTGACGCCGCTGGAGTCGTAGCGGAACCCCATGGTGCGGGCCGCCTCCACCATGTTCTTCCGGCCCTCCAGGCAAGGGGTGCGTCCGCCGACCAGCTCCTTGTCGTAGTCGAAGGGAAGCGGCTTCTCGGCCTTGAGGACCGGGTCATTCGTCCTCCAGCTCTTGACGAAGGACTTCGCCTGACTGATCTCGCTCTTCCATTCCTCTACGGACCAGGTCCCGACGCCACCGTCGTTGCCGCAGAAATGGCCGTTGAAGTGGGTGCCGATCTCGTTCCCGTCCTGCCAGGCGCCGCGCAGCTGAGTAAGGGTGTCCCGGATTCCCTTGGTGTCGTTGAAGCCGATGTCCGAGCTGCCGGCGTTGTGCTTGGGCGGGTCGTACCGGGTCCGCTTCCCCTCCGGGAGCAGGTACACGCCGCTGAGGAAGTACGTCATCGCGGCGTCGTACTTCTTGCCCACCTCACGGAAGTGCGAGAAGAGCCGCTGACTGTCCTCTCCCGCTCCGTCCCACGAGAACACCACGAACTGCGGGGGCTTCTGTCCCGCCGTCAGGCGTTGCACCACCGGCTGCTTGGGCTGAACACCCGTGAACGCGGTGGACCCGTCACCAATGGCTCGGAACACGGACTTGGGCGCCGCTTCCGCGGCCTTCTTCTTCTCGCCCGCGGCCCCGTTGACGGCTCCGAGACCGGAGGACTCCGATCCGGAGCCCGCCGAGCACCCGGCCGCCCCCGCGACCAGCGCAACAGCCATGACGCCCAGAGCGATCCTCTTCGTGGCGGCCATCATCCGCCCACCTCTTTCTCGCAGGTAGCTTGCGCCGAGTGCCGACACGGAGCCGCCAAGGTCGCACGCACTGTCGAAAGGCTGGCGCGACAGGCCGAATGAAAAGCTGCTTATTCACCGGAATGGGTGGCTGAGTGGCCCATTTGCCCTTAATCCTGGACATGATTCTTTACTCTCCATTACTGTCTATTTACCGAGAGTTGAGATATCCCGCCGCTGCACGCCGTGACCCACGGCCGCGTCACCGAATTTCGCGACCGCGCTGCCCAGGAGGAGACGGGAAATGTCTGCCTGCGTACCCACTCGCCACGATCACTCATCGCGCAGTTCGCGCCCTTCCCGGTCCTCGGGAGTCAAGCGACCGCACAGCCCGCCCCAGCCGCCGCGCGGCGGACGATTCCGTATCGCGGGCGCCGACGTGTCGGCGTCCATCACTGTGTTCCTGCTCGCCATCCCCATGTCGCTCGGTCTCGCCGTCGCCATGGGTGCACCTCTGGAGGCGGGCCTCATCTCCGCCGCGGTCGGCGGCATCGTCGCCGGACTTCTCGGCGGGACTCCGCTCCAGGTCTCCGGCCCCTCCGCCGGACTGACCGTGGTGACGGCCGAGACGATCCAGATCTACGGCTGGCGCACCACCTGCGCCATCACCATCGGGGCGGGGCTGCTTCAGCTCGCCCTCGGCTCCCTGCGGGCAGCCCGCAGCGCGCTCGCCGTCTCTCCCGCCATCGTCCACGGCACGCTCGCCGGCATCGGCGTGGCCATCGCGCTCGCTCAACTGCACATCGTGCTGGGCGGTTCACCACAGAGCTCTGCCATCTCCAACGTCCTGCATCTTCCCGACCAGCTGGCACGTGTCAGTCCCGCCGCCCCGCTGATCGGCGCCCTCACGGTGGCCACTCTCGTCCTGTGGCCACTGCTGCCCGGACGGGCCGGGCGGATTCTGCGCCGCGTTCCGGCAGCACTGGCTTCCGTGGGCCTGGCCACCGCTGTGGCAGCGTGGGCGGCGCCGTCGATCGCCCGGGTCGATCTCCCCTCCTGGCGCTCGCACGCCCTGCCCGAAATGCCACAGGGTCCTGTGCTCGGCCTGGCCACAGCCGTGTTCACGATGATGCTGGTGGCCAGCCTGGAGTCACTGCTCGCCGCCGTCGCCGTGGACAAGCTGGCCGCCGACCGTAGCCGCACCCGCTCCGGAGCTTCCCCGGCCAAGATCGGAGAAGTACCGGGCAACGCCCCGGACACGGCATCCCGGCTGCTCGAGACCGCCGACCAGTCCGCCGCTTCCGTGCCCCCTGCCCCCGACGCAGCAGAAGCCCGTTCCCGACCGGACGGCCTCGACCGGCTCGCTCCCCCGCTCAAGCGATCCGACCTCGACCGGGAGTTGCGCGCTCAAGGCGTCGCCAACGCGGTGTCGGGCTTGCTGGGCGGTCTCGCGGTCTCCGGCGGGGCTGTGCGCAGTTCGGCGAATGTGAGGGCCGGAGCGACCAGCCGGGCCTCCACCGTGCTGCATGGCGTGTGGATCCTGCTCGCCTCTGCTTTTCTCGTGACAGTCCTTGAGCGCATTCCGCTGGCGGCCCTGGGCGCGCTGGTAATGATGGTCGGCCTCAAAATGGTCAGCCTCGCGCACATCCGCAACGTCCACAAACACCGCGAATTCCTGGTGTACGGAGCGACCATCGCCGGCGTGCTGGTCGTCGGCGTCCTCAAGGGCGTGGCGATCGGGATCGCCGTCGCGGTGGCCGTCGCCCTGCACCGGCTGGCCCAGACCCGGATTTCGGTCTCCGAACAGAACGGGCAGCATCTCGTCGTCGTACGCGGGCAGTTGACCTTCCTGGCCGTACCTCGCCTCAGCCGGATGCTCGGGCGACTCCCCCAGGACGCCGATGTGGTCGTCGAGCTCGACGGCTTTTTCATGGACCATGCTGCGTACGAGACGATTCAGGACTGGAGCAACGCCCATACGGCACACGGCGGCCAGGTGGCCTTCGCCGGCCGCTCGGGCGGCAGAATCGCCGAGCCCGCCGCAGCGGCTCATTCCTGCTGCCGTCCGTGGACCCCATGGCGCAACCACCACTGCCACGACCAGCCCGAACACGCCCCTCCCGCGCCGGCAGCCGACAACCGGCCGGACCCCGCGCTCTCCGTCGGCACCGCAACAGCCCCGACCATCCCTGCCACAGCCGCGGGCGCAGGCAGCCATGCCCCCGCCCCGTCCCACCCCGACAGCGGCACCTCCCCGGATCCGGGCCCGTCGGCCCCGCAGCTCCCGCCTCACGCACAGACCGCACCCACCGCACAGACGGACGCCCCCATCCCACTCATGGCGCCGACTCCGCAGACCGCCCCCTCCCCCCACCGAGCGCCCGCCTCACAGCCCGCCTCTCCCCACCAGCACGCGGCCGTCGACCGGCCTCCGCACGCGGGAGGCGATCACCGGCTGGTCAGAGGTCTGAGCTCCTTCCAGCGCGACACAGCGCCGCTGGTCCGCGGTGAGCTGGCGCGGCTCGCCCGAGAGGGCCAGCGCCCCTCACAGTTCTTCATCACCTGCGCGGACTCCCGTCTGGTGACCAGCATGATCACAGCCAGCGGTCCGGGTGACCTCTTCACCGTGCGCAATATCGGCAACCTCGTGCCGCTCCCGGATGCAGAGGAGGGCGACCACTCGGTGGGGGCCGCGATCGAGTACGCGGTGGACGTGCTCGGCGTCGAGTCCATCACCGTCTGCGGTCACTCGGACTGCGGGGCGATGAACGCACTGCTCGCAGGGGCGTCGGACGACCCCGACACGTCGCTGGGGCGCTGGCTCCGGCACGGGCTCCCCAGCCTGGGCCGGGTGAGTTCGACCAGCGACACGCAGCCCCGGTTCTCCGGCCGGCTGCCCGCCAATGCGGTGGAGCAGCTCTGCCTGACCAACGTGGTCCAGCAGCTCGACCATCTGAGGGCGCACCCGTCGGTGGCCCGCCGCATCGCCGATGGCAGCCTTCAGCTGCACGGCATGTACTTCCACGTGGCCGAGGCTCAGTCGTATCTGCTGGCGGAGGACGGAAGCACCGGAGTCGGCACGACTGCGGTGTTCGACCCGATCTCACCCGCCCATCCGGCCGAGCTGACACGTACCGGCGTCTGAACCGCACGCCGCTCGGGTCCGTGAGACCTAGTGATCCCGCTGACGCGTTCTCCGCACCTCCGCGCCATCCGCATCACCGGCACGGCCCTGCGCGGCCTCGGCGTGGAAGCGGGATCATGCCTCTATACACGAGACACAGGTCTAAACCAATTCCTGGCAGACACTTGTCACCCGGCCTCGGGACTGATGAGCTATGCCCCGGGACACAACGGACACCCTGGGACTGGGAGAAGTCGTGAGCAACGAGAGCCTGGCCAACCTGCTTCGGGAAGAGCGGAAGTTCGCGCCGCCTGCCGAGCTGGCCGCCAACGCCAACGTCACCGCAGAGGCGTACGAGCAGGCCGAAGCGGACCGGCTGGGCTTCTGGGCCGAGCAGGCCCGCCGCCTGACCTGGGCCACCGAGCCCACCGAGACCCTCGACTGGAGCAACCCGCCCTTCGCGAAGTGGTTCGCGGACGGCAAGCTCAACGTGGCCTACAACTGCGTGGACCGTCACGTCGAGGCGGGCCACGGTGACCGGGTCGCCATCCACTTCGAGGGCGAGCCCGGCGACAGCCGCGCCATCACTTACGCGGAGCTGAAGGACGAGGTCTCCCGCGCCGCCAACGCCCTCATCGAGCTCGGTGTCGGCAAGGGCGACCGGGTCGCCGTCTACCTTCCGATGATCCCCGAAGCCGCCTTCGCGATGCTGGCCTGTGCCCGCATCGGTGCGGCGCACTCGGTCGTCTTCGGTGGCTTCTCCGCCGACGCCATCGCCGCCCGCATCGAGGACGCGGACGCGAAGGTCGTCATCACCGCCGACGGCGGGTACCGCCGAGGCAAGCCGTCCGCGCTCAAGCCCGCGGTCGACGACGCCGTCTCGCGCATCGACAGCGTGGAGCACGTCCTCGTGGTCCGGCGTACGGGCGAGGACACCGCGTGGACCGAGGGCCGCGACGTCTGGTGGCACGAGATCACCGGCCGGCAGTCCGCCGAGCACACCCCCGAGGCGTTCGATGCGGAGCAGCCGCTCTTCATCCTCTACACGTCGGGCACGACCGGGAAGCCCAAGGGCATCCTGCACACGTCCGGCGGTTACCTCACCCAGGCGGCGTACACGCACCAAGCGGTCTTCGACCTCAAGCCGGAGACCGATGTCTACTGGTGCACCGCCGACATCGGCTGGGTGACCGGACACTCGTACATCGTCTACGGGCCGCTGGCCAACGGCGCCACGCAGGTGATGTACGAGGGCACCCCCGACACCCCGCACCAGGGCCGCTTCTGGGAGATCGTCCAGAAGTACGGGGTCACGATCCTCTACACCGCGCCGACCGCGATCCGTACGTTCATGAAGTGGGGGGACGACATCCCCGCCAAGTTCGACCTGTCGTCCCTGCGCGTCCTCGGTTCGGTGGGCGAGCCGATCAACCCCGAGGCCTGGATCTGGTACCGCAAGCACATCGGTGCCGACAAGTGCCCGATCGTGGACACCTGGTGGCAGACCGAGACCGGCACGATGATGATCTCGCCGCTGCCGGGCGTCACGGAGACCAAGCCGGGGAGCGCCCAGCGCGCCCTGCCGGGTATCTCGGCCACCGTCGTCGACGACGAGGCCAACGAGGTCCCGAACGGCGGAGGCGGCTACCTGGTCCTCACCGAGCCGTGGCCGTCGATGCTCCGCACCATCTGGCGCGACGACCAGCGGTTCCTCGACACGTACTGGTCACGCTTCGAGGGCAAGTACTTCGCCGGCGACGGTGCCAAGAAGGACGAGGACGGCGACATCTGGCTGCTGGGCCGCGTCGACGACGTGATGCTGGTGTCCGGGCACAACATCTCGACCACCGAGGTCGAGTCGGCGCTCGTCTCGCACCCGTCGGTCGCGGAGGCCGCCGTGGTCGGCGCCGCCGACGAGACGACCGGCCAGGCCATCGTCGCCTTCGTCATCCTGCGGGGCACGGCCACCGCCTCCGACGAGCTGGTGGCGGAGCTGCGCAACCACGTCGGTACGACGCTCGGCCCGATCGCCAAGCCGAAGCGCATCATGCCGGTGGCCGAGCTGCCGAAGACCCGTTCCGGCAAGATCATGCGGCGTCTGCTGCGTGACGTGGCGGAGAACAGGGCCCTGGGCGATGTCACGACCCTGACCGACTCCTCGGTCATGGACCTGATCCAGAGCCAGCTGCCGTCGGCCCAGTCCGAGGACTGAGGCGCCGACGGACGACCGACAACCCGAAGGGCACCCGGCGACGCGCCGGGTGCCCTTCGGGCATTTAAGGTGAAGATCACCACTCCCTCACACCCCCGCTCCCACGCCCCGCGGGTACAGTGGCGGCTGAGCGACAACACGATAAGAAAATCTCCACAGGGGTGCCGGGAAGTCTGGTCGGCAAGTGCATCAGCCATGCCATCGCTGCCGTACCGACCCGGAGGTCTCCCCCCGTGGCCACGCCCACTCCCGCACCCACCGGCCCCCGCCGCACCTTCCTGGGGCGGCTGCCGCTCCCCGAGCGCAACTATGTCGCCGACGCCCTGCGTACGGAGACCGTCGGTGGCGTCATCCTGCTGGCCGCCGCCGTGGCCGCGCTGGTGTGGGCCAACACAGCGGGTTCGAGCTACTCGGCCGTCAGCAACTTCCACGTCGGGCCCGGACCCCTCGGGCTGCACCTCTCCGTGGCGCACTGGGCCGCCGACGGGCTGCTCGCGGTCTTCTTCTTCGTCGCGGGCGTCGAACTCAAACGCGAACTCGTGGCAGGTGAGTTGCGCGATCCCAGGGCCGCCGCGCTCCCCGTGGCTGCCGCGCTCTGCGGCATGGCCGTGCCGGCGGGCGTCTACACACTGGTGAACGTCCTCGGCGACGGTTCCACGGCCGGCTGGGCGGTTCCCACCGCCACCGACATCGCCTTCGCGCTCGCCGTGCTCGCCGTCATCGGCACCTCACTGCCGGCCGCGCTCCGGGCCTTCCTGCTGACGCTCGCCGTCGTGGACGACCTCTTCGCGATCCTGATCATCGCCGTCTTCTTCACCGAGGACATCGACTTCCTCGCGCTCGGCGGCGCCTTCCTCGGCCTGGGCCTCTTCCACCTGCTGCTCCGCCTCGGCGTGCGTGGCTGGTACGTCTACGTACCGCTCGCCGTGGTCGTCTGGGGACTGATGTACAACAGTGGCGTCCACGCCACCATCGCCGGCGTCGCCATGGGCCTGATGCTGCGCTGCACGCGGCGCGAGGGCGAGGAGCACTCGCCCGGGGAACGCATCGAGCACCTGGTGCACCCCCTGTCGGCGGGCTTCGCCGTTCCGGTCTTCGCGCTCTTCTCCGCCGGGGTCTCCCTCTCCGGCGGCGCGCTGGCCGGTGTGTTCGACCGGCCCGAGACGCTCGGAGTGGTCCTGGGACTCGTCGTCGGCAAGACGATCGGTGTCTTCGGCGGTACGTGGCTGACCACCCGGCTCACCAGAGCCGAGCTGAACAAGGAGCTGGCCTGGGCGGACGTCTTCGCGATCGCCGCACTCGCCGGTATCGGCTTCACCGTGTCGCTGCTGATCGGGGAGCTCGCCTTCGCCGGTGACGACGACATGATCAACGAGATCAAGGCGTCGGTTCTGCTCGGCTCCCTGATTGCCGCCGTACTCTCCGGTGTACTGCTCAAACTCCGGGTACGCAGATACAGGGCGCTGTCCGACGCCGAGGAACTCGACGAGGACGGTTCCGGAGTGCCGGACGTCTACGAACAGGACGACCCGGCGTACCACCTGAGGATGGCCGCGCTCTACGAGGGGAAGGCGGCCGAGCACCGCCGCCTTGCCCGACTGGCGGGGGCAGCGAGCAGCAAGCCGGACAGTCCGGCATGATCTGACATCGGACATGTTGAACAGGAGAGGGAGTCAGGGATGAGCGACCCCGGCAATTACGCGGGCAGCGCCGACCGCAGTCTCGGCCAGCTGGTCGCGTCGGCGACGGCCGAACTGTCGGCGCTGGTGCACGACGAAATCGCCCTGGCCAAGGCCGAGGTGCGGCAGGACGTCAAGCGCGGCGTCATCGGCAGCGTGGCCTTCATCGTCACGGGCGTGCTGGTCCTGTTCTCGATCCCGGTGCTGAGCTTCGCAGCCGCGTACGGCATCCACAATCTGGGGCTGGGCCTCGCCTGGTCGTTCCTGATCGTGGGCGGCGCGTTCATCCTGCTGGGCGTCCTGCTCGCACTGTTCGGCTACGCCAAGTTCAAGAAGGTCAAGCCGCCGGAGAAGTCCATCGCGTCCGCCAAGCAGACCGCCGCGGTCCTTCAGGGCGTCAAGCCGCACCCCCGTCCGGAGACCGCCGCCGACGCGATCCTTCCGCTGGGCGGCAGCACCCGCGCGGACCGGGCGATCGAGAGCGCACCGGTCCAGGACAAGGCGTCGGCTGTGGCACGCTCGTCCACATGACCGTCCCCGATTCCAGCGCATCCGGCCCTCTGGGCCCGGAGGACCGGGCGGGCCACGAAGGGCCGGCCGGCCCGGCGGGCCCCGCCCCCGCACCGTCCGCCCCGGCCGGCGGCCCCGTTCGCCTCGACGGTCCCTGGACGCACCGGGACGTCGCGGCGAACGGCGCCCGCTTCCACATCGCCGAAATGGGTGACGGGCCGCTGGTCCTCCTCCTGCACGGCTTCCCGCAGTTCTGGTGGACCTGGCGCCACCAGCTGCCCGCGCTCGCCGAGGCCGGCTTCCGGGCCGTGGCGATGGACCTGCGTGGCGTCGGCGGCAGCGACCGCACCCCCCGGGGCTACGACCCCGCCAACCTGGCGCTCGACATCACCGGCGTGGTCCGGTCGCTCGGCGAGCCGGACGCCGCCCTGGTCGGCCATGACATGGGCGGCTACCTGGCCTGGACGGCCGCCGTGATGCGCCCCAAGCTGGTGCGCCGGCTGGTCGTCTCCTCCATGCCCCACCCGCGGCGGTGGCGCTCCTCGATGCTCTCCGACTTCGCGCAGTCCCGGGCCGGCTCGTACATCTGGGGCTTCCAGCGGCCGTGGGTGCCGGAGCGTCAGCTCGTGGCCGACGACGCCGCGTTGGTGGCACAGCTGATCAGCGACTGGGCGGGTCCGGGCAAGGCGGAGTTCCCCGACGAGGCGACGCTGGGCGTCTACCGGCGTGCCATGGCCATCCCCTCGACGGCGCACTGCTCGATCGAGCCGTACCGCTGGATGGTGCGCTCGCTGGCCCGCCCGGACGGCATCCAGTTCAACCGGCGCATGAAACGGCCCGTCCGGGTGCCCACGCTGCATCTGCACGGTTCACTCGATCCGGCGGTCCGCACCCGCAGCTCGGCCGGATCCGGCGAGTACGTCGAGGCGCCCTACCGTTGGCGACTTTTCGACGGTCTGGGCCACTTCCCCCATGAGGAGGATCCGGCCGGATTCTCGGCCGAACTCATCAACTGGCTCAAGGATTCCGAGCCCGACCGCTAGCCACAGGGGCACACGTGTCCTACGAACAGCCACGTGCCTGACGCATAGGCCAATTGGCTGACGGATAGGCGGTTACGGACCATGAGGCACGGGCAGACGTCCGGGTATGGGCTGGACGCACGACTTCGGTGACGCAGCACGCAACCGTCGCTCGACCGCCACGGCGGTTCCGGGCATTCATGAGGGGGACGGCCTCCAGGGCCGGGTGCACGCTTTGCACGTCATGCATGATCCTCGGCTCGGCATCTCACGCATCCTCCGCCGCCGGGCCCGCTGGGTCTCGGCGCGGCTGCGCCATCCCCGCAACTGACGTACCCCGGGCCCGCCCGCATACCTCTAGAGCGCGCACCCCTGGCTGTCGACCTGCTGGTTGGCGGTGCGTCCCTGCGTGATGTCGTCGCGGATCTCGTCCGCCGTCAGCGCGTAGCCGGTGTCCGGGTCGTCGAGCGACTTCGCGAACACGACTCCGTACACCTTGCCCTCGGGGGTCAGCAGCGGGCCGCCGGAGTTGCCCTGGCGGACCGTGGTGTAGAGCGAATACACATCGCGGCGGACCGTGCCCCGGTGGTAGATGTCGGGGCCGTTGGCGTCGATGCGGGCGCGGACACGCGCGGAGCGTACGTCGTACGCGCCGTTCTCCGGGAAGCCCGCGACGATGGCGCTGTCGCCCGTCTCCGCGTCGCTCTCGGTGTCCGCGAACCGCAGCGGCTTCACGTCGAGGTCGGGTACGTCGAGTACGGCGATGTCGCGCCGCCAGTCGTAGAGGACGACCTTCGCGTCGTACAGGCGCCCCTGACCCCCGATCTGGACGGTCGGCTCATCGACGCCGCCGACGACGTGGGCGTTGGTCATGACCCGGCGGTCGGAGAACACGAACCCGGTGCCTTCGAGGACCTTGCCGCAGCTCGGGGCCGTCCCCACGACCTTCACGATGGACTGCTTGGCGCGCGCGGCGACGGGGCTGCCGACCAGCGCCGGGTCGGGGGCCCTGACCTCGGTGATCGGTTCGTTGGCGAATGGGCTGAAGACCTGCGGGAAGCCGTTCTGCGCGAGGACCGACGAGAAGTCCGTGAACCAGGTGGACGCCTGTGACGGCATCACCCGGGAGACGCCCAGCAGGACCGAGGAGCTGCGGACCTCCTTGCCCAGCGTCGGCAGCGAGGTGCCCGCCAGGGCGGACCCGATCAGCCAGGCGACCAGCAGCATGGCCACCACATTGACCAGGGCGCCGCCGGTCGCGTCCAGGGCACGCGCGGGCGACCACGTGATGTGGCGGCGGAGTTTGTTGCCCAGATGGGTGGTGAAGGCCTGGCCGATCGACGCGCAGACGATCACGATGACGACCGCGACGACGGCCGCGGTGGAGGAGACCTCCGAACCATCCGTCATCTGGTCCCACAGGACCGGCAGCAGATAGACGGCGACGAGACCGCCGCCCAGGAACCCGATCACCGACAGAATGCCGACGACGAACCCCTGGCGGTAGCCGATGACCGCGAACCACACGGCGCCGGCCAGCAGCAGGATGTCCAGCACGTTCACCGTCTATAGCCTCGCAGATTCGTCACCGGGCCCGTACGTCTCCGTGTCCGGGCGGGCCCGGAGCGGCGGAACACGGAAGTCAGCCTGTCATGCGCGCCAGTCGAGCGGCACCTGCCTGGCTCTGTCCCACGGGCGTTCCCAGCCCGCAAAGTGCAGAATCCGGTCGATCACCCCGGCCGTGAACCCCCAGACGAGCGCCGATTCGACCAGAAATGCCGGGCCCCGGTGGCCGCTGGGATGGACGGCCGTCGCCCGGTTGGCCGGATCCGTGAGATCCGCCACGGGAACCGTGAAGACCCGCGCCGTCTCGGCGGGGTCGACGACCCCGACCGGACTGGGCGTACGCCACCAGCCGAGCACGGGCGTCACCACGAAGCTGCTCACGGGGATGTAGAGCCGGGGCAGCACGCCGAAGATCTGCACCCCGCGCGGGTCGAGGCCGGTCTCCTCCTCGGCCTCCCGCAGGGCCGCCCTCAGCGGCCCGGTCGTCGCCTGGTCGCCGTCCTCCGGGTCGAGCGATCCACCGGGGAAGGACGGCTGCCCCGGATGGGAACGCAGGCTTCCGGCCCGTTCCATCAGAAGCAGTTCGGGGCCGCGCGCGCCCTCGCCGAACAGGACGAGCACGGCGGACTGGCGCCCCGCGCCGCTCTCGGGCGGCAGGAAGCGGCTGAGCTGCTGCGGCCGCACGGTCCGCGCGGCGCCCGCCACCGGATCGAGCCAGTCGGGCAGCCCTTCGGCCGAGACGGTGACCGGGACGCCGTCGTCGGCCGGGCCGGCGGTCACGACGTCCGTACGTCCGTCACGCGCGCCACCGCGCCGGCCCGACCCACCCGCATCACCGCGTTCCGTACCGCTGTACCGCTCCTCGCCCTGCTGTTCCGTGCCGGGTTCATGCGTCTTCATAGGCACCCCTCCGTCTCACAACGCCTGTCGTCCCGCGATTCGTTCCGCAGCGGCGGTCCGCCTCAGTCGGCGCCCAGGGGAGGTGCGGGGCTTCCCGGGTAGTCCGGCGGCGGATTCAGCCGCTGGCCCGGCCGGCCGCCCATCTCGTACTTCAGCAGCTTGCGGGCCTTCTCCGGGTCCGTCTCGCCCTCACCGTACGAAGGGCACAGCGGGGCGATCGGGCAGGCGCCGCAGGCGGGCTTGCGGGCGTGGCAGACGCGCCGGCCGTGGAAGATGACGCGGTGCGAGAGCATGGTCCACTCGCTCCTGGGGAAGATCGCCGCGATCTCGGCCTCGACCTTCTCCGGGTCCTCCTGCTCGGTCCACTTCCACCGCCGGACCAGCCGGCCGAAGTGCGTGTCGACGGTGAGTCCAGGGACGCCGAAGGCGTTGCCGAGGACGACGTTGGCCGTCTTGCGGCCGACTCCCGGGAGCTTGACGAGATCCGCGAGCCGCCCCGGCACCTCGCCGCCGTAGTCGTCCCGGAGCATGGCGGACAGGCCCAGCAGTGACCTCGCCTTGGCCCGGAAGAAGCCGGTCGGCCGGATCAGCTCTTCCAGGTCCTCCGGGACGGCCGCGGCCATGTCCTCCGGGGTGGGATAGGCGGCGAAGAGGGCGGGGGTCGTCTGGTTGACCCTCAGGTCGGTGGTCTGGGCGGAGAGAACCGTGGCGACGAGCAGCTCGAACGGATTCCGGAAGTCCAGCTCCGGGTGGGCGTACGGATAGACCTCGGCGAGCTCGCGGTTGATCCGGCGGGCGCGGCGGACCATGGCCAGATGCGATTCGGGCCGCCCCGGCTTCCTCTTCGGCGCACCGGCCGTGGCCGTGCCGGCGGCCTCGGCCACGGCCGGCTTCGCCCTCCTGGCCGAGCCGGAGCCGGCGGTCCCGGTCTTCGCCGTCGCGGACCTGCCCTCCGCCGTTTTCTTCAGGTTCTTCCGGTTGCCCGCACCCTGTTCGCCCACAGCGGAATCACGGCCTTCCGACACCCCATCAGCCCCCTTGGCCTGCGCTCTCACCGGCATTCTGGACACCCGGCCAGCCTAGAGCCCGCCACTGACATCCGCCCCGGTCACCGGTGATCCGCCCCCAATCGGCCCCCTGCCGTACCCCTCGGCACGCGCGTGCGTCAAACTGGTTTGTGATTGATCGCACTGTTTTACCGTCCGGCATGATGGGGACCACGGTTCCCTGAACAGGCCGACAAGGAGAGAACTCGTGGACGACGTTCTGCGGCGCGCCCCGCTTTTCGCGGCGCTCGATGACGAGCAGGCCGCGGAGCTCCGCGCCTCGATGAGTGAGGTGACCCTCGCGCGCGGCGACGCGCTGTTCCACGAGGGCGACCCGGGCGACCGCCTCTATGTGGTCACCGAGGGCAAGGTGAAGCTCCACCGCACCTCCCCCGACGGCCGCGAGAACATGCTGGCGGTCCTCGGCCCCGGCGAGCTGATCGGCGAGCTCTCGCTCTTCGACCCGGGCCCGCGCACCGCCACCGCCACCGCGCTGACCGAGGTCAAGCTCCTCGGCCTCGGCCACGGCGACCTGCAGCCCTGGCTCAACGCACGCCCCGAGGTGGCCACGGCGCTCCTGCGTGCCGTCGCCCGGCGCCTGCGCAAGACCAACGACCAGATGTCGGACCTGGTCTTCTCCGATGTGCCGGGCCGCGTCGCCCGCGCCCTCCTGGACCTGTCGCGCCGCTTCGGCGTCCAGTCCGAGGAAGGCATCCACGTGGTGCACGACCTGACGCAGGAGGAGCTGGCCCAGCTGGTCGGCGCCTCCCGCGAGACGGTCAACAAGGCGCTCGCCGACTTCGCCGGCCGGGGCTGGCTGCGGCTGGAGGCCCGCGCGGTGATCCTCCTGGACGTGGAGCGGCTGGCCAAGCGCTCGCGCTGACCCGCCGTCGTACGCCATGGGTGAGGGGCCCTGCCGATACCGGCGGGGCCCCTCACCCATGTGTCGTCAGATCAGCCCGTGCTCGACCAGGTACTCCAGCTGCGCCCGCACCGACAGCTCCGCCGCCGGCCACAGCGAACGGTCCACGTCCGCGTAGACATGGGCCACCACCTCGGACGAGGTCCGGTAGCCCGACTCCACCGCCGTCTCCACCTGGGCCAGCCGGTGCGCGCGGTGAGCGAGGTAGAAGTCGACCGCGCCCTGCGCGTCCTCCAGCACCGGACCGTGTCCTGGCAGCACCGTGTGGACCCCGTCGTCGACCGTCAGCGAGCGCAGCCGCCGCAGCGAGTCGAGGTAGTCCCCCAGCCGCCCGTCCGGATGCGCCACCATCGTCGTCCCGCGTCCGAGGATCGTGTCCCCGGTCAGCACCGCCCGGTCGGCCGGCAGGTGGAACGACAGCGAGTCCGCCGTGTGGCCCGGCGTCGGCACCACGTACATCTCCAGGCCGCCGGTCGTGATCACGTCACCCGTGCCCAGGCCCTCGTCGCCGAGCCGCATCTCCGGGTCGAGCGCCCGCACCTTGGAACGGGTCAGCTCGGCGAACCGCGCCGCGCCCTCCGCGTGGTCGGGGTGGCCGTGGGTGAGAAGTGTCAGCGCGATCCGGCGGCCCGCCCGCTCGGCGGTGTCGATGACGGCCCGCAGATGGACGTCGTCCAGCGGGCCCGGGTCGATGACCACCGCCAGGTCCGAGCCGGGCTCGGCGACGATCCACGTATTGGTCCCGTCGAGCGTCATCGCCGAGGGGTTGGGCGCCAGGACGTTGACCGTACGGGTCGTGGCGGGACCGGACAGCACACCGCCGCGCGGCTGGCCGGGCAGTGCCGCGGCGTCACTCATGCCGCACCGCCTTCCGTGTCGTCCGTTTTCTCCCCGTCATACGTTTCGTCCGTGCCGGCCGTGGAAATGTGCTGGGTGAACTCCTCGTGCCCCGGCCAGCTCAGCACCAGCTCGTCACCGTCCAGACGGGCCTGTGCGAGTACGGGGGTCAGGTCCTGGTCCGAGGCCGCCTCCAGCACCCGCGCCGCGGTGGCGTACGGCCGGAGCGTCCGCAGCGTCGCCACGGTCGGCGGCATCATCAGCAGCTCGCCCCGGTCGTATCCGTCGGCCGCGTCGCCCGGGGTGATCCACACCGTTCGGTCGGCCTCCGTCGAGGCGTTGCGGGTGCGCTGGCCCGTGGGCAGCGCGGCGGCGAAGAACCACGTGTCGTAGCGGCGCGGTTCGAACTCGGGGGTGATCCAGCGCGCCCAGGCGCCGAGCAGGTCCGAGCGCAGCACCAGCCCGCGCCGCTCCAGGAACGCGGCGAACGACAGGTCCCGCGCCACCAGTGCCTCGCGGTCGGCCTCCCAGTCGTCGCCCGTGGCGTCGGTGACGACGGTGTCCGGCGTCGGGCCGGCGAGCAGGACCCCGGCCTCCTCGTACGTCTCGCGGACCGCCGCGCAGACGATCGCCTGCGCCTCGGCCGGCGTGCCGACGCCCAGCCGGTGCGCCCAGGTCTCCAGCGAGGGTCCGGCCCACCCGACGAGCCGGTCGTCGTCGCGCGGATCGACACCGCCACCCGGATAGGCGTACGCCCCTGCGGCAAAGGCCATCGATGTGCGCCGGCGCAGCATGTGGACGGCGGGCGCGCCCCCGGTGCCGGTGGCGTCGTCCCGGAGCAGCATCACGGTGGCGGCCCGCCGGGGCACGGCGGCAGTCAGCTCGCCTGCCGCGAGGGCCCTGATCCGGCCGGGCCATTCCGGGGGGTACCACTGACCATTGGACATGGCCGGAGGCTATCCGGAACCGTGACGATGTTCGAGGGGTCCCCCGACCCGTACATGCCCCGTACACGTGGTCCCGCCCGGTCGTGATGACCGGGCGGGACCACGGGCGGATACGGACGGGCTCAGGCTCCGGTCAGCTCGACCTGGATCTCGACCTCGACCGGCGCGTCCAGCGGCAGCACGGCGACGCCCACGGCGCTGCGGGCGTGGACGCCCTTGTCCCCGAGGACCTCGCCGAGCAGCTCGCTCGCTCCGTTGATCACGGCGGGCTGGCCGGTGAAGTCGGTGGCCGAGGCGACGAAGCCGACGACCTTGACGACCCGGGCGATCCGGTCCAGGTCGCCCGCGACCGACTTCACGGCGGCGAGGGCGTTCAGGGCGCAGGTCCTGGCCAGCTCCTTGGCCTCGTCGGGCGTGACCTCGGCGCCCACCTTGCCCGTCACGGCGAGCTTGCCGTCCACCATCGGCAGCTGGCCGGACGTGTACACGTACACCCCGGACTGCACGGCCGGCTGGTACGAGGCCAGTGGCGGTACGACGGCGGGCAGCGGCAGGCCGAGCTCGGCGAGCTTCGCCTCGACGGTGCCCGCCACTACTGCTTCTCCCGCTTCAGGTACGCCACGAGCTGCTCGGGGTTGTTCGGGCCGGGAACGACCTGGACCAGCTCCCAGCCGTCCTCGCCCCAGGTGTCCAGAATCTGCTTGGTCGCGTGCACGAGAAGGGGCACGGTCGCGTATTCCCACTTGGTCATGGCCCGACTGTAATGCCTGCGCAATCCGGGCCACGCGCAGCCTCGTGCGTAGCCTGCGGTGCGACTGGTTAGGCTCGAATACGTGAGCAGGTTCCAGGTCGTCAGCGGCAAGGGCGGTACCGGTAAGACCACGGTCGCCGCCGCCCTCGCGCTCGCCCTCGCGACCGAGGGCAGGCGCACTCTCCTCGTCGAGGTCGAGGGCAGACAGGGCATCGCCCAGCTCTTCGAGGCGGATTCCCTCCCCTACGAGGAGCGCAGGATCGCCGTCGCCCCGGGCGGCGGCGAGGTCTTCGCGCTCGCGATCGACGCGGAGCTGGCGCTTCTCGACTACCTCCAGATGTTCTACAAGCTCGGCGGCGCGGGCCGGGCGCTCAAGAAGCTCGGTGCGATCGACTTCGCCACCACGATCGCGCCCGGCGTGCGGGACGTCCTGCTGACGGGCAAGGCGTGCGAGGCCGTCCGCCGCAAGGACCGGCAGAACCGGTTCGTCTACGACCACGTGATCATGGACGCCCCGCCGACCGGCCGCATCACGCGCTTCCTCAACGTGAACGACGAGGTGGCGGGGCTCGCCCGGATCGGCCCGATACACAATCAGGCGCAGGCCGTGATGCGGGTGCTGAAGTCCCCCGAAACGGCCGTGCACCTCGTGAGCCTGCTGGAGGAGATGCCGGTCCAGGAGACCGCGGACGGCATCGCGGAGCTGCGGGCCGCCGAACTTCCGGTGGGCCGGGTCATCGTGAACATGGTGCGCCCGCAGCTGCTGGACGGGGAATCGTTGCGCGCCGCAGCGGGCGGCCGGCGCAAGGAGATCGCCAAGACGCTGACGCGGGCGGGTGTGACCGGCTCGGCAGGGCTCGTACGCCCCCTGGTCGAACAGGCCGCCGAGCACACTCAGCGGGTCGCCCTGGAGCGCGAGCAGCGCGCCGTACTGGCCGGCCTCGGCCTGCCGGGGTACGAGCTTCCGCTGCTCGGCGAGGGGGTGGACCGGAGCGGGCTCGACGACCTGGCGGCCGCGCTCCGCGAACAGGGTGTGGGCCAAGGGGAGTCCGGACGAGGGGCGGGTTCATGACAGCGGGCACGAAGGCGGGGGCGGACGGCGGCGCACGTACGGAAGGCGGCGCGGAAGCTCTCGTACCGGCTCTGGACACGGACGCACTGATCGACGACCCGGACATCCGGATCATCGTCTGCTGCGGTTCCGGTGGCGTCGGCAAGACGACGACCGCCGCGGCGCTCGGGGTGCGGGCTGCGGAGCGCGGCCGCAAGGTCGTCGTCCTCACCATCGACCCGGCCCGCAGGCTCGCCCAGTCCATGGGCATCGACTCGCTGGACAACGTCCCGCGCAGGGTGAAGGGCATCGAGGGCGCCGGTGAGCTGCACGCCATGATGCTCGACATGAAGCGGACCTTCGACGAGATCGTCGAGGCGCACGCGGATGGCGAGCGGGCCCGCGCGATCCTGGAGAACCCCTTCTACCAGTCCCTGTCGGCCGGCTTCGCGGGCACGCAGGAGTACATGGCGATGGAGAAGCTCGGCCAGCTCCGGGCGCGCGACGAGTGGGACCTGATCGTCGTCGACACCCCTCCGTCGAGGTCCGCGCTGGACTTCCTGGACGCCCCGAAGCGTTTGGGCTCGTTCCTGGACGGGAAGTTCATCAAACTGCTGATGGCCCCCGCGAAGATGGGCGGCCGCGCGGGGATGAAGTTCCTCAACGTGGGCATGTCGATGATGACCGGGACGCTGGGCAAGCTGCTCGGCGGTCAGTTCCTGCGGGACGTACAGACCTTCGTCGCCGCGATGGACACCATGTTCGGCGGGTTCCGTACCCGGGCCGATGCCACGTACAAACTGCTTCAGGCGCCCGGCACCGCGTTTCTCGTCGTCGCGACGCCGGAGCGGGACGCGCTGCGCGAAGCCGCGTACTTCGTGGAGCGACTCGCCGCGGAGGACATGCCGCTGGCGGGGCTGGTGCTCAACCGGGTCCACGGCAGTGATGCCGCCCGGCTCTCCGCCGAGCAGGCGCTGGCCGCTGCGGAAAACCTCGACGCAGAAAATCTTGAAAGCGCCGGCATTGTGGATCAGGCGGCCGGGAAGGCTGGACTTCGTGGGCCCGCCGACTCCCCCGCGGCCGGGCACGCACCCGACCCGTACACCGCCGGCTCCGCCGTTCCCGGAGCCGATGCGGACCAAGAGCCTCAGCCCGACAACACGACAGTCGTCACCACCGAAGAACTGACCGCGGGTCTGCTCCGACTGCATGCCGAGCGGATGCAGATGGTCGCGCGCGAACAGGACACACGCGACCGCTTCACCGCACTGCACCCCGAGGTGGCCGTCACCGCCGTGGCCGCACTGCCCGGAGATGTCCATGACCTCTCGGGTCTGCGAGCCATCGGGGACCGGCTCGCGACCGGTTCCGCCCCGGCCGGAGCTGCCTAGCCCCTCGTACCACGCAAGCCGTACGACGTACGCACCGCCGGTCCTAGCCCACGGCGGCGAACGTCTCGTGCAGCTCCTCGTCCTCCAGCCCGATCGCCACGGGCAGGATGCCCGAGGACCGCTCGTACTCGCTGCGCGCTGTCTCCAGCAGCCGGCGCCAGGACGTGACGGTCGGCCGTCTGCGCAGCAGCGCGCGGCGCTCCCGCTCGGTCATCCCGCCCCACACGCCGAATTCGACGCGGTTGTCCAGCGCGTCGGCCAGGCACTCGGTCCGCACCGGGCATCCGGTGCACACCGCCTTGGCCCTGTTCTGCGCTGCCCCTTGTACGAACAGTTCATCCGGATCAGTAGTGCGGCAGGCTGCCTGCGCACTCCAGTCGGTTACCCAGCCCATTCCGGCGCCGTCCTCTCCCGAATCGAGGCTCCCCCACGGCGGCAGCGGCATATTCACCGCTGCCAGTTGAGGACGTTACGGAAAGTGGCGACAGCACAACACCCCCTTCGGGCCCAATCTTGAATGGCCCGAACGGACTATGCGTATGCGGCAGATCACCCAGGGGAGTGAGGTGAGGACATGCGTGATTATCCCGTCGGAATCGGGACAGTCCACCCGAACCACAACGGACGTTCGGTGACACACGGGGCGAATTCGGGAGCGCCGCGCGGGTGGCCGGATCGTGCACGGGGGTTGATACGGAACCGGACTGCTGTGACAGTTGGGAGCAGCTTAGGCCAAGGCATATCCGTGTGTCCGGCGAATGGCAACGTAGCCGCCCCGCGTTGCCATGCCACCAGGTCGGGCCGCTGAAGCGCGGCGCACACGCCGCCTCTGAATGTCACGGTCCGGTACGGGAACGCTCCGAGACCCACCCGGTCCTACGGAACGCTCATATCTACGGATTAGGCTGCCCCCATGCCAAAGAAGCGCTCGGGCGGCGGTCTCACCACGACCCAGCAGGCCGCCAAGTTCCTCGGTGTCGCCGCACTCTCGGGAGTCGTGCTGGCCGGCATCGCGCTGCCGGCCGCCGGAGCACTGGGTCTCGCCGCCAAGGGGACGGTCGACGGGTTCGACGAGATCCCGGCCAACCTGAAGACTCCGCCGCTGAGCCAGCGCACCAAGATCCTGGACAACCAGGGCGGCCTGATCGCCACGGTCTACTCGCGCGACCGCACGGTGGTGCCGCTGACGAGCATCTCCCCGTACATGCAGAACGCGATCGTCGCGATCGAGGACGCCCGCTTCTACGAGCACGGCGCGGTCGACCTCAAGGGCATCCTGCGCGCGATGAACCGCAACGTACAGGCGGGCGGCACCGCGGAAGGCGCCTCGACGCTCACCCAGCAGTACGTGAAGAACGTCTTCGTCGAGGAGGCGGGCGACGACCCGGCCAAGGTCGCCGAGGCCACCCAGCAGACGCTGGGCCGCAAGGTCCAGGAGCTGAAGTACGCGATCCAGGTCGAGGAAGAGCTCGGCAAGAAGAAGATCCTGGAGAACTACCTCAACATCACCTTCTTCGGGCAGCAGGCGTACGGCGTCGAGGCGGCGTCCCAGCGCTACTTCTCCAAGTCCGCGAAGGACCTGAAGCTGGAGGAGGCGGCGCTGCTGGCCGGCATCGTGCAGTCGCCCAGCCGCTACGACCCCATCAACGACACGGAGGAAGCGACCAAGCGCCGCAACACCGTGCTCCAGCGGATGGCGGACATCGGCAAGGTCTCGCAGGAGCAGGCGGACAAGGCCAAGAACACCCCGATCAAGCTGAAGGTCAAGCGCCCGCAGAACGGCTGCATCACCGCCGTGAGCGGCGCCGGGTTCTTCTGCGACTACGTCTCGAAGATCGTCAAGAGCGATCCGGCCTTCGGCAAGACCGAGAAGGACCGCGCGAAGCTCTGGGCGACCGGCGGCCTGACCATCAAGACCACCCTGGATCCGCGGTCGCAGGCCGCGTCCAACGAGGCGGCCACCTCCCGGGTCAACAAGGACGACAAGGTCGCGGACGCGGTCGTCCAGGTCCAGCCCGGCACCGGCCGGATCCTGGCGATGGCCCAGTCCCGCCCGTACGGTCTCGACGGCTCCAAGCACCAGACCATGCTGAACCTCTCCGTGGACCACGCGATGGGCGGCAGCTACGCGGGCTTCCAGGTCGGGTCGACCTTCAAGCCGATCACCGCCGCGGCGGCGCTCGAGAAGGGCATCAGCCCGGCGCAGAGCTTCACCACGGACCACAAGATCACGCTGCCCGGCGAAAGCTTCCGGACCTGCGAGAACCAGCCGGCGGACAACAGGCCGTGGGAGGTGTCGAACGAGCTGGAAACGGAGAAGGGCCAGTTCGACATGACCAGCGCGCTGGGCAAGTCGATCAACACCTACTTCGCGAAGCTGGAACAGAAGGCCGGCCTCTGCGAGACGCTGTCGATGGCCGAGAAGATCGGCTACATCCGCGGCAACAACAAGCCGCTGCAGCCGGTCGCCTCCACCACGCTGGGCGGCCAGGAGTCGACCCCGCTGGCCATGGCCTCGGTGTACGCGACCTTCGCCAACCGCGGCTCCTACTGCACCCCGGTCGCGATCCTCGGGGTCACCAAGCCGGACGGCAAGCCGATCGACGTGCCGAAGTCGAAGTGCAGCCGCGCCATGAGCGAGCACACGGCCGACACCATAAACCAGATGCTCAAGGGCGTCGTCGAGGACGGCACCGGTACGCAGGCCGGCCTCAGCGACCGTGACAACGCGGGCAAGACCGGTACGACCGACGAGCGCATCAACGCCTGGTTCGTCGGCTACACGCCGAACCTGTCCACGGCGGTGTGGGTCGGCAGCGACGGCGCCAAGCAGATCCCGATGAGCAACATCAACATCGGCGGTCAGTACTACGACAAGGTCTGCGGTGGCTGCCTCCCCGGCCCGATCTGGCGCACCGCGATGACCGGCTCCCTCAGCTCCTCCGAGACTCCGGCCTTCAACCCGGTCGACGTACCGCGGGCGAAGCCGAAGGAGGACAAGGACAAGGGCCGGGACAAGAAGAAGCCGGGCGACGACGACGAAAAGCCCGGCGGCGACAACAACCCGTTCCCCGGCATCAGCATCCCGCCGGACATCCTCGGCGGGAACAACGGCGGCCACGGCCGCGGCCAGGACGGCGGCACGAACGGCCCCTGAGCGGTCACCGCACGTACGAGGGCGGGGCGCTCCCGAGTGATCGGGGGCGCCCCGCCCTTGTGTACGGAGGTGGCTGCCGGGCCCGGCCGGATCGTGCCGGCACGGCTCGGACCGGCCGGGACCCGACAGGCCCGGCGCCCGGCCTCAGCCCGCGAGGAGCTTCTTCACGGTGGCGGCCACCCGGCCCCCGTCGGCGCGACCCGCGACCTTCGGGTTGACGATCTTCATGACGGCACCCATCGCGCGCGGTCCCTCGGCCCCGGCGGCCTTCGCCTCGTCGACGGCGGAGGCCACGATCGCGGTCAGCTCCTCGTCGCTCAGCTGCTGCGGGAGGTACGCGTCGAGGATCGCCCCCTCCTTCTTCTCCCGCTCCGCCTGCTCGGTCCGGCCGCCCTTGGCGAAGGCGTCGGCGGCCTCACGGCGCTTCTTGGCCTCCTTGGCGATCACCTTCTGCACCTCGTCGTCGGAGAGTTCGCGGGCGGTCTTGCCGCCGACCTCCTCCTTGGTGATCGCGGTGAGCGTCAGCCGGAGCGTGGACGAGGTCAGCTCGTCGCGCGCCTTCATGGCCGTGGTGAGGTCTTCCTTGAGCTTGGACTTGAGCGTGGTCATGGGGTGATTGTGGCAGGTGCGGGGCGCCCGGCGCCCGCCTGTTTTCCTGCGCGCGCACGACGTCTGCGACGATGGGCGCATGCGCGCACGCTACGGAGTACCCCTGAAAATCACGGCGGTCACCGCCGCGGCCGGCGCCGCCGGTCTCGCCTACGCGGCGGGCTTCGAGGTCCGCTCGTTCCGCCTGCGCAGGGTCACGGTCCCGGTGCTCCCCCGAGGAGCGCGCCCGTTGCGCGTCCTGCAGATCTCCGACGTGCACATGGTCAGCGGGCAGCGCAAGAAGCGCTCCTGGCTCCAGTCGCTGGCCGGCCTGCGCCCCGACTTCGTCGTGAACACCGGCGACAACCTCTCCGACCCGGAGGCCGTGCCGGAGCTGCTGGACGCGCTCGGCCCGCTGATGGAGCTCCCGGGCGTCTACGTGTTCGGCTCCAACGACTACTACGGCCCCAAGCTGCGCAACCCGGTCCGCTACCTCTTCGAGAAGGCGTCGGGCAAGCACGGCCTCAACGGCAACGCCCCGGCGACCGGCGTCGTCCACAACCCGTGGGAGCCGATGCGCGACGGCTTCGACGCGGCGGGCTGGCTCAACCTGTCCAACACCCGCGGCCGCCTCAAGCTCGACGGCCTGGAGCTGGCCTTCACCGGCCTGGACGACCCGCACATCAAGCGTGACCGCTACGCGGAGGTGGCGGGCGGCCCCGAGACCGGCGCCGACCTCTCGATCGGCGTGGTCCACGCCCCGTACCTGCGCTCCCTCGACGCGTTCGCCACGGACGGTTACCCCCTGATCCTCGCCGGTCACACCCACGGCGGCCAGGTCTGCATCCCCTTCTACGGCGCCCTGGTCACCAACTGCGACCTGGACACGGACCGCGTGAAGGGCCTCTCCACCCACTCCTCCGGCGGCAACCGCGCCTACCTCCACGTCTCGGCCGGCTGCGGCACGAGCCGCTACGCCCCGGTCCGCGTCGCGTGCCCCCCGGAGGCGACCCTGCTCACCCTGACACCCCGGGACGCCTGACCCGGCCACCCCGGCCGATCACGACAAAAACCGGATTTCGTCTCCGGGCGCCGGTGGGCTAGAGTTGTCGATGTCGCCGGGAGACCGGCGGCGATCGGGGTGTAGCGCAGCTTGGCAGCGCGCTTCGTTCGGGACGAAGAGGTCGTGGGTTCAAATCCCGCCACCCCGACAGTGAAACACCAGCTCAAGGGCTTGATCCGAGAAATCGGGTCAGGCCCTTGAGTGGTTTCCGGGCACTTTTTACATCCCCCGGTGCACGACCTCTGCCGCAGGGCGCGATCAGTCCCGGCGAATGTGCCGGAGTTCGACGTGGCGGCGGGTGAGGCTGTGGCGAGCGGGGGCACGCCGCGCGCCGTCCCGGGTGGACGGTTCCGCCATCGGTGATCATGAAGCCGGGTTCGGCGAGGTGGCCCGGGACCAAGCGGACGTCGGGACCGAGGACCGGACAGCGGAGCAGCGAGGGCTGCCCCGCGCCGCTGCCTCCGGTGCTCGCGGAGACATCATCGAAGCCCGGCCCGAAGTACACGCCACACGCGGCGCGTTGCCCACTGCGGAACAGCTCCAGACCCGCAGCATGAGCGACACCTCCCTCTCCGGGCGGCCCGACTGCCGCCGTTGACAGTCTTCGCACGCCGACCCGCGGAGACACGCACAGGGGACCCAGTTCCTCCCATCTGATGAACCGCAGCAATCGGCTGACGCAGGCACCGGAATGCGCACCTGCGATGTGATGAGCCGATAGCCGCAAGAGCCTTTAGTTCAGGGGTAGTTGTAGGTTTATCTACGCGCGGAGCTACGGCTACCGACCGATCATTCGGGCAATTCCGGCGGGTTCTCGCAGAGCTATTACCGACTGGTACTGAGAGCTGCTACAACAGGGGACGCTCACTCAACCCCCCACCCACCCCCCACACTTCGGAGGGCTGACAGCTATGTCAGTACGGAGATTCTGGGCGTCCGCATCCACTCTGCTCCTCGCCGCCGCTGCCGCTCTGGGCCTGGCCCAGCCGGCTTCGGCGTCCTCCTCGGCCGCCGCCGGCGGGTACGTCGCCCTGGGCGACTCGTACTCGTCCGGCGTCGGCGCGGGAAGCTACCTGTCCGACAGCGGTGACTGCAAGCGCAGCACCAAGGCCTACCCCTACCTCTGGGCCGCGGCGAACTCACCGTCGTCGTTCACCTTCGTCGCCTGTTCCGGCGCCACCTCGAGCACCGTGGCGAGTGGTCAGCTCGGGGCGCTCAGCTCGTCCACCTCGCTGGTCAGCGTCACCGCGGGCGGCAATGACGTCGGGTTCGCCGATGTCATGCAGGACTGTGTGCTGTCCGGCGAGTCCGCGTGCATCTCCGCCGTGGACGCGGCCGTCGGAAGGATGAACAACACCCTGCCGTCGGGGCTGAGTTCGCTGTACGCCTCCATCCACTCCAAGGCCCCGCAGGCCCATGTCGTGGTCCTGGGCTACCCCCGCTTCTACAAGATCGGCGGCAGCTGCGTCGTCGGCCTGTCCGACAAGGCGCGTACGGCCATCAACAACGCGTCCGACGTGCTGAACGGGGTCATCGCCAAGCAGGCGGCGAACGCCGGGTTCACCTTCTCCGGGGTCGCCGACGAGTTCACCGGGCACGAGATCTGCTCCGGTGATCCGTGGCTGCACAGCGTCTCGATCCCCGTCTCCAACTCGTACCACCCGAAGCCGGAGGGCCAGTCGGGCGGGTACCTGCCCGCGTTCCGCTCGGCGGCGTAACGAGCAAGCGCAACGGATGAGGGGCCGTACCACCCCGGCGCGAGGCCGGGGCGGTGCGGCCCCTCCGTCATGCTGACGGGCGGGTCGCCTTGAGCGAGTACATCAACGGGATACGAGGCCGGTCCGGCGGGTAGCGGAAGAAGTCGTCCGCTCCGCGTTTCAGGACCGGGAAACGCGCGAAGAGCGAGACGTCGTGCTCGTGCAGGAACTCGATCCGCAGACCCGCGGCGGCCAGCGCGGACACCACGCTGCCCACCGGGTGCTGCCACTCGACGCTGCGGTTGTGGATGGTCGGCGCGTCGAAGTCCGCGTACGTACCCGGCGTCTCGTCCACCCATGCCTCGCGGCTGAAGTAGTCGTGCACGATCCGCGAACCCGTCTCGTCGTCGAGGCAGTCCGTGAGCGGATGGAACTCCGCGAGGTACAGGAAGCCGCCCGGCGCCACCAACGAGGCGGCCGTCTCGGCCCAGCGGCCGATGTCGGGCAGCCAGTTCAGCGCACCGACGCCCGTGTAGACGATGTCGTACGAGGAGTCCGGTACGGCCTGGGCCGCGTCGTACACGTCGGCGGCGACGAAGGCCGCGCGGTCGGGGCCGAGACCCAGGTCCTCGGCGAGCGTGCGGGCGGTCTCGACGGCCGGTTCGGAGAAGTCGAGGCCCACGACCTGAGCGGCACCGTGCCGCGCCCAGGAGAGCGTGTCGAGTCCGATATGGCACTGCAGGTGCAGCAGCGACCGGCCGGTCACGTCGCCGACCTCGGCCAGCTCGAAGGGCCGCAGGGCGTCCTTCCCGGCACGGAAGGCGTCGAGGTCGTAGAAGTCACTGCCGGCGTGGATGGGCACACGCTCATCCCACATCCTGCGGTTGGCTTCGCGCCAGTCGGCCGGTATCGGAGCGGTGGACATGTCCGCGAGGTTATCCACAGGCTGCGGACGAAGCGAACGGATTGTCGGCCGCCCGGCGCAGAATGGGGTCATGACTGAGGCCACTGGTTCGTCGACGACCGCATCCGTCCCCCTGTGGGAGCAGCGTTTCCGGGCTCCCAGGGTGTCGCTGCCCGACTGGGCGGAGGACGCGCCTGACCGCGCGTTGTTCGTCTCCAACGCGACCGGCACCTACGAGCTGTACACCTGGGACCGGGCGACCGGTGAGCAGCGCCAGGTGACCGACCGGCCGAACGGGACGACGGACGGCGTGCTGACTCCGGACGGCGAGGCCGTGTGGTGGTTCAACGACACCGACGGGGACGAGTTCGGGGTGTGGATGCGCCGGCCGTTCCACGGCGGTGCGGACGTGGAGGCCGAGCCGGCGGCGCCCGGCCTCGAAGCGTCCTACCCGGCCGGGCTGGCGATCGGCCGGGACAACACGGCGGTGATCGGCCGTTCGACGGACGAGGACGGCACGACGGTCCACGTCGTACGGCCGGGCGCGGCCCCCGTGGAGATCTACCGGCACCGCGAGTCGGCCGGGGTCGGCGACCTGTCGCACGACGGGACGCTGATCGCCCTGGAGCACACCGAGCACGGGGACGCGATGCACTCCGCGCTGCGCGTGGTGCGGCCGGACGGGACGACGGTCGCGGAGCTGGACGACACCGAGGGCGGTACGAAGGAGCTGGGCCTCGCGGTCCTCGGCTTCGCGCCGGTCGACGGGGACACCCGGCTGCTGGTCGGCCACCAGAGGCGCGGGCGCTGGGAGCCGATGATCTGGGACCCGGTGGCGGGCACGGAGACGGACCTGGCCATCGATCTGCCGGGCGATGTGGGTGCCGAGTGGTATCCGGACGGCTCCGCGCTGCTCGTCGAGCACGGCTTCGAGGCCCGCAGCGAGCTGTGGCGGTACGAGCCCGCCGCGGCCGACGGCAGCCTGGTGCGGGTGGAGACGCCCACCGGCACGGTCTCGGGTGCCACGGCCCGGCCGGACGGGACGGTGGAATACCTGTGGTCGTCGGCGGCCGAGCCGCCCGTCGTCCGCTCCACGACCGGTGCGGTGGTGCTCGACCCGCCGGGGGACAGGGCTCCGGCGTCGGTGCCGGTCGAGGACGTGTGGGTGGACGGGCCGGGCGGCCGGATCCACGCGCTCGTGCAGCGTCCGGCGGCCCCCGCCGAGGGGCCCTTCCCGACGGTCTTCGAGATCCACGGCGGCCCCACCTGGCACGACAGCGACGCCTTCGCGGCCGGCCCCGCCGCCTGGGTGGACCACGGCTACGCGGTCGTCCGGGTCAACTACCGCGGCTCGACCGGATACGGGCGGGCCTGGACGGACGCGCTCAAGCACCGGGTCGGGCTGATCGAGCTGGAGGACATCGCGGCGGTGCGGGAGTGGGCGGTGAAGTCCGGTCTCGCGGACCCGGCGAAGCTGGTCCTGGCCGGCGGCTCCTGGGGCGGATACCTCACCCTGCTCGGCCTCGGTACGCAGCCCGGCGACTGGGCCCTCGGCCTGGCGGCGGTCCCCGTCGCGGACTACGTCACGGCGTACCACGACGAGATGGAGGCCCTGAAGGCGATGGACCGCACGCTGCTGGGCGGGACGCCGGAGGAGGTGCCCGAGCGGTTCGAGGCGTCCTCGCCCCTGACGTACGTCGAGGCCGTGCGGGCCCCCGTCTACATCTCGGCCGGCGTCAACGACCCGCGCTGCCCGATCCGCCAGGTCGAGAACTACGTGGACCGGCTGAAGGACCGTGACGCCGTCCACGAGGTCTACCGGTACGACGCGGGGCACGGCTCGCTCGTCGTGGAGGAGCGCATCAAGCAGGTCCGGCTGGAGCTCGACTTCGCCCGGCGGCACCTGGCGGGGGTCTCGCCCGCGGGTCCCGGGGACCCGGTCGCTCCGGGTGAGGAGGTACCGGTGGGCGGCGCGTAGGAGGCGGATAAAGAGCGGCTTTCCGGGTGCCCCCGCTCCGTCCGGCCGGAGCGGGGACCGTACCGTGGAGGGGTGTACCGGTTCCTGCTGACCCCGCGATGGTGGGGGATCAACCTCTTCGTCGTGCTGGCCATCCCGTTCTGCGTGTTCATGGGCACTTGGCAGCTCGGCCGCTTCGAGGACCGCGTGCACACGCACGAGGCCGCCGAGAAGCAGCCCGCTCCGGGCACCCGGGCCGCCAGGCCGCTCGACGAGCTGCTGCCCGTCGACACGGAGACCTCCGGCCGGCCCGCCACCGCGACCGGCAGGTACGCGGACCGCTTCCTGGTGCCCGGCCGCGAGCTGGACGACCGGAAGGGCTTCTACGTCCTGGACATGCTGCGGACCGACAGCGGCAAGGCCCTGCCGGTGGTACGCGGCTGGCTGCCCGGGAAGCCGGGGCAGACGACGGTGCCGCACGCACCGTCCGGCCGGGTCACGGTGACCGGCGACCTCCAGGCGTCGGAGAACGCGGGCACCGCCGGGGTCGGCGCGACGGGCGGGCTGCCGGACGGCCAGGTGGGCATGATCAGCGCCGCGTCACTCGTCAACCTCGTGCCGTACGACGTGTACGACGCCTGGGTGACGCTTCCGAAGGGCGGCGCGGGCGGCTCCGAGAAGACCGCGGGCGCCACGGGCACCCCGGCGGACACGACCGGTGGTGCCGCCCGGTCCGGGGCTACCGCGCTGCGTCCGGTTCCGGCAACCGCGCCGGAGGGCGGGGGGCTCGACCTCAAGGCCTTCCAGAACCTCGGCTACACGGGTGAGTGGTTCGTCTTCGCCGCGTTCGTGGTCTTCATGTGGTTCCGGCTGCTGCGCCGGGAGGCGGAGGCCGCACGGGACGTGCAGCTGGGGCTGGTCCCCGAGGCGGAGACGCCGGGGGCCGAGGCTGCGGCGCCGGGCGAGGCGGAGGCCCGTTCCGGGGCGTGAACGGCCGGCAGGCGGCCCGCCCGGCCCCCTTCCGCTCCTGCGCCCCTCCTCCTACGAGCGCACCCACGACCGCCCTACGACGAGGGTTCCAGGACTCCCGTCCGGTAGATCGTGCCCGCGCAGGCGTTGTCGATCTTGGTCGCGGCGACCGGCGCACCCGGCTCCGGGGTGTGCTGCACGGAGATGCTGCCCTGTGCCGGGCCGGCCCCGTCGGCGGTGCCGAACTGCGCCTCCGTACCCGTGTCGCTCTCGCCGGTCCCGCCGGCCGCCGCCGCCCCGGCGGAGCCGCCGCTGCCGGCGCCCGCCGCGGCGTCCGTCGGTGTCGGGGAGGGCGAGCCGCCGGTGGTCGGACAGGTGTCCTTGGGAACCCAGGCGAACTGCACCTCGTAGACCATGTCCGGCTTCAGCAGGACGGTGGTCTCCTCGGTGGCCGGACTGGGCAGACCCGACGCGGGGTCGCCCTCGGTGTGCCGGACGACCGCGATCCGGGCCGGGTCGGCGGCGCCCATCGCCTCGAAGCCCACGGTGCCACCGCTGTTCACCGCGCAGTCCTTGCTGGACACGTTGGCGATGCGGAAGGTCCCGTACACCGTGCCGTCGGCGCCCGCCGCACCCGTACTGGCCGACCTCACGCCGAGCTGGCCCGGATCGCATGCGGGCATGACGCCCTCCGCGCTGACAGCGGGGTCGGCGGTCGCGCCGGTCGTGTCGCCGGCCGGCCCCTGGTCACCGCTGCCGGTCGGGGTCGCGGTGGCCTGCGGAAGCCCCTGGCCGCCGTCCGGGTGCCCGCCGCCGCTCTCGCCGCCGCCCCCGGTGCCGGAGTCCTCGCCGGCGGCGTCGCCGTTGCCGCCCTGCGCCTGCTCGCCGTGGCCGGCGATGGCGGGGCTGGCGGTGCTCGAACCCTCCGAGTTGGCGACGTGGACGAACGCGGGGATCGCGGTGCCGATCAGCAGTGCGGCGGCCGCCGCACCGACCAGGGCCTGCCGTCGCCGGGCGCGCCGGGCGGGCACCGCCCGCTGCAGCCGGTCGAGGCTGCCCTCGCTCGGCTCCAGGCCCTGCACGACACCGCGCATCATGCGGCGCAGCGCGTCCTCGTCGTCGCCGTCGTCACCGAAGGACCCGCCTCCGCCGGACGAACCGCCGCCGAAGGAACCGCCCCCTCCGCCGAAGAGCCCGTCGCCGAACAGATCGGCCGGGGTCGTGAAGCCTGCCGTGTCGCCGTCCCCGGCGCCCGCGCCCCCGGCGGGACGCGCACCGGGTTCCTCGTCGCCACCCGCGTAAGGAACGCTCTCCGGCCCGTGGTTCACAGTTCCGTTCCCAGTCCGGTTCAGCGGAAATCCGCGCGAGGGGCCGCGCCGGTATCCGTCACGGCCCCCGTGCCGCGGGTCCCGTTCGTGATCGTGATCGTGGTGATCGCCGCGCCGGCTCATACCTGCGCCTCCATCACCACGCGCAGGGCCGCGATCCCGCGGGACCCGTATGCCTTCACCGAGCCCAGCGATATGCCCAGCGTCTCGGCGACCTGAGCCTCGGTCATGTCCGCGAAGTAGCGCAGGACCAGCACCTCGCGCTGGCGCCTCTGCAGGCCGCGCATCGCCTTGATCAGCGCGTCCCGCTCCAGTTGGTCGTACGCGCCCTCCTCCGCGCTCGCCATGTCCGGCATCGGCTTCGAGAGCAGCTTCAGCCCGAGGATGCGGCGGCGGAGCGCGGAGCGGGACAGGTTGACCACGGTCTGGCGCAGATACGCCAGGGTCTTCTCGGGCTCGCGGACCCGGTTGCGCGCGGAGTGCACGCGGATGAACGCCTCCTGCACGACGTCCTCGCAGGACGCCGTGTCGTCCAGCAGCAGGGCCGCGAGGCCCAGCAGCGAACGGTAGTGGGCGCGGTAGGTTTCGGTGAGATGGTCGACGGTGGTTCCGGCTGCCACGCTCTCCTCAGCGCCCTCGCGCTGCGTCGGCAGCCCCGTCCGGCGTGCGGCGGGCATGGGGGCGATCACCGGCATGCCGCCGGCTGCACGGGCCCGTCGGAGCGGTCGCACCGAAGCGCCGCGCAAGGGGCCCACCACTGTGATATCGAGAACCTCTGCCACGCCAGTTGGACACGCTTCCCCCCGTCAGGGTTGTACGCATACGGCACCGCGTTTGAGGCCCTGCGATATGCCTTCATACGTACCCGCTCTTCCCCAGATGCCCCGCACATGCGCCCCGCCGCGCAAGAAGTGACCGCTTAGACGCCTGGCGCCCGACCCGCGGTTGCAACGAACCGAAAGGTCATCGTCGGTCACGGCGACTGCCCAGCTCAAGAGGTTCAGACCAGCAAGTTGCTCACAGACCGTTCACAGAAAGTACAAAACCGGTTCGATCCGGACCTCATGATCACGACTGCTCAGGACCGGGGAAAATCGGCGGCCACCGATTCGGCGATCTGGGCCACGTTGAGTGCCGCGCCCTTGCGGAGATTGTCGCCGCAGACGAAGAGTTCCAGCGCCCGGGGATCGTCCAGCGAGCGCCGGACCCGGCCGACCCAGGTCGGATCGGTGCCCACCACGTCCGAGGGGGTGGGGAAGTCGCCGGCGCCCGGACTGTCGTACAGCACCACTCCGGGGGCCGTCGCAAGGATCTCGTGGGCCCGGTCGACCGCGACCTCGTTCTCGAAGCGGGCGTGCACCGACATGGAGTGCGTGGCGACGACGGGTACGTAGACACAGGTCGCCGATACCCGTAGGTCCGGCAGGTCGAGGATCTTGCGGCACTCGTCGCGGATGGCCAGTTCCTCCGACGACCAGCCGTCCCCGGCGTCCGTCCCGGCCCAGGGGACGACGTTGAGCGCGACCGGCGCGGCGAACGGGCCGCCGTGCGTGTCCCCCACGACGCGGCGTACGTCGCCCGGCTTCGTACCGAGTTCGGTGCCGGCCACCATCGACAGCTGTTCGCGCAGTGCCGCGACTCCGTCGCGTCCGGCGCCGCTGACGGCCTGGTACGAGGAGACGACCAGCTCCCGCAGGCCGAATTCGGCGTGCAGGGCACCGACGGCGACGATCAGCGCCAGCGTGGTGCAGTTGGGGTTCGCGACGATGCCGCGCGGTCTCATCCGTACGGCATGCGGATTGATCTCGGGCACGACGAGCGGAACGTCGCCGTCCGTCCGGAAGGCCGCGGAGTCGTCGACGACGACGGCGCCCTTCGACGCGGCGATCGGGGCCCATCGCGCCGAGACCTCGGCGGGCACCAGGAAGAGCGCCACGTCGACGCCGTCGAAGACATCCTCGGTGAGTTCGAGGACCTCGCTCTCCTCACCGCGTACGACCAGCTTGCGGCCGGCCGAGCGCGGCGAGGCGACGAGTCTGACCTCGCCCCAGACGTCCGCGTGCTGCGAGAGGATCTGGAGCATGACGCCACCGATCGCCCCGGTCGCGCCGACGACCGCGAGCGAAGGGCGGCGTGCGGTCATCGGCCGGTGCCCCCGTACACGACTGCCTCGTCGGAGTCGCTGTCGAGACCGAAGGCGGTGTGCACGGCGCGCACGGCCTCGTTGACGTCGTCGGCACGGGTGACCACCGAGATGCGGATCTCGGATGTCGAGATCAGCTCGATGTTCACGCCGGCATCGGACAGCGCCTCGAAGAAGCCCGCGGTGACCCCGGGGTTGGTCTTCATACCCGCGCCGACCAGGGAGATCTTGGCGATCTGGTCGTCGTAGCGCAGCGAGTCGAAGCCGATCACACCGCGGTTGCGCTCCAGGGCGTCGATGGCCTTGCGGCCTTCGGCCTTCGGGAGCGTGAACGAGATGTCCGTCAGGCCGGTCGAGGCGGCGGAGACGTTCTGCACCACCATGTCGATGTTGACCTCGGCGTTCGCGATCGTGCGGAAGATCGCGGCGGCCTCGCCCGGCTTGTCGGGCACGCCGACGACGGTGATCTTGGCCTCGGAGACGTCATGGGCGACTCCGGAGATGATCGCGTGCTCCACCTGCTGGTCCCCTTGCGGCTCGTTGCTGACCCAGGTGCCGCGCAGTCCGGAGAAGGACGAGCGGACGTGGATCGGGATGTTGTAACGGCGTGCGTACTCGACGCACCGGTGCAGCAGCACCTTGGAGCCGGACGCGGCCAGCTCCAGCATGTCCTCGAAGGAGATCCAGTCGATCTTACGGGCCTTCTTCACGACCCGCGGGTCGGCGGTGAACACGCCGTCCACGTCGGTGTAGATCTCGCAGACCTCGGCATCCAGTGCGGCCGCGAGGGCGACGGCGGTGGTGTCGGACCCGCCGCGGCCGAGGGTGGTGATGTCCTTCTTGTCCTGGGACACACCCTGGAACCCCGCGACAATCGCGATGTTCCCCTCGTCCAGCGCCGTACGGATACGGCCCGGCGTCACATCGATGATGCGCGCTTTGTTGTGGACCGAGTCGGTGATGACGCCTGCCTGGCTGCCGGTGAACGACTGGGCCTCGTGTCCCAGGTTCTTGATCGCCATGGCCAGCAGCGCCATGGAAATCCGCTCTCCCGCGGTCAGCAGCATGTCGAACTCACGCCCGGCCGGTATCGGGGATACCTGCTCGGCGAGATCGATCAACTCGTCCGTCGTGTCGCCCATCGCTGACACCACGACAACCACCTGGTTGCCGTTCTTCTTGGCATCGACGATTCGCTTGGCGACGCGCTTGATGCCCTCGGCATCGGCTACGGAGGAGCCTCCGTACTTCTGCACGACAAGGCCCACGTGCGCTCCTCGCTCAGTCCATTACTGCGGTCGGCTCAGTTTAACGAGCAGCCCGGAAACGCCGCGCTGATATCACATGATGAGATGTCCCGCTCACCACGTGATCAACAGCGTGTCGCTTCCGAGCCGCTCGTACCGCGCTGCTGCCCAGCGGACCCGTACGCATTCCCCTTTGTGGCCCAGCCCACACGGGGCCGGGGCACCGGATTCCTACGCTCCGCGGGTGCGGCAGCAGTCGGTGCCGTGGCCGGGCGGCGCCACAGCGCTTCACACGCCGCGCCGCGTCCGCCTCCGCCCCCGCGCGGCGCCCCGGCCCCAGCATGGGCGGAACGGTCCGTTCCGGCTTCGGAGGTTTCTCGTGCGCAAGCAGATCCGTGTGTTCCCGCTGCTCCTGGCCCTGGCGGCCGTGCCGGTGGCGGCCTCGCCCGCTCGGGCCGGCGGGACCTGTTTCGCCACGCACGCGGACGCGCCGATCTACGCGGGCGACAACCCGTGGACCGACATCGCCGGCTACCTGGACCCGGGCATTCCGGTGAACGGCACGCGTGCGGGGGCGGACGCGCCGTGGCAGGTGTCGCGCACCGACAACGGGGCGCGGCTGGGCTTCATGCGGCCGCAGGATCTGCGGTGCGACGGCGGGTGACGGCCGCTACTTCACCGGCCGCAGGCCCAGCGGCCCCGCGATCTCCTCGACCATGACGCGGCCCGCCTCCTCGGCCAGGTCGTCGTCGGCGGCGTCCTGGTCGATGTCCAGGCCGTCCAGCTCCTGGAGGGGCTGGTTGAGGCGGATATGGGCGATGAGGGACTGCAGGGCGCGCAGGGTGGCGGAGGCCGTGGAGCCCCAGTTGGAGAAGTAGGAGAACTGCCACCACCACAGGGCCTCGGTGGTCCGGCCCTCCTCGTAGTGGGCCAGGCCGTGGCGCAGATCGGTGACGAGGTCGGCCAGGTCGTCCGAGATGCGGGCCGCGACCGGCGCCTTGCGGGGCTCGTACGGGTCGAAGACCTCGGAGTAGACGTCGATCGGCTCCAGGAGGGCCGCGAAGCGCTCGCGCAGGCCGTCGGCGTCCGGCTCGGCGCCCAGGTCCGGCTCGTAGCGCTCGTCCGGGAGGATGTCCTCGTACGCGCCGAGCCGGCCGCCGGCCAACAGCAGCTGGGAGACCTGGAGGAGCAGGACCGGAACGGCCTCTTCCGGCTCCTCGACCTTGGACACCTCGGCGACCGCGACGATGAACGTCTTGATCTGGTCCGCGATCTGGACCGCGAAATCGCCGGGGTCCTGCGTGACGGTGTTCAACGTGGCGTCAGACATCGAGGAGACCTCCCGTGTGCACGGTCGGAGACGGTGAGTAGAAGATAACCGCGCTGAACGTAAAGCCGTCGTGAGATGCGGGGGCGGAACCGTCAGACATCGAGCAGCCGCCTCCCCTCGAAGGCGCGGCCGAGGGTGACCTCGTCCGCGTACTCCAGATCGCCGCCCACCGGCAGGCCGCTGGCCAGCCGGGTGACGCGCAGGCCCATGGGCTTGACCATCCGCGCCAGGTACGTCGCGGTGGCCTCGCCCTCCAGGTTGGGGTCGGTCGCCAGGATCAGTTCGGTGATGGAGCCGTCGGCGAGGCGGGCCAGCAGCTCGCGGATGCGCAGATCGTCCGGTCCGACGCCCTCGATGGGGCTGATCGCCCCGCCCAGCACGTGGTAGCGGCCCCGGAACTCACGGGTCCGCTCGATCGCGACAACGTCCTTGGGCTCCTCGACCACGCAGATGACCGACCGGTCGCGGCGCTGGTCGCGGCAGATCCCGCACTCCTCCTGCTGGGCCACGTTGCCGCAGACCGCGCAGAAGCGGACCTTGTCCTTGACCTCCAGGAGGGCGTGCGCCAGCCGTCGCACGTCCGTGGGCTCCGCCTGCAGCACGTGGAAGGCGATCCGCTGCGCGCTCTTGGGACCGACGCCGGGCAGCCTGCCCAGTTCGTCGATGAGGTCCTGAACCACGCCTTCGTACAACGGAACGCCTTCCTGACTGAGCCGGCTGAGTCGTGGTACGTACCGTAGGGGGTACGTACGGTCTTGGGTATGCGGCCGGTCAGAACGGCAGGCCGGGCATGCCGCCGCCCAGGCCCTGGGTCAGCGGGCCCAGCTTCTGCTGCTGGAGCTGCTGCGCGTTCTCGTTGGCCGCCTGGACCGCCGCGACGACGAGGTCCGCGAGGGTCTCGGTGTCCTCCGGGTCCACCGCCTTGGGATCGATCACCAGGCCGCGCAGCTCGCCCGAGCCGTTGACCGTCGCCTTGACCAGGCCGCCGCCCGCCTGCCCGTCGACCTCGGTCCTGGCGAGCTCCTCCTGGGCCTGAGCGAGCTCCTGCTGCATCTTTTGGGCCTGCTGCAGCAGCTGCTGCATATTGGGCTGACCACCACCGGGAATCACGGTCACTCCAGGCATTTCGACGACAAATGTTTCGGTACGCCGAGCCTACGTTGTCCCCGGGCGGCGCGCCCCACCCGCCGGGGAGCAACTCTTTCGGGTGAGTTCGGGTAAACGGTGCCGGGACTCCTATACCTGACCAGAGGCCGTACGCACCCGGGAATACCGCGATTTCGGCCCCGCGGCCCACCATTCGGCGGTAGGAAGGGCATGCGTCCCGGTACGCACGCGCATACTTCCCGTCACGCATGGTTACGCACGGGGGACTGCCCGTCGCGTCCAGGGGGCTGGAGCAGCCAGGGAGCAGAGCAGAGATCCGCCCCGTCGTCGAGTACGCGGTCGAGAGCACGCGTCGCTATGCAGCATGCAGAGGAGTACCCCGGTGAGTCAGCCGGAGATGCAGCCCGAAGTGCCGCCTCGCAAGTCCGGCGCGTCCGGCCCGGTGGGTGCGGCCGCTCCTTCCGGTACGGGCTCCGGCGCCGAGGGCCGTGCGGGGCGGGGCCGTGACCTGACCGGGGAGCCGTTCCCGCAGGGCGACTGGGGAGAGCCCTCCCAGCGGCTCGACGAGCTCTACCGGTGGCTGGAGGCGGACGCGCTGCGCACCGCCGAGTGGTATCTGAACGACCGGCTGTGGAAGCGGCGCGGCGCTCGGGCCCTGCGGATGGGCACCGCGGCCGGAGTGGTCGCGGGCGCCGCCCTGCCGCTGCTCGACCTGACCGGCGCGCTGCACGGTGCGGCCGGCCTGGGGTATCTGTCGCTGCTGCTGGGCGCCGCGTGCATGGCGTGCGACCGGTACTTCGGCCTGACCTCGGGCTGGATAAGGAACCTCGCGACCGCGCAGGCCGTGCAGCGGCGGCTCCAGGTGCTCCGGTTCGACTGGGCGTCGGAGTGCGTACGGGAGGTGCTCGGCCCGGCCGAGGGCACGGCGAGCGAGGCGACCGAACGGTGCCTGGGCGTGCTGCGGCGCTTCTCCGAGGACATCACGGAGCTCGTACGGTCGGAGACCGCCGACTGGATGGTGGAGTTCCGGGCCGGTCCCGCACCGCTGGGGATGCAGGCCCTGGCCTCCGGCGGCTCGGGAAACGGGCGCCCGGAGCAGGGGGCGGCGCCCGGCCGGTTCCCGCTCCAGTCCATGGGCCGGCCGAACATGCCGAGGCAGCGGCCACCGGAGTCCCCGCGCTGACCGGCACGGGGATCCGGGCGGTACGAGGCCGCCTCAGCTGAAGACGATCATCGATCCCTGAGCGAGGCTGCGGGTGGCCGCGGCGTGCAGGCCGAGCCAGACGTGGCGCTCCCGGGCGAACGGGTCGTCGCCGTACGGGACGGAGCTCGCCGGCTCCTCCAGCTCGGTCGGTGCGGCGGGCGGCAGCGGGGCGGCCGGCGGGTTCGCCGGGTCGATACCGATGGCCGGGGCGACGAACTCCAGCTCCCGCAGCAGCCCGTGCGCCGAACCGAGCGGGCCGCCGCCCGCCAGCAGGTCGTCGGTGGAGACCGGGGCGGCGAAGTCGAGGGGAACGTACGCCCCCGCGTGGTCGAAGTGCCACACCAGATGCGACTGCCGGGCCGTCGGCTCGAACATCTCCAGCAACTGCTCGTAGTCCCCGCCCAGCTCGTCGACCGGGGTGACGGCGAGGCCGCTGAGCTGGAGCAGATAGGCGCGGCGCAGGAAGTGCAGGGCCTCGTAGTCGAAACCCGCGACCGGGGCCACATCCCCGGTCAGTCCGGGCATGTAGGCGTAGACGGGGACGGGCGGCAGTCCGGCCTCGCCCAGGGCCTTGTCGTAGAGGGCGATCTCTTCGGCGAAGGGGTTGTCGGGGCTGTGGCACAGCACATCGACGAGGGGGACCAGCCACAGGTCACAGGCCACGAAGTCTCGCTCTCCAACGGGGGCGTGCGGTGGTCGGGCCAGCGTAATGCGGCCGGCACCGCGCGCACAGAGGTCGCTCACGACCGGCCCGGGGCGCGGTGGCGCTGTGCCCGGTGCCCGCCGGGGTCAGGGGCGCCCCTCGGGCTCCCTCGTGACCGGTCCCGGGCCGGCCAGGCGGTCGGCCCAGCTCAGCGCGTGGCTGTTGTAGTCGTGGATCACCGCGCGCAGGGCCTCGCGGTCCCGGTGCGTGATCGCGGCGACCAGCTCGGCATGGCCGTTCCACAGCCAGTCGCGCATATCGGCGTCGCCCCGCAGGTACGGCACGGCGAACACCCACGCCTGCACGCGCAGCCGGTGCAGGAAGTCGCTGATGTAGGCGTTGCCGATGAGCCCGCCGAGCTCCCGCCAGAAGCGCAGGTCGTAGCCGATGAGGATGTCCAGGTCCCCGCCGCGTGCCGCACGGGCGGCCTCCTCCGCGCGGCGGCGTACGGAGACGAGCGCGTCCCGGTAGCCCGGCTGCTGCGCCGGGAGCGGCTCCTGGAAGACGCCCCGGATGACCCCGTCCATGACCAGGGCGCGGGCCTCGACCATCGCCCGGTAGTCCGCGACCGTGAACTCGTGCACCCGGAACCCGCGGTGCTGGTCGGATTCGAGGAGGCCCTGCGCGGACAGGTCGAACAGCGCCTCGCGGACGGGCGTCGCGGAGACCCCGTACTGCTCGGCGATCTGCTTCACCGTGAACTCCCGCCCCGGCAGCAGACGCCCGGCGAGCACCTCGTCGCGCAGCGCGTCCGCGATCTGCTGACGCAGGGTGCTGCGGGTGACGGCTCCGCTCGCGCACATGGCGCCCCTCCCCGATTCGGTTCCGGGTCACCTTAGACCGGCTCCGGACCGGTCAGGAGCCCCCGAGGGCCCCGACGGGACGGGCCACGCCGCTATTCTCGTCCCCGTCCGGCGTGTTGTCGTACGGGGGAGGCCGCACACCATGGAGAAGCTCGGGTCCACCGATCCACAGCGCATCGGCGCGTACCGCTTGCTCGGGCGCCTCGGCGCGGGCGGCATGGGCCAGGTCTATCTGGCCAGGTCCGACCGGGGCCGTACGGTCGCGCTCAAGCTCGTACGCGAGGAACTCGCCGCCCAGCAGGAATTCCGCGACCGGTTCCGCCAGGAGGTGCAGGCCGCCCGCCGGGTGGGCTCCACCTGGACCGCGCCGGTGCTCGACGCCGACACCGAGGCCGATGTGCCGTGGGTCGCCACGGGGTATGTGGCGGGGCCCTCCCTCCACGCCACCGTCTCGGGCCGGGTGGCCGCCGGCGGGTACGGCCCTCTGCCGGAACGGTCCGTCCGCATTCTCGGCGCCGGTCTCGCGCACGCCCTGAAGGCCATCCACACGGCCGGCCTCATCCACCGGGACCTGAAGCCCTCCAACATCCTGCTCACGATCGACGGTCCGCGCGTCATCGACTTCGGGATAGCCAGGGCCCTGGACACCGTCACCGACGGCGGCCTCACCCGTACCGGAGCGCTGGTCGGCTCGCCCGGCTTCATGTCGCCGGAGCAGGTGCGGGGCGAGCGGGTGAGCGCGGCGAGCGACGTGTTCTGTCTGGGATCGGTGCTCACGTACGCGCTGACCGGGCGGCTCCCCTTCGGTGCCGCGGCCAACGAGATGCACGCCCTGCTGTTCCGTATCGCGCAGGAGGACCCGGACCTGACCGGGGTCACGGCGGGCCTCGACGACCTGATCCGGGGCTGCCTCCACAAGGACCCGCAGGCCCGGCCGTCCACGGACGACATCCTGGCCCTGCTGGCGGACGACGACAACAGCGCGGAGCCCTGGCTGCCGGGCGCGCTCATCGCCCAGCTCGGCCGCCATGCCGTGGAACTGCTCGACTCGGAGGACCCGGAGGACGCGGTACCGGCGGACGCGGGGGCGGCCGGTGCGGGGGCGGGGGCGGCCGGTGCGGCTCCCGGGGGTGGCGGGCCGGCGGATGCGGGGGCTTCCGGCGCCGGAGCGGGCGGCGGCGGGCCGCAGGGCGACGATCCGCGGGTCGCGGCACCTCGGGACACGGCACCTCGGGATACAGCGCCTCGGGACACGGAGCCGCAGGACGCGGTGCCCCGGGACGCGGTGCCCCTGACCAAGCCGTCCCCGGCCGGTCCGGTGACCGCCGCAGTGCCCGAACCGCAGCCGGGGCCCCCGGCCGAACCCGCGACCGAGGTGCTGGGCGTGCCAACCGGGCCGACCGCTCCTCTCGCCCCGCCGCAGCCGCCGGCTCCCGGCCCCGCCACCCCGCTCCCCGGCGCATCCGGTCCGGCCGTCCCGCCGACGCCCTCCCCCGGCTACGGCTACCCGCATCAGCCGGCCCAGCCGCAGCCCGTCCAGGGGTACGGCCACCCGCAGCAGCCCGCACCCGGGCAGGGTTACGGCCATCCGCAGCAGCCCGGAGCCGCCCCGGCGTACGGCTATCCGCAGCAGCCGAGCCCGGACCACGGCTACCCCTACGGCTACCCGCAGCAGCCCGGTCACGCAGCCACGCCCCCGTACGGCCCGGGGTACCCCACGGGTGCCCAGCACCCGGCCCCCGCCCCGGAACCGGCCCGCAGGAGCAGCGGCTCGACCATCGCCCTCGTCGTGGTCGCCGTGCTGGTCGCCCTGGGGGCCGGCGGGTCCGTCTACGCGCTGATGAACGAGAAGGGCGGAACGCCCACGGCGAAGCCCACCCACTCCGCCGGCCCCTCCCCGACCCGGCCCGTCGACTCCCCCTCCCCCGACGTCTCCCCGGACCCGTCACCCAGCGACGACGGGGCCAACGGCGAGGAGGGCGCCGTCCCGGAGGGCTACCTGGGCTCCTGGTCCGGCAGCATCGACAACGCATCCGGCCACTCCACCCGCGAACTGGTCATCCGCCAGGGCGAGGTGGGCGAGGCCGTCCTCACGCTCACCGCCGAGGGCCCGCTCGCCACCGGCGGCACGTACCGCTGCGTCTTCGAGGCGTCCCTGTCCGCCGAGCCCGCCGAGGGCGAGGCGGTGCAGATCGGCCCGTCCACCGTGACGGAGGGCGAGCCCATGGCCTCCTGCACCCCCGGCAGCCCGACCACGCTCACTCTGCTTCCCGACGGCAGCCTGAGCCGTGAGAACACGTCCAGCGGCGAGAAGCTCACCTACACGAAGTCCGGCTGACGGGCTGCCGTCCGCCGCACCTCGGGAGCCACTGCCGGGTGGCCGGAATCCGGCCATGCGTACGAGTTGTCACCCTCATGTCATACCCTGCGATCCGGACCGCGCACCTCTCTCATCTCCAGGTGTCGGACGGTCCCTTCACCGTGGGGGTATTCACCGTCTTGCGTACGCGCAGAATCTCCACCGCGACCTCGATCGCGGTGCTCTTCAGCTCAGTTGTGCTGATCGGTGGTGCGGCCGAACCGGCCGTCGCCGACTCCAGCAAGGTCATCGCAGCCGCTTCCGTCGGCGACATCGTCGCCGACGGTGTGCACAAGCGCGTCTTCATCAGCGACCCGGCCGGGGGCAAGGTCGTCGTCGCCGACTACAGCGGCACCGTCATCGCGAAGATCAACTCACTGCCCGGGGTGACCGGGCTCGAACTGTCCGCGGACTCCGGCACGCTGTACGCCGCCGTCCCGGGCTCGGACGCCATCGTCGCGATCGACACGGCGGCGCTCGACGTGTCCGCCCGGTATGCGACGGGGGCCGGCACGGATCCCATGTTCCCGGCGTTGGCGGGCGGCAAGCTCTGGTTCGGCTACGGCTCGGCCGGCACGGGCCACATCGGCTCGCTCGACCTGTCTGGTGCCGAGCCGGTCGTGGCCCTGGAACAGGACGCCAACGGCACCTGGTACGGGGCGCCGACCCTGGCCTCGACGCCGGGGGCGCCCGATCTGCTGGCCGCCGGCATCCAGACCCAGAGCCCGACGGAACTGGCCGTCTACGACGTGGCCTCGGGGGCGGCCGTGCAGACCGCGTCGACCCGCACGGACGGCGGGAACATGCGCGATCTCGCGCTCAGCCCGGACGGCACGCAGCTCGTGGTGGCCAGTGGCGCTCCGTACTCCCACCAGGCGTACCGCACGTCGGACCTCGCACCGTCGATCGCCTACGCCTCGGACGCGTATCCCAATGCGGTCGACATCGCCCCGGACGGGACGGTCGCCGCCGGCATCGACGGCTGGTACGAGCCGGACGTGTACATCTACAAGCAGGGCTCGACCACGAAGCCGGTGCGGACGTACGACTTCCCCAACACCGGGAACAGCAGCGGCGCGGACACCCTGGACCCGTCCGGTCTGGCCTGGGCGCCGGACACCAGCCGGCTGTTCGCCGTCACGGTCAACAGCGAGGGTGTCCGCTCGCTGCGGGTGCTCACCGACCCGGTCAAGTACCGGACGACGGTCACGGTCAGCGCTCCGGCGAAGGCGACCCGCGCCAAGAAGCTCACGGTGACCGGCAAGGTGAAGGCCGACGGTGCCTTCCCCTCCGGGGCCAAGGCGACCGTGACGCGTACGGACATCGAGTCGCCCAAGGGCAAGGCGCTGGCCGCCGTGAAGCTGAAGTCGGACGGCACGTTCTCCTTCGGCGACACCCCGCCCGCGGGTGGCACCGTCACGTACAAGGTCTCCTACGCCGGTGACGCCACGCACTCCGCGTCGTCGGGCAGCGACAAGGTCGCCGTCTCCCGGGCGGCCACCTCGCTGACCCTGAACCGCAACAAGGCGGTCTACTCGTACGGCGCCGACGTCTCCTTCACCGCGCACCTCGGCACGACGTACAAGAACCGCACCGTCGAGCTCTGGGTGGACCCGTACGGCAAGGACAAGCCGAAGAAGCTGGTGAAGACCGGCAAGGTCAACTCCAAGGGCAACCTGTCCACGACCGTCGACATGACCCGGGACACGACCGTCACGGCCGTCTTCAAGGGCGACGGCCGCTATGCGTCCAGGACGGTCACCTCGACCGCGTACGCCAGGGTGAAGGTCTCGACCTCGGTCTCCAAGCAGTACCGGACGGCGAAGATCGGCTCGCGGTCGTACGCCTATTTCCACAAGAAGACCAACCCGGTCTTCGCCACGACGATGAGCTACTACAAGAACCGCAAGTTCCGCCTGGCCATGGAGGTCTTCTACCAGGGCAAGTGGTACGACGCGGGCTCGCAGTACTTCAAGCTCGGCACCAGCGGCAAGACCAACGTGACGCTGACCGGCACCCATGAGACGGGCTACCGGATGCGCATCCGCGCCTCCTACGTGGACGGTTCGTCGGGCGACATCGTGAACACGACGACCCACGGCGCCTGGAAGTACTTCATCTTCACGAAGTAGTCCGGGATTCCGAGGAGCCGCTGACGCGGGGCCGGGGCGGGCGACCGTCCCCGGTCCCGCGTCCGTCGTGCTCACTGGACCAGCGGCTTGACCGACATGAGCAGGTGCTGGTGGACCGTGTCCCCCGCCCCGTCCGCCGCGGCCGCCGCGTCCTCGTGGTCCGGATGTCCCGTGATCATCGCGCGCTGGCCCTGGCCCATGAGCTGGAACCTGACGACCGGGGTGTCGAACGAGGCCAGCGCGTCCATCAGGTACGAGGGATTGAACGCGACGGTGATCTCTTCGGCGCGCGTGAGCACGGCGGGCAGACGCTGGGACGCCACGTCGTCCTCGTAGCCGGCCTGGAGCAGGACGGAGCCGCCGGCGAAGGCGAACTGGAGCGGGCTGTCGCCGTCCGCCACCACCGCGACCCGTCTCACGGCCTCGACCAGCGGCTCGAGCTCGGTCACGGCCCCGACCGGCCCGTTCAGCACGAACAGCTTGTCGTGGCGAGGCAGCCGGCCGTCGAGCAGCCGGACCGTGGTGCGCATCCCCTCGCGTTCGAAGCCGGCCGAGCCGCTGTCCAGGGCGAGGCGGACCGTACCGGGGCGGGCGCCGACCGAGCGGGCGATCTCGCTGAGCCGCCGGGCCGAGACGACCACATCCGCGGTGACCCCGTGCGTCGCGGGGCGCCAGTCGAGCGTACGGACGGCGAAGCGGTAGCGGTCCGTGGCCGCCAGGGTCATCCGCTCGCCGTCGAGTCCGAGGCGGATGCCGGTGAGCGTGGGGAGGGTGTCGTCCCGGCCGGCGGCCACCGACACATCCGCGACGGCCGCCATGAACTCCTGGCCGTCGACCGCGCCGAGGACCTCCGGCAGCGGCGGCAGCGAGGGATAGTCGTCCAGCGGGAGGACCGACAGGCCGAATCCGGCGCCGCCGCCCGTGACCGTGAATCTCGATCCCTCGACCGCGCACTCCACCGGGCCCTCGGGCAGCACCTTGCACACGTCGAGCAGGCGGCGGCCCATGACCAGCACCTTCCCGGGCCGTTCGGTCCGCGCCGCGACCTCGATGCGGGCGGATGCCTCGTAGTCCAGGCCGGAAATGCTGAGCCTGTCCTCCGTCGCCTCCAGCAGCAGCCCGCCCAGGACGGGCACGGGCGATCTGGTGGGCAGCACACGGGCGGCCCAGGCCACGGCGTCCGTCAGCTCGCCGCGTTCGATCCGGAACTCCATCGTGGTGACCTCTCCTCGTGCGCCGACCGCCCGGCGGTCCTGACGATTCCGAAGCTAGAGGCCACCACTGACAACGCGGTGGGGGACGCCTCCGGCAGCGAAGCCGGAGGCGTCCCCCACACGAGTGAAGTTGACGGATGAAAGCGCTGGTCAGCAGCTCAGGTTGGAACCGGGAGTGGTTCCAAGGATCTGCACGAACGCCTGGTACTTGTCGATGCGGCTCTGGACCTGCGCGGGGTTGCCGCCGTTGCACTCGATCGAGCCGTTGATGGAGCGGATCGTCTCACCGAAACCTGCACCGTTCACCATGGCGTTGTGGGGCGTCATGGTGCCGGGGCCGCTCTGGGTGTTCCAGTACCAGAGGCCGGTCTTCCAGGCCACGGCGGCGTCCTGCTCGACCAGGTAGGGGTTGCCCAGCAGGTCGATGCCGAGCGCGTCGCCCGCGGCCTTGTAGTTGAAGTTCCAGCTGAGCTGGATCGGCCCGCGCCCGTAGTACGCGGCCTGGCCCGCCGGGCAGCCGTAGGGCTGGCTGCTGTCGCAGTAGTGCGGGTAGTTGGCGGTGTTCTGCTCGACGATGTACACCAGCCCGCCGGTCTCGTGGCTGACGTTGGCGAGGAAGGCCGCGGCCTCCTGCTTCTTGACGGTGTCGCTGCCGGTGTTGGAGAAGCCCGGGTAGGCGTCCAGGGCGGCGACCAGCCCGCTGTACGTGTAGAAGGAACTACGGCCGGGGAACATCTGGTTGAACTGCGCCTCGCTGACCACGAAGCCGGAGGACGAGCCCGGATCGCCCGGGTCCGTGCCGCCGTTCCCGCACGCGCCCTGGTCGGCCCAGACGTCGGAGCTGCCGGGCTTCTCGTTCTGTGTCCACCACTTGGCGGTCCAGTTGTGCCCGTTGTACGAGGCGGAACCGCCGCCCGTGTACACGGACGAGGCGTTCCAGGCGGCCGCGCAGTCGGCGGCCGACGCGGTGGTGGCGGGGAGTACGACGAGCCCTGCGACGACCGCGCCCAGCGCGGCGAGCAGGCCCATGATGCGACGGAACATCAGCACACTCCTTCGGCGCGGTACGCCGGTCGTCGCGGTGCACCGCTGTGGGGGGTTCCCGCCACTCAAGCGCGGTTGGTCTGGACCTGTCAAGGTCTAGACCAACAATGGGATGCCTCCGAAAGAAGAACCCCGGGACCCGTCCACGATGCGGGATCGCGGCGGCCCCGGGGTTTGAAGAAGCCTCAGCAGGTAAGCCCTGAGCCCGGGTTGACCCCGACGACATCCGTGATGTGCTCGTACTTGGCCACGCGCGCCTGCACCGAGCCGGGGTTGCCGCCGTTGCATTCCAGCGAGCCGTTGAGCGAGCGGATGGTCTCGCCGAACCCCGCGCCACCGACCATGGCGTCGTGGGACGTCATCGTGCCGGGCCCGTTCTGGGTGTTCCAGTACCAGAGCGCGGTCTGCCAGGCGACCGACGGATCGCGCTCCACCAGCCACGGGTCGTTGAGCAGGTCGAGGCCGAGCGCGTCCCCCGCCGCCTTGTAGTTGAAGTTCCAGCTGAACATGATCGGACCCCGCCCGTAGTACGCGGACCGGCCCGCCGGGCAGCCGAACGGCTGGCTGTAGTCGCACTTGATCCAGTAGTTGGCCTCGTTGATCTCCTTCACGTACCGCAGGCCGACCGACTCGAAGTCGGCGTGCGTCAGGAACGCCGCCGCCTCCCGGGCCCTGGTCTGCTCGGTCCCGGTGTTCGCGAACCGCGGGTACGCGTGCAGCGCGTCGATCAGGCCCTGGTACGTGTAGAACGAGTCGCGCTCGGGGAAGATCTCGTCGAACTCCGCCTCACTGATGACGAAGTCCGAGACCCCTCCCGTACAGGCGCCCGCGTCCGCCCAGACGGTGGTGGCGCCCGGATTCTCGTTCCGCGTCCACCACTTCGCCGTCCAGTTGCGGCCGTGGTGCGAGACCGCACCGCCGGCCGAGTAGGCGGTCGAGGAGTCCCACAGGGGTGCGCACGACGTGGAGTCGGCGGTGTCCGAGGCGGCCGGTGCGGCGGCGGCGACGCCGGGCAGGAAAGCCGCCGTCGCGACGACTGCGCCCAGTACGGTCAGGATGCTCTTGATGCGGTTCAGCGCTGCTCACTCCTTCGACGAGGACGGGCATGGCTCGCCGCACACCTCGGGGGGCGGGCCGTGCGGGCATTCCCTGCACCCAACCGTCGCTGGTCTGAACCTGTCAAGGTCTAGACCAGCCGGAGTCACCGAGGACGCACATGCGCGAGGGCCGGGGCTCGACCACCGCCCCGGCCCTCGCGCGTGCCCGTGTGTCTACAGGAACGAGTTGATCTCGATGGTCTCGGTACGGCCGGGGCCGACACCGATCGCGGAGATCGGGGCGCCGGACATCTCCTCCAGCGCCTTCACGTACGCCTGCGCGTTCTTCGGCAGGTCGGCGAACGTCTTCGCCTTGGTGATGTCCTCGGACCAGCCCGGAAGCATCTCGTAGACCGGCTTCGCGTGGTGGAAGTCGGTCTGGCTGTACGGGAGCTCCTCGACGCGCTTGCCGTCGATCTCGTACGCCACGCACACCGGGATCTGCTCCCAGCCGGTCAGCACGTCCAGCTTGGTGAGGAAGAAGTCCGTGAGGCCGTTGACCCGGGTCGCGTACCGCGCGATGACCGCGTCGAACCAGCCGCACCGGCGGTCACGACCGGTGGTGACACCGCGCTCGCCGCCGATCCGGCGCAGCGCCTCGCCGTCCTCGTCGAGCAGCTCCGTCGGGAACGGACCGGCGCCGACGCGGGTGGTGTACGCCTTGAGGATGCCGATGACCCGGCTGATCTTGGTCGGGCCCACGCCGGAACCGGTGCAGGCACCGCCCGCGGTCGGGTTCGACGAGGTGACGAACGGGTACGTGCCGTGATCGACGTCGAGCAGCGTGCCCTGACCGCCCTCGAACAGGACGACCTTGCCCGCGTCGATGGCGTTGTTCAGGATGAGCGTCGTGTCGGCGACGTAGGGCTTGATCTGCTCCGCGTACTGGAGCATGTCCTCGACGACCTTGCCGGCCTCGATCGCGCGCCGGTTGAAGACCTTGGCCAGAAGCTGGTTCTTCTGCTCCAGGGCCGCCTCGACCTTCTGCTCCAGGATCGACTCGTCGTAGAGGTCCTGGACGCGGATGCCGACACGGTTGATCTTGTCGGCGTACGTCGGCCCGATACCCCGGCCGGTGGTGCCGATCTTGCGCTTGCCGAGGAACCGTTCCGTCACCTTGTCGACGGTGACGTTGTACGGGGTGATCAAATGAGCGTTGCCGCTGATCAGCAGCTTCGACGTGTCCACGCCGCGGTCGTTGAGCCCACTCAGCTCGGAGAGCAGGACCGCCGGGTCGACGACGACACCATTGCCGATGACCGGGGTACATCCCGGTGACAGGATGCCGGAGGGGAGGAGATGCAGTGCGTACTTCTGGTCGCCGACGACCACCGTGTGGCCGGCGTTGTTGCCACCCTGGTAGCGCACCACATAGTCCACGGATCCACCGAGGAGGTCGGTGGCCTTTCCCTTGCCCTCGTCACCCCACTGAGCACCGAGCAGCACAAGTGCGGGCACAGGCGTACACCCCTTCCGGGCGGGGCATGTCCAAGGTCAGGGGGCGTAGGAAAACGCCGTACATGCCGTACGTCGTTGTACGGCACAGTCCGAACCGTCGAACCGGGTGCCCCGGAATAGACGAAGCCCCTGGCGCAATAGCGCAAGGGGCTCTTGCACCAAGATGCTACCCGAGGAAGGACCGAGGTGTCGGCTGCCCAGCCCCCCGGTAACGGTGCGCCCCATCTGCTGGTGGTGATCGATCCGGTCGCCCGCCGGACGGACGGCGAGTCCGTCCGCATCGCGAAGGACGTGCTGAGCGCGGGCTCGCACGCCAAGATCTGCCTCCCGGACAGCCCCGGGGAATTCGCCCGTGCCCTGGCGCGCCGGGGCGGCCGGCGCCCCGTGGTGATCGGCGACGACCGGGCACTGCGGCGCGCGGTGTCCTTGCTGCACCGGGAACGGGAGCCCGCCATGAGCGCGCTCTCGCTGGTCCCGGTCGGCGCGTCGGACACCCTGGAACTCGCGCATTCCCTCGGCGTGCCGAACGGCGCCGTGGCGGCGGCGCGCACGGCGCTGGACGGTGCGGTGCGCCGGCTGGACCTGCTCGTCGACGACAGCGACGGCGTGGTCCTGGGCGCGCTGCGCATCCCCGCGCTGAACGGCGCCCCGGGTACGGGGGCCGACCGCTCGGGCATGACGACCGTCTGGGACACCTGCCGCTCCCTGGTCCGCACCCTGGTGCGCCCCGCGCCTCCGGAGCCGCCCAGCGGGCCCGCGACGCACCGGCTGCGCGTGGAGGCCGACGGCGTGGTGCTGAACGATCTGGACCGCCCGGTCGCCTCGGTGACGGTGACCTCGGGGTGCGGTGACGACGGCGTGGCGGCCGTGACGATCGACGCGCCGGACACCGCGCCTGTCACCACGGAGGCCAAGGCCGTCACGGTCTCGGGGGCGGACTTCCGCTACCGGGCGGACATACAGGTCGCGGGGCCGGTGCGGACCCGGACATGGACCGTACGGGCGGGGGCCTGGGGGCTGATGCTTCCGGCACGCTAGCGGGGCGGCGGGCAGGTCCGGCAGGTCCGGCAGGTCCGGCAGGTTGTCCGGTCCTCAGGCGCCGGACTCCGGACCGCCCGTCGGCAGGTCGAGGGTCTTGCGGTGCTCCTCCCAGCGGCCCATCAGCCCCTCCAGCTCCGTCTGGAGGAACTCGAAGAACGCGGCCGTCTCCGCGATCCGGGCCCCGGCCGGGGTGTGTTCGCCGAGGGTGCGCGCGCCCTCCTTGAGGGTGCGCTCCCAGCGGGTCAGCACCTGGTCGCGGCTGGCGAAGGTGGTGTACCAGATCTCGTTGTGCAGGCGGTAGCGGTCGCGGCGCGAGCCCGGTTCGCGTTCGCGGCCGACCATGCTGACCTGCGTGAGGTAGTTGATCGCGCCGGACACGGCGGCGGGGCTGATCTGCAGGGCCAGGGCGAGCTCCGCCGAGGTCATCGAGGCGTCGTCGTCCGCGAGCAGCGCCGCGAAGACGCGGGACGCCATGCGCTGCATCCCCGCCTCGGTCATCTCGGACGCGAACCGCTCGACGAAACGGGCGACCGCCTCCGCGTCCCGGCCCCCGTGAGTCTGGACCGCGCCGCTCGGTGCGCTCTCCTGCGCGGATTCGCCGCTCATCCCGCTCCTCTTCCCCGGTTCGCCACTGCCTGTCACTCCTTCGAGTTTATACGGTTCCTTAACTTCACAAAGTTGTGAAAGTAGCGTACGTTCAAAATCATGACGAAGGCAATCACCGTGGCCGGACTGTGCAAGTCGTTCGGCCGGACGCGGGCGCTGGACGGTCTCGACCTGGCCGTCGAGACCGGTGAGGTCCATGGCTTCCTCGGGCCGAACGGGTCGGGAAAGTCCACCACCATCCGGGTTCTGCTGGGGCTGCTGAGAGCGGACTCGGGCGCTGCTCAGCTGCTCGGCCGGGACCCCTGGCACGACGCGGTCGAGCTGCACCGGCGCGTGGCGTACGTCCCCGGGGACGTCACGCTGTGGCGCAACCTCTCCGGCGGCGAGGTGATCGACCTGTACGGCCGACTGCGCGGCGGACTCGACGAGGCCCGGCGCGCGGATCTCGTCGACCGCTTCGAGCTCGACCCGACGAAGAAGGGCCGGACCTACTCCAAGGGAAACCGGCAGAAGGTGGCGCTGGTCGCCGCCTTCGCCTCGGACGTCGATCTGCTGATCCTGGACGAGCCGACCAGCGGGCTCGATCCGCTGATGGAGGAGGTCTTCCAGAGCTGCGTGGCCGAGGAGCGCGAGCGCGGGCGGACGGTCCTGCTCTCCAGCCACATCCTGAGCGAGGTCGAATCGCTCTGCGACCGGATCAGCATCATCCGGCAGGGCCGGACGGTGGAGACCGGATCGCTGGCGGACATGCGCCATCTGACGCGGACGAACATCAGCGCCGAGCTGATGCGTGATCCGGACGGTCTGACGCAGCTCCCGGGGGTCCATGACCTCGGCATACAGGGACGGCGGGTCTCGCTCCAGGTCGACACGAACCAGCTGGACGCCGTCCTCAAGTCCCTGTCCGCATCCGGTGTCCGCACGCTGACGAGCACCCCGCCCACGCTGGAGGAGCTGTTCCTCCGCCACTACACGCCGGACGCCGGGCAGTCGTCGGAGGTGGTGGCGCGATGACCGCCGTGCCTTTGACCGCGACGGCCGGTGCGCGACGCCGGTCCGGCACCGGGCAGCTGGCGGGGACCTGGGCCCTGCTGCGGCTCGCGCTGAGGCGCGACCGGATCGTCATCCCTGTCTGGGTGCTCGTGCTCGGCGGTTCGTTCTCCTCCGTCGGTTCATCCCTCTCCTCGCTCTACGAAACCCCCGCCCAGCGGGCCGAGCTCGCCGCGTCGATGAACGGCAACAGCTCGGTACGGGCCATGTACGGGCCGGTGTTCGACGACTCCGTGGGCGGACTCGTCAGCTGGCGCATGCTGGCCTTCGGGGCCGCTCTGGCCGCCGTAATGAGCCTGGTCGTCGTCGTGCGGCACACGCGCGAGGAGGAGGAGACGGGCCGTCAGGAGATGCTCTCCGCAGCCATGGTGGGGCGCAGGGCGCCGCTCACCGCCGCGCTGCTCGCGGCCTTGATCGCCCAAGCTGCCCTGGCCCTGGTGATCGTCGCCGGAATGGCCGGCTCGGGTGCCGGAGGCGCGGGGGCGGTGGCACTCGCGTCGGCCGTCGCCGGGGTGGGCGTGCTGTTCGCCTGTACCGCCGCGATCGCCGCACAGTTCACCGAGAGCGCACGCCTCGCGAAGGGGCTCACGGCGGCAGTGGCCGGCGCGGCCTTCGTCCTGAAGGCGGCGGGCGACTCGGCGGCGGACGACGGCTCCTCCGTCCTCACCTGGCTCTCCCCGCTCGGCTGGGCGGAGAACGTCCGGCCGTACGCGGGCGAGCGGTGGTGGGTGCTCCTCATGATCGGCGGCGCGGTGGCCGTGCAGTGCGTCGTGGCGTACGCGCTGGCCGGGCGCCGGGATGTGGGGATGAGCTTTCTGGCAGCGCGGCCGGGGCCGGCCCGGGGGCGGATGGCCACCGCCTCGGATCTTGCGATACGCCTTCAGCGCGGTTCGCTCCTGGGGTGGGCGGTGTCCTTCGCGGTCGTCGGCTTCGTGTTCGGCGGACTGGCCGGCGGAGCGGCGGACCTGGTCGGGGACAACGAGAAGGCCAGGGAGATCTTCGAGCGGATGGGCGGGCAGTCCGGCCTCACGGACGCGTTCCTCGCCTCGATGGTCTCCGTCCTCGGCACGGTCGCGGCGCTGTACATCGCCGCATCGGTGCTCCGGCTGCACGGTGAGGAGACCGCGGGGCGCGCCGAGCCTGTGCTCGCCGGAGGGACCGGCCGGCTCGGCTGGGCAGCCGGTCATCTGCTCATCGCCTTCGGCGGCGCGGCCCTGATCATGGCGGTCGGCGGTCTCGGCCTCGCGGCCGGGTACGGACACGCGCTTCCGGCCGTGCTCGGTGCCGCCCTGGTGCAACTGCCCGCCATCTGGCTGCTCGGCGGGGTCACGGCCCTGCTGTACGGGGCGATACCGAAGGCGGCCCCCGCGAGCTGGGGCCTGGTGGGCCTCTGCCTGGCACTCGGCTGGATCGGGCCCGCCCTGGACCTGCCGCAGCCGGTGATGGACGCGTCGCCGTTCACCCACCTTCCGAAGCTCCCCGGGGCGGAGATGGAGTGGGGGCCGGTACTGCTCCTGACCGCACTGTCGGCGGTGCTGGTGGCCGCCGCTCTGGCGGCATTGCGCCGCCGCGACCTGCTGACATGAGGCGGCTCGCGACCTGCTGACCTGGCGGCTGGGGGGCGGCGGTCCGGGGCTGGAGACCGGCGGGGCGTGAGGCGGGGGGCTGGAGGCCGGGGGGCGGGCGGATGCCGGGGTTCGCCCGCCCCCGGGCTCATACCTCGACCCGCAGCTCCTTCAGGCCCCTGATGACGTAGCCCGGGTTCCACTCGGGTTCCGCGGCCAGGCGCAGGCCGGGGGCCTTGCGGAGCAGCTCGCCGAAGGAAGCCGCCAGCTCGACACGGGCCAGCGGCGCGCCCAGACAGAAGTGGATTCCGGCACCGAAGGTGATGTGCGGGTTCTCCCGCCGGGCGAGGTCCAGGGTGTCCGGGGCCGCGAAGCGTGCCGGGTCGCGGTTGGCGGAGCCGAAGAGCAGGGCGACCTCGGAGCCCCGCGGAATGACCGTGCCGTCGATCTCGATGTCGTCCAGGACCCAGCGCTCGAACATCTGGAGGGGGGTGTCGTACCGCATCAGTTCTTCCAGCGCCGTGGGCAGCAGTCCGTGGTCGGCGCGCAGGGCGGCCAGCTGCCCGGGGTGGCGCAGCAGCGTCCACCAGCCGTTGACCGTGGTGTTGACGGTCGCCTCGTGCCCGGCGTTCAGAAGGAGGACGCAGGTGGAGACCATCTCCTGCTCGGTCAGCCGCTCGCCCTCGTCGTGGGCGGCGACGAGGGCCGAGATGAGGTCGGGCCCCGGGGTCGCGCGCCGCTCGGCGATCAGCTCGCGCAGATACGCGGAGAATTCGAGGGAGGCACGGACGGCGGCGCGGGCGGTCTCCTCGGACGGATTGAGCTCGAACATCCCGCAGATCGCCGCGGACCAGGGCCGGAGCGGGGCGCGGTCGGACTCGGGGATGCCGAGCATCTCGGCGATCACCGCCACGGGCAGCGGCTCGGCGACGGCCGAGAGCAGGTCGCCTCCGCCCTGCTCGACGAAGTCGTCGACGAGTCCGGCGGCCAGCCGCTGGACGGTGGGGACGAGTTGTTCGACGGTGCGCGGGGTGAACGCCTTGGACACCAGCCGGCGGATGCGGGTGTGGTCCGGCGGTTCGAGGTCCAGCAGCCCCTGCCCGTTGAGCGTCTCGAACGGCTCGTGCTCGGGAGGCGGCGGTGTCCGGCCGAACTCCTCGTGCGTGAACCGGTGCAGGTATGTGCGCCCCAGCCGCCGGTCACGCAGCAGGGCCGACACGTCGGCGTAGTGCGGGACGAGCCACTGGTCGGTGGCCTCGAAGTAGTGCGCCCGGCCGGTGGCCCGCAGCCCCGAGTAGGCGGGGTACGGGTCGGCGACGAACGCCGCCGACCAGGGGTCGAACGGGGCGGCGGGGATGCTGGGCTGTTCCATGGCCCGACGCTAACCGGCCACCCCCGACCGGGCCAGCCCTGCCGGGACCACGCGCACCGGGCGGGCCGGCCGCGCCGCCGCCACGCATCGCACCCGGCGGCCTGCTCAGGAAGGGGTGACCAGCCGGGCCTCGTAAGCGAAGACGGCGGCCTGGGTGCGGTCGCGGAGGCCCAGTTTGACCAGGATGCGGCTCACATGGGTCTTGATCGTCGACTCGGCGACGACCAGGTGACCGGCGATCTCCGCGTTCGACAGGCCCTGCGCGATGAGCACGAGCACCTCCGTCTCGCGTTCGGTGAGGTCGCCGACCCGGGCCAGCGCCGGGGGACGCGGGGCCGACGCGAGTTTGGAGAACTCGGTGATCAGGCGCCGGGTGACCGTGGGTGCCAGCAGTGCCTCGCCGGAGGCGACCACGCGTACACCGTCGGCGAGCTGGCGGGCCGAGGCGTCCTTGAGGAGGAAGCCGGAGGCACCCGCGCGCAGGGCCTGGTAGACGTACTCGTCGAGGTCGAAGGTGGTGAGGACCAGGACCTTCGCGTCCGCGTCGGCGGCGACGATCTCGCGGGTGGCCTCGATGCCGTTGAGCTCGGGCATGCGGATGTCCATCAGCACCACGTCGGGGCGGAGGGCGGCGACCTGGGAGACGGCCTCGCGCCCGTTGACCGCCTCGCCGACGACCTCGATGCCCGGCATGGCGTTGAGCAGGACCGAGAAGCCCTCGCGGACCATCATCTGGTCGTCGACGATCAGGACCCGGATCGGCGCGGCGGGCGGCGTCGTCATCCCTGCTCCACGGAGGCACCGGACGCGCCGGACGTGCTGGTCGTGCCGGTCGTGCCGGTCGTGCCGGTCGTGCCGGTTGTCCCGGGCTCGCCGGACCCGATCGGCTGGGCGGGGATGAAGGCCGTGACCTCGTAGCCGCCCTCCGCGGTGGCCTCGGCGGTCATCTCGCCGTTCAGCATCGCGACCCGTTCCCGCATCCCGGTGATTCCGTGCCCGGCCCCCGGTGACGGCTTCACCGGACCGGTCGCGGGCCCGTTGACGACGCGCAGGCCGAGCCCGCCCAGGACGTAGCCGATCTCGACCCTCGCGGGGGCGCCCGGGGCGTGCCGCAGGCTGTTGCTGAGGGCCTCCTGGATGATGCGGTACGCCGACAGTTCGACGCCCTGCGGCAGTTCGCGCACCGCGCCGGTCACCGCCTTCTCCGTCACGAGGCCCGCCTCCCCGACGTTGGCGAGCAGCCGGTCGAGGTCGGCGAGGGTGGGCTGCGGTGCGTCCGGGGCCTCGTAGTCGTCGGCCCGGACGACGCCGAGCACCCGGCGCAGTTCGGTGAGCGCGGCCACGGCGTTCTCCCGGATCGTGACGAAGGCCTGCTCCAGCTCCGGCGGCGGGTTCTCCACCCGGTACGGGGCGGCCTCGGCCTGAATGGCGACGACGGACATGTGGTGGGCGACCACGTCGTGCAGTTCGCGGGCGATGGTGGTGCGCTCCTCCAGCAGCGTGCGCCGGTCGCGTTCGACAGCGGTCACGGTGCGCTGCACGGTGACCTCGCGCTGCGCCTCCCGCCGGACCTGGACCAGGCTCACCACGAGCAGCGCGAACGCCGAGGCCACCGCCATGGCCGCGGTGCTCGCCCCGCCGTCCCCGCCGGTGACGACGCTCTCGACGACGAGCCCCAGCAGCAGCGTGAGCGCCCACATCCAGGCGGCGGTGCGCGGCCGGGTCCTGGCCGCGACGACGAACAGCACCACCAGGTGGGAGAAGAAGGTGGTCGCCCCCCACGGCCCTTCGCCGCCCACGACCGCGCTCACCGGCATCAGCGCCATGGCCATCCAGAACGCCCCGACCGGCCTGATCAGCGTCATCGCCACGCAGATGGCGGGCAGCAGCCCGGACAGCAGGACGCCGGCGTTGCCCGTCTCGGTGAACCCCGCCATGAAGGTGATCAGCGCGGCGCCCAGCACCGCCGCGTGCGGAATCCATGCGGCCCCCGTCCCGAGGCGCCCCGGCAGCCGCCGGGTCAGTGGCCCGTCGGTGCGCATCGGTGCCATCGGGCGGTAGGCGAACGCGTCCTGGAGGAGGTCGTGCCGCAGTTCGTCGATCGCACCCGCGGCGAGCCGGAGCTCCGGGCTTCTGGTCTTGGTCTCGGTCACGCCTCCACGGTAGGCGGGGCGGCGGACCGGGTCGTCAGCAGTGATACGGATTCCCGGCCGTCCGTCGCAAGTACTACACGCGTACGACGCGGACCCCGCCCGGCCCGCAGCACGGCTGCCGCGCACAGCCGCCCAGCCATCGCGCGGCCTACCAGGCGAGCTGGGCGATCTCCTCGGCGACCACCGCGCACGCGTCGGCGGCCGGGTCGATCAGCGGGAAGTGGCCGACGTCCGGCAGCAGTGTCAGCCCCACCGTCTCGCCCTCCTTCGCGGCCGCGTCGACGAACGCCTCGGAGACGGCCGCCGGCACCGTGAGGTCCGTGGTGCCCTGGACGACGACGGTCGCGATGCCGGTGGGCAGCAGCCGGGCCGGGTCCGCGTGCGCGCTCCGCCCGGCGAAGTCCGCCGCCGGTCCCAGGAGCTGCCCGACCGCCCCGGCACACACGTCGAGCGCTACCGCCGACGAGAAGTCCGCGATCGGCGCGAGGGCCACCACGCCCCGCAGCGCGGGCGGCCTCACCAGCCGCCACGGCGACCCCTCGGGCAGGACGTGCCGGGCGGCGGCCCACAGGGCCAGCTGCCCGCCCGCCGAGTGCCCGGTGACGACGATCCGGCGGCTGTCCGCTGCGGGCAGCTCCCGCGCCAGCAGCTCCGGCAGCGCGTCCATGGCGGCGGCCACGTCCTCGAAGGTCTCCGGCCAGCGGCCCGCGACCGGGCCCGAGCCGCGCTGCTGCGGAAGCTCGCTGCCGCGCCGGTACTCGACGCTGGCCACGGCGAACCCGCGCCGGGCCAGGAAGTCCGCGAACGGCGACACATGCGCGCGGTCGTACGGGGCCCGCCACGCACCGCCGTGCAGGACGACCACGACGGGCGCGCCGGTGCGCCCGTCGCGCGGGGCGTAGAAGTCGATGACCTGGTCCGGGTGGCTGCCGTAGGCGGCGGACGCGTCGGGAGCGACGGCCGGATGCGCGAAGGCCGACTCCGTCTCGGCGGCGTCCCGCTCGCGCGCGGCAGAGTCCGACATCCTGCTCCCACCCTCCCTGTCGTCCGGCCCAACTGGCCTGACCTGCGGGGACCGTACCAGTACGGGGGCCGGGCCCGCCCACCGGGAATCGATGCGGAGGACCGGCGCCCGGGAAGCGGTCCGGATGCTCCCCGTCCCCCAGGCCGGATCGTCCCCGCACCCCGTCCGGGACCGGGCGCGACGCCGTCCGGTGACCGGGGCGAGCCGGTCACCGGACGGATGCGGCAGCCTACGCCGCCGGAGCGGCCAGAACCTCCGCGAGCACCCGTGCCGCGCGTTCCGCGTCGGCGAACCCCACGTACAGCGGTGTGAAACCGAACCGCAGCACATCCGGCCGGCGCAGGTCCCCGACGACGCCGCGCGCGATCAGCTCGGCCATCACGGGCTCGGCGTCGTCGCACCGCAGCGCGACCTGGCTGCCGCGTTCCGCGTGGGCGGCCGGGGTGACCGAGGTGACCCGGCCCTCGGGGGCGTACGCCTCGACGCACTCCAGGAAGAAGTCCGTCAGCGCCAGGGACTTGGCCCGGACCGCGTCGATCCCGACCCCGTCCCAGACGTCGAGCGACGCCTCCAGGGCCAGCATGGACAGGATGTCGGGCGTGCCGACCCGGCCCCGTACCGCGCCGTCGGCCGGGGTGTAGCCCGGCGTCATCGCGAACGGGTCGGCGTGCGACGTCCACCCCGGCAGGGGCGAGTCGAAGGCCGGCTGGTGGCGCTCGGCGACGTACAGGTAGGCGGGCGAACCGGGGCCGCCGTTGAGGTACTTGTACGTACAGCCCACCGCCAGGTCCACGCCGTGCTCGTCCAGACCGACGGGGAGCGCGCCCGCGCTGTGGCACAGGTCCCAGACGGAAATCGCGCCCGCGGCCCGCACCGCGGCGGTGAGCCCCGGCAGGTCGTGCAGCCGGCCCGAGCGGTAGTCGACGTGGTTGAGCAGGACGGCGGCGGTCCGCGGACCGAGCGCGTCCGGCACGTCGGCGGGGGCGACCGGGACGATCCGGTGGCCGGTCATCCGGGCCGCCGAAGCGGCGATGTAGCCGTCGGTGGGGAACGTCTGCGCGTCGACCAGGATCTCGTCACGGCCTTCCGGCGCCAGCCGGGTCGCGGCGACGACCGCCTTGAAGACGTTCACGCTCGTCGAGTCCCCGACGACGATCCGGCCGGGCGCCGCCCCGACGATCGGGGCGATGCGGTCACCGATCCGTTCCGGCGCCGTCCACCAGCCGCTCTCGCCCCACGAGCGGATGCGCAGCTCGCCCCACTCGCGGGTGAGGACCTCCTGCACCCGGGCGGGCACATGGCGCGGCAGCGCGCCGAGCGAGTTGCCGTCCAGGTAGACGGTGTCGTCGAGGGTGAAGAGTCCGCGCAGCGGCGCGAGGGTGTCCGCAGTGTCGAGCGCCTGTGCGCGCTCCTTCAGGTCAGACATGGCTGCGGGCCGTCCAGAGCTCGGGGAAGACGTTCTTCGTGGCGCGCTTCTCCAGCCAGGCCACGCCGGCCGAGCCGCCGGTGCCCGTCTTGGAGCCCATGGCCCGCCGGGTCGCGAGCAGATGGTCGTTGCGCCATCGCCACACGAGCTCGCCGACATCGGTGAGCACCTCGCCGAGGCGGACCAGCTCGTCGTTCTGGTCCGGGTTGGCGTAGATCTCCGCCCAGACGGCCTCGACCTCGGGCGAGGGCTCGTACTTACGGGTCAGGTCCCGGCCGAGCACAGACTCGGGGATCGCGTGCCCGCGCCGGGCGAGCAGGGCGAGCGCCTCGTCGTAGAGCCCCGGCTCCGCGAGGGCCTTCTCCAGCTCGGCGTGGACGCGGGGCGCGCCCCGGTGCGGCACCAGCATGGACGCGGACTTGTCGCCGAGCAGGAACTCCATCCGCCGGTACATCGCGGACTGGAAACCGGAACCCTCGCCGAGCGAGGACCGGTAGGAGTTGAACTGGGCGGGGGTGAGCTGGGCGAGCGGCGTCCAGGAGGCGTTCAGGGCCTCCAGTTCGCGCAGGGACCGCTTCAGCGCGTCCTGCGCGACGTCCAGGCGGTCCTCGCGCATCGCGTGCGCGGCGGTCTCCCACTCATGGACGATGACGGTGAACCACAGCTCCATGACCTGGGTGGTGACCAGGAAGACCATCTCGCCGGGATCGTCCGAGCGGAGGTGCTGGAGGTGGGTCAGGACATCCGCCTGGACATAGTCCTCGTACGGAGTCGTGCCCGCGAAGTCGAGGTGCGGGGTCGCCGCACCGGTGGCTTCGGGGTCGGGGGGAATCGTCGACATCGCTGTCTCCTCGACACGAGCTTCCGGGTAGCGGTCCGCCCCTTCCATGAGGAAGTGGAGCTCCGGTCCCCTGTTCGCATCCTAAACGCCGCCCCCGGACGCGCGCAGGCCCCGCAGCCGCGGATGCGGAGCCGCGGGGCCTGCGGTACGGCGTCGGCTAGCCGAGGGTCTCGGCGGCGGTCGGCGAGGAGTCGCGCAGGAACGTCGAGCAGCGCTCGTACTCCTCCTGCTCGCCGATGGCCTGCGCGGCCCGTGCGAGGGCGTGCAGGGCGCGCAGGAAGCCGCGGTTCGGCTCGTGCTCGAACGGCACGGGCCCGTGGCCCTTCCAGCCGGCCCGGCGCAGCGCGTCGAGGCCGCGGTGGTAGCCGGTGCGGGCGTAGGCGTACGACTCGACGACCCGGCCGCCCTCGAACGCCTCGTCGGCGAGCTGCGCCCAGGCCAGCGAGGAGGTCGGGTACTTCGCGGCGACATCGGCGGGCGCGGTACCGGCGGCGAGCAGCTCGCGCGGCTCCGGGTCGTCGGGCAGGTGGGTCGGGGCAGGGCCACCGAGCAGGTTCTCGTGGATCGACATGGGTTCCAGTGTGCCTGGCACGGGCCCCGCCCGGGGAACCAGGCGGGCGGTGATCCCGGTGCGGGCGACGCGTTCCGGTCAGCGCCCCTTCAGCCCGTGCTCTCCGGTCCGGCGGTCTCCGGTGCGGGTTCCAGCGGCGGGCTCGTGACACCGCAGTGCACCGCGCACTCGGGCCGTGCGGTTGCCGCCTCGGGCTCGGAGGGCCTGCGCACGGTCGCCCACGCGATCAGCGCGCCGAGCACCAGCAGCCCGGCGCACATCGGCATGGCCCGCCGGAACGTCGCGGCGAACTCCCCGGCGTCCCGGTAGGCGTCCGGCCCCATCCCGGCGAGCAGCGGCAGGGCGGCCACCGCGATCAGGCCGGCGGCGCGTGCGGCGGCGTTGTTGATCCCGCTGGCGAGCCCGGCCCTGGCGGTGTCCACGGAGGCCAGGACGGACGCGGTGAGGGGTGCCACCACGGTGACCAGCCCGGCTCCGAGGACGGCCACGGCGGGCAGCACGTCGGTGAGGTAGCCGGTGACGGAGCCCGAGCCCGGCCCCACCCGCAGCATCAGGAGCATCCCCGCGGCGGCGATCAGCGGCCCGGCGGTCAGCGGGATGCGCGGGCCGATGCGCTGGCCCAGCTCGCCGGACGCGGCCGAGAACAGCAGCATCAGCAGCGTGGTCGGCAGCAGTGCGGCGCCCGCGCCGAGGGCGGAGTACCCGGCGACGACCTGGAGCTGGATCGCGGAGAGGAAGAAGTAGCCGCCGAGCGCCGCGTACACGCACAGGGTGACGATGTTGACGGCGGTGAACTGCCGGGAGGCGAACACCGACGGCGGGAGCATCGGATCCGCCCTGCGCCGCTCGACCTGGACGAAGGCGACCCCGAGGGCCACCCCGCCCAGCGCCGCCCCGATCACCACCGGGGAGGCGCCCTGCCCCGGCGCCGCGATCAGCGCGTACGTGACCAGTGCGAGCGCGAGGGCGCCGAGGACCGCGCCCACGACATCGAAGCGCCCGTGCGCGCGCGGATCACGGGACTCCGGTACGTGGCGCAGCGCGACGGGCACGCAGACGGCGGCGAGCGGCAGATTGAGCAGGAACACCCAGCGCCAGCCGGGTCCGTCGACGAGCCAGCCGCCCACGAACGGCCCGACGGCGGCCCCGACCCCGCCGAACCCGGACCACAGCCCGACCGCGCGGGCCCGGTCGTCGGGGTGGAAACTCGCCTGGATCAGCGCCAGCGACCCGGGCGTCAGCAGGGCGCCGCCGACACCCTGGAGGGCGCGGGCGGCGATGAGTACGGCGGCGTTCGGCGCGAGGCCGCAGACCAGCGAGGCGGCGGCGAACCAGACGACGCCGACGACGAAGACCCGACGCCGCCCGTAGCGGTCGCCGAGCGAGCCGCCGAGGAGGATCAGCCCGGCGAGGGTCAGCATGTAGGCGTTGACGGTCCACTGGAGCGCGGCCAGATCGGTGCCCAGGTCCTCGCCGATGCGGGGCAGGGCGACGTTGATGACGGTGGAGTCGAGCATGGCCATGCTGGACCCGAGCACCGTCGTCAGGACGACCCAGCGCCCGGCGCCGGAGGCGACTCGGATCCCGGGCCCGTCCGCCTCGCTCTTCTCCATGCCCCCCAGCATCGTCGTCACGGCACCGGAGAGCCACCGGGACCGCCCTCAGACGGTGTCGCGTACCGCCTCGACGCCCCGGATCAGCGCCGCGAGTCCGGCCTCCACCTTGCTCCGCGCGCACCCCACGTTCAGCCGCACGAAGCCGTCGGCCCCGTAGGTGCTCCCCGGCATCACCGCGACCCGTTCCCGCTCGATCAGCACCCGCTGCAGCGCCTCGTCGTCCCGGACGCCCGCGCGCCGCAGGTCGATCCAGGCCAGGTAGCCGGCCTGCGGGGGCTCCCACTCCAGGGCCGGGAACGCGGTGTTCAGCCGCTCGGCGACAAGGGCCAGGTTCTCCGCGACGTATGCGCGCACCGCGTCCAGCCACGGCCCGCCCTCCCGGTACGCGGCGATGTGCGCGGTCAGCGAGAGCACCGCCGGCGAGGCGAGGCCCTCGGCCGTCTCCATGCGGCGCAGGTACTCGGTCCGGTCCTCCGGCCTGCCGATGAGCCCGTACGAGCCGGTCAGCGCGGGGAAGTTGAACGACTTCGAGGCCGAGGTGATGACCGCCCAGCGCCCGTCGCCGCCCACCCGGGTCCACGGCACGTGCGGGCGGCCGTCGTGCACGAAGTCCGCGTGGATCTCGTCGCTGATCACGGCCACCCCGTGGCGCGCGGCGAGCGCCGCCATCCCGGCGAGCTCGTCCTCCGTCCACACCCGGCCGGACGGATTGTGCGGGGAGCACACCACGAGGACCGTGCTGTCCGGCCGCGCGAGCTCCCGCTCCAGCGCGTCCGTGTCCCCGAGCGGCACCCCCCTCAGTTCCCGCCCGAGGCCATGGATCGCCTTGCGGAAACCGTCGTACGTGGGGGTATGCAGGACGACGCCGTCGCCCTCGGCCGTCCACATCTGGAGCAGCTGGGAGAACTGGCTGAGCACGGACGGCCCGTACACCAGCCGGCCGGTGTCGATCGTGGTGTCGTACCGGGTCGCGTACCAGTGGGCGACGGCGGACCGGAAGTCGTCCTGCCGCCAGTCCGTGTAGCCGAACACTCCATGGTCGAGCCGGGCCCGGAGGGCGGCCAGCACCTCGGGGGCCGTCCTGAAGTCCATGTCGGAGATGGTGAACGGCAGCAGCCCGTCCACCCCGAAGCGGTCCGCGACCCCGTCCCACTGGACGCACCAGGTTCCGCGGCGGTCGATCACGGTGTCGAAGTCGTAGGACGTGCTCACAGCTGTTCCCTCGGATCGTGCGTGCCGGGTCCGGACATGCCGTGGGCCCGGCTCCCCGAGGGGTGCCGGGCCCACGCCACACATCCGTACGGAATTACTTCAGCTTGGTGCCGGTGGACCGCAGGTTGGCGCAGGCCTCCGTGACGCGCTTGGCCATGCCGGCCTCGGCGGCCTTGCCCCAGGTGCGGGGGTCGTAGGTCTTCTTGTTGCCGACCTCGCCGTCGACCTTCAGGACACCGTCGTAGTTGCGGAACATGTGGTCCGCGACCGGGCGGGTGAAGGCGTACTGGGTGTCGGTGTCGAGGTTCATCTTCACGACGCCGTTCTCCAGCGCGGTGGCGATCTCCTCGGCGGTCGAGCCGGAGCCGCCGTGGAAGACGAAGTCGAACGGGGAGGTCTTGCCGTACTTGGCGCCGACGCCCTCCTGGAGGTCCTTCAGGAGCTCCGGACGCAGGACGACGTTGCCCGGCTTGTAGACGCCGTGCACATTGCCGAAGGACGCGGCCAGCAGGTAGCGGCCCTTCTCGCCCAGGCCGAGCGCCTCGGCGGTGCGCAGCGCGTCGTCGACGGTCGTGTAGAGCTCGTCGTTGATCTCGTGGGTGACGCCGTCCTCCTCGCCACCGGTCGGGGTGATCTCGACCTCAAGGATGATCTTGGCGGCGGCGGCCTTGGCCAGCAGCTCCTGGGCGATGGCCAGGTTGTCGGCCAGCGTCTCGGCCGAGCCGTCCCACATGTGCGACTGGAACAGCGGGTTGCGGCCCTGGGCGACACGCTCCGCGGAGATGTCGATCAGCGGACGCACATAGGTGTCCAGCTTGTCCTTGGGGCAGTGGTCCGTGTGCAGCGCGACGGTGACGTCGTACTTGGCGGCGACGATGTGCGCGAACTCGGCCAGCGCGACCGCGCCCGTGACCATGTCCTTGTTGTACTGGCCGCCCAGGAACTCCGCGCCGCCGGTCGAGATCTGCACGATGCCGTCGCTCTCGGCCTCCGCGAAACCGCGCAGGGCGGCGTGCAGGGTCTGGGTCGACGTCACGTTGATGGCCGGGTAGGCGAACTTGCCTGCCTTCGCCCGGTCGAGCATCTCGGCGTATGCCTCGGGGGTTGCGATGGGCATCTGTCCGCTCCTTGGGATGTGCGGGTGTGCGTTGCTGGGTCCCTGACCTGGGGGCGACGTCATCGTCGCCCCCATCTTCCCAGACTCTGGTTCCGGCTCCACCCGGCGGTGTCCCCCAGGATCGGCGGTTCCCGTTCGCAGGGATACGACAAAGGCGGCCGGTTTCACGTGAAACCGGCCGCCTTCGGAGAAACTCGCAGGTCACGCCAGGTCGAGGTCCGGGACCGTGTAGACGTGGACGTACGGAAGGCCCGCCTCGGCGATGGCCGGAGCCGCACCGCGCTCCACGATCACGGCCACGGCGACCACCTCGCCACCGGCCTCGCGCACGGCTTCGACGGCGGTCAGCGGCGAGCCGCCGGTCGTCGAGGTGTCCTCGACGACGAGGCAGCGCCGGCCCTTGACGTCCGCGCCCTCGATCCGGCGCTGCATCCCGTGGGCCTTCTGCGCCTTGCGCACGACGAAGGCGTCCAGCTCCTGGCCACGGGCGGCGGAGGCGTGCAGCATCGACGTGGCGACCGGGTCGGCGCCGAGCGTCAGCCCGCCCACACAGTCGTAGTCCAGCTCCGCCGTCGCGTCGAGCATGACCTGACCGACCATCGGAGCGGCCTTGCCGTCCAGCGTGATGCGGCGCAGGTCGATGTACCAGTCGGCCTCCAGACCGGAGGAGAGCGTCACCTTGCCGTGAACCACGGCCTTGTCCTTGATCTGCTGGAGCAGCTCAGCACGTACGTCAGTCATGGCTACGAGGATAAGGCGCGCCTCTCCCGTGACCGCCCGCGCGGAGCGCCCCCGCCGGGCCGGTCCGGCGGGACCGTGCTCAGAGCCGGCGCCAGCTCCACGTGGTGGCGATCTCCAGCGGGTCGATCGGGGTGACGTAGTACGGGTCGGTGTTCAGCCCGTTCGGCGGGCCCGACTGCGGCTCCACGCAGACCGCCTCGTCCTGCTCGTCGTAGATCACGACCCACTCGGACCGGCTCTTCACGGTCAGCTCCAGCCGCTCCGGCCAGGTGAGGGTGACGTCGACACCGTCCGGCATCCCGAAGCAGTCGTCCCACGGACCGGCCAGGGGCGGAATCCGGCGGCCGGTCGGCAGGTGGTTCTCGCCGCGCTCCTCCTGCCAGGCGGCGTCGAAGTCGATCCGGACCTCCTCGCCGCCGTCCAGCCGGCGGTGGAACCACGGGTGCCAGCCCGCCTGGGCCGGGAAGGAGTCCCCGTACGTCTCGATGCCGAACGCCAACGTGAGGGAGTCCTCGGCCAGTTCGAAGGCCTGGGTCACCCGGCCCGGGTACGGCCAGGGGTCGGCCAGGTCGTAGTAGAACGAGGCCTGGGTGTCGCTCTCCAGGGCGGTGTGCCACGCCGTGTCCCGGCCCGTGCCGTGGATGGCGTGCGGCGGAGCGGTCAGCGGCAGCTGGTGCAGGACGCCGCCGTCACGGAACCGCCCGTTCTCGGTGCGCCCGCACCACGGCACCATCGGGAAGCAGCCGTACCGCTCCCCCTGCCGCAGCAGTTCGGTGCCGCCGATCCGCAGACTGCTGATACGGCAGCCGTTGGCGGGGTTCACGGTCAACTCTGTGTCGCCGACGGAGAGCCGGACGTCCTTCTCGCTACTGCTCACGGGACGACCCTACTGGCGCCGCTACCTCCGGCGCCGCAGCGCCCGGCTGACGACCACAGCCGAGGCGATGGCCAGCGCGGCGGCCGGGGCGACCCACCGCAGCGTGGCGCCCGCACCGACGGAATCGGGCGAGGGCACGGGGGCGTACCGGCCGCGCGGCGGGGCGTGGTCGACCTCCTCCGCGCTGCGCCCGATCATGGTGCGCCGGGCGTGCGCGGCCTCGGCGGGCGGCCCGTCCGGGACGGTGAACTCGATCCCGGCGACCGGGTCCAGCGACGACGGCGGAATGGGCGCGTCGAACAGGGACTCCCCGTCCGAGGACTCTTCGTCGTCGCGCTCCCCCGGCTGCTCGGCGCCCGGTGCCTCGTCGGGGGCCGCCTCGTGCGTGGGCAGCGTCTCGTCGGCGCCGCTCATGGGCCCGGAGCCGCCGAGCGGGGAACCGGCGGCGGGCTCGGGGCCGCTCTGGTCCGCCTCCTCGGCGGCCTCTTCGAGCGCCTTCTCCACGGCTTCCCCGACGGCCAGCTCGTCGGCGGAGACCTCGGCGGCACCCGGCTCCTCCTCGGAGGCCCCGCCACCGGCCGCACCGCCCCCGCCCCACGCCTCGTCCGCCGCGCCCTCGCCCTGGGCGGCCAGCGACTCCGTCACGAGCTGCTGCACGAACCGGTCCAGCAGCCGGTGGGCCGTCGACAGCGCCGCGGCCGGTTCGAGGTCCCGGAGGCGGCCGTCGCCGCTCACCGTGCCCTCGAAGGCGATCGACGTGCCCTCCTCGCCCTCCGTCAGCCGAAGGTTCAGCGACAGCCGTGCCGTACCGCCGCCCCGGGCCTCCGTGCCGTCGCCCTCCACCAGGACGGCATGCACGGAATCCACATCCGGGTCGCCCGGCAGGGGCGTGAGGCTCAGCGCGCCCCGATAGGTGATGGTGTGGCCGCCGGCCCGGATTCTGAGCCGGCCCGCCAGGGGGCCCGCCGACGCGTCGGCGTCCTGCTGGAACCCCGGTACGCAGCGGGCGACCCGGACGGGATCGCCCAGCGTCCGCCGCAGGGCCGGGACCGGAACCGGAACGAACACCTCATGCTCCATGGTGAACGAGCCTACTCAGCCCCGGCCATCACGTCAGCGCTTCCGCACCCGCCGGCTGCTCACCGTTCGTCCCAGTAACGGGGGTGCACCAGCGTCGACGGCGCGAGGCCCGACAGCCGCCCGGCCTCCGCCAGGCGCCCCGCGTCCAGCAGCCCCGGCAGGCTCAGGGAGCGCAGCGCGGGCGCGTCCGGGGCGAGGCCCAACGTGGGCCTCGCGGCCGCACCGGCCAGCAGGAACCCCCAGCCGCGGTCCCCCTCCGTGCCGCCCCTGGCCCGGTCGGGACCCACCGCGAAACCCGAGGAGCGCCCGCTGATCCGATAGGGGCGCGGACGCAGCCCGGCCGCCCGCATGGACGCGTCGACCGTCCAGTACGTGCGCGGCCGGCCGAGGGGCGGTCCGGCGTGCACCACCAGCCGGCCGTCGGGTGCGAGGGCCTCGGCGACGAGGCCGTAGAACTCCGCCGAGTAGAGCTTGGTGCTCGCCGAGATCCCGGGGTCGGGCAGATCGGAGATCACCACGTCGTAGCGGCCGTGGGCGGTCCGCAGCCAGGTGAAGGCGTCACCGGTCACAGCCGTCACGCGGGGGTCGTCCAGGGCGTGCGCGTTCAGCGCGGAGAGCGCGGGGTCCGTACGGGCCAGCCGGGTGACGCCCGGGTCCAGCTCCACCAGCGTCACGCTCCGCACGTCCGGGTAGCGCAGCACCTCCCGCGCCGCCAGCCCGTCGCCGCCGCCCAGGATCAGCACCCGGGCACGCGCGCCGTTCATCGCCGGGTGCACCAGCGCCTCGTGGTAGCGGTACTCGTCGCGCGAGCTCACCCGCAGCCGCCCGTCCAGATACAGGTCCAGGGAGCTGCGACCCGCTCCGGTCAGCACGACCTCCTGCACATCGGTCTGCACGGCGACCCGCACCTGGTCCCCGTAGACCGCGCGCCGCGCCGCCTGCTCGAAGTCGTCGGCCAGCAGCGCGGCCGTGGCGAGCACGGCGATCACGGACACGTTGGCGGCGATCAGCAGCCACCGGGACCGGCGCGTGAGGTCCCGCCGGAACACCCACAGCACCAGCGCTCCGCCCGCCGCCGCGTTCACCGCTCCGGTCAGCAGCGCGCCGGTGAGCTGGCCGAGCATCGGCAGCAGCAGGAAAGGGAAGGCGAGACCGCCGACCAGCGCCCCCACGTAGTCCGCCGCGAACAGATCGGCGACGGCCCCGCCCGCGTCCTGCCGGTCCACCCGCTGGATCAGCGTCATGAGCAGGGGGATCTCCGCGCCGATCAGGATGCCGATGGTCAGCGAGAACGCGACCAGCGCGTACCTCGACTCGCCGAACCAGGCGAACGACGCGTAGAGCACCAGCGCCGAGAAGCCCCCCACCAGGGCGAGCGCCGCCTCGATCAGTCCGAAGCCCACCGCAGCCCGGCTGCGTAAACGTTTCGCGAGCAGCGAGCCGATTCCCATCGCGAACACCATCACGGAGAGCACGACGGACGCCTGGGTGACCGAGTCACCGATCAAGTAGGAGGCGAGTGCGACCAGTTCGAGCTCGTACACCAGTCCGCAGGCGGCACAGACGAAGACGGCGGCCAGCACGAGGTAACGACCGGTCCTCGGCCGTACGGGAAGCCGCGCCGCGCCCCCTCGCAGCGACACCTGCTGGTCGATCATGCCGCGAACGCTACGTCACGGAATGCTTGCCGCTTGTCACCCACAAGGGTGTAACTGGCGCACCCGCGGCGTAGTCGGAACCCCTCACAGCGCCGCCGCCGGCATCCGTACGCCCACCCTGGTCCGCGTCACCACGAGCTGGCCCTCCTGCGGGTACGCGTGCCAGGTCCGCCACCGCACCTGGCCCTCGGTCCGCTGGGCGAGCATGGCGGTGAAGGCGTGCGGGCTGCCCGGAAACGTCCCGGCCAGGCCGTGCGGGTGGTCGGCGACGAGCGCCAGCAACTCCTGCGCCCGGCCGGCGAAGGAGCCCGCGCCCAGGGTCTCGACGCGCGCCGCGAACTCGTACTCCCAGTCGCCGATCCGCTTGGCGACGCCCAGGGGCAGCGGGGTGCTGCTGCCGGGCATACAGGCGACGGTCTCGGAACAGCTGCCGCGCTCCTCCTCCAGGAGGACCTGGTGGGAGGCGCCGAGCAGCCGCAACTGCATCGTGGCCCCGGCGAGTTCGAGGTCGAGGACGGCCAGCGCCGGGAGCGGTTCGCGCCCCAGCGCCCAGGCCAGGTCGGCGGCACGGGTGTCGGAATAGGCCGTATGAAGGGTCGTGAGCATGGGTCGGCTCCGCAAACACGCGTGGACACGTGGACAGGGGACGCCCCCGCGTCGTGCGCGTGGGAGGTGGGAAGCGCCCGATCAGGTCCAACTGGGGTCCGAGGGCTGAATGTTCTCTCCACCGAGGGAATCACGAACTACGCCGCACTCACAGCGTTTTTGCCCAACTTGCCGGGGTTTCCATCCCCTCGGGGGCCTTCCGCTCACCTGTTCACCGCAGACCCGCCGACGAGCCCAACAAAAAGGTGCCCGGCGGGACTTGGCGCATACCCCACCCGTCCCGCCGGACACCTCGCGGACCAGCTGCCCCGTGTCAGCTGCCTCCGCCGCACCCGCCCCCGCCGCCGCAGGAGGAACCTCCACCGCACGAGGAGCCGCCGCCGCAGGAGTGCCCGCCCGAGTGGCCGCCCCCGCCCGAGTGGCCGCCCCCGCCCGAGTGGCCGCCGCCGGAGTGCCCGCCGCTGCCGCAGGACGAGCCCCCGTCCCCGCCCCCGGCCCACCAGCTGCCCCCGGCCGCCGAGCCGCCCGCCGTACCGCGCCGCCTGCTGCGCGACGGCGCACGCCCCCGTCCGCCGGCCCCCGCCACCATCGCGACGACGACCACGACCAGCACGACCAGAATCACCCCTGCCAGCACACCACCCATGACCTCACGTCCTTCCGTCCCCCGAAGCGAGGCCCCCCGCTCCGCGCCCGTTCCGGCGTGCAGGGGAGATGCCCCCGGCCCCGTACGGCCAAAGCAGACTTGAGCAAGTCCAGAGCTTGCGCGCAGGATGGCGGCCATGACACAGGGACGACCGCTGCTCAACCGCCGCCTCGCCGAGTTCGGCACGACGATCTTCGCGGAGATGTCCGCGCTGGCCGTCCGCACCGGAGCCATCAATCTCGGCCAGGGCTTCCCCGACACCGACGGCCCCGAGGAGGTCCGCGAGGCCGCGGTCCGTTCCCTGCGCGCCGGGCACGGAAACCAGTACCCGCCCGGACCCGGCGTGCCCGAGCTGCGCACCGCGATCGCCGCCCACCAGCAACGGCGCTACGGCCTGGCGTACGACCCCGACACCGAGGTGCTGGTCACGGCGGGCGCCACCGAGGCCATCGCCGCCTCCCTCCTGGCGCTCCTGGAACCGGGCGACGAGGTCATCGCGCTGGAGCCGTACTACGACTCGTACGCCGCCTGCATCGCCATGGCGGGCGCCGCCCGCGTTCCCGTCACGCTGCGTCCCGACGCCTCCGCCGGCACCTACCGGCTGGATCTCGACGAACTGCGCGCGGCGGTCACGCGCCGTACCCGGCTGCTGCTGATCAACACCCCGCACAATCCCACCGGCACCGTCCTGAGCCGTGCGGAACTGGCCGCGATCGCCGAGCTGGCCTGCGAGCACGACCTCCTCGTCGTCACGGACGAGGTCTACGAGCACCTGGTCTTCGAGGGCGAGCACCTGCCGCTGGCCGGCTTCCCCGGGATGCGCGAGCGCACCGTCACCATCTCGTCGGCCGGGAAGACCTTTTCGTACACCGGCTGGAAGATCGGGTGGGCCACCGGGAGCCCCGAGCTGGTGACGGCGGTCCGCTCGGCCAAGCAGTATCTGACGTACGTCTCCGGCGGCCCCCTCCAGTACGCCGTCGCCGAGGCGCTGCGGCTGCCCGACAGCTTCTACGAGGAGCTGCGCGCGGACCTGCGCGCCAAGCGGGACCTGCTGTGCGCGGGGCTCACAGAGGCCGGGTTCGGGGTGTACCGGCCGGCCGGGACGTACTTCGTGACCACCGACATCCGCCCGCTGGACGCGGCCGGCGACGGCATCGCGTTCTGCCGGGCGCTGCCGGAGCGGTGCGGGGTGGTGGCCGTCCCCAACGCCGTGTTCTACGACCACCGGGACCAGGGCGCGCCCTTCGTCCGCTTCACCTTCTGCAAGCGGACCGATGTGCTCCAGGAGGCCGTTACCCGGCTCAAACACCTGTGACACACGACGAGGCCCGGCGCGGATTCCCCGCGCCGGGCCTCGTCATGCGTACGGGCGCTCAGGCGTCCGGAGCGGCCTGCTCCGCGCCCTCGGCGCCGTCCGCCTTCTGCTCGGCCGGGGCCAGGCCCAGGCGCTCCAGCAGCCACTTGTCGAACTCGATGGACGCGCGCACCCAGCTGACCGTCGAGGAGACGAAGTGCTCCAGCGAGACACCGGTGCCGATGAGCATCTGCGCCTCACCGATCAGCCGGACCGAGGGGCCGGTCTCCTCGGAGCCCTCCTCGGGCTCGTGGGTGTGCGTGTAGACCTTGGGCCACAGGGTGCGGCGGTTCCAGTCGTCGATCGCGTCGAGCAGGACCGGACGCTGGTCCGTGTCGTGCGGGCGGTCGTAGAACGTACGGACCGAGAAGACCTGCTGCTCGCCCTCGCCGCGGAACATGAAGTACGTGCGGAATTCCTCCCACGGCGCGGCGAGGTCGCCCTCGTCGTCGACGACGTACTTCAGCTCCATCTGTTCCAGCAGCTGCTTGACGAGGTCCTGGTCGGGGACGACGGGGCCCTCCGGTCCTGCCGCCTGCGGTTCGGGCTGCGCCCCGAAGTTCGGAATCGAGGACGGGTCGATAGACATCGCTGGTACTCCTGTGGATCTCGTGGTTTCCTGCCGACGACCCTAGCCGCGTTTGGCCGCCGGGGCGTAGACCGCTCGGGCTACGCCTTCTCGGGAATCATCCCCGGCCCGGTGGCACGGGCCCGTGTCCAGGCCGTGGCGGCGAGAACGGCGCAGGCCACACCGAGGAGCCCGGAGGCTCCGATGGTGGTCGCCGAGGACCCGGTCAGCTCGGTCACCGCGCCCCCGGACGCCACGCCGATGCCCTGCATGGCGATCATCCCCGACCGGGCGAGACCCAGTGCCTGGCCCCGCTGGTCGGCCGGGGTCAGCAGGACGAAGGTGGCACCGGCGGTGATCTGGTAGGCGGAACACACCCCGGCGACGAACAGCAGGAACATCGCCACTTCCGCACCGGGGCCGAGCAGATAGGCGACCAGCGGCACATTCGCGGCGACCGCCAGCGGGCCGAGCAGCCGGCGCCGGTTCTCGTCCCCGACCGTGGAGCGCCCCAGCAGGGCCGCCCCCAGCACCATGCCCGCCGGATGCGAGGCGAGCAGCAGCCCCACTGTGTAGGCGCCGCCGCCGGCCTCGTCCGCGAACGGGGCGGCCAGCCCCTCCGGCAGGACGACGAAGCCCGCGAGCCAGCCCAGTGCGAGCAGCGAGCGAAGCCTGCGGTCCGACCAGATCAGCGCGGCGGCGCCGCCGACCCGGGCGCCGAGCTTCGCCGTACGGGCCTCGGTGCTCGTCACCGGGCGGGCCTTCACCCCGAACCGGATGAGGGCAGCCGAGAGCAGGAAGGTCGCCGCGTTCACCGCCAGCGAGCGGTTGCTGCCCAGCCACGCGGCGAGCAGCCCGCCTCCGGCGAAACCGACCAGCTGGCCGACCTGATGGGTGATCTGCATGATCCGCTGGCCGCGCTCGTAGCGCTCGACGCCGAGCACGGTGGGCAGCAGCGCGCCCTGGGCGGCGCCGAAGGGTGCCTCGGCCAGCTGCGCCAGCACCAGCAGTCCGGCGAGCAGCGGCAGCGGCATCCCCGGCAGCGCCATCAGCCCGACGAGCACCATCCTGGTCAGGTCACAGCTGATCATGACCGTGCGCCGGGGGAACCGGTCCGCCAGTCCGGAGAGCAGTACCCCGGACAACAGGGCCGGCAGGGTGGTCAGGGCATAGGTCGCCGCGGTCCATCCCGGCGAGTCCGTACGCTCGAAAACAAGCAACGACAGCGCTACACGCGCCAGCTGGTCGCCCAGGATCGACTGAGCGTAAGCAGTCCAAAGGGTACGGAATTCGCCAAGGTGAAAGAGATTGTCAGATCTGGACTTCTTGGGCCCGTTGGTTATCTCATCGCCTGTCCGCTCGTTCATGCGGGCACGCTACCGGCCGCCCGAATCGACCTCTAACCCCAGGCGCGGGCAGGTTGCCGCAGGTGAAGCGCGGTGTCCTGTTTGGTCGCGCGGCGCGAACCGGGCGCCATGGGCCCACATCGCGAACTCCCTTGCCAGAAGCGGTGTACCGGGGCCGGGACCGCTCCGGGGAAGGAGTTCACGCACGGGGGACCGGACAGAACGTTTGGCTGGATACCGATGTTGAATAATGGATCAGACCAGGCCGGGAATGTGCCGGTCGAAAGTTCGGGCGGCACATTCCCGGCCAACGGCCTCTCTCAGGTCGCCGCGCCGACGATCAGTCCGTCCTCGAACCGGTCCACACGGACCGTGTCGCCGTCCCGGATCTCGCCCGCCAGGATCTCCTTCGCGAGCCGGTCGCCGATCGCCGTCTGGATGAGGCGGCGCAGCGGCCGGGCGCCGTACGCCGGGTCGTTGCCCTCCTCGGCCAGCCAGGCCAGCGCCTCCGGCGTGACGTCCAGCGTGAGCCTGCGCTCGGCCAGGCGCTTCGCGAGCCGGTCGATCTGAAGGCCCGCGATGTGCGCCAGCTCGTCGCCGGACAGCGCGGAGAAGACCACCAGGTCGTCGAGCCGGTTGAGGAACTCCGGCTTGAAGGAGGCCCGTACGACCTCCAGGACCTGCCGCTTCTTCTCCTCCGGCTTGGCCAGGGGGTCGGTCAGGAACTGGCTGCCGAGGTTGGACGTCAGGATCAGGATGGTGTTCCGGAAGTCCACCGTCCGGCCCTGTCCGTCGGTGAGCCGGCCGTCGTCGAGCACCTGGAGCAGGATGTCGAAGACCTCGGGGTGGGCCTTCTCGACCTCGTCCAGCAGCACGACGGTGTACGGGCGGCGGCGGACCGCCTCCGTGAGCTGGCCGCCCTCCTCGTAACCGACGTATCCGGGCGGGGCGCCGACCAGCCGGGCGACGCTGTGCTTCTCGCTGTACTCGCTCATGTCGATGCGGACCATGGCCCGCTCGTCGTCGAAGAGGAAGTCCGCCAGCGCCTTCGCCAGCTCGGTCTTGCCGACCCCGGTCGGCCCGAGGAACAGGAACGAGCCGGTGGGGCGGTCGGGGTCGGCGATGCCGGCGCGGGTGCGGCGTACCGCGTCCGAGACGGCCTGCACGGCCTCGGTCTGCCCGATCAGGCGCCGGCCCAGCTCCGACTCCATGCGCAGCAGCTTCTGCGTCTCGCCCTCCAGGAGACGGCCCGCCGGGATGCCGGTCCAGGCGCCGACGACATCGGCGATGTCGTCCGGCCCGACCTCTTCCTTGACCAGGGTCTCCTTGGGCTCCTTCGCGGCCTCCTCCTCGGCCTCGGCGGCCTCGGCCAGCTCGCGTTCCAGGCCGGGGATCTCTCCGTACAGCAGCTTGGACGCCGTGTCGAAGTCGCCGTCGCGCTGGGCGCGTTCGGCCTGGCCGCGCAGGTCGTCGAGACGTTCCTTCAGCTCACCGACGCGGTTGAGGCCCTGCTTCTCCTTCTCCCAGCGGGCGTTGAGGCCGCGCAGCTCCTCCTCCTTGTCGGCGAGGTCGCGGCGCAGCTTCTCCAGGCGCTGCCTGGAGGCGGGGTCGGTCTCGTTCCTGAGGGCCAGCTCCTCCATGTGCAACCGGTCGACCGAGCGCTGGAGTTCGTCGATCTCGACGGGCGAGGAGTCGATTTCCATGCGCAGCCGGGAGGCCGCCTCGTCGACGAGGTCGATGGCCTTGTCGGGGAGGAAACGGGAGGTGATGTAGCGGTCGGACAGGGTCGCGGCGGCGACCAGGGACGCGTCCGCGATCTGCACCTTGTGGTGGGCCTCGTAACGGCCCTTGAGACCGCGCAGGATCGCGATGGTGTCCTCGACGGACGGCTCCGCCACCAGCACCTGCTGGAAGCGGCGTTCCAGGGCCGGGTCCTTCTCGATGCGCTCGCGGTACTCGTCGAGCGTGGTCGCGCCGACCATCCGCAGCTCGCCGCGGGCCAGCATCGGCTTGAGCATGTTGCCCGCGTCCATCGCGGAGTCGCCGCCGGCGCCCGCGCCCACGACGGTGTGCAGCTCGTCGATGAACGTGATGATCTGGCCGTCGCTCTCCTTGATCTCGGACAGGACGGTCTTCAGGCGCTCCTCGAACTCACCGCGGTACTTCGCGCCCGCGACCATGGCACCCAGGTCCAGCGAGACGAGCCGTTTATTCTTCAGGGACTCGGGAACGTCGCCCTTGACGATGCGCTGGGCGAGCCCTTCGACGACGGCGGTCTTGCCGACGCCGGGCTCACCGATGAGCACCGGGTTGTTCTTGGTGCGCCGCGAGAGCACCTGGACGACGCGGCGGATCTCCTGGTCGCGCCCGATGACCGGGTCGAGCTTGCCCTCGCGCGCGGCGGCGGTGAAGTCGGTGCCGAATTTCTCCAGGGCCTTGTACTGGCCCTCCGGGTCGGGAGTGGTCACCCGTCGCCCTCCCCTGCTCTTCTCGAACGCGTCCAGCAGCTTCTTCGCACTGGCCCCCTGTCCATCGAGGATCTCACCGGCACGGCCGCCCTTCGCGGCGATCCCGATCAGCAGGTGCTCGGTGGAGATGTAGTCGTCGCCCAGCTCCTTGGCGCGCTGCGCGGCGTCCGCGATGACGGCGAGCAGTTCGCGGTTGGGCTGGGGCGGGGCGACCGTCGACCCGGTCACGCTGGGCTGGGCGCCCAGGAGCCGTTCGGCCTCGGTGCGTACGGCGACCTGATCGGCCTCGACGGCGGCCAGCAGATCGACGAGATTCTCGTTGTCCTCTCCCGAGAGCAGCGCCAGCAGCAGATGCCCCGGGGTCAGATCGGGGTGGCCGTCCTTCACGGCCCTGCTGGTGGCCGCGTTGATGGCGTCCCGGCTCCTGTTGGTCAGCTCGGCGTCCACGTGCGCTGTCTCCTCCTTGCGACGACTGGTCCGTTCCCACGTCTGACACGGTCAACGTGTACAAAGTTGAGTCTATTCCACTCAAGGCTGGGCGCGTCGAAAGTTGAGTGCATTCCACTCAAGGCGAAACACGGTCCACCTCTCCTCCGAGTGAAGCGGCCGTCACGGGCACCCGCCACCGCAGCCCGCCGCGCCCCGCCTACGCTGGGGCCATGGCAGTCGACGTACACCGGCCCGGCCCGGAATACCTCGCGTTCTGGCGCGAGAACCACGTGTGCACGCTCACCACGCTCCGCCCCGACGGCACCCCGCACGTGGTGCCCGTCTGCGTGACGTACGACCCCGAGGCCGGCCTGGCCCGGGTGATCACCAACAAGCGCAGCCGCAAGGTGGCCCACATCCTCGCCGCGGGCCCGGACGGCGCCCGCGTCGCGGCGTGCCAGGTGCACCGCCGCCGCTGGGCGACCCTGGAGGGCGTGGCCAGGATCAGCACGGACCCGGAGCGGGTCGCGGAGGCCGTACGCCGCCACACGGAGCGCTACGACCGGGTGCCCTCGCCCAATCCGGACCGGGTCGTCATCGAGATCACCCTGGACCGGGCGCTCGGCCGCGGCTGAACCCGTCCGCGCGTCCGTCCGTCCGGACACAGCACAACGGCGCCACCGTGTTCAGGTCACGGTGGCGCCGTTGTGTGGGGGAAGTGACTGAGCGACGTGGAACGACGGGGGATCGCTCAGGCACTGCGGGGGGTGGCGGAAATGGCTTCTGGTTCGAACAGCTGGTGGTCACGCTGCGCGAGATTCACAAAGATCATGTCGTACCGGATGGCACAGCGAACCGGCTGCGGCGCGCCTCGCGGCTTGCGCAGGCAACGGTAGGCGCGAACCTCTCCGTCGTCCTCGCGGGCGACGACGACCGGGTCGCCGAACAGAGTGACCATCAACGAGTCACCACGGTGAGGAAGCGCCGTGACGAGATCGATGAAATGCCACCCTGAACGGTAGGCCGTCGCCATCTCACGCCTGAAGGTGCGGTCGTCCGGCGGGGTGGTCATGTCAGGCGCCCGCCCGGCTCGGCTGGATCCAGGCGATGTCGCCGGGGGTCGCGGCCTGAACACGCCACGCGATGTCGGACGGCGTGGCCTTTCCGCCGAACCAGGCGATGTCGCCGGTCGCGTCCGCCCGGGTCGACCAGGCAATGTCTCCTGCCGCCGATCCGCCCCCGATCTTCGAGGCGATGCCGCTGCCGCTCAGGGCCGCGAGACCCAGAGCCGCGACGAACGAGGCGGCAAGCGCCGAGCGAAGCATTCGCTTATACATAGTCGGCTTCGTCCTCACTTGTGGATTCTTCTCCCCCGCACCAAAGACGATGTCTCACCTGGGCACACGAACACCACTGAGTCGATGCATCATGTTCCTGCATGTTCAGGAACCTGGGGGGTGGACAAATGGTCACAAGTGATACAAAGCCGACACATCCTCATGGCATCACTGAGCTGTGTGACGAAGGAAGGCGTCTCTACGCAAGTGCGTTGCGTTCAGGCCGCATCGCGCGGGCCGAGGTCGAACCCGCCCCCTGCCTCATGGACTTCGCGCTGCTGCACCCCGACCCCGACGACGCCGCCTGGCTCAGGCCCGTACTGCCGTCGGCCGCGCTGGCGAAGCATCTGAACCCCATCGAGCGCGAGATCCAGGAGCGCCGCCGGCACTCGGTCCGACTGGCGGAATCTTTCGTACCGTTCATGGACATCAGCGCGCAGGACGCACCGACGACCCACGCCATCACCGTGCTGGAGGGCTTCAACCGGATCAACGCGGCGCTCGATCTGGCCACTGCAGAGTGCCTGACCGAGGTCCTCACCGTCCAGCCCGGCGGCGGCCGGAGCGAGGACCGGCTCAGCGAGGCGCTGGAGCGCGGACTGTCCGTCGTGGACCGCGGTGTCAGCATTCGTACGCTCTACCAGCACACGGTCCGCCACAGTCCCGGAACCCTGGCCTACGCCGAGCAGATCGCCAACGAGCACGTCGAGATCCGCACCCTCGAGGAGCTCATCGAACGGCTCATCATCTTCGACCGCACGGTCGCGTTCATCCCGGCGACGGACGACCGGCAGAACGCCCTGGAACTGCGCCATCCGGGTCTCGTCGCGTATCTCGTCAAGGTGTTCGAGCAGCTGTGGGCGCGGGCGGCCCCCCTGCGCGAAGAGATCAAGTACGACTCCGTACCCCGCGGCCTCAGCGGTGTCCAGCGTTCCATAGCCCAACTGCTCGTCGAGGGCCACGTCGACGACTCGATAGCACGGCGCCTCGGGATGAACGTCCGCACCTGCCGGGCCCATGTCGCCAAGCTCGCCGCCGCGCTCGGCAGCAACAGCCGCGCCCAGCTCGGTTACCTGATCGCCCGGTCAGGAATCCTCGATCAGGACTCCTGACCGGATCGGCCCCGAAACCCCACCCCCCGGGCCGGCGGGCGCGCCACGCAACGGGGGAGAGCATGGCCACGCCCTTGATCAGCCGGGGGAGTTCCCGGCTCCCCCGACACCCCCACACTGACCCGCCGGACTACGCTTCCACCACCGTCATCTTGCTGCATTGCCGAAAGTGGGGGGTCACACATGCGCAAGGACGAGGACATATCGCACCACCCGCACGGCGAACTCGAACTGTGCGACGCCGGCATCAGAACGTACACAGAGGCCCTCACGGCCGGCCGCATGCCACGCTCCGCGCTCGAACCCGTCCCCTGCCTCACCGAATTGGCGCTCGTTCACCCCGACCCCCAGGACGATGACTGGATCCGTCCGGTGCCGCCCTCCGCCGCCCTGACCCATCTGCTGCAGCCCGTCACCAGAGAGATCCACGAGCGCATCCGGCTCTCCGCCGCCCTGGCCGACTCCCTCGCGCCCCTGGCGTCCGTCGCCAGCACCGACCCCAATCTGGCCATCACCGTCCTCGAAGGCATCCCGCTGATCGAGGCGGCCGTCCAGAACGCCACGGACGACGCGCGGGAGGAGGTCCTGACCCTTCAGCCCAGCGGCAACCGGCCCGCGGAACAGCTCAAGAAGGGGCTGGAACTCGCCCTGTCCATGGCGGAGCGCGGCGTGACGCTGCGCCACATCTACCAGCACCCCGCCCGCTACAGCCCGGCCATCAAGGCGTACGTGGACGAGGTGCCGCCGGGCCACATCCAGGTCCGCACCATCGAGCAGACGGTCGAGCGCCTCTTCGTCTTCGACCGCACCGTCGCGTTCATCCCCGCCAACGCCCGCCGCGACGTGGCCCTGGAGATCCGCCACCCGGCGCTCGTGCGCTACCTGATCCAGGTGTACGAGGTGCTGTGGGCCCAGGCCAAACCCCTCACCACGCCCCTCCAGGCGCCCGCGCACGACATGCCGGTCACCGCCGTCCAACTGAGCGTCGCCCGCCTCCTCGTGGAGGGCAACACCGACCAGATCGTGGCCCGCAAGCTGGCCATCAGCGTCCGCACCTGCCGCGCCCACATCGCCAAGCTCATGCGGACCCTCGGCGCCACCAGCCGCACCCACCTCGGCGCCCTGCTCGTCCAGTCCGGCACCGTCGAAGGACCCGCGGGCCCCGCCGGCCCCGTACCGCCGTACACGGCGAAGCGGCCCGTCGCGCCGGAGACAACTCCGGAATGACGGGCCGCACGAGCGGGTAGCGCTCAGTCCTTCGGCCGCTTCGGGCGCCAGACCACCAGGGCGCTCGTCTGCTGCACGTCCTGGTACGGCACCAGGTCGCGCCGGTACGACGCGTGGACCTGGGCCTCGCGCTGCTGCATCGCCGCCGCCGCTCCGTCCACGGCCGCCGAGAGTTCGGCGACGCGCTGCTGGAGCGCCGCGACCTGGTTCTCCAGCTCGATGATGCGCTTGATACCGGCGAGGTTGATGCCCTCGTCCTGCGACAGCTGCTGCACCGTGCGCAGCAGTTCGATGTCGCGGGCCGAGTAGCGCCTGCCGCGTCCGGCCGTGCGGTCGGGGGAGACCAGGCCGAGGCGGTCGTACTGGCGCAGTGTCTGCGGGTGCAGGCCCGAGAGCTGGGCCGCGATCGAGATCACGTACACCGGGGACTCGTCGGTCAGTTCGTACGGATTACGCCGTCGGCCGTCCACCTCAAGCTCCCTTCGCCGCCTGGAACAGCTCCGCCCGCGGATCGTGGTCCGCGGTCGCCTTGCGGTAGGCCTCCAGCGCGTCCCTGGCCTCGGTGCCGAGGTCGGTGGGCACGGTCACCTCGACGGTGACCAGGAGGTCGCCCCGGGTGCCGTCCTTGCGGACAGCGCCCTTGCCGCGGGCCCGCATCGTACGCCCATTCGGCGTACCGGCCGGAAGCTTCAGCGTCACGGACGGCCCGCCGAGCGTCGGCACCTTCACCTCGCCGCCGAGCGCCGCCTCCGTGAAGGTGACGGGCACCGTGACGGTGAGGTTGTCGCCCTTGCGGCCGAAGACCGGGTGGGCGTCGACGTGGACGACGACATAGAGGTCGCCGGCCGGTCCGCCGCGCTCGCCCGGGGCGCCCTTGCCGCGCAGCCGGATGCGCTGCCCGTCGGAGACGCCCGCCGGAATGCGGACCTGCATGGTCTTCGAGGAGCGGGCCCGGCCACTGCCCTTGCAGACCTCGCAGGGGTCCTGGGCGATGAGGCCGCGGCCCTTGCAGTCCACGCACGGGTCGGTGAGCGAGAAGCCGCCGCCGCTGCCGCGCGAGACCTGTCCGGTGCCGACACAGGTCGGGCAGACCCTGGGGGTGCCGTTCTTGTCGCCGGTGCCGGAGCACGCCTTGCAGGGGGCCTGGCTGGACATCCGGAGCGGGACCGTGGCCCCGTCGACCGCCTCGGTGAAGCTGAGCGTCACCTCGGACTCGATGTCCTGACCGCGCCGCGGCTGTACCCGCGTACCGGCGCCGCCGCCGCGGTTGAAGAGGCCGCCGAACACGTCGCCGAGGCCGCCACCGCCGCCGAAACCGCCGGCGCCGCCCTGGCCCCCGCCCTGGGCGCCTCCGAAGAGGTCTCCCAGGTCGAAGTTGAAGTTGCCCTGGGCGCCGCCGGGCCCGGCGCGGAAGCCGCCGTTGCCGAAGAGGGCGCGCGCCTCGTCGTACTCCTTGCGCTTCTTGGCGTCCCCGAGGACGTCATTCGCCTCGGAGATCTCCTTGAAACGCTCCTCCGCCTTGTCGTCGCCCTTGTTGGCGTCCGGGTGGAACTCGCGGGCGAGCTTCCGGTACGCCTTCTTGATCTCGGCGTCGGTGGCGTCCTTGGGGACGCCGAGAACCTTGTAGTAGTCCTTCTCGACGAAGTCCTTCGTACTCATCGACGTCCCTCCTTCCGGACGACCGGCCGGGAGCCCCCCGTCCGGCCGGCGCCGGGCCCGCAGGCCCTGGCACCGGCCGGACGGGAGGTCCTGGTGGCCGGGCGGTGTGCTGCCAGGTGATCGGACAGGATGTCAGACCTCCTCGCCGCCACCGCTCTCCTCGTCGTCTGTCTTCTCTTCCTTCGCGGCCGCGGGAGCCGCCCCCGGCTGGGGCTCGGCGACCGCGACCCGCGCGGGACGGATGGTGCGCTCGCCGATCCGGTAGCCGGGCTGCAGGATCGCCACGCAGGTCGTCTCCGTGACGTCCGGCGCGTAGCTGTGCATCAGGGCCTCGTGGACCGTCGGGTCGAAGGGCTCGCCCTCCTTGCCGAACTGCTGGAGGCCCAGCTTCGCGACGACCGTCTCCAGCGATTCGGCCACCGACTTGAACCCGCCCACGAGCTCACCGTGCTCCCGGGCGCGGCCGACGTCGTCGAGCACGGGCAGGAGCTCGGACAGGAGGTTCGCGACGGCGATCTCCTTGACCGTGACCCGGTCCCGCTCCACGCGGCGGCGGTAGTTCTGGTACTCGGCCTGGAGCCGCTGGAGGTCGCCGGTGCGCTCGCCGAGCGCCGTGCGGGCCTGGTCCAGCTGCGCGGTCAGGGCCGTGACCCGGTTCGCGTCGTCCCCGGCCGGGGCCGCCGCCTCCTCCTCGGAGGGGGTGGCGGCCTTCGGCTCGGCGTCGTCAGGGGTGGCGCCGGAGGGGACGTCGGGCTTCTCCTCGAAGCCCGGAGTCTCCTCGGTCACGCCGCACCGCCCTTGGAGTCCTTCTCGTCGTCGACGATCTCGGCGTCGACGACATCGTCCTGGGCGTCGCCCTGCGCCTGCTCGGCACCGGGCTGCGCGTCGGCCTGCGGGCCGCCCTCGGCCTGGGCGTTGGCGTACATCGCCTGGCCCAGCTTCTGGGAGACGGCCGCGACCTTCTCGGTGGCCGTGCGGATCTCGGCGGTGTCCTCGCCCTTGAGCTTCTCCTTCAGCTCGGTGAGCGCGGTCTCCACCTCCGTCTTCACGTCGCCGGGGACCTTGTCCTCGTTGTCCTTGAGGAACTTCTCCGTCTGGTAGACGAGCTGCTCGCCCTGGTTGCGCGACTCGGCGGCCTCGCGGCGGGCGTGGTCCTCCTCCGCGTACTTCTCGGCCTCCTCACGCATCCGGTTGACCTCGTCCTTCGGCAGCGAGGAGCCGCCGGTGACGGTCATCTTCTGCTCCTTGCCGGTGCCGAGGTCCTTCGCGGCGACGTGCATGATGCCGTTGGCGTCGATGTCGAACGCGACCTCGATCTGCGGGACACCGCGCGGGGCCGGCGGCAGACCGGTCAGCTCGAACATCCCGAGCTTCTTGTTGTACGCCGCGATCTCGCGCTCGCCCTGGTAGACCTGGATCTGCACGGACGGCTGGTTGTCCTCGGCCGTCGTGAAGATCTCGGAACGCTTGGTCGGGATCGTGGTGTTGCGCTCGATGAGCTTGGTCATGATCCCTCCCTTGGTCTCGATGCCGAGGGACAGCGGGGTGACGTCGAGGAGCAGGACGTCCTTGACCTCGCCCTTGAGGACACCGGCCTGGAGCGAGGCGCCGATGGCGACGACCTCGTCCGGGTTCACACCCTTGTTGGCCTCCTGGCCGCCGGTCAGCTCCTTGACGAGCTCGGCGACGGCCGGCATGCGGGTGGAGCCACCGACGAGAACGACGTGGTCGATCTCGGAGAGCTGGATGCCCGCGTCCTTGATGACGTTGTGGAACGGGGTCTTGCAGCGGTCCAGGAGGTCCGCGGTGAGCTGCTGGAACTGCGAGCGCGTGAGCTTCTCGTCCAGGTGCAGCGGGCCCTCGGCGGACGCCGTGATGTACGGCAGGTTGATCGTGGTCTCCGTCGAGGAGGACAGCTCGATCTTCGCCTTCTCCGCGGCCTCGCGGAGACGCTGGAGAGCCATCTTGTCCTTGGACAGGTCCACGCCGTGGCCGTTGGCGAACTGCTTCACCAGGTAGTCGACGACGCGCTGGTCCCAGTCGTCACCACCGAGGTGGTTGTCACCGTTGGTGGCCTTCACCTCGACGACGCCGTCGCCGATCTCCAGGAGGGACACGTCGAAGGTGCCGCCACCGAGGTCGAAGACGAGGATCGTCTGGTCGTCCTTGTCGAGCCCGTACGCCAGCGCGGCGGCGGTCGGCTCGTTGACGATGCGCAGGACGTTCAGGCCCGCGATCTCACCGGCCTCCTTGGTTGCCTGGCGCTCGGAGTCGTTGAAGTACGCCGGGACGGTGATCACCGCGTCGGTGACCTTCTCGCCCAGGTACGACTCGGCGTCCCGCTTCAGCTTCTGCAGGATGAAGGCGCTCATCTGCTGCGGGTTGAAGCTCTTGCCGTCCAGGTCGATCTTCCAGTCAGTGCCCATGTGGCGCTTGACGGAGCGGATGGTCCTGTCGACGTTGGTCACCGCCTGGCGCTTGGCGACCTCGCCGACCAGCACCTCGCCGTTCTTCGCGAAGGCGACGACGGACGGCGTGGTCCTGGCGCCCTCTGCGTTGGTGATGACGGTGGGCTCGCCGCCTTCGAGAACGCTGACGACGGAGTTAGTCGTGCCCAGGTCGATGCCGACCGCACGTGCCATTTTCGATTCCTCCAACTGACTACTTGAGTGGATCTGACTCAAGGATGCACGACACCCGTCACGGAGTCAACAGACCTGAGTCGAGGGGGCTCAACTTACGTGCATCCGCCCCGCGCCACCGGCGACACCAGGCGCCTCATGGGCCGCACAGCCCTCCCCCATCATGGCCGCATGGGATCGTTCTGTCACAAAATGCCGTGAGCAGCGCAAAACCGGCATCCGATCCGCCGATTCCAGGCAGGTGCGAACGATGCGTACGCAGGGACAGTGGGGAAGAGGACCCCGGCCGCACCCCTGGCGGCCGCCACGCGTGTCCCGTACAGCAGCCGCGCGCGCGTACCTGCGGGCGCGGATCCCCGCCCCTCTTCCCCGCCCGACCGCCAAACGCACCCTCGACCTGGCCCTCGGTTCGACCCTGCTGCTCCTCGCCTCCCCTTTACTGGCGGCCGCCGCCCTGGCGCTCGCCGTACGGGGCCGCCCGGTCACGAGGCGCTCCCCACGCGTCGGGCTGCACGGCACGCCCTTCGTCCTGCGCTCGCTGCACACCCGGTGGCTGAAGCTGGACGTGGTTTCGCGCCTGCACCACGTGGTACGCGGCGAGCTCTCCCTCGTGGGGCCGGCGCCGCTCGCCCCGGGCGACGCGAGGAACGGCGCCGAGGGTGCGCGCCGCTGGCGTCACGAACTGAAGCCCGGCCTGACCGGCCTGGCCCAGGTCCGGCACCGCTCCGGGATGCCATGGGACGAGGCAGCGCTGCTGGACCAGCACTACGCGGAGCACCAAGGACTGCCGCTGGACCTGGCGGTCCTCGCCGAGGCCGTACGCGTACCCCTCCGCGAGGCGGCCCATGCCCTGCGGTGGCGCGGCAAGGCACACCTGAGCGACACAGATCACCGCCTGCCCGGCTACAGGACGGCGGAATAAGTGGATAGTGTCAGCACAGACTGATTAAGTTACTGCTTAGTAGTAGCGATACTCGTTGTTCCGGTGCTCACCGGAAGGCGCCGTACTCGCTAGTAGACGCTGGATCGATCCCACCCTCGCAGGCCCGAGGAGCCCCCAATGCAACTCGCCGCGATCATCGTGTCGCTGGTGCTGACCGTGGTCGGCGTTGCGCTCATCGCCCGAGCCGTCGCGCAGATCTACCGGTTCGTCACGCTCGGACAGCCGGTTCCGGCCGGCAGCCGCACCGATGCCGTGAAACAGCGCACGATCACCCTGGCCAAGGAGTTCGTCGGCCACACCAGGATGAACCGATGGGGCATCATCGGCATCGCCCACTGGTTCGTCGCCGTCGGCTTCCTGACCCTCGGCCTGACCATCGTCACGGCGTACGGTCAGCTGTTCAAGGCCGACTGGGTCCTCCCCGTCCTCGGCGGCTGGCTGCCGTACGAGGTGTACACGGAGTTCATCGCGCTCGCGACGACGGTGGGCATCCTGGTCCTCATCGCGATCCGCCAGCTCAACCTGCCCTCCCGGGCGGGCCGCAAGTCGCGGTTCGCGGGGTCGAAGATGGGCCAGGCGTACTTCGTCGAGGCCGTCATCCTCGTCATCGGTCTCGCGATCATGACGCTGCGCGGCCTCGAGGGCGCGCTGCATCACGTGGGCGGCTACGAGGCCGCGTACTTCGCCTCGTACCCCCTGGTCGCGGCCTTCAAGGGGCTCAGCCTCGGCACGCTCCAGAACCTCGTCTACCTGACCGCCATGATCAAGCTCGGCGTCACCATGACCTGGGCGATCACCGTCGGCCTCAACACGAACATGGGTGTCGCCTGGCACCGCTTCCTGGCCTTCCCGAACATCTGGTTCAAGCGGAACGCCGACGGCGCGGTCGCGCTGGGCGCGCTGCAGCCGATGACCACGGGCGGCAAGGAGATCGACTGGGAGGACCCGGCCGACGACGCCGTCTTCGGTGTCTCCCAGGTCGAGCAGTTCTCCTGGAAGGGCATCCTCGACTTCTCCACCTGCACCGAGTGCGGCCGCTGCCAGTCGCAGTGCCCCGCCTGGAACACCGGCAAGCCGCTCTCGCCGAAGCTCCTGATCATGTCCCTGCGCGACCACGCGCACGCCAAGGCCCCCTACCTGCTGGCCGGCGGCGGCAAGGACATGGAGGGCGAGGAGAAGGCGACCGAGGAACAGCTCAAGGACGTTCCCGCGGCCGCCCTCGCGGAGGCCGAGCGCCCGCTGATCGGCACGGTCGAGGAGAACGGCGTCATCGACCCGGACGTCCTCTGGTCCTGCACCACCTGCGGTGCGTGTGTGGAGCAGTGCCCGGTCGACATCGAGCACATCGACCACATCGTCGACATGCGCCGCTACCAGGTGATGATCGAGTCGGCGTTCCCGTCCGAGGCGGGAACCATGCTCAAGAACCTGGAGAAGAAGGGGAACCCCTGGGGGCTCGCCAAGAAGCAGCGCGTCGAGTGGACCAAGGAGGTCGACTTCGAGGTCCCGATCGTCGGGAAGGACGTCGAGGACCTCACCGAGGTCGACTACCTCTACTGGGTCGGCTGCGCCGGCGCCCTGGAGGACCGCGCCAAGAAGACCACCAAGGCCTTCGCGGAGCTGCTGCACATCGCGGGCGTCAAGTTCGCGATCATGGGCGGCGACGAGAAGTGCACCGGTGACTCGGCCCGCCGCCTCGGCAACGAGCCGCTGTTCCAGCAGCTCGGCGCGGAGAACGTCGCGATGCTGAACATGGCCTTCGGCGAGGACGATGAGGACGACTCGACGAAGAAGGCCAAGGCCTCGAAGAAGATCGTCGCGACCTGCCCGCACTGCTTCAACACGATCGCGAACGAGTACCCGCAGCTCGGCGGCGAGTACGAGGTCATCCACCACACGCAGCTGCTCCAGCACCTCATCGACGAGGGCAAGCTGATCCCGGTGACCCCGGTCGAGGGTCTGATCACGTACCACGACCCCTGCTACCTGGGCCGTCACAACAAGATCTACACGCCTCCGCGCGAGATCATCGCGAAGGTCCCGGGTCTGCGGAACGAGGAGATGCACCGCCACAAGGAACGCGGCTTCTGCTGCGGCGCCGGTGGTGCCCGGATGTGGATGGAGGAGCGGATCGGCAAGCGCATCAACAACGAGCGTGTCGACGAGGCCCTCGCCCTCAACCCGGACATCGTCTCCACGGCCTGCCCGTTCTGCCTGGTCATGCTGACCGACTCGGTCAACGGCAAGAAGAACGACGGCAAGGCGAAGGAGTCCATCCAGGTGGTGGACGTGTCCCAGCTGCTGCTCGACTCCGTGAAGACCCCGGCCGACCCGGCGGGCGAAGCGGAATCGGCGGACGAACCGGAGCCGGAACCGGTGAAGTAGCCGGACCGGCACCACGGCGCGGCGAAGCGGTCGGACCTGCCTCGGGGGCAGGACCGGCCGCTTCCGCGTTCCCCCCGACGGATGCTGGGGACAACCCCCGGGGGTTCCCTTAGGGGATGTCACATCTACGCGTCAAAGGCCGGTACTTCCCCGGCCCCGGGCCCCCGTAACCGGCGGACCAGGTACGTTCGACGAGTGGCTGGATTCAGGATCGGACGCGGCCGGGACAACCGCACCCCGCAGCAAGGGCAACAGCAACCGCGGCAGCAGCCGTACGGCAATCAGGCACCACCGCCGCCGTACGGGCAGCAGCAATGGCCGCCGACGGGAGGACAGGGCGCCCCGCACCAAGCCGCACCGGGCTACCACGACGGCGGCGGCTACCGGGGCGGCGGCCCCGACGAGCCGGAGTACTTCGCCGACCCGTACCCGCAGCAGGGCGGCGGGCACCACGGCGACCCGTACGCGAACAACCCCGGCCACACGCAGGCGTTCCGCATCGACGAGGAGCCGTACAGCGACGGCAGCGCCTACCGCGCCGGCCAGGCGCCCGCCGCGCCCGCGGGCCCGCGCCTGCACTGGAAGCAGCTGCTGAGCGGCATCGTGACGCGCCCCGGCCCGACGTTCTGGCAGATGCGGGACTACCCGGTCTGGGGCCCGGCCCTGGTCGTGACGTTCCTCTACGGCCTGCTGGCCCTCTTCGGCTTCGACCAGGCGCGCGACGACGCGATCCACGCCCCGGTCTCCAGCGCCGTCCCCTACGTGATCCTCACGGGCGTCTGCTTCGTGCTCGGCGGCCTGGTCCTGGGCGCGGTCACCCACACACTGGCCCGCCAGCTCGGCGGCGACGGCGCGTGGCAGCCGACGGTCGGCCTGTCCATGCTGATCATGTCGATCACAGACGTGCCGCGCCTGGTCTTCGCGATGTTCCTGGGCGGCGAGAACTCGCTGGTCGTCATCCTCGGCTGGGTCACCTGGCTGGCCGCGGCGGCGCTGCTCACCTCGATGGTGAGCAAGTCGCACGACCTGCCGTGGCCGAAGGCGCTGGGCGCCTCGGCGATCCAGCTGCTGGCGCTGGTGTCGATCCTGAAGCTGGGCACGATCTGACGACTGCGCCGTGCGTACGGAAAAGGGCCCCGGAATGACCGGGGCCCTTTCGCATACCTACGCGATCACGCGTCGAGAACCTGCCCGCTGCGGCGCACGACGGGCTTCTCCACGCTCCACGGGAAGTTGATCCAGTTGTCGGTCTTCTTCCACACGTATTCGCATTTCACGAGCGAGTGGGACTTCTCGTAGATGACCGCGGACCGCACCTCGGCCACATGGTCGACGCAGAAGTCGCGGACCAGCTTCAGCGTCTTCCCGGTGTCGGCGACATCGTCGGCGATCAGGACCTTCTTGTCCGAGAAGTCGATGACGTTGGGCACGGGCGCCAGCATGACGGGCATTTCCAGCGTGGTGCCCACGCCGGTGTAGAACTCCACGTTCACCAGGTGGATGTTCTTGCAGTCCAGCGCGTACGCCAGACCGCCCGCGACGAACACCCCGCCGCGCGCGATGCTCAGCACCACGTCCGGCTCGAACCCGTCGTCGGCCACGGCCTGCGCCAGCTCGCGTACGGCGTGCCCGAAGCCGTCGTACGTCAGGTTCTCCCGCACATCGTCAGTCATCGGGCCCTCACACCTGCGTCCGGTGGAAATTCATGAAGGAGCGCGACGCGGTCGGACCGCGCTGTCCCTGATAACGCGACCCGTACCGCTCGGAGCCGTAAGGGAACTCCGACGGAGAGCTCAGCCGGAACATGCACAGCTGGCCGATCCTCATACCCGGCCACAGCTTTATCGGCAGCGTCGCCAGATTCGACAGCTCCAGGGTCACGTGCCCGGAGAAACCGGGGTCGATGAACCCGGCGGTGGAATGCGTGACCAGCCCGAGGCGGCCGAGGGAACTCTTGCCCTCCAGCCGCGAGGCGAGATCGTCGGGCAGTGAGATGACCTCGTACGTCGACGCCAGCACGAACTCCCCGGGGTGCAGGATGAACGCGTCATCCCCCTCCGGTTCGACGGTGCGGGTCAGATCCACCTGCTCGACGGCCGGGTCGATGTGCGGATAGCGGTGGTTCTCGAACACCCGGAAGTAGCGGTCGAGCCGCACATCGATGCTCGAGGGCTGCACCATCGACACGTCGAATGGATCAATACGTACGCGTCCGGCGTCGATCTCGGCGCGGATGTCCTTGTCTGAGAGAAGCACCCACCGAGGATACGCAGAACGCGCGGACCCGCCCTCATCGGGCCGCCCCGCGCGCCTGTCACCACCGCTCCCTACCGCTGCTCGAACACCACGGGCACGGCATGCCGCAACCGGGCGCAGCGAGGACACCGGATGAGCCGCCCGGGGCCGATCCGCCCGGCCCCGAGCTGCTGCATCGGAAACGAGGTGGTTGCGAAAACGTGCCCTTCGGCACAGCGGACGACGGTGCGCTCCATGGAGTCCATCAAGTCCCTTCCCCATCAAGCCGTGGACGAGACCGCCACATTAGGGGATGAACAGGACGCCACTCCACGCGGCACTCCGACCACCCACGCTACGCCCCCAACTCCCGCCCCCGACAACCGCATCACCCTCCGCACACGCTCTCGCTCCCGGCCGACTCCGCGACGGGATCACGATGGGGTAAGGTGTGTCACGATGCACCGCTGGAGACAGCGGCTGACATTTTCGCGGGTGTAGTTTAATGGTAGAACATGAGCTTCCCAAGCTCAGAGCGCGAGTTCGATTCTCGTCACCCGCTCTTCCACTAACCCCCAGGTCATCGACCTGGGGGTTAGTCGTTGTCTTGACCTCTCTAAAAGCGCCTCGCACCACTTGCCCCCTTTCCGATGCACTCGCGGTCGCTCCTTGTCCGGCCTCGGGATCGCGCACATACCCGCAGTTTTGTCGGCGACATGGGTGACAGGGCGCGGGCGATGGTGCTGGAACTTGATGCGTACCGAAGCGAGTTGGTTCGCTAGTGCTCTCGCATGCCGGGTTCGTACGCATAAGCCAAGGGTGTCGCGCGGCAGGCCCTCGTCCGAGCTCGGCAGAACGCCGGGCAGTTCGAGGGCAGGTCGTCCCTGCGTTCATTGGTGTACCGAATCGCCACCAACGTGTGTCTGGACGCCTTGGCCGCCGGGAGGTGGCGTGCGCCGCCTATGGACCTGCCCCGGGCCGCCGGGCGGCGCCGTGCCGCCAGAGGCGCCGGAGGACGGCGTACTGTGGATCGGCCCTTGCCCGGTGGCGATCCGGGAGCCTCCGTGACGACTGGTGAGTCGGTGCGGCCGGCGTTCGTCGCTGCGCTCCAGCACCTGCCGCCCAAGCAGCGGGCCACGTTGCTCCTGCGGGACGTACTCGGCTTCTCGGCGCGCGAGGTCGCCGGCCTCCACGGCTGCACCCTCGCCTCCGCCAACAGCGCTTAGCAGCGGGCCCGCGCCACTCCGGCCGACCGCCGGGACAGGGCCGGCGAACTCGGCCTCCCGGCGTCCGGCGGCGCCCAGCAGGTCCTGGCCAAGCGGTACGCCACGGCGTTCTGCCCCGTACGACATGGAGGAGCTGGGATTGCTGCTCCACGTCGACGCCGCGCTGTCCCTGCCGCCGCATGCGAAGTGGATGCATGGAGTGCCGACATCGAATCCTGGCCGACCTGCCCAGCCATCGGCTGCCGCGGATCACGACTCGTCCCGACCGTGGCGAACGGCTCCCCCGCCTTCGGCCAGTACCTGTCCCGTACGGATGGGACCTGCTACGAGCCCTGGGCTCTCCAAGTCCTCGAGTTCTCCGGCGACTGCATCGCTCGCATCACGGCATTCCGTGACGCCGCGCTCCTCTTTCCTCTGTTCGGCCTGCCGGGATACCCGAGCGGTGAAGCATGCCTCGGCGTCCCGGCCTGATCACTTGGCGCTGTCCTCGGCGAGAGTGTGGGCGACGAGGGCATTTGCATGGCCGTGGCCGAGTTCATGCTCGGACTTGAGCCAGCCGACCAGCTCCATGTGCTTGGTGAGCGGGGAGGAACGGATGAGCTCCTTCCACTCGGCGATCGGACGGCCGTACTTCTTCTCGATGGACGGGAAGTAGCTGGCAGGGCCCTTCACGACGTTGTCGGTCATGGATGCTCCGTTTCGTATCGTGATCATCTTGGTGGTACCGGTGAGAACGGCGTTTGGCTAGTGGTCGCCCGGAGCGTCGGCCAGCCGCGCCGTCACCGCGCTCAGCCACAGGAGACCGAGGCCGGCACCGGCGGTGAACGCGAGAACCGACGCGGCCGAGCCCATGAACCCGGCGAGGACAGCCACGGGTACGACCCGCGACGCCACGGCCCAGCCCCGAAGACCCCGGGCGGCAAGCGGGCGAGCCAGAACGGCGAACGCCGCACACAGAGCGAGGTAGCCGATCATTCCGGCGCCCATGTGGACCGCACCGTGCCCACTCATCACCGTCGCGTCCGGGGAGCCTGCCGGGAACCCCGCACCGGCGTCGGCCGGGAAGGCGGCAGCGGCCCAGAAGGAGAGGCCGAACACGCCGACCAGAGACGGTGCCCACTTCCCGGCAGGACCGCTGCGCAGAGTCCGCCGCAGTCCGGCCGCGCCGACGATCAGCAGCGCTCCGGTGAACACGAAACTCAACGTCTGAACCCAGCCAGCCCCACCCAGAGCGAGTTGGCTGATCGCGTTCCGGGTGAAGCGAAAGCCGTCGCGCGTGAGGCCCTGGGCGAGTCCGGCCGCGAGGAACAGCGGACCTGCCACCACACCACCGGCCGTGAGCCACCGCGCCGCGGATCGCTGAGTGGTGGCTACGGGGTGGATGGGGACGGGTGGGGTGAATGTGTCGGCCATGGCGTGCCTTCCTCGTGCGCCGTGTCACCCATATGACCGACGTCAAGAAACAAAGTGATCGCCCTCCCGCATGTGACCTGGGCCACATGCGGAAGCCCGTGTCGGCTCCAGGAGTCACGCCCCCTCCCGCGCATACTCCAGCATGCTTGACGTATGTCCTCAACGACTCGCATCACCGTCACGCTCCCCAGCGACCAGGTGGCGGAGCTCCGCAAGCTCACGGACAACGTCTCCGGCTACGTGGCGGAGGCCGTGGCCCGCCAGATCCGGCACCAGCTTCTGGGCGACGACCTTCGTCGGCACGAGGAAGAACAGGGGGACTTCAGCGACGAGGAACTCGCCGAGGCCCGTGCGAAGATCTTCGGCTCCGCCGTCTCCCCCAAGGATGCGGACGCCGCGTGAGTAAGCGCGTCGAAACCGTTGTTCTGGACTCGGAAGAGCTCTCCGCCTGGACCGCGCAGGATCGCAAGCTGCTCGCGATGCTTCAGGTCTTCCACGCCATGGGAGCCGATCTGGTGATCGGGGCCAACACCATCGTGGAAGTCAGCCACTCCCGTACCAACATGCCCCGCCTGAACGGGGCTCTGTCCCGCGCCAAGGTGGAGCCGGTCACCGAACAGGCGGCGAAAGCGGCAGCGGAGCTGCTCAAAGGCGCCGGACTGCACGGGGACAAGTACGCCATCGTCCCCCTCCGACCAGTCGGCCCGCCCGGAGCCCATGTCGCGCTGCCAGCTCTCATGCCACAGCGAAATCGCAGGTCAGACCCCCTCCAACAACGTAAGCACCGTTGATTCCCAAGCTCAGAGGGCAAGTTCGGCTCTCGTGACCCGTTCTTCGAATCAAGGCCCTGGTCGACGACCGGGGCCTTTTGCGTTCCGCACAGCACTCACGTGCCGGAAGGGCCGACGATCTCGCCCTCCAACAGTTCCAGCGCCTCCTCCCTCCCACCGGAAGCGGTCCGCTCCGCCGCCCGTCTTCGGCCGGTGGGGCTCGTACGACCCGATCCGTACGCCCATTTCCCGGAGCTGAGTCAGGCTCCGGCCGTATGCCGGGTGGGCGGCCATGGCCGTGTTCACGTACGGGAGGACGGCGGTCGGGATGCCCATCCCGTATGCCTCGCACAGGATGCCGAGGGCCAGGGTGTCGGCGATGCCGGCCGTCCATTTGTTGATCGTGTTGAAGGTGGCGGGCGCGACGGCGATGGCGTCGGCGGGCGGGAACGCACGAGCGTCGCCGGGGCTGCGCCAAGCCGACCGGATCGGGTAGCCGGTCCGGGCCTCCACCGCTTCCGTGTCGAGAAACCCGAGGCCCTGGGGTGTGGCCACCACCCCGACACGCCAGCCCTTGCCCTGCGCGGCGCTGATCAGCCGGTGGGCGTCGCCCGCGACGCCGGCGGCGCAGACCACGATGTACAGGAAGGGCGGTGTTGTCATGCGGGGCTCCGGGTCGGGACGAGGACGTGGACTGTTTGGGGCCCGGCTGCGATCTTCCGACCGAGAGTGGCGGACTCGGGCACGGCCAAGTTTTGCCTGCTAGCCATTGCCGCTGGTCTCGTTTTCATCACCCTCTTGCCCATGGCCGAGGCCACAACAGAGGCCATCCGCTCTCTCCGTCGGGCTCGCACAAGGCGGCGGGAGTTCACCAGGCGCGAGGCAGAACTCGTCGCCCGCCTCCATACCCGACGATCTACCGAATTAGCAGCGCTGCGACCTCGGCCTGCCATCGACTGAACAAGGCCGACCCGACAGAGGAATTCTGTGCCGGGGCGGCGGGTGGCTCGCCTAGCGTGGGCTCATGCGTGAGGGCATGTGGGTGGGGGTGCGGGAGCGGGTTCTCCGGCTTGGGGAACATCCGGAGGCGGGGCAGGTGTTCGGTGCGCGGGGGCACGGCTTTCGTCTCGGGCCGGTCATGAGCGAGGAGCAGCTGCGGGGCCTGGAGGCGGACTTGGGTATCGGTCTGCCGCCGCAGTACCGGAGCTTTCTCCTTCATGTCGGAGCAGGTGGAGCCGGGCCGGACTACGGCCTGATGACACCGTCCTTGGGTGACGACGGGTGGCGGTGGCGCGGCATCGGGCTCGCGTTCTCCGCCCAGCCGACCAGCGCCGGGTTCGCGGGGCGGCCCTTCGTGGTCGAGGCGTTGCAGGGGGAGCTCGACGCGCTCGAGGGGCAGGAGCCCGAGGAGGGCGCCTTCTCGACCGACGAGGAGTTCCTTCATGCTCACGCGGCCTGGGACGCGCGCTACGAGGAGCTGTACGACGCGCAGGAAGCGGGCACGGTGTTCCTCAGCGAGCAGGGGTGCGGATATACGTCGCTTCTGGTGATGACGGGACCTCACCGAGGCGCTGTATGGGAGGATTTGAGACCGATGGACCGAGGGATCGAGCCGACCGGACTGGACTTCGCGGACTGGTACCGGCGCTGGCTCGAACGCACCGAGCAACGGCTCGAAACCTGACAGGGTGACGACGATGCAGTACTGCGAACGCCACGAAATGCACAACTGCGCGGACTGCGCTCCGTCCGCACCACAGCGCAGCGCGCCCACCAGTGAATGGGACGGCTGGCCGGCAGCCGCGATCATCATCCACGCCAGCGGCAAGGCTCACCTTCCGGGCTGTATGCACATCGCCCCGGACGACATCCGGCCACCCCGCTACGGCTGGGTGCTCACCCCGTCCCCCGGGTCCTGGCGCCGCCTCGCGGCCTCCAGCCCGCTCCGCGCCACCCAGGGCAACACCGAGCGGGCGGCCGTGAGCCGCTGCGAGAGCTGCGACGCAACGCAGTAGGAACGCGGCTCGCTCACCACCTCGCGCGACCGGGGCGAACTGCATCTCGGCCTGGTGTTTTGGGAACGTTGTGGCTGTGGTCGGTGAATACCTGTGGCGGCGGTCCCAGAATTTGCCGGGCCTCATGGGGAGAAATTCTGCCGCAGCGCGCGGGAGGAATTATATGACGCACATAATTCTCCGCGGCGTGCTACTGTCGGATCCAGTTGCAGTTGTGGTACCCAAAAAAACTTCGAGCACCTCAAACCGGCCTCGAGCCGCTGGAGGTGCTTCGTATTTCCGGTCATTTTCCGGGCAGGGCATCATCGCGGCGACACGGTTTCCGTACCGTACGGGTTCCGTCGTACTGCCCCAAGGAGATATGACATGGCTACTGGCACCGTGAAGTGGTTCAACGCGGAAAAGGGCTTCGGCTTCATCGAGCAGGACGGTGGCGGCGCCGACGTGTTCGCCCACTTCTCGAACATCGCCGCCCAGGGCTTCCGCGAGCTGCAGGAAGGCCAGAAGGTCTCCTTCGACATCGCGCAGGGCCAGAAGGGCCCGACGGCCGAGAACATCGTCTCCGCCTGACGCTGATACGCATCTGGTAGCTGGGGCCCGCATCCACCGGGGTGCGGGCCCCAGCCGCACGCGTTTCCCGGCGGCGCCGTCCACGGGAACGCACTGTTGAGGGACGCAGCCTCCCCGGATTCGCATCCGGTGCCACAGCGGAGTCATTCGGGCACGCCGTCCCCACCTTTTCGCTGACGTCGACACGGTATTCCCGTGAGCCACGTCCGCCGCATTCCACTCGGTCCGTGCCTGTAATTCCTCGTGCTGCTCCTCCGCTGTGGAATTCCTTGATACGTGCCGTATCGAGGAAGATTTCTCATGAATCCCACACGCACGAACAGCCGTTCCTCCCGCGCCCGCCGCGGCGACGGCCACGGGTACGACTCCACCGCCGGCTCGATGCGGGGCAGTCGCTTCGCATCGTCCGCCCCGAGCCGTCCGGCACGCGCCAACCGTCCGGGTGGCCGCCGGCCCGCTGGGATGCAAGGCGAGTTCGCCCTGCCCGAGACGGTCACTCCGGCGCTGCCCCCGGTCGAGGTGTTCAGCGACCTCGACATGCCGAGGAGCCTGCTGGCGGCGCTCACCGCGCAGGGCGTGACCACTCCGTTCCCGATCCAGGGTGCGACGCTGCCGAACTCACTGGCGGGCCGGGACGTCCTGGGCCGTGGCCGGACCGGCTCCGGCAAGACGCTCGCCTTCGGCCTGGCCCTGCTCGCCCGCACCGCCGGGCAGCGCGCCGAGCCCCGTCGGCCGCTGGCCCTGGTCCTGGTCCCCACCCGGGAACTCGCTCAGCAGGTCACCGATGCGCTCGCCCCGTTCGCCCGCGCCGTGCGACTGCGGCTGGCCACGGTCGTCGGCGGGATGTCGATCGGCCGGCAGGCGAACGCGCTGCGGGGCGGTGCCGAGGTCGTCGTGGCCACCCCCGGCCGCCTCAAGGACCTCATCGACCGCGGGGACTGCGGGCTGGACCAGGTAGCGATCACGGTCCTGGACGAGGCCGACCAGATGGCCGACATGGGCTTCATGCCGCAGGTCACGGCGCTGTTGGACCAGGTCGGCCCCGGGGGTCAGCGCATGCTGTTCTCCGCGACCCTGGACCGTAACGTCGATCTCCTGGTCCGGCGCTACCTCACCGACCCCGTCGTCCATTCCGTGGACCCCTCCCAGGGGGCGGTCACCACGATGGAACATCACGTCCTGCACATCCACGGGGCCGACAAGCACCGGCTGACGACGGAGATCGCGGCACGCGACGGCCGGGTGATCATGTTCCTGGACACCAAGCACGCCGTGGACCGCCTCGCCCGGGACCTCCTCGCCAGCGGTGTACGGGCCGGCGCCCTGCACGGCGGCAAGTCGCAGCCTCAGCGCACCCGCACCCTCGCCCAGTTCAAGGCGGGGCACGTCACCGTCCTGGTGGCTACGAACGTCGCGGCGCGCGGCATCCACGTCGACCACCTCGACCTCGTCGTCAACGTGGATCCGCCGACCGACCACAAGGACTACCTCCACCGGGGCGGCCGTACCGCGCGCGCCGGCGAGTCCGGCAGCGTCGTCACCCTGGTCACCGCCAACCAGCGCCGCGACATGACCCGCCTCATGGCGGCCGCCGGCATCGTGCCCCGTACCACCCAGGTCCGCTCCGGCGAGGCCGCGCTCGGCCGGATCACCGGTGCCCGCACCCCCTCCGGCGTCCCCGTGACGATCACCGCCCCGTCACCCGAGCGGCGCAAGCGCACCGCGGCCCCCGGCGGCCGGCGCGGCGCTGCCGGGTCCGCCCGGCGCGCGGGCGGGCGGGCGTCCGCCTTCGACGCGGCGGCCTGAGCACCGTCTGATCCGGAAGCCGACCCATCCACGCAGGAGGCACGTTGTGACACTGGTCCGGACACAGCCCCACCCGGCGAACACCGGCCCCGTCCCCCGGACGGCACTCGAAGGCGCGGCACTCGACGCCACGGACACGGCCGGCCCGCAGGTAGGCGGCGACATGACCGTGGAGGTGGCCCTGTCCGTCATGATCAGCGCCAGGACCGGCCACCTGCGGGTCTGCGACAACGACGGCCTGTGCACCGGGCTGGTCACCCGGGCCCAGCTCGCGGTCGTCCGCGACGGCCCCGCCTACTCGGACCGGCTCCAGCTGCGCGACATCCTCGGCGGCCACGGGCCGTACCTCCCGCCCGTCACCATGGCGGCCGAGTACTCCGCGTACGTCCGCCGGCCCGGCGCGGGCGAGCGGGACCACGCCCGGGGCGTCCTCGCCCCGGCGTCGGCCCTCTGAACCGCTTCCCCGGCGGAACCATCCCTTCCTCTCCCTGTGAGGCATCCGTGCGCTGTGTCATCGCCCGCTTCCCGTTCGAGCTCACCAGGAGTGGCGTCCTGACCTCCATGAAGGGCGTCAAGCCCGAGGCGGTCGTCGGTGAGTCCGTGACCATCGGCCGCCGCGCCTACCCCGTCAAGCAGGTCGGCGAGGTCATCACCCGCCAGGACCGCCGCGACTTCAGCTCCCACGAAGTCGTCCGGGCCATGACCAAGCTCGGCTTCACCTGCCGCGCCCTCCCGTCGGCCGCCGCGCCCGCCCGCCCTCTCAGCCCGCTCCAGCACGCCGCCGCCCTGCTCGGCACCCCGGCCGCCGTCTGACCGCGCGGCAGGCAGGGTGCGCTGACACCCGAGTACGCGGGAGGGCCCGACCGGCACGTGCCGGTCGGGCCCTCCCGCGTACCGGTGAGCCGCCCGTCGGGCTCCGACATGGGAGCCGATCCTGTTCGCGGTTCGCGCGACCTCCCGGACCGGTCGGCAACAAGCTGGACAGGGTCGATTATCTGCTTACGGAGGACACGTAAATCTCCTGTGGCCAGAGTAGACATTGAGGCATGGCTCAGTTACGGTTTCTCTTGTAACCAGAGAGACATCAATGCCTGGCAGAGATGGACTGCCGGGAGTACGCGCAGGTGCAGGACGGTGCGGCGGTGGAGTTCCGAAGCCAGGATGGTTCGACGGCGACGGGACTGACGGCCGGACCGGGCGGCCCGCAAAAAGGGGCCCCACGCAGGTAGTCGACAACCGAGGAAAGAACGGAGGAGCCCGCGCCATCAGGATCGCCTGGGCCGGAGCCTTTGGCCCGCCCGGGTACCGCAGGACATCGATAGTGAGGTGGTCTCCGGTCGAGCAACCGCGATCCCCGCGTTCCCGACAGCGTCCGGGTCGGAGCCGCGGAAACAGAACGCCGGTGCAGTGTCAGGGCCGGCGGGTGGTGTAGTAGTTCCTTCGGGGTCCTGGTGCCACACGGCGCCAGGACCCCTCAACGCGTTCCCCGTGAGAGGTGCAAGTGACAGCAGACGACTCGTACGACCGCCTGGATGACGACGACTATCCCGCCTACACGATGGGCCGGGCCGCCGCGATGCTCGGCACGACCCAGGGCTTCCTCCGCGCCATCGGCGAGGCTCGTCTGATCACCCCCCTGCGCTCGGAGGGCGGCCACCGCCGTTACTCGCGCTACCAGCTGCGCATCGCCGCCCGCGCCCGCGAACTGGTCGACCAGGGCACGTCCATCGAGGCCGCCTGTCGCATCGTCGTCCTGGAGGACCAGCTGGAAGAGGCACAGCGCATCAACGCGGAGTACCGCCGCGCCGCCGAATCCGCGTAGCCGCCACCTGCGGTCCGAGGGGGTGCCCGCCGGGCGTCGGCGGGCACCGCGCACCACTGCGGGCGACCCCCGCGATGACGGAGTACGCGGCCGTTCCCGCCGCCCGCTCCTCGAAGCCCCGGGCTCCCGTGCCGCCCGGGGGCTCCGCGTGGTCCACAATCGTTGAAGTGCGCCCTTCATGTGCCGGCCACAGGTACGCCGATGGCCCGGCCGTCCGTGAGTGTGCGCCGGGTTCCACGGATCCGGTGCTCCGTACGAAGAGTGCGAGCGCGGCCACTGACGTCGCGGCGCCTGTTCCCCACCGATGAATCCGTGAACCACCTCAGACCCCTTCGGGAGACCTCATGACCGTGAGCAAGAACATCAACAACCCCGTGGGCATGGGCGGCGGCCAGCGCAAGAGGCTGTCGCGCGCCGAACGGCAGAACAACGGCCCGCACCGCAACCTCGACCGCCAGGGTGCCGCCGACCGAAAGGCGGAGCTGGTACGCAAGATGCGGGAGAAGGCGGGCCAGGCCGAGGGCGCGGAGCAGCCGGGCGCCGACGCCGCACAGAGCTGACCCGCCGCCTCCGCGACGCGGCGGCACACGGCGCGGGGCCCGGACCGCAGCGCGCGGTCCGGGCGAACGGCGCTAGGGGCGCTGCCCCTACACTGCCCGCGTGATCAACGACCTGCCCGCCGGGCTGACCGCGCGGCACCCCACCGCCGAGGATCACCGGCGCGTGCCGGCCGTGCTGGACCAGTGGTGGGGCGGGCTCAAGGGTGAGGCGGGGGCGCTCGAGCGCGCGCTGCTGCTTCCCCGCCTGTACTTCCAGCACTTCACCGAAACCAGCTTCCTGGTCGAGGATCCCGACGGGAGTCTCGCCGCGTTCCTCGTCGGCTTCCTGTCACCGTCCGAGCCGGACGTCGCCTACGTGCACTTCGTCGGCGTCGACCCGGCGCTGCACGGACAGGGCATCGGGAGCGCCCTCTACCGCGCCTTCTTCACGCTCGCCCGCGCGCACGGACGGCGGTACGTGCACTGCATCACCAGCCCGGAGAACACCGCCTCCCAGTCCTTCCACACCCGGCTCGGCTTCACGGCCGCGCCCGCGCAGCCGGACTACGACGGCCCCGGCCTCGACCGCGTGGCCTTCACCCTCGACCTGGACCCGCGCCCGGCCCGCCCCACGCGTCGCCTCCGGGTGCTGGACGCGTCCCTGGTCCTCGAACACCACCCTCAGCTGCGTGAGCCGTGCGACGACGACTGGCTCGCCCTGGTGCGGGCGCCGGAGGGTCTGACAGTGATCCGGACCGCGGGCGGCGCGGTTCCTCCGGCCGATCGCTGGATCGCGCTGTACGACGCCGACCCGGACCACGGACTCGACGAGCCGGGGCTGCTCGCCGCCGTCCTCACGCCGCTGGCACGCGCCGCGATCCCGGTGTTCACCGCTTCGACGTACCACGCCGACCTGGTGCTCGTACCGGAACAGCGCCGTGACGAGGCGCTGCGCGCGCTGCGGTCGGCCGGTTACGAGACCACGGCCGCCGACGCGTGAACGGCTCCGTCCTCGTCGTACCGCTGACCGCCGGTCACGCCGATGAGGTGATCGCGATCTACCGGGCCGGCATCGACGAGGGGAACGCCACGTTCGAGACCACCGCGCCCACTTGGGCGGACTTCGACGCGGCCAGACTGCCCGAGCACCGCTTCGCCGCCGTCGACGAGACCGGGCGGGTTCTCGGCTGGGTGGCCGCCGCGCGGGTCTCCCGGCGGCGCGCGTACGCCGGAGTGGTCGAGCACTCCGTCTACGTTCATCCGGGGGCCCGCGGCCGGGGCGTCGCGGCCGTGCTGCTCAAGGCGCTCATCGGCTCCACCGAGGCGGCGGGGATCTGGACCATCCAGTCCGGGATCTTCCCGGAGAACACCGCGAGCCTCGCCGTGCACGAGCGGGCCGGCTTCCGAGTGATCGGCATCCGCGAGCGCGTCGGCCTCCACCACGGCCGCTGGCGTGACGTGGTGCTGGTCGAGCGGCGCAGTCCGGTTGTCGTCTGACGTCGCCCGGCCGCTGTCCGGCGGGTCCGTCGTCGCTCACGATGACGGCCTTCGCGGGCGCGTGCGAGCATGGGCCCTCGTCCGTTGCGCCCAAGGGAGGCCTCGCCGTCGTGTTCGTGCAGCACTACACCCTTCCCGAGGAACTGCTGCTGCTCGCCTACGATCCGGCCGAGGGGCGGCCCCTGTGCCGGCCCCACTTGCTGCGCCTGGGTCTCGCGGGGGCGCTGGCCGCCGAGTTGCTGCTCGCGGGCCGGGCCGCCGTGCGGGACGGCCGGATCACCGGGACCGGCGGACCGCCGCTCGGTGACACCTTGCTCGACGCGGCGCTGACGCGGCTCGCCGGCCGGCGCAAGGGCCAGAAGCTGCCGCGCTGGGTGCGCGACACCGCGGGCCTGAAGACCACCGCGGGCAGGAGCGACGAGCTGTGGCGCGACCGGCTCGTCACACGCGGCGCGCTGCGGGCGGAGCGCACCCGGACCCTGGGGGTCATCGCACAGCGGCGCCACCCCGTGGGCCCGGACGACCGCACCGGACCCGCGCGCGAGCGGGTGACCGCCGTGGTGAAGGGCTGCTCCGCGGACGAGCGCGCCGTCCTGCTGGCCGCGCTCGTCGGCGCGACGGGACTCACCGGGCAGGTGCTGCCCGGGGAAGATCAGTCCGGGGAGCGCGACGAGTTGACGCTCGCCGCCGGCCGGGACCCGATAGCCCGGGTCGTACGCGACCTGGTGCGCGAGGCGCGGGGCCCGGCCCCGCGCCCCCGTGGCGGCGCCGAGCCGATCGCCGAGGGCACGGGCTGGAACCCGCTGGACTGGGTCTTCGGCGGAAACGGCGACGGCGGGGACGGCGGCGGGGACTGACGCGGCGGGCGGGGACGCGCCGTAGCCTCCCGGCCCTGCACAACAGCGCGCCTGGTCCCTGCGGGAGGCCGCGCGGAACGTGTGGCCGCACGCGCGACGGGAACGCCGTCCCGGCCGAACCGACCTCGCGGGCCGCCCCGCTGAAGGGGCGCGGCGCGAAGCTGACGCCGACTCATCAGGGCTGCATACGCGCGCAATTCGTATCTAGTCATGATCAGAACGACCGTTTAGCCTATCGACATGGTGTTCAAGCGCCTGCGGCGCATAGGTGGGGGCGGCGCCGTGCCGCTGGAGGTCGACACCCAGGTGGCGGCCGGATTCGTACGGCCCGGCGAGGTGCTTCAGGGCGCAGTCCTTCTGCGTGCACTCGACCGGGAGGTCGATCTGGGCGGCGTCGAGCTGGAGTTGTTCGCCAAGGTCACACCGTCGTACGAGGGCGCCGGCACCACGGAGACGATCTGCTGGCCCAGCACCTCCGCCTATTTCAAGCTCGCCAAGGGGGAGGAACGCCGCGTCCCCTTCGAGCACAGGCTGCCTTGGGACACTCCGGTGACCGAGGTATCGGGGCAGGCCGTCGGCGCGGTTCTCGGGCTCAGCACGAAGGTGCAGATCGAGGATGCCGAGGCGGTGAGCGACAACGATCTCGTCCATGTCGCCGCGCTTCCTCTGCACGAGGCGGTCCTCGACGCCTTCGCCGCCGAGGGATACCTGTGCGACGCCTGCGACGTCACGGACGACCGCATCCCCACGGTGGAGTACGGGCTGTACCTGACGCAGACCTTCCTGCTCGCCGACCGGCTCGGTACAGCCGGCCGGCCGCCACAGCTGGAGCTGAGCTTCATCACCAACCGCGTCGGCTGCGAGATCTACCTGCGGCGGGCCGCCCCCGCCCAGGACGACTGGGAGGACAAACCGCCGGCCGCCAGCTGGGTCGCCGCGCACCACGACGTCGGCAGCGTCGACTTCGGGGCCGAAGCCAGGACCTGGATCGACCTGGTCGGCAAGCTCCCCGCCGGCTGACGGCCCCGCCGCCCATGGGACCAGGCCGGTGATCACCCGAACGAGGTAATTGACCGATCGTTCCAATTTGGCCTACGCTCCTGGATGTGGCCAGGACCAAGGAATTCGATCCGGAGGCCGCGCTGCAGGCAGCCCTCGAACTGTTCTGGCAGCGCGGCTACGAAGCAACGTCGATGGCCGACCTCGTCGAGCATCTCGGCATCGGCCGGGCCAGTATCTACGCCACCTTCGGGAACAAGCACGAGCTGTTCCTGAAGGCCATGGACCGTTACGCGGAGGGGCGCGATCCGCTCCTTCTCGCGGAGCTGTCCCAGCCGGGGCCGGCCCTGCCCGCCGTCCGGGCCGTGGTGCGCCGCTTCTCGGAAGAGGCCACGTCCCTGGAGGGGCGGCTGCACGGGTGCCTCATCACCAACACCGCTTCCGAGCTGGCACCGCACGACACGGCGGTGGCCCGCCGGGTCGAGATCAGCTGGGAGCATCTCGAAACGCCGCTGCACTCCGCGCTCATACGGGCCCAGGCCCAGGGCGAGTTGCCGGAGGATCGCGATCCCCGCGCACTGGCCCGCCTGCTGCTCGTCCTGCTCCAGGGCGTGCGGGTCGTCGGCAAGGCGTCCAGCGATCCGGCCCGCGTACGGGACGCCACCGAGCAGGCCCTGAGCCTGCTGGACTGACCCGCCCCGACAGGGCTGAACAACTCGCCGCCTCAAGCCCGAGGTGGTCGACTTCGCGCGGCGCCATACTGGAACGATCGGTTCAGTATGGGCATTCAGTGCTCGCCCCTACACATTCAGTGCTTGTCCCTACAGAGGAGTTGTGGAAGTGAACCGCTTCATCGGCAGGACCGCCCTCGTCACAGGTGCCGGCTCCGGTCTGGGCCGCGCCACCGCTCTGGCCTTCGCCGCCGAAGGCGCGTCCGTGGTGGTCGCGGGGCGCACCCGGGCGTCCCTCGACGAGACGGTGCGCCTCATCGAGGCGGCCGGGGGCACCGCCGCCGCCGTGGTCGCCGATGTCACCGACTCGGACCAGGTCCGCCACCTCGTCCAGGAGAGCGTGGCCCGCTTCGGCGGCCTCCACATCGCGGTCAACAACGCCGGGATACTCCGGGGTTCCGGCCCGGTGGCGGACGTGAGCGAGGAGGACTGGGATGCGGTGCTGCGGACCAATGTCACCGGTGTCTGGCTGGCGATGAAGCACGAGATAGCGCACATGCGGGGCAAGGGCGGCGGAGTCATCGTGAACATCGCCTCCAACCTCGGCGCCCACCTGCGGATACCGCACGCCGCCGCCTACATCACCTCGAAGGCGGCCGTCTCCGCGCTGACCCGAGCCGCCGCCCTCGATCACATCCACGAGGGCATCCGCGTCAACGCGGTCAGCCCGGGTGCCTCCGACGCGCCCATGTCCCTCCGCCCGGGTGAGACCGAGGCCGAGCGGGCGGAGCGGGTGAAGTCGCAGAACCCGCTCGGGAGGCTCGCGGGGGCCGAGGAGGTGGCGGCCGCGGTGCTGTACCTCGCCTCGCCGGCGGCCGGCGCGGTGGTCGGCACGGACCTGGTCGTCGACAGCGGAGCGGCGGCATGAACGGCGACCTGAGCGGCGACCTGACTGCGACCTGAGCGGGGCGGGACCGGCCCGATGTGAGCCGGGCCGGTGAGTACGGCGTCGGACAGGCCCTAGCATCGGGGCCTCGTCGATCAGTGGAGTGAGCCGCCATGCCCTTGTCGCCACGTATCGGGGTCGTCATCGTGACCATGGGGACGCGCCCCCAGGAGCTGGAAGCGCTGCTCGCGTCCGTGGCGAAGCAGGACGTGCCGGCCGCGCGGGTGGTGATCGTGGGCAACGCGACCTCGCTCGACGACGTTTCGACCGATGTGCTGAGCGCGGCGGGCGCCCCCGGCGCCACCGTCGTGACCAAGGTGCCGCTCACCGAGAACCTGGGATGCCCCGGGGGACGCAACGTGGGGCTGGAGCTGCTGCGCGACGCGGACGAGGTCGATGTGGTCGTCGAGCTGGACGACGACGGGCTGCTCATCGCGACGGACGTCTTCCGCGAGGTGCGCCGGCACTTCGCGCAGGACCCGAAGCTCGGGATCATCGGGTTCCGGGTCGCCGACGAGCACGGGCGGACCGAACGGCGGTGGGTGCCCAGGCTGCGGGCGGGCGATCCGATGCGCGGGGGGCCGGTGACCGCGTTCCTCGGCGGCGGCCACGCCTTCTCGATGCCCATGCTGCGGCAGATCGGCCTGTGGCCCGGGGAGTTCTTCTTCGGCCACGAGGAGTCCGACCTCGCGTGGCGGGCGCTGGACGGCGGGTGGGAGATCCGTTACGTGCCGACGCTCGTGCTCCAGCACCCGAGGACGTCTCCGGCCCGGCACGCGGTCTACTACCGGTTCACCGCGCGGAACCGGGTGTGGCTCGCGCGCAGGAGGCTTCCCGTTCCGCTGATCCCGGTCTACCTCGGGGTGTGGATCGCGCTGGCCATGCTGCGGATGCGTTCGCTGACCGGTCTCAAGGCGTGGTGGGGCGGCTTCGCCGAGGGGGCCAGGACACCGGCCGGGGAGCGTGCGCCGATGCGCTGGCGGACCGTGTGGCGCATGACCCGCCTGGGCCGGCCTCCGATCCTCTGACCCGCCGCGGCCGTCCGGGAACCGCGCGGGCGCCCCGGAGCGGCCGCCGCCGTCCGGGGCACCCGCCGGGTCAGGCCGTGCTGCAGGACACCGTCGGCCAGGTCCAGGTTCCGTTGCTCTGGATGGTGACGCCGAAGGTGTTGCCGCTGCCGTTGGGTTTGGCGGTCAGCACCTGGGCGCTGGGGTAACTGGCGCTGGTGTTCCAGGTGGAGAGGACCTTCTCCGGGGAGGGGACGTTCATGGTCACGGTCCAGTTGCTGGAGCCGGAGACCGCGACGTTCAGGTTGTAGCGGTCGCTCCACTGCTGGCCCGCGGAGAGGGTCGCGGTGCAGCCGTTGCCGCCGCCGCCGGTGCCGCCCCCGTTGTCGCCGCCGCCGGATGTGCCGCCCAGCGTGATGCTGGAGCTGCCGCTGCTCTGGTAGCCCTCGGTGGCCATGATCATGTAGTTGAAGCTGCCGAGGTTCATCCCGTGCTGGGCCCAGGCGTCGAAGTGGTTGCCGGTGGTGATGGTGCCGCCGGTGCGCTTGGACTGGCGGACGCTCCAGTACTGCTGGAAGGTCTTGTTGCCCTCGATCGAGGGCGCGTTGGTCCGGGTCGTCTCGTAGATGTCGTACGTCCCGCCGTCACTGGTGACGGTGCCCTTGAAGGTGCCGGTGGGCCGGTAGGTGCCCCAGTTGTCGACGATGTAGTACTCGACGAGCGGGTTCTGCGACCAGCCGTAGAGGGCCAGATAGGCGTTGCCCGACGGATTGAAGGAGCCGGAGTAGGTCACGCTGCGGCGTCCGCCGGTGCTCCAGCCCTTGCCGGCGACGAAGTTCCCGGTGTTGCTCCAGGAGGTTCCGTAGCTGCCGCCGGAACCGAGGTTCATCGAGACGGTGCCGGGGCTGTCGGTCCAGAACGAGTAGTAGTAGCCGTTGTTGGTGCCCGTCTGGTTGGAGGTGACGGTGGTGTCGGCGGTGGCGGTGCCGGGCAGGGCGATCGCCGCGACGGCCGCCATCACCAGGGCGAAGGCACTGCGGATGAACAGCCTGATGCCGTCCATGGGTCCGGTGCGGCCTCGCGGGTGGCTCGTGGGATGTGCGGGGGTTGCGTACACGGGGGAGCTCCTCCTCGTCCTCATGAGCGGGTCGTCGGCGGGGGGCCTGCCGACGGCGCTCAGTGTTGGACCGGCCCCAAGGGGTGTCAATAGTTTCGGCACGAGTTGCGAAACTGTCGAATGCCTTGCCCCGTAAGAGAGTTGGGCAACCAACCAGCTCAGCGGCGGCCTCCCTGTCAGTAGCCCCGCCTGAATTCACGCGGAGGCGACCCACTCCGCACGATCGCACGCCACCTGTTTCGAAAGTTTCGGAATGTCATGGAGCCCTCTAACGGCCGAGCCAGGGGCGGTGGCCCGGCCCCGTCGGGTGGGTGCCCGTGACGCCCATGACCACCGAGTAGAGGCTCGTCTCCGCCGTGATGAAGAGGCGGTTGCGCTTCGCGCCGCCCCAGGAGATGTTCGCCACCGCCTCCGGCACGTTGAGCCGGCCGATGAGCGTGCCGTCGGGGTCGTAGCAGTGGACCCCGTCGTTCATCGCCGCGGCCCACAGCCGGCCGCCGTCGTCGAAGCGCAGGTTGTCGAACCGGGCGCCCAGGCGGGCACCGGCCTCGGCGAAGACCTCGCCGTCCGAGAGCGTTCCGTCGTCCCGTACGCCGAAGACGCGGATGAGGCCCGCCCGGGTGTCGGAGACGTACAGCCGCTGCTCGTCGGCCGAGAAGACCAGTCCGTTGGGCGCGCCGAAGCCGTCCGCGACGAGCCGCACCTCCCCGGTGCCGGGGTCGATCCGGTAGACGTTGTTGGCGCCGATCTCGCTCTCGGCGCGGTAGCCCTCGTAGTCGCTGGTGATGCCGAAGTCCGGGTCGGAGAACCAGATCGAGCCGTCCGACTTCACCGTCGCGTCGTTCGGGCTGTTCAGCCGCTTGCCCTGCCAGCGGTCCGCCAGGACCGTGGCCGTGCCGTCGTGCTCGGTCCGCGTCACCCGCCGGTTGCCCTGCTCGCAGGTGATCAGGCGGCCCTGCCGGTCGAGGGTGTTGCCGTTCGGGTGGCCCGCCGTGCGGCGGAAGACACCGACGGCCCCGGTCTCCTCGTCCCAGCGCAGCATCCGGTCGTTGGGGATGTCGCTCCAGACCACCTGCCGCCAGGCCGGCACGTACACCGGGCCCTCCGCCCAGCGGCAGCCGGTGTGCAGCACCTCCAGGTCCTCGTCGCCGTTCATGCAACGGCCCGAGCGGAACCGGTCGTCGAGCAGTTCGTACAGCCGGGGGCTCTCGCGGGTCATGCCGTGCCATCCATTCGTCCGTCAACAGCCGGCGTCAACCGCCGGGTGATCTTCACGTCTTGATCGAAAGATGGCACAGCGTCCCCGCGGACACGCCGTGTTGTGTCCCTCGCTCCCGGTCCGCCGGTTCCGTGGAGCCCCCAGGGCCTGTCCTAGGGTGGGGCGGATGGTGGTCGATCCGGGGGTACGGGCGGACGCGGGCGTCCCTGAACGGGAGCCGGGGCGGCGGCCGTCGTGGTGGCGGGTCCACCGGGTACCACTGGTCTCCGTCGCCGCCGTGCTGCCGCTGTACGCCGTGTGGGCCGCCGTCCTGGCCACCGGCGGCGGGGACCTCGCCGCGCAGCTGGCCTGGGCCGGGTTCACCGCGCGGCACCCGGGATCGGCGTACAACCTCTCCTGGTACGGCGGGACGCACACCGCCGGCTACAGCGTCCTCTCCTCGTACGTGATGGCCCTCGTCGGTGTCCGGACGGTCTCCGTCCTCTCCGGGCTCGCCGCGACCTGGCTGATGGCCCGTCTCCTCGTGCGTACGGGCCTGCGCCACCCGCTCGCACCCGCGCTGCTCGCCGCGTTCGCCCTGTGGTGCAACGTCGCTTCGGGGCGTACGACCTTCGCGCTCGGCGTCGCCATCGGGCTCGTCGCCTGCCGGTACGCCGGCCGGGCCGTCGTGGCCGTAGTGGCGGGGGCGCTGGCCACCATGGCGAGCCCGGTGGCCGGGCTGTTCCTGGTCGTGGCGGGCGCGGCGTACCTCCTGGACCGGCGGTGGCGCACCGGGGCCGTGCTGACGGTGCCGTTCTTCGCGGTCGTCGGGGCCACCACGCTGCTGTTCCCGATCCGGGGCGAACAGCCCATCCAGGCCTCACAGGTCTGGATGCCGGTCCTCGTCTGCGTGGTCCTCGCGCTCGCGGCGCCCCGGGCGCGGGAGTGGCGGGTCACGCGCCACGGGGCCGTCGTGTACGCCGTCGGCGTGCTGCTCACGTTCCTCGTACCGTCCCCCATCGGCACGAACGTCGAACGGCTCCTCGGCCTCCTCGCCGTACCCGTGCTGTGCGCCGCCGTCCTCGACACGGGCCGGGCCAGGGCGTGGGTGCGTACGGGGGTGCTGGCCGCCGCCCTCGCGCTCTGCGGGCTGTGGCTCGTCGACAGGACCCTGGACGACCTGCGCGTCACCACCACCGTGCCGGCCTGGGCGTCGCACACCGAGGGCGTCGTCACCGCGCTCGACCGGCTGGGCGCCGACCGGGTCCGCGTGGAGGTCGTCCCGGCGCGCAACCACCGGGAGGCCGCCCTCCTCGCCCCGCACGTGAACATGGCCCGGGGCTGGAACCGCCAGCTCGACGTCGAGCGCGGCCGGCTGTTCTACGAGGGCGGGCTCACCCCGGACCGCTACCGCGCCTGGCTCGACCGCTGGGCCGTGGGCCTCGTCGTCCTGCACCACGGCCGGCCCGACGTGCCCGCCGAGGCCGAAGCGGCGCTGGTCCGGGGCGGGCTGCCGTGGCTGGAGAAGGTGTGGGAGGACGGCGGCTGGACGGTCTACCGGGTCCGGGACGCCACTCCGCTCGCGCCCCCGCCCGCCACGGTCACCGAGGGCAGCGACGCGGACCTGACCCTGCGCATGGAGCGCGCGGGCTCGGTGACCGTACGCCTCGCCCACTCCCCCTGGCTCCGCGTGCACGGGCCCGCCGGGGCCTGTCTGCGGCAGGACGGCGCGTGGACGCGGCTGACCGTGCGGAAGGCGGGGACGTACCGGCTGGACTCGGCGTACGGGCTCGCCCGCTTCACGGGCGGCGGCTGCTGAGGGCGAGCGGCCCGCACCTCGGGAGGACCGCGCGCCGAGGGAGGGCCCGGCGTCCCTCGCCGTCCCGTGAGATCCCGGCAACACCCGGGCAATGAAATACGCCGGAAACACACGGGGTCTCTCGCCGAAACGCGAGCCGGTCACGCTCGCAGTCGCTCCCACCGTTCCCCGCCCCGAGGAGGGACTCCCCCGTGACCCCTGTGACCGTGGCCGCGGCCGGCCTGGACACCGGCGACACCGCCTGGCTGCTCGCCGCCACCGCTCTCGTCCTGCTGATGACCCCCGGGCTCGCGCTGTTCTACGGCGGCATGGTCCGCACGAAGAGCGTCCTCAACATGCTGATGATGAGCTTCGTGTCGATCGCGCTGGTCACCGTGGTCTGGCTGGTCGCGGGCTATTCGCTGGTCTTCGGCGAGGACGCGTTCGGCGGGCTCCTGGGGAACCTGGATCACCTGGGCCTGGCGGACATCGGCCCGGACGCCCTGACCGGTGGGGTGCCCACCCTGCTGTTCACCACCTTCCAGCTGACCTTCGCGATCATCACGGCGGCGCTGATCAGCGGCGCGGTGGCGGACCGTACGAAGTTCGCGGCCTGGCTCGTCTTCGTACCGGTGTGGACGCTGCTCGTATACGCGCCCGTCGCGCACTGGGTCTGGGGGCCCGGCGGCTGGATCAAGGACTCGCTGGGCGCGCTGGACTTCGCGGGCGGGCTCGTCGTGGAGATCGCCTCCGGCTCCTCCGGTCTGGCGCTGGCGCTGGTGGTGGGGCCGCGCATCGGGTTCCGGAAGGACGCGATGCGCCCGCACAACCTGCCGATGGTGATGCTGGGCGCCGGGCTCCTCTGGTTCGGCTGGCTCGGCTTCAACGGCGGTTCCGCGCTCGCCGCGAACGGCCTGGCCGCGGCCTCGATGCTCAACACGCTCGTCGCCGGCTGCACCGGACTGCTGGGCTGGCTCTTCGTCGAGCAGCGGCGCGACGGCCACCCCACCACCTTCGGTGCGGCCTCGGGCGCGGTCGCCGGACTGGTCGCGATCACGCCGGCCTGCGGCACGGTCGGCATCCTGGGCGGCGCCGCGGTCGGGCTGGCGGCGGGCGTCGTCTGCTCGTACGCCGTCGCGTGGAAGTTCCGCTTCGGCTACGACGACTCGCTGGACGTCGTCGGGGTGCACTTCGCCGGCGGCATCGTCGGCACCCTGCTCATCGGCCTGTTCGCGACCGCCTCGATGACCGGCGGCGCGGAGGGGCTGCTCTACGGGGGCGGGGCGGGCCAGCTCCTGAAGCAGGCGGTCGCCGTGGTCGCGGTGGCGGCGTACACGTTCCTCGTGACGTACGGGATCGCCAAGGCGGTCGACCGGCTGATGGGGCTGCGGGCCACCGCGGAGGAGGAGGTCACGGGCCTCGACCAGACGCTGCACGCGGAGAGCGCCTACGATCACGGCGCGCTGGGCCACGCGGCCCCGCAGTCGGCGTCGCTCCCCAGGGACAGGAAGACCGCACCGTGAAGCTCATCACCGCCGTCATACGCCCCCACCGCCTCGACGAGGTCAAGACCGCGCTGCGCGAGGCCGGCGTGCAGGGCCTGACCGTCACCGAGGCCGGCGGATACGGCCGCCAGCACGGGCACACCGAGGTGTACCGGGGCGCCGAGTACCGCGTCGACCTGGTGCCCAAGGTGCGCGTCGAGGCGGTCGTGGCCGACGCGGACGAGGAGGCGGCCGTCGACGCGATCGTCCGCGCCGCCCGGACGGACCGCATCGGTGACGGCAAGGTGTGGGTCCAGCACGTGGAGACGGTGATCCGGGTCCGCACGGGCGAGCGGGGACCGGACGCGCTGTAGGGCCTGTACTCAGCGGCGCCCTCAACGCCGCTTCAGCAGCCCCGCGTCCAGCGCCACCACCACCGCGCGGGTGCGGTCGTTGACGTCCAGCTTGGCGAAGATGCGCAGCAGATGGGTCTTCACCGTGGCCTCGCCGATGAACAGCCGGCGCCCGATCTCCCCGTTCGACAAGCCGTCCGCGACCGCTTCCAGCACGTCCGCCTCGCGGGCGGTCAGGGTGACCGGGGCGGGCCGCCGCATCTTCGCCACCAGGCGCTGCGCGACGCGCGGGGCCAGGACCGTCTCGCCGCGCGAGGCCGCGTGGATGGCCTCCACCAGCTGCTCCCGGGTGGCGTCCTTGAGCAGATAGCCGGTGGCGCCCGCCTCCACGCCGCGTTCGATGTCCGCGTCGGTGTCGTACGTGGTGAGGATCAGCACCCGGGTCGGGGCGGGTCCCGCGACGATCTCGGTGGTGGCGCCGACGCCGTCGAGGACCGGCATGCGCAGGTCGAGCAGGGCCAGGTCCGGGCGGAGGCGTTCGACGAGAGCGACGGCCTCGCGGCCGTCGCTCGCCTCCCCGACGATGTCGAGTGTCGGCTCGGAGCCCAGCAGGGCGACCAGTCCGGCGCGCATCACGGTGTGGTCGTCGGCCAGGATGATGCGCAGGGGCGCGGGCGGGAACGTCATGGCACCTGGGGCCTCTCGTGCAGGGGGATGGTGGCGAGGACGCGGGTCCCGTCGCCGAGCGAGCTGGTGACGGTGAGCCCCCCGCCGAACTCGGCGAGGCGCTTGCGCATACCGTCCAGGCCGAAGCCCCGGGACTCCTCGACGACGAAGCCGCGGCCGTCGTCGGTGATCTCCAGTTCGGCGCCGCCCGGCTGTGCGGCGAGGACGACGCCCACGGTGGTGGCATCGGCGTGTTTGCGTATGTTGGCCAGGGACTCCTGGGTGCAGCGCAGCAGGGCGATCCGGGTCGGCTGGTCGCAGTCGAGGTCCGCCAGCTCGGCGGTGACCGTGAGGCCGGTGTCCTCGGTGAAGCGGTCCAGGGTGCGCCGGATCGTCGCGGCGACCGAGCCGGCCGCCACCCCGCTGCTGGGGGCGGCGCCGACGAGGACCCGGGCCTCGGCGAGGTTCTCCCGAGCCGTCTGCTCGATCGACTGCAACTGCTGGGCGCTGCGCCCGGGATCCGCGGCGAGCTGGGACCTGGCCGCCTCGGCGAGCACGATGATCGACGCGAAGCCCTGGGCGAGGGTGTCGTGGATCTCGCGGGCGAGACGTTCGCGCTCCTCGGCCGCGCCCTGGCGCTTCTGGATCTCGGCCAGTTCGAGCTGGGTGCTCTGCAACTCGGCGCGCAGGGCGGCCCGTTCGTCGCGCTGTGCCAGGGCCCTGGGGGTCAGCAGGGCCATCAGGACGGCCACCGCCCAGACGCCGAGCGACGAGACGGAGTTCTGGAGGAAGACCTCCGGCCGCCCGCCCTCCCGCAGGCTTCCCCCGGCCGTGATGCCCAGCGCCCCGAGCCCCGTGAGGAGGACGGCGCCCCGGGGGCTGTCCACGAAGACGATGAACTGCGCGAGCATCACGGTGTAGAGCGCGCCGAAGCCGTCGCCCAGGTAGGAGAGGAACCCGAGCCCGACGGCGAGCACCGTCAGATAGCCGTACGGCCCCGGCAGCCGGCTCTCGGGGCGCAGCCGCACCCGTGCGTAACAGGCGGCGATCAGGAGCGTCAGCGCGAGGATGCCGAGCTTCCGGTCCCCGGGTGTCCCGCCGGCCATCGTGATCAGCGTGACGAGGGCGACCAGTCCCCAGGACAGGGCCTCCCACCCGTGGAGCACCCAGATCCAGAACGGGTCGCCGCGCCGGGGCCGTTGGAGCATGTCCGTCAGCCTACGGGGAGGGCCGGGGACGCGGGGGCGGCGGTCGTCGCGCGACGGGACCGGGGCCAGGCGCGCTCGCCGAGCAGCAGGAGCAGGGACGGGAGGATCATCATCCGGATCACCACGGCGTCCAGCAGGACCGCGACCGCGAGGCAGAAGCCCATCTGCTTCATCTCCGTGAGGTGCAGGAAGACGAAGGCCGCGAAGATCGTGACCATGACCAGGGCGGCGCTCGTGACGACCTTGGCCGAGCGGGCGATGCCTTCGACGACGGCCTCCCGGGCGGTCATGCCGTGGTCCACGGCCTCCTTGATCCGGCTGACGACGAAGACCTGGTAGTCCATCGAGAGGCCGAAGAGGAGCACGAAGAGGAAGAGCGGCACGCGGGACGCGATGGCGCCGAGCGAGTCGAAGCCGAGCAGCCCTTCGGCCCAGGTGCCCTGGAAGACCAGGACGAGCGCGCCGAGCGCGGCCGCCGCCGAGAGCAGGTTCAGGGCGACGCCGATCAGCCCGATGACCGCCGAGCGGAAGGCCACCGCGGTCGTCACGAAGGTGAACAGCAGCAGGAAGCCGATCACCAGCGGCAGCTTGCCGCGCTCGTGGTGCACATAGTCCTGCCCGCGTGCCACGTCACCGCTGACCGCCGTGTCGGCGCCGCTCAGCTTCCCGACCGTGGCGGGGATGTAGCGGTCGCGGAGGCGGTCCAGCGAGGCGATGGCCTCGTCGGAGGGAGCGGGGTGCGGCACGGCCAGTTCGAGCACGGTGACGCGTCCGTCGGCGGAGGTCCGGACGACGGGCTTCCCGGTCCGCGCGAAGAGCGGGTCGGCCTGGGCACGCCGGCCCAGCTCGGTCAGCGCCGCCCTGACCTCGGGTGCCCGGCCGGGGCTCGTACGGGTCACCACCTCGTGCTTCACGAGGAGTTCGGGGTAGGCGGCGGTCAGCCGGTCGTAGACCCGCATCGCCGGGATGGACCGGGAGAAGGTGTCCTTGCCCGGGTCGACGAGCTTGAGGCCCAGCGCGGGCGCCGCGACGGCGAGCATGACCAGGACCGAGGCGCACAGGGTGGCCACGGGGTGCCGCTGCGCGGGGCGCATGAGCGCGGTGAACACCCGGCCGTTCTCGGGCTTTCCGTGCCGCGTCGCGGCCGGCGCACCGCGCTTCGCCCGCCGGGCGGCCCTCTTCGCGGCGCGGCGTTCGGTGCGGCGGCCGAGCGTGACCAGCAGGGCGGGCAGCACGGTCAGCGAGCTGAGCACGGCCACGGCGACGACGAGGATCGTGCCGGTGGCCAGCGAGGAGAAGATGACGTCGGTGGCGAGGTAGAGGGTCGCGGTGCAGACGATCACCGCGAGGCCGGAGATCACCACGGCCCGGCCGGCCGTCGCCGCCGCGAGCTCCACCAGCGCCTCGGAACCGAGCCAGCCGTCCGCGCGGGCCCGTTCCTCGCGTTCGCGCTTCAGGTAGAACAGCGTGTAGTCGACGCCGACGGCGAGGCCCATGAGCAGGATCATGTTGGTGCCGACGCCAGGGTCGGGCAGGAGATGCGAGGCCAGCATGGACAGGCCCAGGGCCGCGGTGATGGAGGAGAGCGCGAGCAGCAGCGGCACTCCGGCCATGACCACCGAGCCGAAGACGGCCAGCAGGATGACGAGCGTGACCGGCAGGGAGAGCCGTTCGGAGAGCGCGAGGTCCTCGCCCCGCTGGTCGTTGACGCCCTTGCTGATGGCCGGCGAACCGGTCTCCTCCACCACCAGGTCCGGGTGCGCGGCGGCCACTTCGGCGGTCTCTTCGAGGAGCGGGACGACGTGCTTCCTGGCGTCCAGCTCGGCGCCCTCCATGACGACGCTCACGCGCAGTGCGGTGCCGTCCTTCGAGCGGACCGGCTGCGCGACCCCGCGTACCTCGTCCAGGGCCCGCATCCGGGCGGTGAGATCACGGGCCGCCCCGGTCGCACGGTCCAGGTCCAGGGGGCCGGACGCGGACCGGATCAGGATGTGCTCGGTGGGCCGGCGCTGGAGGCCGCTGTCGGTGGCCATCGACTCGGCGTGACCGGCCTCGCCGACCCGGAAGTCCTCGGTGGTGGCCGCATTGCTGCCCGCCGCGATGCCGGCGCCGAGGCAGAGCAGGACGAAGAGGAACCATCCGGTGATCGCGCGCCACGGGTGCCGGGCGCTCCACCGGGCCATGTGTACGGGTCGAAGTCTCATGCCCTCCATGCTGGTGAGGAGGGCCGTGCGCCCGGCAGCCCCGGCCGGTGGAACCGGGGGTCCACCGGTCGGTGGACAACGGCATGACGTGCTATCAGATACGTGCCTCCAGGCGGCCCTTCGCCTCCGGCCACTCCTGAGCCAGCAACGAGAAGTACACCGTGTCGCGCCAACTGCCGTCCGGGCGGCGGCGGTGGCGGCGCAGGACGCCCTCGCGGCGGGCGCCGAGGCGGGCGATGGCCTCCTGGGAGCGCTCGTTGAGGTGGTCGGTCTTCAACTGGACGCGCCCCATGCCCAGTTCCTCGAAGGCGTGGGTGAGCAGGAGCAGCTTGGTCTCCGTGTTGACCGCGGTGCGCCAGTACGCGCGGCCGTACCAGGTCCAGCCGATCTCCAGGCGCTCGTTCTTCACGTCGACGTCCATGTACGTCGTCCAGCCGACCGCCCGCCCGCTCGCCAGGTCGACGACGGCGAACGGGAGGTAGGACGGGTCCGCGAGGAGGGCCGTGAGCTCGGCCTCCAGCTCCTGGGGGGTGCGGGGCGTCGGGGTGCCGAGCCAGCGCCAGACGTCGTCGTCGTTGCCGCCGGCGGCGAAGAGGTCGTCGAGGTGGGCGGGGGCGAGGGGTTCGACGCGGACGTGGCGGCCGGTCAGGGTCACGGGGAGCGGGCTCGTAGCGGACATGGACGCACCCTACCCTGTTACGTACTAGCGTCAAGAGATTTATGCACTAGTGCGTATTCCCGGCGTCTTCCGTGTCCGCCCGGCCCTCGCGCCCCGCCGCCGCGCGCAGGGCCGCCGCCATGGACCGGATCTCGGGCAGCTCGTCGTGCAGCGCCTGGCCGGGGCAGCTGGTCTGGTACGTGTCGCGGTGGCCGGAGATGACGTTGAGCACGGCCACCTCGCCCTTGGGGTACCTGCTCGCGTCGTTCGTCGACCGCAGCCGCACCGTGCCGCGCGGGTCCTCGCCCGGCAGCAGCTTCCAGGCCGCGATCGCCGCCAGCGCCCGGACCACGACGGCCGGGACCTTCTCGCCGTCGCGGTAGTCGCCGAGCACCGCGATGCCCACACTGTCGGCGTTGAAGCCCGTGGTGTGCGCCCCCCGCACCGAGCGCGCGACGCCGCCGGCCCGGCCCTCGTAGATCGTTCCGCAGCGGTCGACGAGGAAGTTGTAGCCGATGTCGTCCCAGCCCCGGCCCTTGATGTGGGCCTCCTCGACGTGCCGGATCAGCTCCGGCGCCTCGGCGCAGTCGTAGTCGTTCGTCTCGCCCGTGTGATGGATGAAGACCGCCCGCACGGCGCCCGTGTAGACGGCACGCTCCCGGACGATGGACTCGTCCGCGTGCCAGGCCGCCCTGCCGACGATCACGGGCTGCGGCACCGTCCGCGCCCGCTCATGGGCGGGCGCGGCGGGCGGCTCGGCCAGGATGTGGGGCACCGGGGCGTCCCGCGGGACCAGCAGGGCCAGCGGGAGGACCGCGGCACCCAGCCATATTCGATGGGGCCACATGGCTCCACCCTGCGGCTATACCGCCCGGGGCGCAGATGAGGTGGCCGATCGGGTGAAATCGGCCCGGATGCGGAATAACCGCGAGAGCCCGGGGCCGTGCGCCGGGCAGGGCCCCGGCGGCGATATCCTGGGGGCAGCAGAGGGCCGGTTCCGGCCGCTGCGCGGCGGTGGGGCCCGCCGTACCCGAACCGCGGACGCGTGACGCGTCCGCCAACGGTCCCTACTTGCGCAGACGCGCGCCCACGTCCGGTGGGCGCCCCGGCAGGTAGGAGACGTATGCCCGGCTCATTCCCGAAGAACCCGCAGACCGCGGTCGTCGCCGTGGTCGCCCTCGGTGGCGCGGTCGGCGCCTCCGCGCGCTACGGGGCGGGGCTGCTGTGGCCCACGGCGGCCGGCGGCTTCCCCTGGACGACCCTCGTGGTCAACGTCATCGGCTGCGCGGTCATCGGCGTGTTCATGGTGGTGATCAGCGAGGCCTGGGCGGCGCACCGGCTGGTCCGGCCGTTCTTCGGCACCGGAGTGCTCGGCGGGTTCACCACCTTCTCCACCTACGCGGTGGACATCGAACGGCTCGTGGCGAAGGACCGGGCCGGGACCGGACTGGTCTATCTCGGAGTGACACTGCTCGCGGCCCTCGCGGCGGTGTGGAGCGCGGTGTGGCTGACGCGCCGCGCACTGGCGTGGAGGCAGGCATGACGACACCCGTGACCGAACCGGGACTGCGGCTGACCGTGCTGGTCGGCGAGTCCGACACCTGGCACCACCGGCCCGTCTACACGGAGATCGTGCACCGGGCACACGCCGCCGGACTCGCCGGTGCCAGCGTCTTCCGGGGCATCGAGGGCTTCGGCGCCTCGTCGATGATCCACACCCAGCGACTGCTCTCGCTGAGCGAGGACCTGCCGGTGGCGGTGATCGTCGTGGACGCGGAGGAGGCGGTACGCGCCTTCCTGCCGCAGATCGCCGAGCTGACCGACGGCTGCCCGGTCACCCTGGACGCGTGCGAGATCGTACGGAGCCAGGGCCCCGGCCCCGGGATAGAGGGGGAGCAGGGGTGAACTGGCTTCTGGTGATCGCCGGCGCGGCCGTCGGCGCCCCGCTGCGCTATCTGACCGACCGGGCCGTGCAGTCCCGCCATGACACGGTCTTCCCATGGGGGACGTTCACCGTGAACATGGCGGGCTGCCTGGTCCTGGGCCTGCTGACCGGGGCGGTGGCGGCCGGGGCCGCCTCCTCCCACCTGCAACTGCTGCTCGGCACCGGGTTCTGCGGGGCGCTGACCACGTACTCCACGTTCAGCTACGAGACGCTGCGGCTGGCCGAGGACGGGGCCCGGTTCTACGCGGCGGCCAACGTGGTGGCCAGTGTGGTCATGGGCCTCGGCGCGGCCTTCGCGGGCGTCACGCTCGCCGAGGCGCTCTGGACCTGACCCCCCGGCCGCGCGAGGAGCCGCGGCCGGCGCGCTGCTCGGAGGGCGGCGCGGTGATGGTGACGGGTACGCCGGAAGGGGCCTGCGCACCGGTGATGCGGCTCAGCTCGGCCTCGCCGGAGCGGACCTCGGCGACCTTCGGGGTGATGCCCGCGTCGGCCATCAGCCGGGTCATCTCGCGGCGCTGGTTGGGCAGCACCAGCGTGACGACGCTGCCGGACTCGCCGGCCCGTGCGGTACGCCCGCCCCGGTGCAGGTAGTCCTTGTGGTCGCTCGGCGGGTCCACGTTGACGACCAGGTCGAGGTTGTCGACGTGGATGCCGCGCGCCGCGACGTTGGTGGCCACCAGGACCGTGACGTGCCCGGTCTTGAAGCGCTCCAGGGTGCGGTTGCGCTGCGGCTGGGACTTGCCGCCGTGCAGCGCGGCCGCCCGGACCCCGCTCTTGAGCAGGTGGTCGGTGAGCTGGTCCACGGCGTGCTTGGTGTCCAGGAACATGATCACCCGGCCGTCGCGCGCCGCGATCTCCGTCGTGGTGGCGTATTTGTCGGCGCCGCGCACGTAGAGCACGTGGTGCTCCATCGTGGTCACCGCGCCCGCGGCCGGGTCCACCGAGTGGACGACCGGGTCGTTCAGGTAGCGGCGGACGAGCAGGTCGACGTTGCGGTCCAGGGTCGCCGAGAACAGCATGCGCTGGCCGTCCGTGCGTACCTGGTTCAGCAGCTCGGTGACCTGCGGCATGAAGCCCATGTCGGCCATCTGGTCGGCCTCGTCGAGCACCGTGATCTCGACCCGGTCCAGGATGCAGTCGCCGCGCTCGATGAGGTCCTTGAGGCGGCCCGGTGTCGCGACGACGATCTCGGTGCCGCCGCGCAGCGAGGCGGCCTGGCGGCCGATGGACATGCCGCCGACGACGGTGGCCATCCGCAGCCGCAGCGGCTTGGCGTACGGGGTCAGCGCGGCGGTCACCTGCTGGGCCAGCTCGCGGGTCGGGACGAGGATCAGCGCCAGCGGGTGCCGGGCCTCGGCGCGGCGGCGCTCCATGCGGGCGAGCACGGCCAGGCCGAAGGCGAGCGTCTTGCCGGAGCCGGTGCGGCCCCGGCCCAGCACGTCGCGTCCCGCCAGCGAGTTCGGCAGGGTGGCCGCCTGGATCGGGAACGGCTCGGTGACGCCCTGGGCGGTCAGCGCGGCCAGCACGGCGTCGGGGAGGTCCAGGTCGGCGAAGGCCTCGACGGGCGGAAGCGCCGGGGTGACGGTCTTCGGCAGCTCGAACTCGCCCTGCCGGGCGACGGGCCTGCGGCCGTAGCCGCCGGAGCGGCGGTCGGAGGAGCCGAAACGGGCCTGGCCCGGGCGGCCCGCGCCCTGAAAGCGGGACTTTCCGCCGGAGCGGAAGCCGGTGCCCGAGGAGCCCTGTCCACGGGTACGGGAATATCGGTCGGTGGATCCGGTGGTGCGGTCGCGGTTCAAGCGGGACCTTTCCTCGACTGGCGGGGCACGTATCGACGGATTCGACGCACCGCTGAGCGGCGCGGAAATCGCGGAAACGGGCCGTTGGCATACGTGGAACGAAGCCGACGGCCGGTGTTGAGCCGATACGGGCCAGGCCTGGGCCGGGTCCGGAGCTTCGCGATGGACGGGACCGGCCGGCCCGTGGAGCGGGCCTGCGGGTCATGTCACGGGCTCCGCCGGACCGGTCGGTCCGGGGAGCGGGGCGGATCGTCCGCCGCACGCGGGGTGCGACGGGTCCTGTGTGCGCCCTGGGGCGCTCATGACGATGGTACCGGCACGACGGTGCGCGGTACCGGAAAACGCAAACGAGCTGGGGCCCGCACCCAAGGTGCGGGCCCCAGCCGTGGATGCACGGTCAGCGCGTCGGCGCCGACGTGATCAGATTCACGCGGGGGTGATGTTCTCCGCCTGCGGGCCCTTCTGGCCCTGCGTGACGTCGAAGTTCACCTTCTGGCCCTCCTGCAGCTCACGGAAGCCGGAGGACGCGATGTTCGAGTAGTGGGCGAAGACGTCGGCGCCGCCGCCGTCCTGCTCAATGAAGCCGAAGCCCTTTTCCGAGTTGAACCACTTCACGGTGCCGGTAGCCATCTTTATCTCCTTCTGGGGCAGAGCCCGGGGACTCGCACTGTGCCAGTCCCGCGTCGCCGCGATGATTACCCCATCCGGATATTGAAGCCGGAAATACATCAGCGCATCCGTCGGCCACTGAGCCGGCAAATGCACCTGGAGTCTTCGGGAACCACAACTGCAACTGATATCCACCGTAGCACAATGAATGCGGCCGGACGCGAGAAGTAATTACATTCCCCCGGGTGGGCCATAAACCCTCACCGCGCATTGCACAGAATTCTGCCCCTGCGCCGGTAGATATTCATCGGCCCGCGGGGGCGTTCTCCCGCCGGGGGCTCAGCCCGCGCCGCCGTCCCGGCCGCGCCCGCGCAGCTCCTCGTTCAGCCGGAGGGCCTCCTCCAGCTGGTCCTCCAGGATCACGATGCGGCACGCGGCCTCGATCGGCGTACCGCCGTCGACCAGCTCCCTGGCGCGGGCCGCGATGCGCAGCTGATAGCGGGAGTAGCGGCGGTGGCCGCCCTCCGAGCGCAGCGGGGTGATCAGCCTGGCGTCGCCGAGCGCGCGGAGGAACTGGGGCGTGGCGCCGATCATCTCCGCGGCGCGGCCCATGGTGTAGGCGGGGTAGTCGTCGTCGTCCAGGCGGTCGGCGGTGTGACGGGGCGTCTCGGAGGGCATGGGAACCTGCCGCGTCTCACTGACGTCGCTGCCGGAACGAGAATCTCTCATTGTGCGGGCCATCGCCTCCAGCATAGCCGCGGGAGATTTCCTGCACCGGCGGGGGAAGGAAACCGCAGCCCGGCCGGCCGGGCCCCGCGGCCCCGCGCGGGACCGGGCGGGGCGGGCCCTCGGCTGCCGGGACCCGGCAACCTGCGGCGGACCCGGACAAGGACACTGACCGGCCGGTCAGTTGATGACTGCCGGGGGCAGGGGTCATAATGCACGGGTAGCCCTTCACGCATCCCCCGTCGTGAAGGGCTACACCCCTTTGTGCGCCGCGGCGGCGCGCACCGGTGTCTTCACGGGCAAGGGACTCCCCTCGTGGCCCCCTGCCCATGTTTTTTCGAGTTAACAGTGACGTAGAGTGTTTGCGCAAGCCCGCTCCGGACACCGGATCAGAATGCTCCGCTTCACGCCACCCCCGGTTCCCCGCCCCCGGGAGGGTGGCCGGGGGTTCGTTACAGTACGAGCCCGTTGACCGAATCGAGCGCCGCCCGGGGCCGGACAGGGGCCTGCGGCGGACGTGAACGTGGGGGCCGGATGGACAACGGCGAAGAGCGCGCGCCGGAGCTGCGGACGCTGCGCCAGAAGGTCGAGTACATGGTCGAGAAGACCTTCCCCGGCCGGAAGATCTCGGGCCGGTTCTTCGCCGACCTGGTCAGGGAGCGCGGCGGTTCGCTCTCCCACAGCTACTTCTCCAACATCCTGGCCGGCAAGGTCACCCAGCCGTCCGAGGAGATCCTCAAGGCGCTCGGGCTGGGTTTCGGCGTGGACTGGCGGTTCTTCAAGGAGGAGTCCGAGGTCGTCGACGACGTCGTGGCCGGGCTCCAGTTCCTGGCCAAGCGGCGGACCGGCGAGATCAGCGGTCTGGCCGGGCGCGGGCTCGACGACGACGGGCTGCCGCCGGAGCTGCTGCGGTTCGCGCTCTCCCTGCTCAAGGACGCCGAGGACCGCAGGCCCCCGGCCGGCGGCGGACAGCAGGGCTGAGCGATGTCCATGCGGAAGCTGCTCAGGGAGTGCGAGGAGGGACTCGCGGAGCTGCCGCTGCCCTCGCCGTTCTCCATACCCGGCCTGGTGGCCAACATGGAGGCGGCCCGGGGCCGGACCATCGTGCTGCACGAGATGCCCGACCGGCTGGCGCGCGTCAACGCCGCCTGCGGGCTCCGGCTGAAGACCGGCGACACCAGCTTCGTCCTCTATCGCCGGCGCCCCACCGCGTACCAGACCCAGCACGTCATCCTGCACGAGCTGTGCCACGAGTGGTTCGACCACGGCACCTCGCTGGACGCGGAACAGCTCCAGCGGCTGCTGCCCGTCTTCGACACCTCGCTCATCTCCCGGATGGTCGGCCCGGACGCGGTGCTGACGCCGGACGCCGTGCAGGCGCGCGCGCAGTACGACACCCACGACGAACGCATGGCCGAATTCGGTGCCTCGCTCATCCCCCGGATGGCCCGGGACGTCACGAGCGATGACATGGTGGGGCGGCTCGCCAACTCGCTCTCGCGCCCGGTCGCGCACCGCCGCGGAGGCCTGTTCCGGCGTACGTGACCTCCGTACCGTCCGACCGCACTCCCCCCACACCCGAGGACTTCTGCCGTGACCCCGCTCGACCTCGCCGGCTATCTCATAGCGGGCCTGATGACAGCCGTCGCCCTGTGGCGCATGCCGGCCGCCCTGTGGGGTGACGAGGAGGACCGGCGCCGCCGCGCGCTGTGGGGGTGTTACGCGGGATTCGCGCTGGCGCTGTGGACCAAGACCCGGTTCGTGCGCGTCGGGCTCAACGACAGCCCGGTCACCGACCTCTCCGTCCTCATCAAGCACTACACGGCCACCATCGCGATTCTGGCCATTCTCAGCTACATCGTGGCGATCTACGGGCAGTACGCCGACGAGGGGGACATCCCCCGGCACGTACGGTTCGCCCGGCTCATCCAGCAGGTGGCGGCCAAGGCGTCCCTCGCCACGCTGGTGCTGCTCACCGTGCTGTTCTTCACCGTCGTCGACCGCTCCACGCCCTCGGACCGCTTCGTCGCGGACCACGCCGGGCAGTGGGGCGCCACGCTGTACATGAGCGTGTTCTACCTCTACCTCGGCGCGGCCTCCGCCGTCTGCGCGTACCAGTGGGCACTGGCCACCGGGAGCGCGGGGATGCGTCATCTGCGCATCGGGCTCGGGATGATGACGTTCGCGATGTTCATCGGCGTCGGCTACACGGTGAGCCGGACGCTGTTCCTCTGGGTCAGCGTCGTGGACCGGCCGAGCGAGTCCTTCGCGCTGCACTTCGACGAGGTCACCGAGGCCGCCCAGGTCGTCCTGTTCCTCTTCTTCGCGGTCGGCGCCTCCATCCCGGCCCTGAGCAATGTCCGCCGCCGCGCCAAGCTCTGGCGGGCGCAGGTGCGGCTGCACGCCCTCTGGTACGAGCTGATGACCGCCTTCCCGGACCAGCCCTTCGAGCCCCCCGCCCCGCTGCTGCGCGAGCTGACCCGCTTCGACACCCCGGCCGACCTGCGCGTCGACCGCTGGGCGGCGGACATCGCGGACGCGGTCGAGAAGCTGCGCCACTACGTGCCGGACACGCTGCTGCCCGCCGCCGAGGCCGCAGCCGGGGCCGGTTCCGGGTCGCCGCTCGCCGACGCGTACTGGATCAAGGCGGCCCTGATCGCCCGCGACGCCGGGGCGGCCCCGGGCGACGCGGCGGCCGTCGGTGCCCAGCACGCCACCGACCAGGACGGCGAGGTCGCCTGGCTGGTCCGGGTCGCGGCGGCGTACCGCACGGTCGCCACGGAACGGGCGCGCCGGATCCTGGAGACCTCTTCCGCAGCGGGCAAGGAGCAGCCGGCATGAGCACCACCGACACCACAGCCGCACCCGACCACACGCTCGCGCGCAGGGTCACCGATGTCCTCCAGCCGCGCAACGTGCTGCTCGTCGGCATGCTCGCCATCGGCCTCGCGGCGGCCGGGGAGTGGACCGGACTGCTCTGGGGCCTGCTCGGCGCCCTGTGCGCGGGGATCGTGCCGGCCGGATACATCGAGTGGGAGCGCGGGCGCGGCACCTGGGGCGACCGCCATGTCGTGGACCGCACCAAGCGGGCGCCGATCTTCTTCGTCATCCTCGGCTCCATCGGCGCCGGTTCGGCCGTCATGGTGCTGGGCGGGGCGCCCACCGGCATCCTGGCCGCGATGCTCGCGCTCTGGGCGATGACGGTCGTGCTGCTGGCCGTCAACACGGTGTGGAAGATCTCCGTGGACGCCTCCGTGGCCTCGGCGGTGGTCGCCCTGCTCGCCGCCGTGCACTCGCCGTGGTGGCTGTGCGGATACGCGATGACGGCCGCCGTGGCCTGGTCGCGGGTGGCGCTGGGCTATCACACGGCCGGCCAGGTGACGGCCGGGACGGCGCTGGGAGCGGCGACGGCGGGCGCGTTCCTGTTCGTGTGAGCGCGGGGCGGGGGGTCGTTGTCCGGACGGCGCCAGAGGTCCATGGTGGGGGCGTGCCGAACTTCGAGATCACCACAGCGAGCGCGGACGACCTCCGGATGATGGCGGACTGGGCCCATGCCGAGGGCTGGAACCCGGGCCTGACCGACGGTCAGGCGTTCTTCGCCGCCGACCCGTGCGGCTTCCTGACCGGCCGGCTCGACGGTACGCCCGTCAGTTGCGTCTCCGTGGTCCGCTACGGCACCGGCTTCGGCTTCCTCGGCTTCTACCTGACCCGCCCCGAGCTGCGCGGCCAGGGGTACGGGAGCCGGCTGTGGGCCGCCGGGACGGAGCGGCTGGCGGGGCGCCTGACCGGGCTCGACGGGGTGGTGGAGCAGCAGCCCAACTACCGGAAGTCCGGCTTCCGTCCGGCCTGGACGAACATCCGCCACGAGGGCCTGGCGCCGCTGGACGTGGCGCCGCCGCCCGGGGTCACGCTGGTGGACGTGCGGACGCTGCCGTTCGGCACGGTCACCGCGTACGACCGCCGCTTCTTCCCGGCCGAGCGCGACGGTTTCCTGGCCGCCTGGACGACCGCGCCGGGCCGCACCGCGTTCGCCGCGCTGTACGACGGCGAGGTGCGGGGGCTCGGTGTGCTGCGCGCCGGCCGTACGTCCGCGCGGATCGGTCCGTTGTACGCGGCCACGCCGGACATCGCCGAGGCTCTGGTGAGCGCGCTCGCCGCCACCGATCCGGCCACCCCGGTCGCGGTGGACGTGCCCGACGCCAACCCGGCGGCGGTGCGGCTCGCCGGACACCTGGGGCTCACCCCGTCGTTCGAGACGGCCCGGATGTACACGGGCCCGGCGCCGGACGTCGATCTCCCCGGCCTCTACGGCATCACGAGCCTCGAACTGGGGTGACGGGCGGCCTTCTCGGACCAGGTCGTCCCGGGCCAGGTCGTCCCGGGCCAGGTCGTCCCGGACCAGGTCGTCTCAGGCCAGGTCGTCCGGCCCCTCCCTGGTCCGCGAGGCCATCACCGCGATGTCGTCCTCGGCGCCGGGCCCGAAGCGTTCGAGCACCCGGTCGAGCAGGGTCTCCAGGTCACCGTCCTCCGGCAGGGTCAGCTCCCCCAGCCGGGCGACGCAGGTGTCGATGTCCTCGTCGCGCCGCTCCACGAGCCCGTCGGTGTACATGAACAGCACCGTGCCCGGCCCGCACTCCATCACCGTGGACCGGTAGCCGCCGAACCCGGTACCGAGCGGCGGGGCGGCCGGTACGTCGCAGATCCGGGTGCCGGCCTCGCCCGGGTCGAGGAAGACCGGCGGCAGGTGGCCCGCGCTCGCCACCTCGCACATCCCGCCGTCCGCGTCGACCACGGCGAGCAGACAGGTCGCCGCCCGGTCGATCCCGGAGCGCTCCACCATCCGGTCCAGCTGCTCCAGGATGCGGTGCGGGGGCAGTTCCTCGTCGGCCAGCAGCCGCAGCAGCGAGCGGTAGTGGCTCATGGCGACGGCCGCCTCGACGCCGTGCCCCATGACGTCGCCCATGGCCTTGAGGTGCCGCCCGTCGGGCAGCGGGATGACGTCGAACCAGTCGCCGCCCACCAGGACACTGCGGTCGGCCGGCAGATAGCGGGTGGCGACCTCGATGTGCGGGTGGGGCGGCCGGGGCTCGGAGAGCAGCGAGCGCTGAAGCTCCAGGGCGATGGTGTGCTCGTGGGTGAAGCGGCGCGCGTGGTCGAGGTGGACGGCGGCCCGCCCGGCGAGCTCCCGGGCCACCACCACGTCGTCGTCCGAGAAGATCGGCGAGCCGCCGGCCCGGAACAGGCCGAGTGCGCCGATCGGGGCGCCGCGCACGGAGACGGGCACCACGACCGCCGAGTGCAGGCCCAGGTCCCGGAAGGCCTCGGCCCACTCGGGGGTGGGGGCGGAGCGCTCCACCTGCTCGTCGTCGGTGAGGTTCTCGACGATGGGCTGGTCGCTGGCCAGACAGCGCGGTACGGCGGCGTCCTCCTGGTGGTCGACGTAGTCGCCGGCCGTGCCGAACCGGGCGGCGCCGGGGCTCAGTCCCCGTACCGCCGACATCGCCGCGCGCCGCAGCCGGACGACCCCGGGCGGGGCCGGGCGGACCGGCGGGGCGACGTCTCTCGGGAAGACCTCCACGATGGCGACGTCCGCGAGGCCGGGGACGACGAGATCGGCCAGTTCGGCGCAGGTGGTGTCCATGTCGAGCGTGGTGCCGATGCGGGTGTTGGCGCTGTCCAGGAGGGACAGGTGGCGCTGGGCCTGGGCGAGGCGGCGCTGCTCGTCGTCGGAGGCCACGACCTCCAGCACGATCCCCACGACGCCGATGATCCGGCCGTCCATCTCCAGCCGGTGGTACGCCCCGTGCCAGTAGCACCGGGCGGTGCCGGACTCGGCGGGCAGCCGGCCGCTGGAGGTGACCTCCCGGGCCCGGCCGTCCGCGAGCACGGCGCGCATCAGGTCCTCGCGGGCGTCGATGTCGGGCATGACCTCGCTGGGGCGGCGGCCCAGGTGGGCGGAGGGCGGCAGACCGTTGTGGCGTACGAGTGACGGGTTCACGTACAGGTAGCGCAGCTCGGTGTCGAACACGGCCACACCCGCCGTCGTACCGTCGAGCACGGCGGCGAGCGCCGTGACGTCGATGGACGGCGGACGGTCGGCGTGCAGCAAGTCAGACCTCCTGGGACAGGGCGCGGGCCGCCACACTGCCCGGCCCTTCATCCTCGGTCGCCCCGCTCCCTCCCGCATCCGCAGCGGCTCCGGCCGCGCGGCTCAGCGGGGCGGGATCGCGCCCGCGTAGGACCCCGGGGTGGTGCCGAAGGCCTGCCGGAAGGACTGGATGAACGCACTCGGTCCGCTGTATCCGCAGGCCACCGCCACCGAGGTGACGGAGCCGCCCGAGGCCAGCAGGGTCAGCGCGTGGTGCAGCCGGAGCTGGGTGCGCCACTGCGGAAACGACATCCCGGTCTCCGCGCGGAAGAGCCGGCTCAGGGTCCGGGGGGCCGCGCCGACGGCCGCGCCCAGTTCGGTGAGGGTGCGTCCGTCGGCCGGGTCGTCCTGGAGGATGCGGGCGATGTCGCGCAGCCGGGCGTCGGCCGGGGAGGGCAGGCAGACGCCGAGCGGCTCGACCCGGCGCAGCTGGTCGAGCGCGACCCGCTCCAGGTTCCGCCGCTGCCGCGCGTCGCCGGTCAGCTCCGTGTCCTCGGTCAGGCAGGCCACGACCTCCCGCAGCAGCGGGGTGACGGCCAGGACGGTGGGCCGGTCGAGCCGCAGCGGGTTGTCGGCCGGGGCGAAGCTGAGCGCCCGCAGCTCGGTCGGCCCGTATGCCAGGTGGGCGTGGACCACACCGGCCGGGATCCACACGGCCCGGTGCGGGGGCACGGCCCATACGCCGAGCGGGGTGGCCACCTCCAGCACCCCGCGCGAGGGGCAGACGAGCTGGTGCTCCAGGTGGTGGTGGCTCTCGATGCGCTCCTGGTGGGCGAGCGGCACCCGGGCGGGGCCGTGCAGGGTTCGGCGGCTCGGCGACATAAGCAGGCAGATTATCGCTAGCCCGCTGCCGGGCCCGGCCGGAATCCTCGAAGGGACCCCGGCAAGGAGCCCTCATGACTACCGACAACGTCCCGCAGACCGACGCCCCGCCCGGCGAGGCCGCCGCACCCGCCTCCGCCTGGCGGCGGATGCGGATGTGGGGGGCCGCGCACGCCGTGGACGACCTCTACCAGGGCCTGGTGCCCGCCTGCGTCCCGTACTTCGTGCTCGACCGGGGCTACAGCTATGTCGCCGCCTCCGGGCTCACCCTCGCGGCGGCGCTCGGCAGCTCGGTGCCGCAGCCGTTCATCGGCCTCGCGGTGGACCGCTACCGGCTGCCCCGGCTGGCGCCCGCCGGGCTCGCCGTCGCCGGGCTCGGGCTCGGTCTGTCCGGCCTGGTGCGGCCGTACGCCGCCGTCTGGCTGCTGATCCTGCTGTCCGGGCTGGGCGTGGCGATGTTCCATCCGGCGGCGGGCAAGGCGGCCCGGGAGGCGGCCGGCGACAGTGCGTCCGCGATGAGCGTCTTCGCGGCGGGCGGCAGCGTCGGCTTCTTCCTGGCCCCGGTGCTCGCGACCCCGGCGCTCGTCGCGATGGGGGTCGGCGCGACGGCGCTGTTCATCCCGCCCGCCGTCCTGATGGCCTTCGTCCTGCTCCGGCACCGCCCGATCGCCGGGCCCGTGCGCAGAGCGGGCCGGGCCGGGCAGGACCGGTGGCGGCCGTTCCTCTTCCTCACCGGCATCGAGGTGGTGCGCTCGGTCGCGTTCTTCGGCGCGATCACCTTCATCGAGCTGTTCTGGATCCGCCATCTGCACTCCGGCCGGGGTGTCGCGGGTGTCGCCCTCGCCTGTTTCCTCGTCGGCGGGGTCGCCGGCACGCTGCTCGGCGGCCGGATCGCGGACCGCGTCGGCATGGTCCGTACGGTCCAGCTGGGCGGTCTCGCCGCCGTACCGGCCCTGATCGCGCTCCGGGTGACCCCCGGCACCCTGCTGCCGCTGGTGTTCGCGGTCCTGGCGGGGCTCGCGCTGAACGTGCCGTTCGCCGTCCTGGTGAAGCTCGGCCAGGACTATCTGCCGGGGCGCCCCGGCACGGCGGCCGGGGTCACGCTCGGCCTCGCCGTCAGCATCGGCGGCCTCATCGCCCCGGCGCTGGGCGCGGCGGCCCAGGCGTACGGGCCGCAGGGCGTGTTCACGATCCTGTGCGCCATCCCCGTACCGGCCGTGCTCCTCGGACTGTTCCTGAGCGAGCCGGAACCGTCCTCCGGTGGCTGACCGTCCCCTGTGACGGAGGCATGCTGTACGCGACACGGGCGGCACCACCGCCGCCCGGACGCCGGCACACCGAAGGGCACGCCCATGGGATCGTCACCGCAACTCGGCTCACCCGTACCGGACTTCACGCTGCCGGGTGGCGTGCTCGCCGGGGACTCCTTCGAGCGGCGGGACTACGCGCTCGCGGACGCGCGCGGCCGGGCCCTGGTCCTCGCCTTCTATCCGGGCGACAACACCGCCGTGTGCACCAAGCAGTTGTGCGCGTACTCCTCGGGCATGGAGACCTTCGACGCGCTGGACGCCGAGGTGTGGGGGATCAGTCCACAGGGTGTGGACAGCCACGAATCGTTCGCCCGCGCCCAGGGGCTGCGTATGCCGCTGCTCGCGGACCCGGGCCGGGAGACGGCTCGGGCCTTCGGCGTCACGGCGCCCGGGATCGGGGTGCGGCGCGCCGTCTTCCTGATCGACGCGGAGGGGGTGCTGCGCTGGAAGCACGTGGCGCTGCTGGGGGCGACGTTCCAGTCACTGGACACACTGGCCGACCAGTTGTCCGGCATCAACAACAAGTAAAAGACTGCCGGGTTCCGGCAATGTCGTTCGGGGGGTGCGTATGGGATCATCCAGCCAGTTCGACGGAAAAGCAGCACGGGGGTCGACGGGGCCGGGAGGGGTGATCACGTGACCTTGTTTCTCGGTCTCGGCATCGCGGGGGTCGCCCTGCTCGCCCTGTCCCTGGTCTTCGACGGGATTCTGGAAGGCCTCTTCGGGGGCTTGCTGGAGGGCCTGTTCGGCGGGCTCGTCTCCCTTCCGGTGATCGCGGGCTTCCTCTCGATGCTCGGTTTCGGCGGCGCCATCGTGCTCGGCACGACCGGCGCCGGCACCCTCGCCGCCACCGCGGCCGGGGTCGCGGCCGGGCTGGTCGCCGCCGTACTGACCTGGCGGTTCAGCCGCGCCCTGATGCGGGACCAGACCGACGCGACCCCGCGCAACGAGGACCTGGTCGGCACGTCGGGTTCGGTGGTCACCGCGATCCCGGCCGACGGCTACGGCGAGGTCCTGCTCCGCCTGGGCGGGCAGCTCGTCAAGCTGTCCGCCAAGAGCCCGGTACCGGTCGCCCGGGGGGCGGAGATCTGGGTCGAGGCGGCCCTCTCCAGCACCTCGGTCTCGGTCCGTCCCGTCGAACGCTGACCCGGTACACCGGCCCCACCACCGCTCGTCTCACAACTGCCCCCGTCCGGAGGCAGAGGGGGAAACCGCATGAGTCCCGTAATGATCGCGATCGTCGGAGTCGTCGTACTCCTCTTCCTGCTCGCCCTCGCCGTCATCACCCGTTACAAGGTGGCCGGCCCCAGCCAGGCGTTCATCATCACCGGCCGCCGGGGCAAGAAGTCCGTGGACCCGGTGACCGGGCGGACCAGCATCGACAACAGCGGCCAGAAGGTCGTCGTCGGCGGCGGCGTCTTCGTCGTGCCGTTCGTCCAGCAGAAGTTCACCCTGGACCTGTCCAGCCGGCACATCCCGGTCGCCGTGCGCGGCGCCGTCACCCTGCGCGGCGTCAAGGCGCACCTCGAAGGCGTCGCGATCGTCAAGGTCGGCGGCAGCGAGGACGCCATCCGGGCCGCCGCCCAGCGCTTCCTGCGCCAGCAGGACGGCATCGTCGGCTTCACCCAGGAAGTGCTCTCCGGTGCGCTGCGCGCCATCGTCGGCCGGATGTCGGTCGAGGACATCATCCGGGACCGCGCCGCGTTCGCCGGCCAGGTGGCGGAGGAGGCCGAGGCGAGCCTGTCCGGCCAGGGCCTGATCCTGGACGCCTTCCAGATCCAGGACATCACCACCGAGGGCTCCTACCTGGAGGACCTCGGCCGCCCCGAGGCCGCCCGCGCCAAGCAGGAGGCGGACATCGCGGAGGCCATCGCCCGCCGCGCCTCGGAGCAGGCCCGGCTGAAGGCCGCCGAGGAGATCGCGATCGCCGAGCGGACCTTCTACCTGAAGCAGGCCGAGATCAAGGCCGAGACCGAGGCGGCCGCCGCCAAGGCCAACGCGGCCGGTCCGCTCGCCGAGGCGGCCCGTCAGCAGGAAGTCCTCACCGAGCAGGAGAAGGTCGCCGAGCGCCAGGCCGCGCTGACCGACCGCGAGCTCGACACCAAGGTCCGCAAGCCCGCCGACGCCGCCCGCTACCAGGCCGAGCAGGAGGCGGAGGCCCGCCGCATCGCCCAGGTCAAGGAGGCCGAGGCAGCCGCCGAGCGCGCCCGGCTGACCGGTCAGGGCGAGAAGCTGCACCGCTCCGCGCTCGCCGAGGCGGTGCGCATCGAGGGTGAGGCGGAGGCCGCGGCCATCGCGGCGCGCGGTTCGGCCGAGGCCGAGGCGATGCAGAAGAAGGCCGACGCCTTCGCGCAGTACGGCGACGCGGCCGTCCTGCAGATGCTCGTCGAGGTGCTGCCGCAGGTCGTCGCCAAGGCGGCCGAGCCGATGAGCGCGATCGACAAGCTGACCGTCATCTCCACGGACGGCGCCAGCCAGCTGTCCCGTACGGTCACGGACAACGTCGCCCAGGGCATGGAGCTGCTGAGCTCCACCACCGGGGTCGACCTCGCCGCCCTGCTCCAGAACCTCAAGGGCGCGGTGCCGAAGCCGGCCGAGCCGGTCGCCGAGGCCCCGGCGGCCCCGGCCGGGAAGAACGGGAAGATCGAGATCAGCGACTGATCCACCGCACGATCCGACTCGCGTGCCCGGCCGGTTGCGCAACCGGCCGGGCATTCGTGTGCCGGGCCCCGGACCGCTCCCGGGGCGGTGGCCGGAACTCGCCCCTCCGGGGTGGCCGAAGCCTCCGGATAAGGTAATGCGGGTCTAAAGAGATCACCAAGTGCCTCGCGCGTACCGCGCTCCTCGGGAGGAAGCCATGGGAACCCACCGCACCACGCTGCCCGGAGTCGGCGTCCAGTACGACTACACCACCGAATCGGGGCAGCACATCTCCGTGGTCGTCCACCACGACGGGCGGCGGTTCATCGGCTTCTACGACCAGGACGACCCTGATTCGTGCCTGCTCTCCGTACCCCTGACCCCGCAGGAGGCGACCGGGCTCGCGCACCTCATCGACGCGGCGCCCATCGACGCCGTACGGACCGAGGGCATCGACCTGGTCACCGAGCACATCCCGCTCGGCACCCGCTCGCCGTACGGCGGCCGGCTGCTCGGCGACACCAAGGCGCGGACCCGGACCGGCGCCTCGATCGTGGCGGTCCTGCGCACCCACAGCGCGCATCCGTCACCCGGGCCGGAATTCCGGCTGGCCATCGGCGACACGCTCGTCGCCGTCGGAACACGCGAGGGCGTCGACACGCTCTCCGAGATCATCGCGGAGGGCTGACCGTGCACGACACAACCGCACTGCTGGTGGAGCTGGGCTCCGTCATCCTGGGACTCGGCATCATCGGACGGTTCGCCGGCCGGATAGGACTCTCGCCGATCCCGCTGTACCTGCTGGCCGGACTCGCCTTCGGCGAGGGCGGGCTGCTGCCGCTCGGGGCCAGTGAGGAGTTCACCGCCGTCGGCGCCGAGATCGGCGTCATCCTGCTGCTGCTCCTGCTCGGCCTCGAATACAGCGCGTCCGAACTCGTCACCAGCCTCAAGACCCAGTACCCCTCGGGTGCCGTGGACTTCGCGCTCAACGCGACGCCGGGGGCGATCGCCGCGCTGATGCTCGGCTGGGGCCCGGTCGGGGCCGTCGCGCTGGCCGGTGTCACCTGGATCTCCTCGTCCGGGGTGATCGCCAAGGTCCTGGCGGACCTGGGACGCCTCGGCAACCGGGAGACCCCGGTCATCCTCGGGGTGCTGGTGATCGAGGACCTCTCGATGGCCGTCTATCTGCCGCTGCTCACCGCGATGCTCGCGGGCGTCGGCCTCGCCGGCGGCAGCATCGCGCTGCTCGTCGCGCTCGGCACGGTCGGGTTCGTCCTCTACCTCGCGCTCAGGCACGGCCGGCTCATCAGCCGCGCGGTCTCCTCCGACAATCCGGAGATGCTGCTGCTCGTCGTGCTCGGGCTGACCGTCCTGGTCGCCGGGGTGGCCCAGCAGCTCCAGGTCTCCGCCGCCGTCGGCGCGTTCCTCGTCGGCATCGCGCTCTCCGGCGAGGTCGCGGAGGGCGCCCGCAAGCTGCTGACCCCGCTGCGGGACCTGTTCGCCGCCGTCTTCTTCGTGTTCTTCGGGCTCTCCACCAACCCGGCCGAGATCCCGCCGGTGCTGCTGCCGGCCGCGCTGCTCGCCGTCGTCACCGTCTTCACGAAGATCGGGACCGGCTGGTACGCGGCCCGGCGCGCCGGCATCGGACCGCGCGGGCGCTGGCGGGCGGGCGGCACGCTCGTGGCGCGCGGCGAGTTCTCCATCGTGATCGCCGGTCTGGCCGTGGCGACCGAGCCCCGCATCGGGCCCATCGCCACCGCGTACGTCCTGATCCTGGTCATCGTCGGCCCGCTCACCGCGCGCTGGACCCAGCCGGTGGTCGCGCGCGTCCAGCAGTGGCGCGGCAAGGACGGGGTGGTCGCCGCCCCGAGCACCGCGCCGGCCGCCCCGGCCCGGGTGCCGGCGCAGGAGGAGGTCTCGGCTTCCTCCGAATGAGGGGGCGGCCGGGGCTCGTCGCCCGACCGGTGCCGGCCGCACGGGCGAGCCATGCGGCGCGCGTCCCGGCCGTCCGGCCGGTTACGCGCCCTGGCCCGCCGGGAGCTCCGGGGTCCAGCCCAGCGGGTAGGCGTCCGCGCCCTCGGCCGGGGCCGCCGCCTCGCCGCCCGCCTCGGTGAACGCCCGCAGCGCGTCGATCAGCGCGGCGCGCTGTCCGGGCGCGAGGCGTTCGACGATCGTGGCGACCTCCCGGCGGCGGCCGGCCGTGACCTCCTCGACCAGCCGGTGGCCCTCGGGCGTCACGCGCAACACCGTCTCGCGACGGTTGGCCGGGTTGACCTGGCGCTCCGCGAGGCCCGCCGCGATCAGCCGGTCCAGCATGCGCATCGCGGTCGACGGGTTGACGCCGAGGCGCTCGGCGAGCGTGACCAGCTTGGCGTCGCCGTGCGTGGAGAGCACCACGAGCAGCCGGAACTGGGGCAGCGTCACCCGGTCCTCGACCGCCGCGAGCGACCGGGCCGACACGGCCACCAGCAGTCTCGACGCGGTCAGCACCGCGCGGGTCACCGCGTCGACGTCGTCCCGGTCCGGGGCGGTCGGTGGGTCATCGGGTGCCTGTCCGTGCGCGGCCATGCCCCTTTCTACCGCGCGGAAAGGCCCTGCTCGAACCGGCGGCGATCCGATGCCGAACCGCCGCCCAACCGGTACCGGACCGTCAACGGCCCGCACTGGCACCGACCTTTGGATTATGCAACGTTTGCACAGTGACGCATGAACCCGCGGCTACGCCCGCTCCCCGGCGCCCGGACCCGCCGACCGGCTGGCGGCGTGCCGCCTTCCGGCTGCCCGTCCACCTGTTCCGCATGGGGCTCGGGCCGCTCTTCGGGGGCCGGCTGCTGCTGCTCGTCCACACCGGACGGGTCTCGGGCCTGCCGCGCCGCACCGCCGTCGAGGTCGTCGAGGAGGGCACCCACGAGGGCCGGGCATGCTGGACGGTGGCGTCCGGCTTCGGCCCCGGCGCCGACTGGTTCCGCAATCTGGAGCGCACTCCGCACGCCACGGTGCAGGCCGGCCGCCGGTTCCACGCGGTGACCGCGCAGGTGCTGACCGCCGAGGAGGGCGGCGAGCTGATGGTGCGGTACGCGCCCCGCCACCCCAGGGTCGCCCGCCGGCTCTGCGCGTACATGGGTTTCACGGTGGACGGCGGTACGGAGGACTACCGGCGGGTGGGCGAGTCCATCCCGTTCGTCCGGCTGACGGAGGGTGCGAGGCGCTGAGGCCGCTCAGGCCCGTACCGGCTCCGGTTCCTCCACGAGATGCGGACGGGGTGCGCCGGGCCGGTAGAGGAACAGCGTGACGAGGAGCCCGAGGGCGAAGAAGCCCGCCGACCACCAGTACGCGGTGGAGTAGCTCTCCAGCTGGGCCTGGGCGGCGACGGACGGGGTCGGCCTGCGGCCCACCAGGTAGTTGGTGGCGGCGCTGGTGGCAAGGGTGTTGAGCAGGGCCGTACCGATGGAGCCGCCGACCTGCTGACTGGTGTTCACCATCGCGGAGGCCACCCCGGCGTCCCGCGCCCCCACCCCGGCGGTGGCCAGGTTCATCGCGGTGGCGAAGACCATGCCGAGGCCGATGCCCAGGCAGAGCGTCGGCGGCAGCACATGGGCGGCGTAGCTGCTGGTCAGGTCCAGGGCGGTCAGCCACACCATGGCGGCCGCCGCGATGCCCATCCCGGTCGGCACGATCGGCTTCGCACCCAGCCGGGGCACCAGCACGTTCGTCGTCGTCATGGACGAGACGATCATGCAGGCGACCATCGGGATGAAGGCGAGACCGGTGGAGACCGGCGAATAGCCGAGGCTCTTCTGCAGGTAGTACGTGAGGAAGAGGAAGACCCCGAACATCCCGCCACCGGAGATGAACATGGCGAGGAACGACGCCGCCCGGTCCCGGTCCAGCACCACCCGCAGCGGCAGCAGCGGATGCGCCGCCCGGGTCTGCCACCACGCGAACGCCGCCACGAGCAGCGCGCCCACCACCAGGAACCCCCACGTCAGCGGCGAACTCCAGGCATGGGACTCGGCCTCCGAGAATCCGTACACGATGCAGAACAGACCGGCCGAGACCAGCACGGTCCCCGGGATGTCCAGCCCCGGGCGGTCGGCCGGCGCACCGGCGGCGAGCAGCCGCCAGCCACCGATGAACGCCACGAACGCGAAGAGGAGGTTGACGTAGAGGCACCAGCGCCAGTCCAGGTACTCGGTGAGCACTCCGCCGAGCAGCAGTCCCACCGCACCGCCCGCCCCGGCGATCGCGCCGTAGATCCCGAACGCCTTGGCGCGTTCCTTCGGCACGGTGAACGTCGTGGTGAGCAGCGACAGCGCCGCCGGGGCGAGCAGCGCCCCGAACAGGCCCTGCAACGCGCGGGCCAGCACCAGGATCTCGAAGCTCGGGGCGGCGCCGCCGATCGCGGAGGCGACCGCGAAGCCGACCAGGCCGGTCAGGAAGACCACCCGGCGGCCCACCAGGTCCGCGATGCGTCCGCCGAGCAGCAGCAGTGAGCCGAAGGCGAGGGCGTACGCCGTCACGATCCACTGGCGGTTGCCGTCGCTGAAGCCGAGGTCCTGCTGGGCGGAGGGCAGCGCGATGTTCACGATCGTCGCGTCGAGCACCACCATCAGCTGGGCCAGACCGATGACCCCGAGCACCCACCAGCGATGGGACGGGCCCGGCTCACGGGGGGCCTTTCGGGTGCCTGCCTCTCGGGGGCCTGCTTCACGGGCCATGGTGCGGTTCTCCCTCGCTGCGCACACCGCCGGAATCCCCCGGATGATCACGCTAGGCGCAGGCCGCGCTCCCCGCATGTGGAGCGGTCGTGCGGTGTGCGACGGATCGATGCGGCTGGCCGGGTGCCCCTGCCGGACACACCACCCGTCAGCGGTCGTTCACGAAACGTGACTGCTATCTATGCTGCGCATGACACGAACACCACGCTCATCGCCGCTGGACGGACGCGTACGGGCCTCGCGGCTCGCGGCGGCGGCGCTGGCCCTCGCCCTCGGCGTGGCCGGCCCCCTGACCCTGGACACCGGCGGACCCGCCCACGCGCAGCCGCGCCAGGGCGGCTCCCCCTTGCTCGATGAGACGTTCACCCAGGCGACGGCCCCGGAGTTCACCGGGGTCGGTTCGGCCTGCCTCACCGGAGCGCCCCAGGCCGGCGCCCTGCCGGGGCCCGGCAACCACCCGCTCGGAGGCTGCACGGTGGGCGTCGGCCCCGAACCGCCCAACGACGCCGCCCCGCGCGGCTATCTGCGGCTGACGGACTCCGCGACCGACCAGTCCGGCGCGGTCCTCTACAACCACGCGCTGCCCGCCGAGGACGGCCTCGACGTCACCTTCGACCAGTGGCAGTACGGCACCACCACGGGCGCCATCGCCCCGGCCGACGGCATCTCGTTCTTCCTGGTCGACGGCGAGGCGCAGCTGACCCGCCCCGGCGCGTTCGGCGGCAGCCTCGGATATGCGCAGAAGCTGCCGGACGACGACCCGGGCGCCGCGTTCCTCCCCGGCGTGGACCGCGGCTATCTGGGAGTCGGGCTCGACGTCCTCGGCAACTACTTCGGCGACTGGGAGCACCGGGGCAACGGCTGCCCGCCCGGCCGGCGCTCACCGGCGGGGACGACGTTCCGCGTGCCCGCGCCCGGGCCGAACATGGTCACGCTGCGCGGCCCCGGCGACGGCATCGAGGGGTACTGCTTCCTCACCGCCACCACCAACAACTTCTCCACCACCGGGCCCTGGCCGTCGACCCTCCCCGGCCAGCTGCACGGGCCGGCCACCGAGGTGTCGAGCGACCCCGTCCAGGCCGAGCAGGACCTCGAGCCCTCGCGCCGGCGGGTGCACGTGGTGATCACCCCGGCGCCCGATCCGCAGGTCACCGTGTCCATCGACTTCAACGACGGCAACGGCTCCCAGCAGGTCCTCCAGGCGGCTGCGCCGGACCCCGTACCGGCGACCTACAAGTTCGGGTTCGCGGCCTCCACCGGTCTGTTCACGGACACCCACCTCATCCGCAATGTGGCCGTCCGCACCGAGCGGCCGCTGCCCCGGCTGAACCTCGTGAAGCAGGTCGGGGAGCCGTTGCCCGGTGACCTCACGGCCGGCTCGCAGGTGCCGTACGACTTCGTGGTCACCAATTCGGGCGGCACGACGATCGACGACCTCGCCGTCGACGACCCCAAGACCGGCCCGGTCTCCTGCCCCGTGAGCAGCCTCGCCCCCGGGGAGACCGTCACCTGCACGGCGACGTACACGGTGACGGCCGCCGACGTCACCAACGGCTCGATCGACAACACGGCCACGGCGTCCGGTACGTCGGGCGGGGAGCCGGTCACCTCACCGCCCTCCTCGGAGAGCGTGCCGATCGAGCGTGCGCCGGGCATCGAGGTCGAGAAGCGGGTGGAGACCCCCGGCCCGTACGCGGTCGGACAGACGGTCACCTACGGCTACACCGTCCGCAACACCGGCGGGGCGGAGCTGACCGACGTGGCGGTGCACGACGACCACGTCACGGACATCACCTGCGAGTCGGCCACACTCGCCCCGGCGGAGGAGGCCGGTGACAGCACCACCTGCACCGGCACCTACACGATCACCGCGGCCGACGGTACGGCCGGCTCCGTGACCAACACCGCCACGGCGACCGGCACGGCGAACGGGGGGACCGTCACCTCGCCGGAGACGTATCAGACCGTCCCCGTCGGGCAGCCCCATCTGACGCTCCACAAGAAGGTCGTCTCCAAGGGCCCGTTCCGGGCCGGCACCGAGGTCCGGTACGCGTACACGGTCACCAACACCGGCAGCACCCCGCTGCACGATGTGCACGTGGCGGACAACCGTGTCGCCACTGTGGTCTGTGACGCGACCTCGCTGGCGCCCGGGGCGAGCACCACGTGCCGCGGTTCCTACCGGATCACGGAAGCCGACATCGACCTCTGCCGGAGGGCCACCACCCGCAGCGGTGGCGGTGGCGGTGGCGGTGGCGGGGCCACCCTCACGTGCCGGATCACCAACGTGGCCCAGGCCGGTGCCACCGACCCGCAGGGCGGAGAGATCGCCAGCGGGACCGCCTCGGCCACCGTCACGGTGAAGGCCACGCCCGAGCGTCCGAAGAAGCCCGGATGCGGCAAGCCCGGCAAGCCCGGGAAGCCCGGGAAGAGGGGCGGCGGTTGCCACAAGGACGAGAAGGAGCACCACAGCGGCGGCTGACACACCCGCCCACAGGATTGGCGCGGCTCCGCACGGGGCTGCGCCGATCCGGCCTGATCCGAACGAAAGGCCCTAGACCTCCTTGGCCGGCCAGTCGAGCAGCCGGGCTCCGATCACCGCGGTCTGGAGGGTGTAGCGGTGCATGGGGTCGGAGGGGTCGGAGCCGGTCAGCTGGTGAATGCGTTCCAGCCGGTACGTGAGGGCCCGGACGCTCAGCGAGAGGCGGCGGGCGGTCTCGGCGGCGACACAGCCCGCGTCGAAGTACACCGCGAGCGTCCGCAGGAGCGGTTCGGCGCCTCCCCTGGCCTTCTGGAGCGGGCCGAGCTCGCTGCGCACGAGGTCCGCCATGGCCTGCCGGTCCCGGGTCAGCACCGGGTAGACCAGCAGGTCGGCGGCGTACAGCACGGGGTCGTCGAGGTCCATCCGGTCCGCCAGATCCAGCGCGTCCAGCGCCTCGTCGTACGACTGGACGACCCCGCCGGGGCCCCGGTGGGCGCGGCCCACCGCCACCCGGCCGCCGTCGGTCGCCGCGTGTGCCTGCTTCGCGAAGTAGCGCAGGACGTCGGGCTGGCTGCCGGGCGCGATGCACACCATCCGGCCGTCCTTCGACGTGAGCAGGATCTTGCGCCCGCCGAACCGGGCCAGCAGCGCCGACTCCACGTGGCGCGGGACCTGGTCGGTCTCGGTGTACGCCTCCGGGCCGGTGGCGACCGCGACGGCGTGGGCGCGGGAGAGGCGCAGCCCGAAGCGCGTGGCCCGTTCGGCGAGGCGGCCCAGGTCGCTGCGCCCGTACAGCAGGTCGTCGATGAACTCCCGCCGGGCCGCCTCCTCGCGGCGCACGGTGAGGCGCTGGGCGCGCTCGAAGCCGTCGGCGAAGGCGTCGACCACCTGCTCGACCGCGGCCAGCACGCTGTCGGCGGACGCGGCGACCGATGCGGGGGGCGCGCCGGGGGCGGGGACCGGCCAGGCGGCGCGGGTCTCGGCGAGGTGCATGCGGACCAGGGCGCGGAGCTGGTGCCCGGCCTCGGCGGCCTGCCGGCCCAGGGCGCGGCGGGTCTCCAGCTCCTCGCGGGTGAGGCGCCGCCCCGAGACGGCCGCCTCGCCCAGTATCCGGGCGTATCCCTCCAGAAAGATGCCGGGAATCTCCGGTTCCGCCACGCGTCCGCCTCCGTTCCTGTTCCGTCTCCGCCTTCTGCCCAACGCACGGGGGCCGGTGCCGGTGCCCGGCATCGAGGAACGGCGAACATTGCCACGTTCCGGCAATGCGATCGAGCGCCCCAGGATGACACGATCCGGTCAGCACCAACCGGGGGACCACGGGGGAAACACGGGGGTGCACGGGGGATCGGGGGAAGACCCGGCTGCCGCGGTGTCGTCGAGGGTGACGCCGCGGCACCGGGGTCACCGCCCGGCCCGCGCGCAGGCGCCGGCAGCACCGCCGGCGGAACGGCAGGGGGTGGAAACCGATGCGGGAATTCCTGGACGCGACGCTGTCCTTCCCGGCCGTGCTCTTCGCCGCGGCGCTGGTCGTCGTCATCGCCTTCTGGCTGCTGGTCCTGGTCGGCGCGGCCGACCACCACTCCTTCGACGCGGACCTCGACACCGATCTCGCGGGCGTCGGCGGCGTACCGGTCACCGTCTCGGTGTCCCTGATGGTCGCCGTCGGCTGGTTCACCGCGCTGACCGGTTCGGTCCTGGTGCACCGCTCGGGAGCCACCGGCCCCGTCCGCGCCGCGCTGGCCTGCGCGGTGCTCGCCGGGGCGCTGCTGCTCGCCTGGGGCGCGGTGCGGCTGCTCGTCCACCACTTCCGGCGCTACTTCCCCGACCAGCCTCCGCCATCGCGCCAGGACTTCCTGGGCCGGGTCTGCACGATCCGTACCGGCTCGGTCGGTTCGGACTTCGGCCAGGCCGAGGTCGCCGCCGCCGACGGGTCGACCGCCATCGTCCAGGTGCGCCAACTGGCGCCCGCCGACGCGGAGCTGACCTCGGGGAGTGCGGGCCTGCTGTACGCGTACGACGAGGCCGGCGAGTTCTTCTGGGTCTCCGCGTACGACAAGGCGCTCGACCCGGGTCCGCCGCCCGCCGCGCTGCCGCCGCACGGCCGTACGGCCTGAAGGCTCCACCGTCCGCATCACCGCTCCTGCCGGCGCGGTGTGCCCGTCCGGCCTGCCCGGACGCTGTGCGCCGCCGCGCCGTGTTTCACGTGAAACCGCTCATTTCCCTTTTCTCAGCCGCCAAGGACTGTCATGGAAGCCATCTCCTTGGGCCTCGGCCTGCTCATCGCCGTGGTCCTGCTCATCGCCGTAGCCGTGCTGCTGATCGTCACCCGGCTCTTCCGCAAGGTGGAACAGGGCAAGGCCCTGATCATCTCCAAGACCAAGAAGGTCGATGTGACCTTCACCGGCGCCGTCGTCCTTCCGGTGCTGCACAAGGCCGAGTCCATGGACATCTCGGTGAAGACCATCGAGATCCGCCGCACCGGGCGCGAGGGCCTGATCTGCCAGGACAACATCCGCGCCGACATCCACATCACGTTCTTCGTCCGGGTCAACAAGACCGTCGAGGACGTCATCAAGGTCGCCCAGGCGATCGGCACCGAGCGCGCCAGCGACAAGGTCGCCATCCAGGAGTTCTTCGCCGCGAAGTTCTCCGAGGCGCTCAAGACCGTCGGCAAGCAGCTGGACTTCGTCGACCTGTACACCAAGCGCGAGGAGTTCCGGGACCGGATCATCCGCGTCATCGGTACCGACCTGAACGGCTACCACCTCGACGACGCGGCGATCGACTTCCTGGAGCAGACGCCGATGGCGCAGCTCGACGGCGCCAACATCCTGGACGCCCAGGGCATCCGGAAGATCACCGAGCTGACCGCGATCGAGCACGTGCGCACCAACGAGTTCCAGCGCACCGAGCAGAAGGAGATCACCCGGCAGGACGTCGACGCCCGGGAGACCATCCTGGAGCTGGAGCGCCGGCAGGCCGAGGCCGAGATCAAGCAGCGCCGCGAGGTCGAGACGCTGCGGGCCCGCGAGGAGGCCGTGACCGCCCGGGTCCAGGAGGAGGAACGCCTCGGCGCCCAGGCCGCGTTCATCAAGACCGAGGAGCAGCTGGGCATCCAGCGGGAGAACCAGGCCCGCGAGATCGCCGTCGCGCAGAAGAACCGCGAGCGGGTCATCGCCGTGGAGAACGAGCGCATCGAGAAGGACCGGATGCTGGAGGTCATCGGGCGCGAGCGCGAGACCGAGCTGAACCGCATCGCCGCGACGAAGGAGGTCGAGGCGGAGCGCCGCGAGGTCGCCGACGTCATCCGCGAGCGCATCGCGGTGGACCGTACGGTCGCCGAGCAGGAGGAGTCCATCAAGACGCTGCGGTCGGTCGAGGAGTCCGAGCGCACCCGCAAGTCGGTCATCATCGCCGCCGAGGCCGAGGCGCAGGAGCAGCTGGTCAAGGACATCAAGGCGGCCGAGGCGGCGGAGGCCGCGGCCACCCACCGGGCGGCCGAGCAGCTCACGCTCGCCGAGGCCCGGCTGAAGACCGCCGACCTGGACGCCCAGGCGAAGCTGCGGCTGGCCGAGGGCATCCAGGCGGAGTCGGCGGCGCCCGGCCTCGCGGACGTCCAGGTGCGGGACGCGGCGGCGGAGGTGATCGAGAAGACGGGGCTCGCCGAGGCCGAGGCCACGTCCGCGCGGCTCCGGGCCGAGGCCGAGGGAGCCCGTCTCAAGGCCCTCGCGGACGCGGAGGGTACGCAGGCGCAGGCGACGGCCGACGCGGCGATGATCGGCGAGAAGCTGAAGGCGGAGGCCGCGGGCCTCACGGAGAAGGCGGCCGCGATGGCGGCGCTGGACGACGCGTCGCGCGGGCACGAGGAGTACCGGCTGCGGCTGGCCGCCGAGAAGGAGATCCGGCTCGCCGGTCTCGATGTGCAGCGGCAGGTCGCCGAGGCGCAGGCAACGGTCCTGGCCACGGGCCTGGAGAACGCGGACATCGACATCGTCGGCGGCGAGTCGGTCTTCTTCGACCGGCTGGTCTCGTCCATCTCGATGGGCAAGAGCCTGGACGGTTTCGTCGCGAACTCGGACACGGCGCAGGCGCTGGCCGGTCCGTGGCTGAAGGGCGAGTCCTCGTTCACGGAGGACCTGACGCGGGTGCTGTCGTCGGTGTCCACGGGCGATGTGCAGAACCTGACGGTGTCGGCGCTGCTGATGCGGATGATGGCTTCGCCGTCGTCCGGCGTCGGTGCGGACCAGGTCCGCGCGCTGCTCGACCACGCGAAGTCGCTGGGGATCGCTGATGTCCCGGTGGCCGGCCTGGCCCCGGCGGGCCTGAACGGTACGCCTGTCGGCTGACCGCGCTCCGTGGCCCGACCGCCCCACCCGGCCCCGTCCGTCCTCAATCGCCGGACGGGCTGGGTGGGGCCGGCCTCCCAAGTCCACCCGCACACCCAAGCCCGTCCGGCGTTCGAGGACACCTGGACGGCACGTCCCAGCCCGTCCGCAGATGAAACAGGCCCGCGGGCTTTCAAGCCCGTCCGGCGATTGAGGACACCGCCCCAAGCCCCACCGCGAGGAGACCCGCACCCATGGACCCCGTGACCCCTCCCACCGCCGGGGACTACGACGTCCTGCGGCGCCGCCTGAGCACCCACGCCACCGAACTCGCCCGCAGGGCCACCGCCCTCAACGCCCGCCGCACCGAGGCGTTCGGCTCCACCGGCCTCCGGCTGCTCGGCAGCGAGCAGATCCGCACCGCCCGCCCCTCCGTCCCCCGCGACCTCGTCGCGCTCGGCGGCGAGCTGCTGTTCGGGTTCGAGCGGGGGCCCGGCCAGCAGAGCGAACCCGCCGTCGACGACGTGCTCGCCCTGTACGCCGCCGATCTCACGCCCGGCACCGGCGCCCCGCTCACCGACGCCTCCTTCGTCCGTGAATTCGACGGACTGCACCGGTACTTCCGGGACGCGAGGCTGCTGCGGCTGCGCCGGACCGAGGGCCGCCTGCTGGCGGTCTTCCGTACCGGCGAGACCGCGAAGGACATCCGCGTCCTGCGCTGGGCGCTGAACCCCGACGGCTCCCCCGGCGCGTTCCTCGACGCGCGCGGCGAGCGCGACCACGTGTTCCCGCCGTCGCACGACTTCACCTGGACGACCGCCGGACGCGAGTCCCACGTCGCGGGCCGCCACCCGCACATCGCCCTCGGCACCACGGCCGAGCTGTACGTCGACACGCTCGGCGGCACGCTCACCGTGAAGACCGTCAACGACACGGACACCCCGGACGGGATCTACGAGGAGCCGGTGACCGAACCGCTCCAGTCGCTGGCGGACGCCGAGGTCGAGTACGCCGAGCTGGGCCCGCTGGTCCTGCTGCGCGTGCGCCCGTACAAGGAGGAGGCGAGGCGCCACCTCGTCTTCAACGCCCTGCTCGGGACCGTCACCCGGCTCGACGGGATCGGCCCGGCCTGTCAGCGGCTCCCGGAGGACCAGGGGATCATCTTCCCCGGCGGCTTCTACCTGACCACCGGCGAGGCCAGGACCTTCGACATCGCGCAGCCGCTCACGGACCCGGTCTTCGAGGAGGCCGTCCGCTCCCCGAACGGCGAGGACGTGCTCTACGTCTTCCGCTCCCGCCAGGACGGCCGGAGCCTGCTGCTGCCGTACAACGTGATCCGCCAGGAGGTCGCGACCCCGCTCCAGGGCCGGGGCCACGCGCTGCTCGACGACGGCACGCTGGTCGTGCTGCGCGACCCGGTGGAGGGCGGCGACGGGGGCGCGGCACGGGTCCATCCGTTGCAGCGCTGGCAGACCTCGTACGTCTCCGACACCTATGCCGCGTCCCGCCCGGCGGGCGAGGGTCCGCTCGCCCGGGTCGGCAACGCCGACCTCGTGCGCGGGATCTCCGACTGCCTCGCGCTCGCACACGCCGCGTCGGAGACGACGCCGACGGCCGCCGTGTACGACCGGCTGGTCGCGGACTGCGTACGGGCGGGCGACCGCTACCACTGGCTGGGCGACGGCGAACTGGGCGGCCTGGCCGAGCCATTGGCCGAGCTGCGGGAGACCGCGCGCCAGGTGGTCGCGGAGTTCGAGGCCGTCCAGGAACTGACCCGGCAGGCCGCCGACGCGCTCACCGAGACCGCCGACCGCATCACCGCCCTGGTCCGCCGGGTCCGCGGCGAGGCCCCGCGCACGGCCGCCGAGTGGGTCGACCGCCTGACCGGACTGCGCGGCGCTCACGGCCACTTGGCGACCCTGGCCGAGATGCGGTACGCGGACACCGAACGCATCGCGGAACTCACCGCCACCACCGCCGACGACATCGAGGCGGCCGGCCGCCGCGCGGTCGCCTTCCTGGCCAGGGACGACGCGTTCGCCGGCTACCACGAGGACATCGCCCGCCTCACCGAGGAGGCCGCCGAGCTGCCCTCGGTGACCGACGCCGCCGCGCTCGGGGAGCGGCTGGCCGGCATGACGGACGGCCTGAGCACGGTCACGGACGTCGTCGCCGGTCTCGACATCGGCGACGGCGTGGTCCGTACATCGATCATGGAGCGCATCGCGGAGGTGCTCGGCGCCGTCAACCGCGCCCGTGCCGTGCTCGACGCCCGTCGCCGCAGCCTGGCGGACCACGAGGGCCGGGCCGAGTTCGCCGCCGAGTCCGCGCTGCTCGGGCAGGCCGTGACGGCCGCGCTGGCCGCCGCCGAGACCCCGGAGTCCTGCGACGAGCAGCTGGCCAGGCTGCTGCTCCAGCTGGAGAACCTGGAGGCGCGGTTCGCGGAGTTCGACGACTTCCTGGCGGAGCTCGCCGAGCGCCGGACGGAGGTGTACGAGGCGTTCTCGGCGCGCAGGCAGAGCCTTCAGGACGCCCTGGCCCGCCGCACCGAGCGCCTGGCGGAGTCCGCCGCGCGCGTGCTGGAGACGGTCGCCCGCCGCAGCGCGGCCCTTCCGGACGCGGACGCCGTCCACACCTACTTCGCCTCCGACCCGATGGTCGCGAAGATCCGCCGGACCGCCGAGGAGCTGCGGGGGCTCGGGGACACCGTGCGCGCGGAGGAGCTGGACGGGCAGCTGCTCGCCGCCCGCCAGGAGGCGGGCCGGGCCCTGCGCGACCGCAGCGAGCTGTACGCGGACGGCGGGTCCGTGATCCGGCTGGGCCGGCACCGGTTCGCGGTGAACACCCAGCCGTTCGAGCTGACGCTGGTACCGCAGGACGACGGGCTCTCGTTCGCCGTCACCGGGACGGACTACCGGATGCCGGTGACCGATCCGGAGTTCGCCGCGACCCGCCCGTACTGGGACCAGACGCTGCCCTCCGAGTCCCCGTCCGTCTACCGGGGCGAGCACCTGGCCGCCCGCCTCCTCGACGAGCACGGCGCGGACCGGCTGGCCGCCCTGGACGACGCCGGACTCGCCACGCTCGTCCGGGAGTCGGCGGCAGCCGCGTACGACGAGGGCCATCAGCGCGGCGTCCACGACGAGGACGCGACCGCGATCCTGGCCGCGCTCCTGCGGCTGCACGCGGAGGCCGGACTCCTGCGCTTCCCGCCCGCTGTCCGGGCCGCCGCCCAGTTGTTCTGGGCCCACGGCACGGACGAGGCGCGCCGTACCTCCTGGACGCGCCGCGCCCGCTCGCTGGCCCGCGCCCGGGAGACCTTCGGCCTCGCCCCGGCGATCGCCGCGCTCCAGGAGGAGTGGGCGTCGGAGATCGGCGGCGAGAGCCCCCGGACCGTCGCCGCGTACCTCTTCGAGGAGCTGGCCGGCGGCCCCGAGGGTTTCGTGACCGGTGCCTCCGTCCGAGCGTTCCTGGACAAGTTCCGCCATGCGACCGGCACGTCGGCGTACGACGACGACCTCGCCGCGCTCGCGGACGACCTGCCGGCCCGGCGCCAGCTCGTGGAGGGCTGGCTCACCTCGTACGCCGGGGCGAGCGGCACCGAGATCGATCCGGGCGACCTGGCGGAGGCCGTCGCGGTGGAGCTGTGCCCGGAGCCGCTGCTCGCCCGCTACGAGGCCGATGCCCCGCTCACCGAGACCGTGGACGGGCTGCTGGGCGTCCACCCGCGCATCGAGCGCGGCCGGCTCACCGTACGGATCGACGAACTCCTCGCCCGCACCGAGGAGTTCCGCACCGCCGTCGTTCCCGGCTTCCGCGCCTACCAGCGGCGGCGGAACTCCCTGGTCGCCGCCGAGCGGACCCGGCTGCGGCTCGACGACCACCGGCCCCGGGTGATGTCCGCGTTCGTGCGCAACCGGCTGCTCGACGAGGTGTACCTGCCGCTGATCGGCGACAGCCTCGCCAAGCAGCTCTCCACCGCCGACGCCGACCGCCGCACCGACTCGCAGGGCCTGCTGCTGCTCGTCTCCCCGCCCGGCTACGGCAAGACGACGCTCATGGAGTACGTCGCCGACCGGCTCGGGCTCGTCCTCGTCAAGATCAGCGGGCCCAACCTGGGCCACGACGTGACCTCGCTGGACCCCGCGCAGGCGGGCAGCGCCACCGCGCGCCAGGAGATCGAGAAGATCAACTTCGCGCTGGAGGCGGGCAACAACACACTGCTCTACCTCGACGACATCCAGCACACCTCGCCGGAACTCCTCCAGAAGTTCATCCCGCTCTGCGACGCCACCCGCCGCATCGAAGGCGTGCGGGACGGCGAGCCGCGCACCTACGACCTGCGGGGCAAGCGGTTCGCCGTCTGCATGGCGGGCAACCCGTACACCGAGTCGGGCGCGCGCTTCCAGGTGCCCGACATGCTCGCCAACCGGGCCGATGTGTGGAACCTGGGCGAGGTGCTGTCCGGCCGCGAGGACGTCTTCGCGCTGAGCTTCGTCGAGAACGCGCTGACCGCCAACCCGGTCCTCGCCCCGCTCGCCGGCCGCTCCCGCGAGGACCTGGCGCTGCTGCTGCGGCTCGCCGACGCGGACCCCACGGCCCGCCCGGAACGGCTCGAACACCCCTACGCTCCCGCCGAGGTGGACCGGATCACCGCCGTCCTGCGCCATCTGCTGCGCGCCCGGGACACGGTGCTCGCGGTCAACGCCGCGTACATCGCGTCGGCCGCGCAGACGGACGCCACCCGCACCGAACCGCCGTTCCGGCTCCAGGGCTCGTACCGCAACATGAACCGGATCGCGGAGCGGATCGCGCCCGTGATGAACGACGCGGAGCTGTCCGCCGTCGTCGAGGACCACTACGCGGGCGAGGCGCAGACCCTCACCAGCGGGGCCGAGACGGCCCTGCTGAAGCTGGCCGCCCTGCGGGGCACGCTCACACCGGCCCAGAGCGAGCGCTGGGCCGCGCTCTGCTCCTCGTACGTCCGCACCCAGGCGCTCGGCGGGCCCGAGGGCGATCCGATGACCCGCGCCGTGGCCGCGCTCGGGCTGCTCGCGGACCGGATCGCGGCCGTCGAGACGGCGATCGGCCGCGCCGCCGATCCCCGGCACCTGCTGGCGCGGCACCCCGAGGACCGCTGACCGTACCGATCTCCGGAAGGGAGCAAGGCATGCTGGGACATGTGTCCTCCTCATTCCCCCAGCAACCCCAACCCTCCCCGCTCTCCGGCCACATGGTCGTCTGCGGGGACGACGCGCTCGCCCAGCGGCTCGCCGTGGAACTGCGGTACGTCTACGGGGAGCGGGTCACCCTCGTCCTGCCGCCGGAGCCGGGCGCGGCCAGGCCGGACGAGCCGCTGAGCGGGCGCGGCCGGGCCGCCGCGCTGTTCGGGCGGATGGCGTCCGCGATGAACCGCAACGGCGGGGGGCTGCCGCACGGTTCGGACGGGGACACCAACGCCGGGGTGGAGGCCGTGCGCATCCTCCAGGCCGCGGAGCCGTCCGACGAGGCGCTGGAGGAGGCGGGGATCTCCAGGGCGTCGGCGGTCGCCCTGGTCTACGACGACGACGAGCGCAACATCCGGGCCGCGCTGACCGCGCGCCGGCTCAACCCCCGTGTCCGGCTGGTGATCCGGCTCTACAACCGCAAGCTCGGCCAGCATCTGGAGACCCTGCTCGACCAGGCCGCCGCCGTCGCCTCCCCCGGGCTCGACCAGGCCGCGATCGACGCCTCCACCACGGTCCTGTCCGACGCCGACACCGCGGCCCCCGCCCTCGCGGCCACCGCGCTCGCCGGGTCGACCCGGGTGATCCGGGCGGAGGGCCTGTTCCTGCGGGCCGCCGAGCGCACCCCGCCCCGGGGCGGCCAGGTCGCCGACCCCGGCCTGTGCACGCTGGCCCTGCTCTCCTCCACCACGCACGACCCGGCCGGCGCGGAGGGCTCCGACAGCAGCGGCGCGGAGGGGCCGCAGCTGCTGCCGGACCCGGCGGAGATCGCCTCCGCGACCGGACGCGGCACGGTCGTCCTGGAGGCCGTCACCCAGTCGGGACCGGCCGCGCCCAAGGTCCGGATGAGCGGCCGGAGCGCGCCGCTGAGCCAGTTCTTCTCGCGCCGGCTGCGGTGGTCGGCCCTCGGCGTCGGGCTGGCGGTCCTCGGGCTCGCGGTGGCCTCCACGGTCACCACGGGCGACAACGCCCTGCACGCCACCTACCTCACCCTGCTCGACCTGTTCGCCATGGGCGACCCGGCCATCGGGGACCCGACCGCCCGCCAGATCATCCAGATCCTCTCCGGTATCGCGGGCCTGATGCTGCTGCCGCTGCTGGTGGCCGGTGTGCTGGAGGCGTTCGGCTCGCTGCGCACCGCCTCCTCGCTGCGGCGTCCGCCGCGCGGCCTGTCCGGGCACGTGGTGCTGCTCGGCCTCGGCAAGATCGGCACCCGGGTCCTGGTGCACCTGCGGGAGCTGGGCATCCCGGTGGTCTGCGTGGAGGAGGACCCGGAGGCGCGGGGCATCCCGGTCGCCCGGCGGCTGCACGTGCCGGTGGTCCTCGGTGACGTCACGGACGAAGGGGTGCTGGAGGCCGCCAAGATCAGCCGCTCACGCGGGCTCCTCGCGCTGACCAGCGCCGACACGACGAACCTGGAGGCCGCGCTGTACGCCCGCTCGCTGAAGCCGAATCTGCGGGTGACGGTGCGGCTGTTCGACGACGAGTTCGCCACGGCGGTCTACCGCACGCTGCGCACGGCGCACCCGCAGGCGATCACCCGGTCCCGCTCGGTGTCCCATCTGGCCGGGCCCTCCTTCGCGGTCGCGATGATGGGCCGGCAGATCCTGGGGGCGATCCCGGTCGAGCGGAAGGTGCTCCTGTTCGCCGCGATCGAGGTCGCCGGGCATCCCCAGCTGGAGGGCCGTACGGTGGAACAGGCGTTCCGCGCGGGCGCGTGGCGCGTCCTGGCCCTGGACGTGGCGGCGGCGGCCGGCGGGGCGGCCGGCGAGGGCAGCCTGGTGTGGAACCTCCACCCCGGCTATGTGCTCCGCCCGACGGACCGCGTGATCATCGCGGCGACCCGGCGGGGCCTCGCGGAACTCCTGGGCCGCCGGGCGCTGACGCGCCGCTGAGCCGGGGCTGCCATACCTGCGCGCCGCGTACCCGGCCGGGCTTGAGAGGCCCCCGGTCCGGGGTGACCGCGGCCGGGAAGGAATACCCCGGCCCCACCCCCCGTTGTACGGTGCGTCCACTTAGTTCAACGTTCAACAACAAGCGCAGGAGGCGGACGCCATGCAGTTCGGGATCTTCACCGTCGGGGACGTCACCACCGACCCCACCACCGGGACGACGCCGAGCGAGCACGAGCGGATCAAGGCCACCGTCGCCATCGCACGGAAGGCCGAGGAGGTCGGGCTCGACGTCTTCGCGACGGGTGAGCACCACAACCCGCCGTTCGTCCCCTCGTCGCCCACCACCACGCTCGGCTACATCGCGGCGCAGACCGAGAACCTCCTCCTGTCGACCTCGACCACGCTGATCACCACCAACGACCCGGTGAAGATCGCCGAGGACTACGCGACGCTCCAGCACCTCGCGGACGGCCGCGTGGACCTGATGATGGGGCGCGGGAACACCGGCCCGGTCTACCCGTGGTTCGGCAAGGACATCCGCCAGGGCATCCCGCTCGCCATCGAGAACTACGCCCTGCTGCACCGGCTGTGGCGGGAGGACGTCGTGGACTGGGAGGGCAAGTTCCGTACGCCGCTCCAGTCGTTCACGGCGACCCCGCGCCCACTGGACGGCGTGCCGCCGTTCGTCTGGCACGGCTCCATCCGCTCGCCGGAGATCGCCGAGCAGGCCGCGTACTACGGCGACGGCTTCTTCCACAACAACATCTTCTGGCCCATCGAGCACACGCAGAAGATGGTGAACCTGTACCGGCAGCGGTACGCGCACTACGGCCACGGCACCGCCGAGCAGGCGATCGTGGGCCTCGGCGGCCAGGTGTTCATGCGGAAGAACTCGCAGGACGCGGTACGGGAGTTCCGTCCGTACTTCGACAACGCGCCGGTCTACGGGCACGGGCCCTCGATGGAGGACTTCACCCGGCAGACGCCGCTGACCGTGGGCTCGCCCCAGGAGGTCATCGAGCGGACGCTGACCTTCCGGGACGCCGTGGGCGACTACCAGCGCCAGCTGTTCCTGATGGACCACGCGGGTCTGCCGCTGAAGACGGTGCTGGAGCAGCTCGACATCCTCGGCGAGGAGGTCGTCCCCGTCCTGCGCAAGGAGTTCGCCGCCCTGCGCCCGGCCGGTGTCCCCGAGTCCGCGCCGCTGCACCCCGCCTTCGCCGCCACCCTCACGAAGGAGAGCTGACCGTGTTCGCCACCGAACCGCTGAGGATCGTCGCCGTATCGGCCGGGCTCAGCAACCCGTCGTCGACCCGGCTGCTGGCCGACCGGCTGGCCGCCGCCGCCCGGGACCGGCTGGAGGACGCGCAGGACCGCCCGGTCGACGTCCGGGTGATCGAACTGCGCGACCTGGCCGTGGACATCGCGGGCCACCTGGTGTCCGGCTTCCCGTCGGCCGCCCTGGAGGACGCGCTCTCGGCGGTGACGGGCGCGGACGGGCTGATCGCGGTCACGCCGGTCTTCACCGCCTCGTACAGCGGCCTGTTCAAGTCGTTCTTCGACCTGGTCGAGAACACCGCCCTGACCGGTAAGCCGGTGCTCGTCGCCGCGACCGGCGGCACCCCCCGGCACTCGCTGGTGCTGGAGCACGCGATGCGCCCGCTCTTCGCCTACCTGCGCGCCATCACGCTGCCGACCTCGGTGTACGCGGCGTCGGAGGACTGGGGCGCGGCGGGCGACGCGTACGCCGACGGCCTGCCGGCCCGCATCCGGCGCGCGGGCGGGGAGCTGGCCGAGGCCGTCACGGGCGGCCGTGCGGTCTCCGGAGCGACCCGGACCCCCGGCCTCGACGACGAGGTGGTCCCGTTCGAGCAGCAGCTCGCCGCCCTCCGCCCGGCCTGACCGGACCCGCGAGAATCGCCGTTTCGACCGTTTTGACTAGAGTCGTACGGGAAGGCGTGACGCGAGCACGGACCGAGCACAACCGCAGAACCCAGCTGGAGGCAGAGATGGGCAGGATCGTGGTGGGCGTGGACGGCTCCGAGTCGTCGGTCAAGGCACTGCACTGGGCCGTGCGCCAGGCGGAGCTGACCGGTGACACGGTGGAGGCCGTCAACAGCTGGGAGTACCCCGCGACCAGCTGGGCGTCGATGATGCCGGGCCTGCCGGAGGACTTCGACCCGCAGGCCATGGCCACGGTGTCGCTCACCGAGACGCTGGAGGAGGCGCTGGGCGCCCAGGGCGCCGCCGCCGTCAGCAAGGTCGTGGTGATCGGCAACCCGGCGCAGGCCCTGCTCGACCGGGCCGAGGGCGCGAACCTGCTGGTCGTGGGCGCGCGCGGGTACAGCGGCTTCAAGGCGACCCTGCTCGGCTCGGTCAGCCTGCACGTCACCCAGCACGCGTCGTGCCCGGTGACCGTCGTCCGCGCCTGACCCCGGGACAGCCGGGAGGCCCCGCACACCACGCATGGTGCGGGGCCTCCCGCGTCCTCACGGCGTGGGGCGCTCCCGCGTCCTCACAGCTCCACGACGTCCGCCACCGCGCAGGCCACGTTGTCGGGGGCGCCGGCCGCCTCCGCGAGGGCGATCAGCCCGCGCACGGCGGTGCCGGGCCCGTCCGCCCCGGCCAGCACCCGCGCCAGATCGCCGCCGTCGACGACCGCCGAGAGCCCGTCCGAGCAGAGCAGATAGCGGTCACCGGGCAGGGCGTCCCGGACGGCCAGATCGGGCCCCGAACCCTGCGGGCCGACAGCGGACAGCACCTTGAGGAGCATCGCCCGCTGCGGGTGCGAGAACGCCTCCTCCTCCGTCAGCGAACCGTCGTCGATCATCGACTGGACCAGGCTGTGGTCGTGCGTGATCCGGAACAGCTCGCCCCCGCGCAGCAGATACGCCCGCGAGTCCCCGATGTGCACCAGGCCCAGCTGGGAGCCGGTCCACATCATCGCCGTCAGCGTTGTGCCGGACTCCTCCGGCGCCGCGCTCCCCGCGACCGCGTCCCGTACCGCGTGCGCGGCCCGCTCCGCCGCGTCGTGCAGGCTGTTCAGCAGCTCCGCCGCCGGCACCGCGCCCGGCGCCAGGGGCTTCAGGGCCTCGATCGCCGCCGTACTGGCCCCCGCGCCGCCCGCGCCGAACCCGTCGGCGACCGCGAGCAGCCGGGCACCGGCGTACACCGCGTCCTGGTTGGTCTCCCGCACCGCTCCCGTGTCGGTGCCGGCCGCGTAGCGGATTCCGAGTGTGCCCACCGATGTCATGACGTCCTCCGTCGACAGCTGGTCGATGAGGAAGGCCGCGAGGTCACGGCGGGCCGCCGTCTCCGCCTCGACGCGCGCCCAGTACGCCCGGATCGCCGCGGCGGCCGCGCCGGGTTCCAGCGCGATCACCTCCCTGATCCGGGCGAGCGGCATCCCGATCCGGCGGAGCCAGGCCACCAGCCGGGCCGCCCGCACCTGCGCCGGGTCGTAGTACCGGTAGCCGTTCACCGGGTCGACCAGGGCCGGCGGGAGCAGACCGAGCTCGTCGTAGCGGCGCAGCGCCTTGGCGGACAACCGGGACAGCCGGGCGAACGCCCCGATCGTCACCAGTGCCGCGCCGGGACCCTGCCCGTCGTCCGTCGTCACCGCGCTCCTCCTCATACCGGGCGGACTTCCCGCCCCGGCACACTCGATCCTTGGCCTTCCCCCATGGAGAAGGTCAAGGACCGGCGACGCGCGGGTGGGTGCGGGGGTCACTCCCGCGTGTAGAAGTAGTAGTACGCGGCGAGCAGTCCGCCGAGGCCGAGGATCAGGCCGAGCACCGACGCCGACAGGATGCTCGCGCCGGACAGGCTGTAGAGGAAGCCGATCGAACCGCCGGTCAGCACCCCGTACGCGGCGGCCCTCAGCTCGCGCGGCAGCCGGTTCTGGATGCGGCCGAGGCCGAAGCAGAGCACCGCGAGCACGGCGCCGGAGACGAGGCCGAGGGCCAGCCTGGTGCCGGTGAGCACCCCGCCGCCGCGGACGATGGCGGTCGCGTAGCAGCCCATGATCACGCCCAGCGTGACCGGGATCGCCCAGCTGAGGACCGGGCGGTGCCGGGCGGGCATCGCGTGCCTCCCGCGTGCCGGCACCGAAGCGTGTGCGGCCATGGCCGAGCTCCTTCCGTCACCCCCGCTTTCCCTCCAGAGCACACCTGGTCGCGCCTCCCGGCAACTCGGATGGCCCACGGCCCGGGGCGCGCCGCCGCCATCCGGGATTCCCTGGAGGGGTGCGGACGTATCTCTCGGTGGCTCTCTCGGCGGCGCTGGTGGTGCTGCTGGCCGTCCTGGTGCCGCTGAGCGCGCTGTCCGCGTGGGTCGACCTGGAGATCGACGACACGGACCGTTATGTGGCCGCCGTCGCCCCGCTCGCCGACGACCCCGCCGTGCAGAGCACCGTCGCCGACCTCATCACCGACAACGCGATGAAGCAGATCGACGTCGGACCGCTCCAGAGCACCGTGCGCGAATTCCTCCACCAGGCGGTGGGGTCGTTCACCACCACCGAGGCCTTCCAGGACGCCTGGACCGCCGCCAACCGCACCGCGCACGAGACGGTCACCGCCGCGCTGGACGGGCAGAGCGGCGAGAGCGTCACGATCGACCTGGCGCCCGTCACGGAGCAGGTGAAGCAGAACCTGGTGGACAACGGGGTGCCGTTCGCCGACCGGATCCCCGTCCAGCACACCGACATCCAGCTGGTCTCCGCCGACCGCGCGGACCAGCTGCGGCAGAGCTTCCGGTGGCTGCGCGCGGCGAGCGTATGGCCGGCCGTCGGCACCCTGGTGTTCGCGCTGCTCGCGATCGTGCTCGCCTGGGTGCGCGGCGGCCCCGGCCGCCGGCTGCGGGCCCTGGCCGCGCTGTCCGCCACCGCCGTGACCGCCGCCGGGTTCGCGCTCGGCGCGCTGGTGCTGCGCGGGGTGCTGGCGCTGGCCCGCGACCGGGTGCTGGCCGAGGTCCCCGACAGCGACACCGGCGCCGCCGCGGCCGTCTACGACGCGCTGACCTCCTCGCTGCGCACCACGGTGTGGATCGTCTTCGGCCTCGGCCTGGGCATCGCGGTGTGCGCGGTGGCGGCGCGGATCTGGGCCCAGCGGGTGCTGCCGCCGCCGGCGGCGGCGGACTGACGGGGACGTTCCCACCGAGCGGTACGACTGGGAGGTGTACGGATGCGAGCCATCGCCGTCAGCGGGCCCGGCGCCGACCCGGTGCTGGTCGAGCTGCCCAAGCCGGAGCCCCGGCCCGGTGAGGTGCGGGTACGGATCGAGTACGCCTCGCTGAATCCGCTGGACTGGCAGGTCGTGGACGGTTCGGCGGGGGACCTCGCCCCGGCCCCCCGCTCCTTCCCGTTCGTCGTCGGCGTCGACTACGCGGGCCGGGTCGACATGATCGGCGGCGGCGAGAACCGCTTCCGCGTGGGCGACGCGGTGTTCGGGCGGGCGGGGGTGGTGGGTGCGGCTCCGGGTGACGCGGGGGCGGCGGGCGGCGCGGGTGCGGCTCCGGGTGACGCGGGGGCGACGGGCGGCGCGGGTGCGCCGGACGCGTGCGGGACCTACGGGGAGTACGTCTGTGTGCCGCAGGACTCCGCGATCACCCTCGTGCCGCGCGGTCTCGACCCCCGGGCAGCCGCCGCGCTGCCGTCCGCCGGGACGGCCGCCGCCCAGATCCTGGAGGCGGTGGCGCTGCGGGGCCACGAGACCCTGCTGGTCGTCGGGGCGGCGGGCGGGATCGGCTGCTGTCTCACCCAGCTCGCCCGCGCCCGCGACATCCGGGTGATCGCGGCGGTGCGCGGTGACGAGCGGTCCGCGATGGGGTCGTTGGGCGCCGCCGCCACGGTCGATCTGACGGCCGGTCCGCCCGCCGAAGCGCTGCGGAGCGCCTGCCCGGACGGCATCGACGCGCTGGCGGACCTGGCGTCGGCGACACCGGAGGCGTTCGCCGTCCACGCCGCGGCGGTCCGGCCGGGCGGCATCGCGCTCTCCACGCGGGGCACCGCCGCCGGGGCCCGGCTGCCCGGGGGCGTCAGGGGCGTCGACTTCCGGCTCGACCCGAGCCCGGTCCTGCTGGACGTGCTGGCGGCGGGCGCGGCGGACGGCGTGCTGCGGGTGCTCATCGACGCCGAATTCCCGTTGGAGCAGGCCCCGCAGGCCCTGGAGCGCAACCGGGCGGGCGGGGCGCGCGGCAAGACCGTGATCGTGCTGCACGCACCCGGGCACTGCTGACGCGGGCGCCCGCGTCACTCCTCCGGACCGGGCCCCCAGCCGCGCAGCCGGTCCATCTCGCGCCGGTCCCGCTTCGTCGGCCGTCCCGCGCCCCGGTCCCGTACCGGCACCTGGATCGCGGCCTCGCGCGGCGGCGGAGGCGGGCTGTTGTCGACGAAGCACTCGGCGGCCACGGGCGGCCCGACCCGCTTCTTCACCAGCTTCGACACGACGACGATCCGGTCCCGGCCCGCGTGCCGCAGCCGCACCTCGTCACCGACCCGCACCGGCTGCGCGGGCTTGGCGCGTTCACCGGCGACCTTCACATGACCCGCACGGCAGGCGGCGGCCGCCTGCGCACGGGTCTTCGTGAGCCGGACCGACCAGATCCAGACATCGACCCGAACGCTGCCCTCCGTCTGCGGAGCCTCACCGGAAACCATGCGTCCGACTGTAAGCCGTACGGCCGGACGGTACGTCCCCACGTCAACTCACCGCCCCTGCGGCGCAGGTGAAGCAGGGGTGCGAGGAACGCCCGTACGGGCGCCCAGGACTCGGTCGGGACTCGGTTGCGGCTCGGTTGTCCCACATGCGGGCCGTGCAGCCGGGAGGCCTGATCCGGCCGCTAACCTTACGTATCCGCCCTGGCCAGGGATCAATTCCCGCAGTACGGACATTCATCGCACCCAACTCATGCGAAAGGCCTCGCCCATGGGCATTCGGAGCTTGCTGCGCAAGGTGTTCGGCCGTGACCGCACGGAACAGGACGAGCCGACGACGGCCACGGTCCCGCCCCAGGGCGAGCGCTCCCGGACCGCGGAGTCGGAGTCGGAGTCGGTGGCGGTGGACCAGCTGGCGGCCGAGGACGAGTCGCCCGTCAGGATCCCGGTGCCGGCGCCCGCGTCGTCGGACGAGGACACCAAGGCGGCGGACCTGGTGGCGGCCGCCTTCGACAACCCGGCCACGCCGACGGTCCCGGCCCAGGGCAAGGGGCCGCGCGAGGCGGCCCCCGCCGAGCCGGAAGCGGCCCCCGCGCCGGCCGCGCCGGTCGCGGAAAGCGAGACGCCGGTCGCGGAGCCCGAGACGCCGGAGCCGGCCGCAGAGGTCGCGGAGCCCGAGCCGGTCGCCCCCGCCGCCGAGCCGGCACCCGAGCCCGTAGCGGCCCCCGAGCCGGTCGCCGCGTCGGAGACCCCCGAGCCCGAGCCGGTCGTCGCGAGCGAGACCCCGGAGCCCGCGCCGGTCGCCGAGCCCGAGCCCGTAGCAACGCCCGCGCCGCAGGCCGCAGTCGAGCCCGAGCCGGTCGCGGCCCCCGAGCCGCAGGCCGCCGTCGAACCCGAACCGGTCGCGGCCCCCGCCCCCGAGGCCGCAGCGATCATCATCGACATGGACCCGGAGGCCGACCCGGAACCCCTCCAGGCGCCCGAGGCGGCCCCCGCCGCCCCCGCCGCGACGGGCAAGCCCGCGCTCACCCTCGCCAAGGTCAAGGCGCGCGCGCCCGAGCTGGCCGGGGCCTACAAGGCCGCGCAGGCCGGGCTGAAGGCGCACGGGCTGACCGGGCTGCGCGCCACCGTCTACCTGGTCCTGGACCGCTCCGGCTCCATGCGCCCGTTCTACAAGGACGGCAGCGCCCAGCACCTGGGCGACCGCACGCTCGCGCTCGCCGCGCACCTCGACGAGAGCGCCACCGTGCGGGTCGTGTTCTTCTCGACCGACATCGACGGCACCGGCACGGTGGAGCTGGACGGCCACGAGGGCCGGATCGACGAGCTGAACGCGGGCCTCGGCCGCCTCGGCCGGACGAACTACCACCGCGCGGTCGAGGAGGTCGTCGCGCACTACGAGGCGTCCGGGGCGACCGGCCCGGCGCTGGTGGTCTTCCAGACGGACGGGCCTCCGGACGTCCGGCAGGCCGCCCGCCAGGCGATCGACGCGGCGGCCCGGCTGCCGCTGTTCTTCCAGTTCGTCGCGTTCGGCGAGAAGGACGCCAAGGGCTTCGACTTCCTGCGGAAGCTGGACGCCCCGAACACCGGCTTCCTGCACGCGGGCCCCGCACCCCGCGAGATCGCGGACGCCGCGTTCTACCGCGAGCTGCTCGCCGCGCTCCCCGCGTGGATCGCCGGGCGCGAGACGGCCGCCGGTTCCTGAGACGCCGGCAGACGTACGGTCACGGCGAGCCCGCCCCCGGGGCCCGGCACCGCCGTGACCGTACCGCCGTGAGCGACCGCGATGGACCGCACGATCGACAGGCCGAGCCCCGAGCCCGGCCCCATCCGGTCCTTGCCCTCGCCCCGGCGGAACGGCTCGAACAGCCCGGGGATGTCCGCCGCGTCCACCACGGGCCCCGTGTTACGGACCTCGAGCAGCACCCCGCCACCGGCCGGGACCACCGACACGTCGACGCTCCCGCCGGGCACGTTGTACGTCACCGCGTTGGCCAGCAGGTTCGCCACCAGCTGGGCCAGCAGCAGCCGGTTCCCGCGCACCGGGCCGGGCCGCGTGTCGAGCCGGACGCCCGGACAGCGGGCCGACTCCTCCGCCACCACCCGGGCCAGGTCCACCGGCTCCCGCTCGCTGGCCGCGAGCCCCCGTTCGCTGCGGGCCAGCACCAGCAGCCCCTCGATGAGCCGTTCGCTGCGCCGGTTGTTGTCGAGGAGCGTCTCCCGGGTCCGTACGAGATCCTCGGGCGTCGGATCGTCCAGACCGACCTGGATCGCCGCGCGCTGGGTGGCCAGCGGAGTCCGCAGTTCGTGCGAGGCGTTGGCGATGAACCGCCGCTGGCTGTCGAAGGCCCGCTCCAGCCGGCCGAGCAGCGCGTCGAGCGTGTCGCCCAGCTCCTTCAGCTCGTCGTCGGGGCCACTGGAGGCGATCCGTTCGTGGAGCGTGTGCTCGGAGAGCTTCCGGGCCTTGGCGGTCATGGCGTGGACGGGCCGCAGGACCCGACCCGCCGTCCACCAGCCGACGCCCACCGCGCACGCCGTCATCACCAGCAGGGCGGCCGCCGACCAGATGAGCAGCTGGTGGCCGGCCGCATCGCTGACATGGTCGGTGAGGTCGTACACGGTCGGCGGACCGAGACGGCGATTGACGAGCGGGCCGTTGACCGCGTAGCCGGGCTGGACCACGACGGCGGTGGCCGCGATGGCGCGGGCCTGCGAGTCCGTACCGGCGCGCGAGGCCAGGTTGACGGTGGCGAGCAGCGCCGTGCCGAGGACCAGGAAAACCCCGCCGTAGACGAGGGCGATGCGGGTCCTGATCGTGGAGTGCGGCAGGAAGGCCGGTCGCTTCACAGGGCGTACCCCACGCCCTGGACGGTACGGATCACGGCGGGCTCGCCGAGCTTGCCGCGCAGCTTGCTCATGCAGACCCGGACGGCGCCGGTGAACGGGTCGGCGTTGGCGTCCCAGGCCCGCTCCAGCAGCTCCTCCGCGCTGACGGCCCCGCCGTCCGCCTCCAGCAGCAGCTGGAGCACGGTGAACTCCTTCGGCGACAGGTCCAGGTCGCGCCCGTCCCGGGTGGCGGACCGCCGCACGGTGTCGAGCCGGATGCCGTACCGCTCCAGCTGCGGCGGTACGGGCCGGGCGCTGCGCCGCCGCAGGGCGCGTACGCGCGAGACCAGTTCGGGGAACTCGAAGGGCTTGCCCAGGTAGTCGTCGGCGCCCAGGTCGAGCCCGGCGACCCGGTCCTCCATGGACCCGGCGGCGGTCAGCATCAGAATCCTGGTGCGCGAGCCGGAGGCGACAAGTCCGCGTGCCACGTCGTCGCCGTGCACCCGGGGCAGATCGCGGTCGAGGACGACCACGTCGTAGTCGTGCAGCCCCAGGTAGGCCTGGGCGGCATCACCGCTGTACACCGTGTCGACGGCGAAACCGGCCCGCCGCAGCCCGGTGGCGACCAGCTCCGCGAGGATTTCCTCGTCCTCGGCGACCAGTACCCGCATCGTGATGTCCCTCGCCTCGTGCATGCGTGTCCACTCCCTCCCAGGATGCGTCCTTGATACGGGAAGGGACGTTTCGCAAAGCTCTCCGGCCCGGGGCGGATCAGCGGCCCAGCGACTCCGCGTCGCCCATCACGATGACGGGCTTCTGTTCCGGGTCGAGCGCTCCGAGGAGTTCCTTCATCCGGTCCTCGGTGACCGACACACAGCCCTGCGTCGGCCCCCCGTGGTCGACGTGGACCCAGATGCCGCCGCCGCGCTCCTCGCCGAGGGGACGGGTGTGGTCGAGCGGGGAGGTGCCGGGGACCCGGTTGTAGTCGATGGCGACGACGTAGTCGAACGAGCCCTCCAGCGGCTCCCCGCGGAACCCCTCGCCCGTCACGGCGAAGTCGGGGCTCAGCTCGTACGGGAGCGCCGTCCGCGGGGGTTCGAGGCGGCCGCCCGCCGCAGTCAGCGTGAAGACGCCGACGGGTGAGCGCAGATCGCCCTCCCAGTGCTCGCCGGTCCAGCCGTTGAGGGCGTTGTGGGCGGGCCACGGGCCCAGCGAGGCCCGCCAGCCGGGGCCGGTGGGCCCGTCCAGGGTGTAGAGGACGGCGGTCGACCGGTTGGAGTCCGGCCCCTCACCGGTCACCACGAACGCCTGCCGTGCCCCGGCCGGCATCGCCGCCCGGGTCCTCGGTCCGAGGCCCGGGATCTCCGTGGGCTGCGGCGAGGCCGCGGGCATCGACGGTACGGCCGGCACCTCGCGCGACGGTGCCCCGGCGGCGGACGCGGCGGCCCCGGGAGGACCCGGTACGCCCTGGACCGGCGTGTGTTCCGTGGTGGGACCGCTCAGTTCCGTACCGGCGAGACCGCCCGCTCCGCACCCCGCGAGCAGCACCAGCAGGACCAGGGAGCAGACGACGTGCGGCAGGCGCAGGGGTGCGCGCGAAGGGGTCACGGGCACGGGGGGCTCCTCAGCAGTCAATGCGCCGGTGTCGGCCCACCCAGTCATTGCCGCCCGCGTCACCGCCCAATCCGTGCCGCAGCCCATCCGGCCGTAGCTGTTCAGGTGATTCGGGCGCCGGGGCGGAACCGAACGCGGTCCGTCACGTCAACAGCCCCCGGCCAGTGGCGGCCGGGGGCTGTTTCACGTGAAACCCCGCGAGGCGGGGCGCGGGTCGGGCGCGGTTACTTCTGCGCGTCCTTCGCCGGGGCGGCCGGCTTGCGGAGCTGGATGTTCAGCTCGCGCAGCCGCGTCTCGTCCAGCACGGTCGGGGCGCCCATCATCAGGTCCTGGGCGTTGCCGTTCAGTGGGAAGGCGATCGTCTCGCGGATGTTGGGCTCGTCGGCCAGCAGCATCACGATGCGGTCCACGCCCGGGGCGATGCCGCCGTGCGGCGGGGCGCCGAGGCGGAAGGCCTTGAGCATGCCCGCGAACTCGTGCTCCACGGTCTCGCGGTCGTAGCCGGCGATCTCGAACGCCTTGATCATCAGCTCGGGCTCGTGGTTCCGGATGGCGCCGGAGGACAGCTCGATGCCGTTGCAGACGATGTCGTACTGCCAGGCGAGGATGTCCAGCGGGTCCTTCTCCTCCAGGTCCTTCAGGCCGCCCTGGGGCATCGAGAAGGGGTTGTGGGAGAAGTCGATCTTGCCGGTCTCCTCGTCCTTCTCGTACATCGGGAAGTCGACGACCCAGCAGAACCGGAAGACGCCCTCCTCAAAGTGGCCGGCCCGCTTGGCGGCCTCGACGCGGACGGCGGACATGATCTTGGAAACCTCGTCGAACTCGCCGGCGCCGAAGAAGACGGCGTGGCCCGGGACGAGCGAGAGGCGCTCGGTGAGCGTCTTGACGTCGGTCTCGGTGAGGAACTTGGCGATCGGACCGGCCAGCGTGCCGTCCTCGCCGACGCGGACCCAGGCCAGGCCCTTGGCGCCGTGCTGCACGGCGTAGTCGCCGAGGCCGTCGAAGAACTTACGGGACTGGCCCGCCGTGTCCGGCACCGGAAGGGCGCGGACGTGCTTGCCGGCGAACGCCTTGAACCCCGAGTCCGCGAAGACGTCGGAGATGTCGACGAGCTCCAGCTTCGCGCGCAGGTCCGGCTTGTCGTTGCCGTACTTCAGCATCGACTCGCGGAACGGGATGCGCGGGAACGGCGAGGTGACGTGACGGCCGTTGCCGAACTCCTCGAAGAGCTCGGTCATCAGCTTCTCGATCGGCTGGAAGACGTCCTCCTGCTCGACGAAGGACATCTCGACGTCGAGCTGGTAGAACTCGCCCGGCGAACGGTCGGCGCGGGCGTCCTCGTCACGGAAGCAGGGCGCGATCTGGAAGTAGCGGTCGAAGCCGGAGATCATCAGCAGCTGCTTGAACTGCTGCGGGGCCTGCGGCAGCGCGTAGAACTTGCCGGGGTTCAGCCGGGACGGGACGACGAAGTCGCGGGCGCCCTCGGGCGAGGTCGCGGTGAGGATCGGCGTCGCCATCTCGTTGAAGCCGAGGGCCACCATCTTGGAGCGGATCGAGGCGATCACGGCGGAGCGCAGCATGATGTTGCGGTGCATGCGCTCGCGGCGCAGGTCCAGGAAGCGGTACTCCAGGCGCCGCTCCTCGTTCACGCCGTCCTCGGCGTTGATCGTGAAGGGCAGCGGGCCGGCCTCGCCCAGCACCTCGACCTCGGAGACCTCGATCTCGATCTCGCCGGTCGGCAGGTCCGGGTTGACGTTCTCGGTGCCGCGCGCGGAGACCTTGCCGTCGATCCGGACGACGGTCTCCTTGGTGAGCTTCGCCAGCGCCTCGTTGCCCGGGGTGCCGGGGCGGGCGACGAGCTGCACCAGACCGTAGTGGTCGCGCAGATCGATGAAGAGGATGCCGCCCAGGTCTCGGCGATTGTGCAGCCAGCCGCTCAGCCGGACGTCGGTGCCGACGTCAGAGGCGCGGAGCTCGCCGCAGGTGTGGGACCTGTACCGATGCATCGTCGTTCATCCAGTCTTCGCGGTTGGGGAGAATTCAGCCCTCCCAGGCTACCGCCCGCGACCGGAGCGTTTCATTGCCTTGGCCCGCACCAAGATCGTCCGCGGGTCCGCACCACTGCCTTCCTTGCACAGGGCGGTTTAAAGTGGGGCAATGCGCACCGAGGACGTGCTGGCCGCGACCGCGACCGGGCTGTGGCGCTGGGACAACGGAGCCGGGACGGTCACGCTCGACGCGGAGGCCGCCCGTCTGCTGGAGCTGCCCCCGAAGCCCGGTGTATTCCGCGAGTCGGAGGTCCGCTCCCGCTTCCACCCCGTCGACTGGAACGAGATCGCCGGGGTGGTCAGCCTCGCCGTGGCCGAGGGCACCCTCGCCGAGGCGCGGCTGCGCATCGTGGACGGAAGCGGCCGGGTCCTGCGCACCGTGCGCAGCCGCTCCCGGCCCGTACCGGGCGGCGAGGGCAACAGGGACTACGTGCTCGTCGGCACCCTTCAGGAGGTCGCCGAGCCCCCGCCCGGCGCCGCCGGGACGCACACCGCGATCACCGGCGACTGGCGGCGCTCCCGGGAGGCGTTCCTGCTGGACGCGGGGCGGGCGCTGGCCGAGGCCGGGTCCACCACGGAGGTGCTGCGGGTCGCCTACTCCCTCTCCATGCCCGGGTTCTCGCCGGACGGCCTCGCGGTCTTCGGCGTCGAGGGCGAGCGGCTGACCATCGTCGGGCAGCACGGGCACGGTGTGGGCGAAGAAGGTCCGTTCACCCATATGCCGCTGGACACGGACTACCCCGCCACCGAGGTCGTCCGGACGGGCCGGGCGATCTATCTGCCCACGCCGGACGACTACCGCAGCCGCTACCCCGCCACCTGGCCGCTGGCCCGCCGGTTCGGGCGCCGCTCCTGGGCCTTCCTGCCGCTGATCGTGTCCGGGCGCACGATGGGTACCTGGATGGCGGGATTCCGGCACCCGGTGTCGTTCTCGCCGGACGAGCGGTCCGTGCTGACGACCGTGGCCCGGATGCTCGCCCAGGCGCTGGCCCGCGCGGGCGTGGCCGACACCGAACGGGAGCTGTCGCTGGGCCTCCAGCGCACGATGATGCCCTCGCTCGGCCCCGGCATCCCGGGGATGACCGTGGCCGCACGCTATGTGCCGACCGGCGGCGGCCTCCAGGTCGGCGGCGACTGGTACGACCTGATCCCGCTGCCCAGCGGCCGCATCGCCCTCGTCATCGGCGACGTCCAGGGGCACGACGTACGGGCGGCCGGGCTCATGGGCCAGCTCAGGATCGCCCTGCGCGCGTACGCCTCCGAGGGGCACCGCCCCGACGCGGTGCTCGCGCGCGCCTCGCGCTTCCTCTCCGGTCTCATCGAACCCCACGAGGACGACGACGGCACGGCCGCCCGCTTCGCGACCTGCCTGTACGCGGAGGCCGACCCGGAGACCGGTGTGCTGGACATCGCACGGGCCGGCCACCCCGACCCCGTGGTGATGACCGCCGACGGCACCGCCGTCATCCGCCAGACCGAGGGCGGGCTGCCGCTGGGCGTCGAGGCGGACGCGGACTATCCGACGACCCGGATCGTCCTGGGCGCCGGTGAAACGATCATGCTGTGCACGGACGGGCTGATCGAGACCGGCGGCCACGACCTGGCCACCGGCTGGGTCCGGCTCCGGCCGATCCTGGAACGGCACACCGGAGACCTGGAGAAGCTCGCGGACGCGCTGGTGCAGGCCGTGCACGGGCCGGGCTCGCACTACACGACCGGGCCGCTCGCCGACCGGCGCGAGGACGACGTGGCGGTGCTGCTGCTGCGCCGCGAGGGGTCCGTCACGACCCCGTCCGTGTCCCGGCGGACCGCGCTGACCATCGCCCAGGCCGAACCGGAGCGGATCTCGGCGGCCCGGCGGCTGCTGCGGGAGCTGCTGCACGACTGGGCGGACCCCGACCAGGTCGACGCGGCGGTGCTGCTGCTCTCCGAGGTGGCCACGAACGTCCTGGTGCACACGGACGGCGACGCGCTGATGGTCGCCCAGGCGACCGGGCCGCCCGGGGAGCGGTGCCTGCGGGTGGACGTGGCCGACGCCAGCGACGAGCTGCCGCACAAGCGGCGGCCCGGGGAGATGGCCTCCAGCGGCCGGGGCCTGGTGCTGATGGAGATGCTCGCGCACCAGTGGGGGGTCGATCCGCGCGGTGCGGGCAAGTCGATCTGGTTCGAGCTGAACGAGGACGAGCAGCCGGAACCGGCCGTGCCGGACCTGGACGCCTTCGACGACCTCTGAGACGCCCCCGGCAGGCCGGCCCGTAACGCGCCCCTCCGCACGGCCGCTAGGCGGGCTCCTCCGGCGGCTGGGGCGCGGCCCCGCCGCCCTTGCGCAGTTCGCCGAGGATGCCGAAGGCCGCCGCGCACAGCGGGACCGCCAGCAGCATGCCGAGGATGCCCGCCACGCTCGCGCCGGCCGTGAGGGCGATCAGGATCATCGCGGGGTGCATCTGGACCGTACGGCTCTGGATCATCGGCTGGAGGACATGGCCCTCCAGCACCTGGACGGCGAGCACCACGCCGAGCGCCCAGAGCGCGATCACGAACCCCCGGTCGGCGAGCGCCACCAGGACCGCGACGGCCCCGGAGATGAACGCGCCGAGGTACGGGATGTAGGCGCCGACGAGCACCAGCGCACCGAGCCCCACCGCGCCCGGCACCCGCAGGATCAGCAGCCCGACCGTGATGCAGACGGCGTCGATCAGCGCGATGAGCGTCGTCCCGCGCATGAAGCCCTGGATCGCCTCGAAGGCCCGCCGGCCCATCGCCTCGACCATGTCCCCGGTGCCGCGCGGGGCGATGGTGTGGGCGAGTTTCGCGGCCCGGTCGGAGTCGCGCAGGAAGAAGAAGGTCAGCAGCAGCGCGAGAACGCTGGTGGCGATGAGGGAGCCGACGAGGCTGATGCCCGTGAGCAGCCCGCCCGCGGCGCTCGCGCCGAACTTCTCGACGAGCTTGCGGGCGTTGGCCTCCAGATCGTCCACGCTCAGGTCGTCCGCGACCTGGAAGTGGTCGACGACCCACTGTCCGGCGTCCTTCAGCGACCGGACGATCTGGTCGCCGGTGTCGACGAGCGCGGCCACGACGATGTAGCCGGCGCCGCCGACCACGGCGAGGAGCAGGGCGCAGGTGAGCCCGGCGGCCACCGAACGGTTCACGCCGTGGGCGGTCATCCGGCGGTGGGCCGGGCCGAGCAGCGCCGTACCGAGCAGGGCGAGCAGCACCGGCGTGACGGCGGTCTTGAAGATGACGCACAGCCAGACGCCGACGGCGGCGACACCGGCGACCAGCAGGACGACACCGCACCAGGCGGCCGTCCGCCGGGCGCCGTCGGGCAGGAGTGAATTCTGGGTCTGCACCCGCCCAGCCGAACACGGCGCGGGAGCGGTGTCCCGCCCGCGCCGCCGTACGAGTGACGGGGCGTCACACAGGGGCGCGGGCGGCGGAGCCGGGCGCATGCCGCACGACGGCGGCATGGGCCCGGCCGGCGGTCACATGCCGTGGACGGCGGGCACGGTGCCGAGGCGGCCGGCCTGGAAGTCCTCGAAGGCCTGCTTCAGTTCGGCCTGGCTGTTCATCACGAACGGCCCGTAGTGCGCCATCGGCTCGCGGATGGGACGGCCGCCGAGCAGGACGACCTCCAGGTCGGGGGTGTTCCCGTCCTGCTTCTCGTCCGCGCGCACGGTCAGCGAGGAACCGGCGCCGAAGACGGCGGTCTGGCCCAGGTGGACCGGCCTGCGCTCGGCACCGACGGACCCGCGCCCGGCGAGCACGTACGCGAGGCCGTTGAAGTCCTCGCGCCAGGGCAGCGTCACCTCGGCGCCGGGGCGCACGGTGGCGTGGATCATCGTGATCGGGGTGTGGGTGATGCCGGGGCCCTCGTGACCGTCGAGCTCACCGGCGATGACGCGGAGCAGCGCACCGCCGTCCGGGGACGCGAGCAGCTGGACCTGGCCGCCGCGGATGTCCTGGTAGCGCGGGGCCATCATCTTGTCGGCCTTCGGCAGGTTCACCCAGAGCTGGAGGCCGTGGAAGAGGCCGCCCGACATGACCAGGGACTCCGGCGGAGCCTCGATGTGCAGCAGCCCGGACCCGGCGGTCATCCACTGGGTGTCGCCGTTGCCGATGGTGCCGCCGCCCCCGTTGGAGTCCTGGTGGATGAAGGAGCCGTCGATCAGGTACGTCACGGTCTCGAAGCCGCGGTGGGGGTGCCAGGGCGTGCCCTTCGGCTCTCCCGCCGCGTATTCCACCTCACCCATCTGGTCCATCATGATGAACGGGTCGAGGTACTTGTAGTTGATCCCCGCGAAGGCGCGGCGGACCGGGAAGCCCTCGCCCTCGAAGCCGCTCGGCGCCGTGGTCACGGCGAGCACGGGACGGGCCGCGGCGTCGCCGGAAGCGGCCACCTTGGGCAGGGTCAGCGGGTTCTCGACGGTCACTGCGGGCATGGGAGCCACCTCCGGGGGACTGTTCTGGAACCAATTTAGTTGAATGGTGAACATCCTGCAAGGTGCCGCCCATTCCCGCGCGGCCCCGGACAGCCGGAAGGGGCCCGTACCGACGGCGGTACGGGCCCCTTCCGGAAGCCTGGGATCGGCGGCTCAGCCGCCTGCGCGGCAAGGGCGTCTAGCCGTACATGCGGCGCATCGCGAAGTCGACCATCTGCTCGACGGCCTTCGCGTCGAAGACCATCCGGTGCTCCCCCTCCATGTCCAGGACGAAGCCGTAGCCGGTGGGCAGCAGGTCGATCACCTCGGCGCCGGTGATCACGAAGTACTTGGACTCCTTGCCCGCGTACAGCCGCAGCTCCTTGAGCGTGGTGAACATCGGGATCACGGGCTGCTGGGTGTTGTGCAGCGCGAGGAAGCCGGGATTGTCGCCGCGCGGGCAGTAGACCTTCGAGGTCGCGAAGATCTGCTGGAAGTCCTCGGCGGCCAGCGAGCCGGTCGTGAAGGCCCGTACCGCGTCGCCCAGCGAGGGCGGCGAGGGTTCGGGATACAGCGGCTGCTCGCCGTAGCCGCCCCCCATCGGCTGCTGCGCGCCCTGATTCTGGTCGTAGCCGTACATGGGGCAAAGAGTAATCGGCCACATGTATGGCTCGGGGGGTTGCGCCTTATTACTGACGGGTAGCATCATCGTAGAGGTCAGCTGATACGTCCGGGCCACCCCTCCACGGGGCGCTGCGCGCCACTGCTATTGATTACGGAGCCTTCCCATGGGGCACTACAAGTCGAATCTCCGCGACATCGAGTTCAACCTCTTCGAGGTGCTCGGGCGCGACAAGCTGTACGGCACCGGACCGTTCGCGGAGATGGACGTCGACACCGCGAAGAGCATCCTCGACGAGGTCGCGCGCCTCGCGGAGAACGAGCTCGCCGACTCCTACGCCGACGCCGACCGCAACCCGCCGGTCTTCGACCCGGAGACCAACACGGCCCCGGTCCCCGACACCTTCAAGAAGTCGTACCAGGCGTTCATGGACTCCGAGTACTGGCGCCTGGGCCTGCCCGAGGAGATCGGCGGCACCACCTCGCCCCGCTCCCTGATCTGGGGCTACGCGGAGCTGCTGCTCGGCTCGAACCCGGCCGTGTGGATGTACTCCTCCGGCCCGGCGTTCGCCGGCATCCTCTTCGAGGAGGGCAACGAGGCGCAGAAGAAGATCGCCGAGATCGCCGTCGAGAAGCAGTGGGGCTCGACGATGGTGCTGACCGAGCCGGACGCCGGCTCCGACGTCGGCGCCGGCCGCACGAAGGCCGTCGAGCAAGAGGACGGCTCCTGGCACATCGAGGGTGTGAAGCGCTTCATCACCTCGGGCGAGCACGACATGTCCGAGAACATCCTCCACTACGTGCTGGCCCGCCCCGAGGGCGCCGGACCGGGCACCAAGGGCCTCTCGCTCTTCATGGTCCCGAAGTTCCACTTCGACTGGACCACCGGCGAGCTGGGCGAGCGCAACGGCGTGTACGCGACGAACGTCGAGCACAAGATGGGCCTCAAGGCGTCCAACACCTGCGAGATGACGTTCGGCGACCGCCACCCCGCCAAGGGCTGGCTCATCGGCGACAAGCACGACGGCATCCGCCAGATGTTCCGCATCATCGAGTTCGCCCGCATGATGGTCGGCACGAAGGCCATCGCCACGCTCTCCACGGGCTACCTCAACGCGCTGGAGTACGCCAAGGAGCGCGTCCAGGGCACGGACCTGTCCGAGTTCATGAACAAGACGGCGCCCAAGGTCACCATCACGCACCACCCCGACGTGCGCCGCTCGCTGATGACGCAGAAGGCGTACGCCGAGGGCATGCGCGCCCTCGTCCTCTACACCGCCTCCGTCCAGGACGCGATCCAGGAGAAGGAGGCTGCGGGCGAGGACGCCAAGGCGCTGCACGGCCTCAACGACCTGCTCCTCCCGATCGTCAAGGGCTACGGCTCCGAGAAGTCGTACGAGCAGCTGGCGCAGTCGCTCCAGACGTTCGGCGGCTCCGGGTACCTCCAGGAGTACCCGGTCGAGCAGTACATCCGTGACGCCAAGATCGACACGCTGTACGAGGGCACGACGGCCATCCAGGGCCAGGACTTCTTCTTCCGGAAGATCGTCCGCGACCAGGGCGCCTCGCTCAACACGCTCTCCGAGGAGATCAAGAAGTTCCTCGCGGGCGCCCAGGACAACGAGGAGCTGTCCGGCGCGCTGGACAGCCTCGCGAAGGCCGCGGTGGACCTGGAGGCGATCGTCGGCACGATGATCACCGACCTCACCGCGACCGGCGAGGACGTCAAGAACATCTACAAGGTGGGCCTCAACACCACCCGCCTGCTGCTGGCCTCCGGTGACGTCGTCGTCGGTTACCTGCTGCTCAAGGGCGCGGCCGTGGCCGCCGAGAAGCTGCCGACGGCCTCCGCGAAGGACGTCCCCTTCTACCGGGGCAAGATCGCCGCCGCGAAGTTCTTCGCCGCGAACGTCCTCCCGGGCGTCGGCGCCGAGCGCGCCCTCGCCGAGGCCGTCGACAACTCCCTGATGGAGCTGGACGAGGCCGCGTTCTAGGACGCAGCCGCACGATCGCCGGCAGCGCCGCCGCCCGGACACGGTTCCGGGCGGCGGCGCTGTGGTGTGTGCCGGGGCACGCGGTTGGCTGCCGGCCGCCGTGAATGGCGTGAAACCGCCCCTGTTCCCGGGCCGGTCACCGGCTGCGGCCCCGGATTCACGGGGCAGCCGGACAATGGCCCGCCGGGGCGGGCATCCGGCGGTGAATCCTTTCGGCCAGGTCTGGCTACAGTGAAGAACATGAGTTCCTCCGCCCGCTTCGACCGCGGCCACACCGACGATCTGATGGCCTTCCTGATGGCCTCCCCCTCCCCGTACCACGCCGTGGCGACCGCCGCCGCCCGCCTGGAGAAGGCCGGGTTCCGGCAGGTGGAGGAGACCGCGGCCTGGGACGGGACCGCCGGTGGCAAGTACGTGCTGCGCGGCGGCGCGATCGTCGCCTGGTACGTGCCGGAGGACGCGGAGGCGCACACCCCGTTCCGGATCGTCGGCGCGCACACCGACTCGCCGAACCTGCGGGTCAAGCCGCTGCCCGACACCGGCGCGTACGGCTGGCGCCAGATCGCCGTCGAGATCTACGGCGGCACCCTGCTCAACACCTGGCTGGATCGCGACCTCGGTCTCGCCGGCCGGATCTCGCTGCGTGATGGCAGCGACCGGCTCGTCTCGATCGACCGCCCGCTGCTGCGCGTCCCGCAGCTCGCCGTGCACCTGGACCGGTCGGCCAACCCCGACGGGCTCAAGCTGGACCGGCAGAAGCACATGCAGCCCATCTGGGGGCTCGGGGACGTCGAGGAGGGCGACCTCATCCGGTTCGTCGCCGAGGAGGCGGGGGTCGACGCCGAGGACATCACCGGCTGGGACCTGATGCCGCACCCCGTCGAGCCGCCGTCCTACCTGGGCCGGGACCGCGAGCTCGTGGCCGGTCCGCGCATGGACAACCTGCTCTCGGTGCACGCGGCGACCGCCGCGCTCGCCGCCGTCGCCGGGCAGCCCGACGCCGAGCTGCCGTACATCCCGGTCATGGCCGCCTTCGACCACGAGGAGAACGGCTCGCAGTCGGACACCGGCGCGGACGGGCCGCTGCTCGGCACGGTCCTGGAACGCTCGGTCTTCGCCCGCGGCGGCGGGTACGAGGACCGCGCCCGCGCCTTCGCCGGCACCGTCTGCCTCTCCTCCGACACCGGCCACGCGATCCACCCGAACTACGCGGAGCGCCACGACCCCACGCACCACCCGGTCGTCAACGGCGGACCGATCCTCAAGGTCAACGTCAACATGCGGTACGCCACGGACGGCAGCGGCCGCTCCGTGTTCGCCGCCGCCTGCGAGAAGGCGGGCGTGCCGTGGCAGTCGTTCGTCTCCAACAACGCGATGCCCTGCGGCACGACGATCGGCCCGATCACCGCCGCCCGGCACGGCATCAAGACCGTCGACATCGGCGTCGCCATCCTGTCCATGCACAGCGCCCGCGAGCTGTGCGGCGCCGACGACCCCTACCTGCTGGCGAACGCGCTGGTGGCCTTCCTGACCGGCTGACGTCCCGGGCGGGGGGTGTCCAACCTCCCGCCCAGGCATGCTCGTTGCCGGGCCGGGTACGCGCTCCGTACACGGCCCGGAGGTCCCGGGCCGCCTAGGAGGCGGAACTCATGGGACTCGGCGGATGCATCATCCTCATCGGCGCGGGGGCGATCCTCGCCTTCGCGACCGACTGGGAACTCGATACCGTCAACGTCGACCTGGTCGGCTGGATCATGATGATCGTCGGCATCATCGGCGTCTTCGTCTACGCGAGCGTCATCCGGCGCCGCCGCATGGTCGTGCCGCCCACCACGACGGTCGTGGCCGACGACGAACGGCACCTGTGACCGGGGGCGATCCGGCCACACCCCTGAACCACCGCGGCGGAATCCCCGATATTCTGGGTGCTTGTCCGTGACCCGGCACCGGGCGCGTCAGACCCGGAAGGGGAGCCGCTCGTGGAGTTCCGGCTGCTCGGCACCGTCTGCGTCGACACGCTGACCGGACCGCTGCCACTCGGCCCCGCCAAGCGCCGCAGCCTGCTCGCGGCCCTGCTGCTGCACGCCAACACTCCGGTCTCCATGGCGCGGCTGACGGACTGCCTGTGGGACGACGAGCCCCCGCTGCACGCCCGCACGGTCATCCAGGGCCATGTCTCCCGGCTCCGCGCCCTCCTGATGGGCGCGGACGCCGAGGCGTACGGGGTCGAGCTGGCGACGCTCGGCGACGCGTACGTGCTCCGGGCGCCCGAGACCCTGCTGGACTCCCAGCGGTTCGAGGAACTGCTGATGCTGGCCCGCGAGCAGCGGGGCCCCGCCGACACGGTGCTGATGCTGAAGGAGGCCCTGTCGCTGTGGCAGGGCCCCGCGCTCACCGGCACCTACGCGAGCGCCCCGCTGCAGGCGGCCGCCCACGCGCTGGAGGAGTCCCGCCTCTCGACGGTCGAACAGCTGGCACGCGCCTACGGTGAGCTGGGCGAACACCACCGGGCGGCGGCGGTGCTCCGTGCCGAGGCCGTCGCCCACCCCCTGCGGGAATCCCTGGCGGCGGGCCTGATGACGGCCCTGTACCTCTCGGGCCGCCAGTCCGAGGCCCTGGACTGCTTCCACCGCACCCGCCGCCTGCTGGCGGACGAACTGGGCATCGACCCGGGGCGCGAACTGGCCGACGCGTATGCGCGCATCCTGCGCGGGGACGGGGGCGCGCCTGGCGCGCCGGTTGGTGCGGGCGGCCCCGCCCACGTCCCGGGAGCGCCGGGCGGCGGATCGCAGTCAGCCGGCGGGCCGCAGTCGGTCGGCGCGACCGGTGCGTACGCGGACGCGCCGCGTGGGTACGCGGACGCGCCCGGAAGGGCGCCGGCCGACGGGGCAGGCAGCCCGCACACGTCCGACGCCCCCGGTGCACCGCTCCCCGTAGTCGGGGCCGACGCCTCTCGGGCCGGCCACCCGCCGCACGCCGGGGCCGGCACGGCGACCGACACCTCCGGCCGGGCGCAGAGCGACTGGCCGCCGCACGGCGGCCCCGCCGCGCCGCCCGCGCCCCGGACGGCCGCCGTGCCGACGGACGCCTCGCTCTCCCCGTACGCCGGAGGCGCACCGTACGCCGGAAGCGCACCGTACGCCGGAGGCACCCCGCACCCCGCCGATCTGCTGCCGCGGGCGCCGCGCGGCTTCCACGGGCGCGGGGCCGAGCTGACCGCGCTCTCCCGGGCGGCGGCCGGAGAGGCCCCCGTCTGCCTGGTCACCGGACCGGCGGGGGTCGGGAAGACCGCGCTGGCCCTGCACTGGGCACGCCGGGTACCCGCCGCCTTCCCGGACGGGCGGCTCTTCGCGGACCTGCGCGGGTTCGGGGACACCGCCGAGCCGACCCCGCTCGAAGTGCTGCGGGAGTTCCTGCTCGCGCTGGGCGTCGCGCCCCGCCGGGTGCCGGAGTCCGTGGCCGGCGCGGCGGCCCTGTTCCGCTCGCTGACCGACCGGCGCAGCCTTCTCGTCGTCCTCGACAACGCCCGCGACTCCGCGCAGGTCAGGCCGCTGCTGCCGGGCGGCGCCGACTGCGTCACGCTGGTGACCAGCCGGCGCCGGCTCGAAGGGCTCATCGCCTCGGACGCCGCCGTCCCGGTCCCCCTGGACATACTGGAACCGCCGGACGGCACCGCGCTGCTGGCCGGAGTCCTCGGCGAGGAACGGGTCCTCGCCGAACCGGTGGCGGCGCGGCGGCTCGCCGAACTCTGCGGCGGACTGCCGCTCGCCCTGCGGGTCACGGCGGCCCGGCTGGCGGGCCGTCCGCAGCGGACGCTGGCCGCCACGGCCGACGAACTCGCGGACGAGCGCAGCCGGCTGTCCTATCTGGACGTGGAGGACACCGGCGTCTCCGCCGCGCTGCGGCTCACCGTGCAGCAGCTGCCGCCGGACGCCGTCCACCACCTCGGCCGGCTCGGCCACCACCCGGGCAGCCACTTCGACCCGTACACGGCGGCGGCGCTCGCCGGCAGCGACCCGGTCACCGCCGGGGCCGCGCTGGAACGGCTCGCCGCCGCTCATCTGGTCACCGAAGCCGGGCCGGGGCGCTGGATACTGCACGATCTGGTGCGGCTGTACGCGCGAGGGCTCGACCCGGCGGCCGGGCCGGACGCGCTCATCGGGGTGCTCGACCACTACATCGCCACCGCACTCGCCGCCGCCGACACGGCCGAACCGGGCGGCGAGCCCTGCTTCGTGCTGCCCGACGACTTCCGCAGGCCGGTCGCGATCCGGGACTTCACGGACCGGGAGACGGCCATGAGCTGGCTGGCCGCCGAGCGGGAGGACCTGACCCTGGCCGCCGCGGCCGCCCGGAGCGCGGGTCTCGACGACCGGGCCTGGCGGATCATCCTGCTCCAGTGGCCGCACGTGGTGTGGCGGGTGCGGGACGGCTGGGCCCCGATGCTGGAACTGGCCCTGGCGGCGGCGGTCGCCCTCGACGACCCGTACGCCGAGTCCCGGGTCCGCAATCTGCTCGGCTGGGTGCTGACGGAGGAGGGCAGGACGAGCGAGGCCGTCGCGCTGCTCGAAGCCTCGCCCGGTCTCGCCCGGCGGGCCGGGGACCGGCTCGGTGAGGCGACCGCGCTGATCAACCTGGCCATCGTGCAGGCCGAACAGGGCGGGCTGGACGAGGCGATGGAGGGCTGCCAGCGGGCCCTCGAACTGGCGCGGAAGGAGCCCGACGCCCACACCGAGATGCTCGCGCTCCAGCACCTGGCCCGGATGCAGCTCACGGCGGGCCGCCCGCAGGAGGCCCTGGACTCCGCCCGGACCGCATTCGACCTGGGCCCCGAGCACGAGGAGGCGGCCCGCCGGGTGCTGCTGCTGTCCGTCAGCGGCGAGGCCCGTCTCGCCCTCGGCGCGGAGGAGGAGGGCATCCGCCTCCTCGACCAGGCGGCGACGGAGGCGGAGCGGGCCGGGTACGACGAGGGCACAGTGCGCGCCCTGGAAGCGCTGCTCCGGGTGACGGCGGGCGCGGACTATGTACGCCGCCGCGACGAGGCGGCCCGCCGCCTGGCAGCCGACACCTGACGCCCGTCCGGGTCAGGTCCCGGCCCGGTAGCCGACACCTGACCCGGCCCCGGCCCGCCGGGGCGCCCTTCCGGCGCCCCGGCCGGCTCAGCCCTCCGTGCTCGCCGCGTCGTTTCCGCCCTCGTCCATGCCCGCGAGCACCAGCGGCAGCCGGGCCGCTCCGTCCGCCGTGACGCGGACCGGGACGCCCCAGTCCTGCTGGTGGACGTGGCAGGCCGGGTACTCGTTCGCCGGGTCGTCGTCGCAGGACGCGGCCATCGCGGAGACATGCAGGACGCCCTCGGTGACGCCGTCCGCGAGGACCAGGTCGCGGAAGAGGTCGGTGCCCGCCCCCTCGCCCTCGGCCAGCAGCTCGGGCGGGGTCGAGGAGACCAGCAGGCGGGTCGAGGGCCCGTAGCGGGTGTCCAGCTTCTGCCCGGCCGGGGCCTGGAAGACGACGTCGAGCCGGAGGGCTCCGGGGGCGACCTCGGTGGCCGCCCGCTGGGTGCGGTGGGCCTGCTCCGCGACGCGCACCGCCTCCTCGGGCAGCCGCAGCCGGGTCAGCCGGTGCCGGGCGGACTCGACGACGACGAGGTCGCCGTCGATCAGCACGGCGTCGCTGGGTTCCCGCAGGTCCGTGGCCAGCGTGCTGACCTCGCCGCTCGCCGGGTCGTAGCGGCGCAGGGCGTGGTTGTAGGTGTCGCAGACGGCGACGGAGCCGTCGGGCAGGGCGGTGACGCCCAGCGGGTGCTGGAGCAGGGCCTGCTCGGCGGCCCCGTCCCGGTGTCCGAAGTCGAAGAGGCCGGTGCCGACGGCGGTGTGCACGGCGCCCTCACGGTCGACCCAGCGCAGCGCGGACGTCTCGGAGTCCGCGACCCACAGCCGCTCCTCGGTCGCCGCGAGCCCGGACGGCTGGGCGAACCACGCCTCGTCGCCGGGCCCGTCGACCAGGCCCTCGTTGGTGGTCCCGGCCGCGACCCGTACGGCGTCGTCCTCGGGGTCGTACGTCCACAGCTGGTGCACCCCGGCCATGGCGATCCAGAGCCGGCCGTCGAACCAGGCGACGTCCCACGGCGAGGACAGGTCCACCTCGCGGGCCGGGCCGCTCGTGGGCGCCCCCTGCCACCACTGGCGGCCGGTACCGGCGAGGGTGGTCGTGGTCCCGGTCGTGAGGTCGAGCGCGCGCAGGGCGTGGTTGACCGTGTCGGCGACCGCGATCCGCCCGTCGGGCAACGGGGCGAGCCCCTGGGGCTCGCTGAACCTGACCTCGTCGGGCCCGCCGTCGGTGAACCCGCGCTCGCCCGTCCCGAAGTGCCGGCGCACGGTCTCGCCGTCCGGGTCCAGTTCGACCAGCCGGTGCCGGGTGGTGTCGGAGACCAGGAAGCCGCCGTCCGCGAGGAGCAGCGCCTTGCCGGGAAACCGCAGATGCGTGGCCACCGGCTCCGGCGCCACGTACGGCCCGTCCCCACGCCGCAGGGTGCCCTTCGCCGCGTGCTCCGCCTCCAGCTCCTCGACCAGCTTCTCGATGGCGTGGGCGTGCCCCTCACCGGCGTGCTGGGCGACGACATAGCCCTCGGGGTCGATGACGACGAGCGTGGGCCAGGCGCGTACGGCGTACTGCTTCCAGGTGGCCAGCTCGGGGTCGTCGAGCACGGGGTGGTGGACCTCGTACCGCTCCACGGCGTCGACGACGGCCTGGTGCTCGGCCTCGTGGACGAACTTCGGCGAGTGCACGCCGATGATCACGACGGTGTCGCGGTGTTTCTCCTCCAGCTCGCGCAGCTCGTCGAGGACATGCAGGCAGTTCACACAGCAGAAGGTCCAGAAATCGAGGATCACGATGCGTCCTCGCAGCTCAGCGAGGGTGTACTGCCGGTCGCCTGTATTGAGCCAGCCGCCCTTGCCGATGAGTTCGGGGGCCCTGACGCGCGCACGTGTTGCCATGGGACCAGTCAACATCACCGTGGCGTCCCCGCATTCCACAGGTGGCTCGGGGAACCTGTGAGCCATGAGACTTCTCGTGCGCGAGCGTATTTTCGGCATCGGTGACGACTACTGGATCGAGGACGCGGACGGCCGCAAGGTCTTCCTGGTCGACGGCAAGGCCATGCGGGTGCGCGACACCTTCGAGCTGAAGGACGCGCAGGGCCGGATTCTCGTCGAGATCCGCCAGAAACTGATCAGCCTGCGCGACACCATGCTGATCGAGCGGGACGGCGAGCAGCTCGCCAAGGTCAAGAAGAAGCATTTCTCGCTGCTGCGCAACCACTACCGCGTGACCCTGGCGGACGGCACCGAGCTGGACGTCAGCGGCAAGATCCTGGACCGCGAGTTCGCCGTGGACTACGACGGCGAACTGCTGGCCCAGATCTCCCGTCGCTGGCTGTCCATCCGGGACACGTACGGCATCGACATCGTGCGGGACGACGCGGACGCCTCACTGCTGATCGCGGTCGCGGTGTGCGTGATCGTGCTCGCGGAGAAGGACCACGACGACTGACCGCGCCCCGCAGTACAAAGGGCCCCTTGTTTCACGTGAAACCGTGAGACGAGGGGCCCTTCACGCTTCAGATCTTCGGCGCGGCCAGCCCCAGGCGCCGGTCCTTCAGCGCCGGGAACTGCTCCCGTGTCGCGGGGACCTTGGCCGTGTCCAGTTCCACGGTCAGCACCTCCTCCTCCGCGCCCGCCTCCGCCAGCACCTCGCCCCAGGGGTCGACGACGAGGGAGTGCCCGGCCTGCTGGATGCCCGCATGGGTACCGGCGGAACCGACGGCCAGCACATACGCCTGATTCTCGACGGCGCGGGCCTGCGCGAGCAGGGTCCAGTGGGCGCGGCGGCGCTCCGGCCAGCCGGCGGCGACGACCAGGGTCTCGGCACCGGCGTCGACCAGGCCCCGGAACAGCTCGGGGAAGCGCAGGTCGTAGCAGGTGGCGAGGCCGAGCGTGGTCTCCGGGAGGGAAACGGTCACCAGGTCCTCGCCGGCGCCCATCATGACCGCCTCACCCTGGTCGAAGCCGAAGCGGTGGATCTTGCGGTAGGCGGCGGCCCGTACGCCCTCGGGGGAGAAGACGAGCGTCGTGTTGTAGAGGGTGCCGTCGGCGGCCCGCTCGACGAAGGAGCCGGCGTGCAGCCAGACCCCGGCCTCCGCTGCGGCCTCGGCCATCACCTCGTGCGTCGGGCCCGTCAGCGGCTCGGCCTCGTCCTCGAACGCCGTGTACGCGAAGGCCCCCACCGGCCACAGTTCCGGGAGCACCACCAGATCCGCGCCCCGCTGGGCCACGACCAGGGACGCGGCACGCTCCCTGCGGGAATCGACGGGTTCGTCCGGGTCTACTGCGATCTGGATGAGGGAGGCGCGCACACTACCACCGTCCTGGCATTCGAGCCGTCAACACGGGCCTACGATCGTCACACGAAAGCACTGCCGGGGTGCCTGCTCGCAGCGTAACTTAGCCACCGAACCTCATCGCCGCTCGCAGCCCGCAGCCCGACCGTCCGCGCCCAGTTGCCCATGCACCGCAGAACCGCACGAGGGGTCCCGTGACCGTCCATCCCAGCCTCCAGACCTACGCCGATGCCTGGACCCACTCCATCGAGTCGATAGCCGAGCTGGTGAGCCCGCTCGCCGAGGGGGAGTGGAACGGCCGCACGCCCTGCCCCAACTGGTCCGTGCGCGACATCGTGTCGCACATCATCGGTATGGAGTGCGAACAGCTCGGCGACCCGCGTCCGATCCACACCCTGCCGCGCGACCTCTTCCACGTACAGAGCGACTTCGCCCGCTACATGGAGATGCAGGTCGACGTCCGGCGCCACCACACCGCACCGGAGATGACCTCCGAGCTGGAGTACACGATCATTCGCCGCTCCCGGCAGCTGCGCAACGAGACGCGCGCCCCGGAGACGATGGTGCGGGCGCCGCTGGGCGCCGAACAGACCCTGGAGACCGCGCTGCGGATGCGCGCGTTCGACGTCTGGGTGCACGAGCAGGACCTGCGGACGACCCTGGGCAAGCCCGGCAACCTGGACTCCCCCGGTGCCGTGGTCGCCCGCGACATCCTGCTGCTGGGGCTGCCGAAGGTGGTGGCCAAGAGCGCGGGCGCGCCGGCCAACTCGGCGGTGGTGCTGGACGTGCACGGGCCGCTGGAGTTCATGCGCACCGTCCGGGTCGATGCCGAGGGGCGGGGTTCGCTGGACGTCGCGCCCTCGCTCGGACCGGCCGTGACGCTGTCGATGGACTGGGAGACCTACGTACGGCTGGCCTGCGGGCGGGTGCGGCCCGGCGCGGTCGCGGACCGGATCAAGGCCGAGGGCGACCAGGAGCTGGCCGACGCGATCCTCCAGCACTTCGCCGTCACCCCGTAGCGGGGACGGCACCCCGGCACACAGCGGCGCCCGCCCCCACCGAGGGGGACGGGCGCGCCGCCGTTGTCCGGCCGGTCACACGGGCACGTGCACGGCCTCCACCCGGCTGACCACGTGGTACTCGCGCTCGCGGCGCGCGGCCCTCGCACGCAGCCGCAGGATCTGCGCGATCCCCAGCGCCTCCAGGACGAAGACGGAGGAGAACGCGACGCGGTAGTTGTCGCCGGTCGCGTCCAGCAGCACACCGACGGCCAGCAGCGTGGTCATCGAGGCGATGAAGCCGCCCATGTTGACGATGCCGGACGCGGTGCCCTGGCGGTCGGGCGGGTTGGCCGGGCGGGAGAAGTCGAAGCCGATCATCGAGGCGGGTCCGCACGCGCCGAGCACCACGCACAGGACGACCAGCAGCCACATGGGCGCGTGGTCCCCGGGGTGGAAGATCGCCGCCGCCCACAGCGTGGCCGTCGTGCCGACCGTGCCGAGCGCGAGCGGGACGCGGGCCGCGTGGTGACGGGCGATGACCTGCCCGTAGACGAGCCCCAGCGTCATGTTGGAGAGGACCACCAGGGTCAGCAGCTCGCCGGCGGTCCCCCGGCCGAGCCCCTGGTCCTCGACCAGGAACGGCATGCCCCACAGCAGCAGGAACACCATGGCCGGGAACTGCGTCGTGAAGTGCACCCACATCCCGAGCCGGGTGCCGGGCTCCCGCCAGGAGGCGGCGATCTGCTTGCGTACGTACGCCCCGCCCGCGTGCTGCGCGGGCGGCGGCTCGTACCCCTCCGGGTGGTCCTTCAGGAAGAGCAGGAGCAGCACCAGCACCACGACCCCGGCCAGGGAGCTGCCGACGAAGGTGGTCGTCCAGCCGAAGCCGTGCAGGGCGCGGGCGATGACCAGCGTGGAGACGAGGTTGCCCGCCATGCCGAAGAGGGCGGCGACCTGGCTGACGAGCGGTCCGCGCCGGGCGGGGAACCAGCGCGTGCCCAGCCGCAGCACACTGATGAACGTCATCGCGTCGCCGCAGCCCAGCAGCGCGCGGGAGGCGAGCGCCGTGCCGTACGAGGGGGAGAGCGCGAAGCCGAGCTGGCCGAGCGTGAACAGGACGGCCCCGAGGGTGAGGACGCGCTTGGTGCCGAGCCGGTCGACCATCAGGCCGACGGGTATCTGCATGCCCGCGTAGACGAGCAGCTGGAGGATGGAGAAGGTGGAGAGCGCCGAGGCGTTGACGTCGAACCGGTCGGCGGCGTCGAGTCCGGCGACGCCGAGGCTGGTGCGGAAGATGATGGCGACGAAGTAGACGGCGACGCCGATGCCCCAGACCCATACGGCGCGCCGGCCGCCGGGCGGGTCACCGGGCAGGGACAGGGTGGGCGCGGCGGCGGAACTCACCGGTCCTCACCCCGGACCAGCACCTTGACCCGGCCGACGTGGCGGCGCACGACCTGCGCGGCGCCTTCCGCGTCACCGGCCCTGATCGCCTCCAGCAGCTCGCCGTGCTCCGTGATGTTGGCGGCGATCCGGTCGGGGTGTGCCTCCATCACGGCGACGCCCATGCGCAGCTGTCGGTCGCGGAGCTGGTCGTAGAGACGGGACAGGATCTCGTTGCCCGCGTGGCGGACGATCTCCGCGTGGAAGCAGCGGTCCTTCACGGAGACGGTGGCCAGGTCGCCGGCCTCGGAGAACCGCCGCTGCTCCTCCAGAAGCGCTTCCAGCCTGCTGATCAGCTGCGGGGAGGCGGGCACGGCCTTGCGGGCGGCGAACTCCTCGACGAGCAGCCGGGTCTCCACCACGTCCGCGATCTCCTGGGCGGAGACGGCGAGCACCAGGGCGCCCTTCTTGGGGTAGAGCTTGAGCAGCCCCTCGACCTCCAGGCGCAGCAGCGCCTCGCGCACAGGGGTGCGCGAGACCCCCACGGCCTCGGCGAGGCCGCCTTCGGTCAGCAGCGTGCCGCCTTCGTAGCGGCGGTCCAGGACCGCGTCCTTGACGTGCGTGTAGACGCGCTCGGCGGCGGGGGGCTGCTTCGCGGGCGGCGGGGGGACGGGGGCAGGACCGGGTGAGGCGGCGGGAGCGGGGGCAGGCATGCGTACAGCATAGATACAACATGCACGCAAGCACCGTCCGCGTCCACGATGTGAGCGGGGGAGCCGGTCGCTACCGTCCGCAGGACAGCAGAAGGGTCGTGCTCCCGTCCTCCTCCGTGATGTCCCGGACGTGCTGGAACCCCACCTTCCGCAGGGCCGCCAGCGAGGCCGCGTTCGGCTCGGCCACGGTCGCGTACACCTGCTCCAGGTCCAGCGTCTCGAAGCCGTACGCGACGATCCTCCGCGCGAGTTCGGTGCCGAGGCCCTGACCCCACGCCTCGTGCGCGAGGGCGTAGATCAGCTCATGTCCCTCGACGGCCTTCGACGGCTTGATCTCCGCATGGCCGATCATCCGGCCGTCCCTGCGCACCGCCCAGACGTCGAACGCCTCCGGCTCGTACACGTGCGTGAAGATGCGGGAGAAGAGGGCGCGGTGACTCTCCTCGGGCTCGGGGCCGTCGCCCATCCAGCGGGACACCCGGTCGTCCATGAAGAGGGCGACGAAGTCCTCCTCGTCGGCCGGCACGTACGGTTCGAGCAGCAGGCGTTCGCTGCGCAGGGAAGACGTCATGCCGGGGACGCTATCCCGGCCCCTAGGCGGAGGGCCCGTCGTTTTCCACCAGCCGCAGCGTCGGGCGCTGCGGGGCGAACTCGCCGATACCGAGCGCCGCCTCGCGCCAGTGCGCGGCCAGTTCGAGCAGGCGCTCGTCGTCCTGCCGGAAGGCCGGCGGCGGCACGTCCGGCACGGTCCGCCACAGGATCGTCGCGGCGAAACGGACCGCGTGCAGCGCGGCCGTCGTATGCGCCTCGACCCCGTCCTCCCCCAACTGCCGCAACGCCTCCAGGCGCTCGGCAAGGGCCAGGAGCTCGCCGTATGCCCTGACGGACTCCTGCGCACGCACGACATCGTCCACGGTTACCTCCGGCCTCGGGGGCGCTCGGCGCACCTGTCGTCGCGGTACGTCGGGCCGGCTCGCCGACCCCCGTGCCGGACCACGCGCACCGGGGCTCGGGTGTGACGCCGATGGTAGCCCCTGGCCACGGCGCGCCCTCGCCTCTCGAATGCCGAAAGCCCGTTCCCCGGGCCCGGATGTCGTAAAAAATCACCCCCGTGAGGGTTACAACCAAGAGGCGCGGTCATCCGTCTTACCAGCGCGCGGCACCGTCATGTGGCCGCATTCCAGGGGCATTTGGAGCGTTTAAGTTGAAACTCGGCATTAAGGGCATAAGGCGCGGATCCGCGACCGCCACGGTGGCCCTCACGACGGGCGCCCTGATCGCGGGTGCCGCGTTCGCCTCCTCGGCGCAGGCCGCCGCACCCAAGGCGCCCTCGATCGTCGCCAAGGGCGGCTTCGTGATGAACAACGGCACCGGAAAGACGCTGTTCACCAAGGCCGCGGACACCCGCCGCTCCACCGGTTCGACGACGAAGATCATGACCGCGCGCGTGGTGCTGGCCCAGAAGGGCCTGAACCTCGACTCCAAGGTCACGATCCAGAAGGCGTACAGCGACTACATCGTCTCCAAGGGCGCGTCCTCGGCGCGTCTGATCGTGGGCGACAAGGTCACCGTCCGCCAGCTGCTCTACGGCCTCATGCTGCCGTCGGGCTGCGACGCCGCGTACGCGCTGGCCGACAAGTTCGGCTCCGGTTCGACGCGCGCGGCGCGGGTGAAGTCGTTCATCGGCAAGATGAACAGCACCGCCAAGACGCTGGGCCTGAAGAACACCCACTTCGACTCGTTCGACGGCATAGGGAACGGGTCCAACTACTCGACCCCGCGCGATCTGACGAAGCTCGCGAGCAGCGCGATGAAGTACTCCACGTTCCGCTCGGTCGTGAAGACGAAGTCGACGAAGCAGAAGGTCACGACGAAGAGCGGCGGTTACCGCTACATGTCGTGGACCAACACGAACAAGCTGCTGAGCTCGTACAGCGGCACGATCGGCGTGAAGACGGGCTCCGGCCCGGCGGCCAAGTACTGCCTGGTCTTCGCCGCGACCCGCAAGGGCAAGACGGTGATCGGCACGGTCCTGACCTCGTCGTCCGAGGCGAACCGCACGGCGGACGCGAAGAAGCTGATGGACTACGGCTTCAAGAAGTAAGCCTTCTGTACGGAGAAGGGCCCCGCACACCACGGCGTGCGGGGCCCTTCGCTCTTCCCGGCGTCAGCCCGCCCCACACATCTCTCGGTCCATGAGTGCGAGCATGGCCCCCTCCGTGCCCTGCCCGCCGTCGCTGTTGATGTAGACCGCGGCGCTCCGTCCGCCGCCCCGCACGGCACCGGCCCAGGCCGTGTAGCCGAGCAGTTCGCCCCGGTGGCCGAAGTAGGTGCCGCCGCAGGAGAGCGGGATCTCGGCGATCCCGAGCCCGTACCCCACGCCCAGCTCGGGCGCGTCCTCGGCGGCCGTCATCTCGGCCAGTTGTGCCGGTTCCAGCAGCTGTCCGCCGAGCAGCGCGGCATAGAACCGGGCCAGGTCGTGCGCCGTGCTGACGACCGCGCCGGATCCGATGGCCATGCTCGGGTCGAGCGTCGTCACGTCGGTGTCCTCGCCGGTGCCGAACGCGGCGTAGCCGTGGGCGTGCGGACCCGGGACGAAGGGAAACGTGCGGGGCACGGAGGTGCCGCTCAGGCCCAGCGGACGGATGATCCGGGCCTCCACCTCACGGGCCCAGCTCCGGCCGGTGACCTCTTCGATGATCATCGCGGCGAGGACGTAGTTGGTGTTCGAGTACGACCAGCCCTTACCCGGAGGGAACTTGGGCGCATCCCTCACGGCGATCCGCACGAGCTCCCCGGGCGTGTACGTACGGAACCGCTCCGCGCGGTAGCCGGGCGCGCTGTTCAGCGCGGCGATCGCGGGAGCCACGTCCCGGAGGCCGCTGGTGTGCCGCAACAGCTGCCGTACGGTGATGAGACGGCCGTCGTTGCCATGGCCCCGGACCACCCCCGGCAGCCAGTGCTCGACGGTGTCGTCCAGCGACATGCGCCCCTTCTCCACGAGTTGCAGGACCACCGCGGCGGTGAAGGTCTTGGTGGCGCTGCCGATCCGGAACCTGCCGTCCCAGGGCATCGGTCTTCCGCTGCCCGCGTCGGCCGAACCGGCACGCGCGACGGTCCTGCCGCCCGGCGCGGACACCTCGGCCAGCACGCCGAGTGCTCCCGTCCGGTGAATCGCGTCCACCTCCCGCTGGAGCGGGTCGGCGGCGCGCGGTTGTGCCGCCGCCACGGGCAGTCCGGTCGCCGAGGCGAGGAGAACGGCGGTGAGACCGGCCAGGACGGCGATTCCCCGCCGGCGCTGTGTCATGGCGCGCATGGTGATCCGTTTCTCTGTGCCGGTGCGGTGGTGCACCGCCCGGTCATGGACACCCATCGCACCAGTGGCGGCAGCCCCGGCCCAGCCCGCGGCCCCCCGGACAGGCCGGGGAGCCAACCCCCCTGTGGCACGGGGGCGTTCCCCATATCTCCCGCCTCGACCCCACTCATGCGGGCGCCGACGGGAGGGCCGCCGGAAAAGCGGTGGAACACCGGGCCGGGCGCCGCTACCTTGCTGCCGGGCCATGCCGTTGCCGGCGTGCCCGTCGACTCGCCGTCCACGAAAGGGCGTCCGTTGTACATCGCGTGAGACCTCCCCACTGCTGATCGGTCGCGCGTCGCACCCTGTGCGCCGTGCTGCTTCCCGCTGCGGATTTCTCACACTGGAACCGGTGTACTCCTGTGCTCACCCATTGGGCCGTCATGCCCACACGCCTGCCCCTCGTCCTGCGCCGCTGCCACGCCTGCGCGTCCGGCAGCTTCCGCCCGCACGGCAAATTCCGTGTCAACGCGAACCACAAGCTGCTCGACGCCTGGCTCCTCGCGCTCTGCACGGGGTGCGGGGACACCACGAAGCTCACGGTCCTGGAGCGGGCGCACGTCCGCTCCGTACCCCCTGAGCTGCTGGACCGGATGCACGCCAACGATCCGGCCCTGGCGGCGGAACTCCTCCGGGACGGCGGCGTCCTGCGCCGCAACCACGTCGCCCTCGACTGGACGGGCGCCTGGCGCCTGGACACCGGGGGCCACGACCACCTGGACCGCGAGGTGATCGACGTGTCGGTCCGCTTCGCCGCCCGGATCCCGGTGCGTCCGCTCCGCCTGATCGCGGACGGCTGCGGCCTCTCCCGGGCCGGTACGGAACGTCTGCTGGCCGAGGGGAAGATCGTCTCGGCGACACGCCTGACCGGACGGACGTCCGGCGACTTCGGCTTCCTGCTGAAGCGGTGAGGCGGCGGGGGCCGGCCCCGGCGGACCGGCCCCCGCACCCCCGTCAGTGCGCCGCGAGCCGTCCCACGAGTCCGATCGCGCGGGCCAGCAACTCCCGCTCCTCCTCGCTCAGTTCCGCGTCGATGGCGCGGGCGAGCCAGTCGGCCCGGCGGTCCCGCTCCTCCTCCAGGAGCGTGCGCCCGGCGTCCGACAGCTCGACGAGGCTCTTGCGGCCGTCGGTGGGGTGGGCGCGGCGCGTGATCAGCCCCTGGTCCATGAGCAGCCCGACGGCGCGCGCCATGGACTGCGGGCGCACCCGCTGGTTGGCGGCGAGCTCGCTGGTGGTCAGGGCGCCGTTGCGGTCCAGCTCGCCGAGGACGGCCACCTGGCCGAGCGGCATCTGGTCCTCAAGCTTCACGCGGCGGGTGAGCTTGCCCATCGCTGTACGCAGCTCGGCGGCGATGGAGGCGGATTCCGGGAGGGGCATACCGCACTTTAGCGCGGGGGCGGAAACAGGACAGCAGACTGAACAGCACGACTGAACAGCCATACTGAACAGCATTGCTGTATAGTTTCTTCTGCCGGGTCCAGCGCCACCGTCGTCGCAGCCGGACCGCGGCACGCGACAACGGGAAGGACCCCTCCCATGACCGCCATCACTTCCGTCACCGGCCGCCGCGTCCTGGACAGCCGGGGCAACCCCACCGTCGAGGTGGACGTGCGGTTGTCGGACGGCTCGCTCGGCCGCGCCGCGGTCCCCTCCGGCGCCTCCACCGGCGCCCGCGAGGCCGTGGAACTGCGCGACGGCGACCCGGCCCGCTGGCACGGCAAGGGCGTCGACCGGGCCGTGCATCACGTCAACACCGAGCTGACCGAGGCCGTCACCGGCCGGGACGCGGAGGACCAGGCCGGGCTCGACGCGGCGCTCGTCGAGGCGGACGGCACGGCCACGAAGTCCCGGCTGGGCGCCAACGCGATCCTGGGCGTGTCCCTGGCGGCCGCCAAGGCCGCGGCGGCCGCGCACCGCCTGCCGCTCTACCGGTACCTGGGCGGGCCGGGCGCCCGGCTGCTGCCCGTACCGATGATGAACATCGTCAACGGGGGCGCCCACGCGGACAATCCGCTGGACTTCCAGGAGTTCATGATCGCCCCGATCGGCGCCGCGACGTTCGCGGAGGCCGTCCGGATGGGCTCGGAGATCTTCCACACCCTGCGCCGCGATCTGCTCGCCGCCGGCCACTCCACGGGCGTGGGCGACGAGGGCGGCTTCGCGCCTGCCCTGCGTACGGCGGAGGAGGCGCTGGACTTCGTCGTGGCGGCCGTCGAGCGCACGGGGTACCGGCCGGGCACGGACATCGGCCTGGTCATGGACCCGGCGACGTCGGAGTTCTTCCGCGACGGCGTGTACGACTACGCCGGCGAGGGCGTACGCCGCACCCCGGAGGAGCACGCGGAGTACCTGGTGAAGCTGATCGACGCGTACCCCGTCGTCTCGATCGAGGACGCGATGGCCGAGGACGACCTCGACGGCTGGCGCGCGCTGACCGCCCGCGTCGGCGACCGCTGCCAGCTGACCGGCGACGACGTGTTCTGCACGAACGACGCCCTGCTGCGGGCGGGCATCGCCTCCGGGGTCGCCAACTCCGTACTCGTGAAGGTCAACCAGATCGGCACCCTCACCGAAGCGATGACGACGGTCGACACCGCGCACCGCGCGGGCTACACGGTCGTCATGTCCCACCGCTCGGGCGAGACGGAGGACACCACCATCGCGGACCTGGCGGTCGCCACGGGCTGCGGCCAGATCAAGACGGGCTCCCTGTCCCGCTCGGACCGCACGGCCAAGTACAACCAGCTGATCCGCATCGAGGAGGAGCTGGGCACAAGCGCCCGCTACGCGGGCGCGGAAGCACTGAGCCGCCGGTAGCCGGCCGGCCCGTTCATCCCAGATACGGCTGATCGCGGCCCTCCAGGTAGTGGCCGAGGCGCAGCCGCTGCGTGTGGTGCATCGGCAGTTCACCGATCTCTTCCGGTGGCACGAAACGCAGCTCGGTCGACTCGTCCGAGAGGGCGAGCCGGCCGCCGGTGACCCGGGCCGTGAAGCAGACGTTGAACTGACGCCGCACCTCACCGTCGCTGTACGCGATGACGTGCCGGGGGTCGGTGTACGTACCGACGAGCCCGGTGATCTCGACATCGAGCCCCGTCTCCTCCTTGACCTCCCGCACCGCTGTGCCGGGCAGCGAGTCCCCCCTGTCCATCCCGCCACCGGGCAGCGCCCACAGGCCGTTGTCGCTGCGGCGCTGAAGCAGAATCCGCCCGCCCGCGTCCGTCACCACCGCGGAGGCGGCGACGACGAGACGGTTCGGCTCCGGGGCGTCCGGGTCGTCGTAGTACTCCGTACGGCGTGCCATGGGCTCAACCTTCCTGCGCGGGGGTGGCGGTGGACCAGACCGCGTCGAAGGATGCCGCGTAGGTCGCGAACAGGCCCTTGTCGCCCTGGCGGCGCAGATGCCAGAAGGGAGCAGCGTAGGCACTCACGCCCCAGACGTGCGTGTTGGCCAAGAGCTGATCGTCGACGCGGTACAGCGAGTTGTAGAGAGTCGTCCCATGCGTACGCACCTCGACGCCGGGCGCGCCGACGAGGGGGCGAAAGTGCATCAGGGCCAGGCGGCAGCGGGATTCGATGCCGAGCCCGAACCGCTCTTCCCGGCCTCGCTGACTCACGTTCTCGCTGTCGGCGTCGCCCAGCGCGATCCGTACGGTGCAACCGGCGGCTGCACGCTCGCCGAGCAGCGCGTTCAGACGGGGGTACGCCTCGTGCAGGTGTACGGCGGCGTAGACAAGGATGTCGATGTGGTCGCAGGCCCGGCTGAACAGCTCGATGAGGGCCGAGACGGGCAGGTCTGCGCGCTGGTCGTAGAGGGCAAGGACTTCAGGACTGACGGCACGGGTCGGGCGCGCCTGCCGTAACGCGGGCCAGAGGGCGTACACGTCCTCGCCCAACTGCTCGGCCGCCTTCACGGCGGTCTTGCGGCGCGGAACCCGTCCCAGGTTGACCCACCGTTCGACGGACTTCGGGTCGACGCCTACCTCCTCGGCGAGGCTGCCATGGGTCCAGCCGGCTGCAGCCATCGCTGCGCGTAATCGTTCGTTCTGCATGGACAATCTCTCCCCGGTTGCAGGACGGCGCCACGGACGTTTCCAGGGACGCTCTACCCGAAGGGGGACGTCCCAATGTGGGGCTTTAGCGAGGTTTCACCGTCCTACCGGCGGGATTCAGCATCAGGGACCACCCCTTCGCCGAAGGAGAAACCCGTATGTCCCCACAACAGGCCAACACCGAGGCGGCAGCAGCAACGGAGCCTTTCCATATCCGGTCGCTGGCTGAGGTCATGTCGCGCACGCTCCCGCAGGCCGGACTGGACCGCATGACCTCGGAAAAGGTCGAGGAAGTCCTCGCCGTCACCGCACTGACCGCGCACATCTAGGAGCAGCGGCCCCGCCTCCGCGCATTTCCCCGAGGCGGGGCCGACCGCGCAGAGCCGAAGTTCATGGCCGACAGGACTGGAGACGCACATGGTCGCGCTCGATCAGGTCACGATGTTGTTTTCGCGAAGCGTCCGGAGCCCGAAACCGCAGGAGGGGCTGACACTGGCCGAGGTACTTCTCGCTCACCGGCTTCCCCCCAGTCTGTTCCAGGCGTACGAGGTGCCCGGCGACGGCAGCCTGAGGCCGATCCCCATTTCGACGACCTTGGCGGAGGTGCACGACGACCGGCAGGTGATCCTGCAGTGCATCCGCAACACCGACATCGATGCGATTGAGCCTGGCAGGGTAGAAACCGTGGAGCATGACCGGAACCCGGCCGTCTCGATGTACGACTTCCAGTGGGCCGATGACACGAAGCAACCCACTCACCGCGTCCACACCCTGGGCGCCGAACAGGCGCAGGAGATCGTCTTCTCGAAGATCTGTGAGTTCCTCACCGATCACGCTGCGACCCCGCCTCTGGTGGCCGGGATATCCGGAGGCGGCGACTCCAACACTCTCGTGCAGGGCACCCGCCGCTACGTCGCCAAACACGGCTTGGACCCGTCGCAGGTGGTGTGCTTCACGCTGACGATGAAGCCGATCTGGCCCGAGTCGGCCACCGACCGTGCGGCAGCGCTCTGCGCGGAAGCCGGATTCACGCACCGGGTACTGCACTCGGACGAGATCGCGACATTACTGGAGATGAGCAAGGGGCCGGATGCGCTGTGGCGCGAACTCTCCAGCCGTTACAGCCCCGACCTGGCGCACTTCTTCGCCACTTTCCTGATCAACCTCGCCGGCCGGGCGATTTGCGAGGAGACCGGCAGCTCTCGACTCATGGTCGGCTACAACCGCGAGGACATCGCGGCGGAACTCTTGTTCTGTCTGGTCAACGGGCGTCGGCCGATGCCCTACCCGGTCCGACGCACGGGAGGCACAGACGTCCTGATGCCCGTCTGGGACGTACCGAAAGGCATGCTCGACGCCTGCTACCCACGATTCTCCGAGGAGAATTACAGCGAACGGGTGGACTCCTCAGCCGTTCGCCGGTCGTCGATCTACTACATGGCCCACGGCCTCGACGCACTCGTGCCGTCCATGTCGCTCTCACTGATGACCGGCGTGAAGAGGCTGATGGACCAGTTGAACGGCTGGGAGCAGCTCACGGAGATCGGCGGAAGTCCGCTGATGCACACCGGCTACGGCGACCAGGAGCACCTGCACGAGCTGCTGTCGACGCTGGCGCGATACTTCCCCGCCTGGCACCTCGATCACTCAACAGCGAAGTAGGCTACGCGCATTCAACCGACCTAGACGCCAACGGAGTACACCGCGCATGGGCAAGGCCGCTCAGCCCCCGTCCGGAACCCGCGACTTCCTCGCAGACGATCTCCGTCGCCGTAGGCATGCGTTCGACACTCTGGCCGAGATCTTCGAACGATATGGCTTCGACCCGCTGGAGACCCCGGCGTTCGAGAACCTCTCGGTGATCACCGGGAAGTACGGCGAGGAAGCTGCCCGCCTGATCTTCAAGATTCTCAAGCGTGGCATCCACGAGTCCACCGGGCAGGCGGACCTTGCCCTGCGCTATGACCACACGGTGCCCCTGGCCCGCGTCATCGCGACCCACGGGTCGAAGCTGCCTCAGCCGTACAAGCGCTACGCCATCGGCCCGGTGTGGCGGGCGGACCGCCCGCAGGACGGCCGCTTCCGCGAATTCGCCCAGTGTGACATCGACACGGTCGGCTCCACTTCGCCGCTGGCGGACGCCGAGATCGTCCTCGCGCTCGCGGACGGCCTCGACGCACTGGGCGTCAAGGACTTCACCTTCAATGTCAACTCGCGCCGGGCCCTGCACGCGCTGCTCGACGTGTACAGCGTCGACCCACAGTCAGGGACGGCCGTGTTGGCCGTTCTGGACAAGCTCGACAAGGTGAGTCCGGACGCCGTCGCCAAGGAACTGGCCACCGGCTCGGCCGGGCTTCCCCCGGAGACAGCCGACAGCCTCGTCGCCGACGTCACCGCCGACGACCGCAACGTCATCCGCACTCGGCTCTCCTCCACCGAGGAGGGGGCAGCGGGGCTGGCCGAGATCGACACCCTCATCAAGTTGGTGACTGATGCCGGCCTCTCGGCCGGCCGGATCGCCTACAACCCGAGCATGGTCCGCGGGCTGGACTACTACACCGGCGTGATCTACGAGGCGACCGCACCCACCTACCCCGGCTCCATCTGCGCGGGTGGCCGCTACGACAAGCTTGTGGCCACACTGGGCGGCCCGGACATGCCGGCGTGCGGCGGTTCCATCGGCGTCGAGCGCATCCTCGCCGTCCAGAGCCACGAGGACACCGCCCCCCGCGGCCTGGACGTGGCCGTTCCCGCACTCGTCGACGAGGTCTCGGTGGCGGCCCTGGCCGCGCAGCTGCGCCGAGAGGGTCTGCGTACCGGTGTCTTCCTGGGCACGTCGAAGAAGCTGGCCCGCCAGCTGAAGTGGGCGGCCGATCAGCACGCCCGCGTCGTAGCGATCGTGGGGCCCGACGAGCAGGCCTCCGGAGTCGTCACGGTGCGGGACATGACGACGGGCGAGCAGACAACCATTGACCGGACATCGGTCGCCGCGCACGTGCGTCGGCTCCTGGCGGACGCCTGACCGCGTCGTCCACCACAGACGCGGCATCGGCCCGGCCCCCCCACCCGCCCAAGTCCGCCACCAGCCGCCTGGCCAGGGGGCCCGAGGAGGCCGGGTTCTGGCCGGTGTAGAGGTTGCGGTCCACCTCCAGGTGGGGGCGGAGGGGGAGGCGGCCCTTGCGGTAGTCGGCGCCGGATGCGCGCAGGCGGTCCTCCAGGAGCCAGATCGCCTTGCGGCCGAAGCTGTTGAGCTTCTCCTCGAGGTTGGACAGGGCCGTCATCCGGTAGCCGGCGAAGGGCCACGAGCCGTCCGCCTCGCTCGCCGCCAGGGTGGCGGCCGGGGCGTGGCACAGGAGGGCGAGCGGTTTTCCGGAGTGGAGTACGCGGGTGAGCAGCGCCCCCGAGACCGGGTCGACGGCCAGGTCCTCCATCGGGCCGTGGCCGCCCGGGTAGAAGACCAGGTCGTACGCGGACGGGTCGATGCCGTCCAGGGGCTCAGGGTGGTTCAGCTCGTCCTGGAGGGAGTCGAGGTAGCGGGAGACCTCGCGCAGGGTGGACGGCAGCGCGGCGGTGCGGGACATGCTCAAGCGGTCCAGGGTCGGCACCCTGCCGCCGGGTGTCGCGAGGGTGATGTCCCAGCCGGCATCCGTGAAGACCTGGTGGGGCACGGCCAGTTCCTCGCCCCAGTAGCCCGACGGGTGCACCTCGCCGTCCTTGAGGGTCCAGCGGTCGGCCGCCGACACGACGAAAAGGACTGGGGTCATCGCTGTCTCCTTGTGTGGTGCGGCCGGCCCCGGGCTCAGCGTGCGCCGACCGCTTTGAGTACCTTCTGCGCGCCGGTCAGCAGGGACGCCCAGGTGGCGGGCGAGACGCCGGCCGGCGGGCTGAACCCCTGGAGGCGCTGGTGGGCGACGGTCTGAGGCTCCGTGTACTTGAGGATGCCGTCGGCGCCGTGCCGCCGGCCGATCCCGGAGTCGCCCATGCCGCCCATCGGGGCGTCGATGCTCCCCCAGGCCGCCGCGAACGCCTCGTTGACGTTGACGGTCCCGGCGCGGAGGCGCGCGCCGACCGCCCGGCCCCGCGCTCCGTCGCGGGTCCAGACACTGGCGTTGAGCCCGTACGGGGTGGAGTTGGCCCGCGCGACCGCCTCGTCCTCGTCCGCGAAGGAGTAGACGGAGACGACGGGCCCGAAGGTCTCCTGGCCGTACAGCGTCATGTCCGGGGTGACCCCGGTGAGGACGGTCGGCTCGTGGAACAGCGGGCCCAGGTCGGGGCGGGCACGGCCGCCGGCCAGGACGGTCGCCCCCTTCGCCACGGCGTCGGCCACGTGCGCGGTGACCGTCTCCAGCTGGGCGGGCGTGGTGAGGGAGCCGACATCGACGCTGTAGTCGTAGGCAGGGCCCATGGTGAGCCTCCCGGTGCGGGCGACGAAGGCCGCGACGAACTCCTCGCGGACGGACTCGGCCACGTACAGCCGCTCGACGGAGACGCACAGCTGTCCGGCCGAGGGGAAGCACGCGGCGACGGCGCCGTCGGCGGCCCGGCCGATGTCGGCGTCGTCGAGGACCAGCATGGCGTTCTTGCCGCCGAGTTCGAGGGAGGCGCCGATGAGGCGTTCCCCCGCGTCGCGCGCGATCCGCCGCCCGGTGGCGGTGGACCCGGTGAACATCATGTAGTCCGCGCCGGCCATCAGCGCGCCCCCGATCGAACCGCCGCTCCCGACGACCATCTGCCAGACACCGGCGGGCAGTCCGGCCTCCCGCATCAGGTCCAGCGCCCACAGCGCGGTCAGGGCGGTCTGGGTGTCGGGCTTCTGCACGACGGCGTTCCCGGCCATGAGCGCCGGAACGGCGTCGCCGGCCGCCATGCTCAGCGGGTAGTTCCACGGCGAGACGATGGCGACGACGCCCTTGGGGTGGCGCAGTTCGGTGGTACGGGTCAGCAGCGGGACCGCGCCGCGGCGGCGCCGGGGAGCCAGGTACCGGGCGGCGCTGCGCGCGTAGTAGCGCGAGGTGATCGCGGTGTCGACGACTTCGAGCGAGGCATCGCGGCGGGTCTTGCCGCTCTCCGCCTGCATCAGATCCAGGACCTCGTCCCGCCGGGCGAGCACCAGGTCGTGGAAGCGCAGCATGATCCTCCTGCGCTCGCTCAGCGACGTCCTCGACCAGGCCCGCTGGGCGGTACGGGCACGGGCAAAGGCGGCCTCGACGTCGGCGGGGGACGAGACGGGGAGATCGGCCAGCGGAGCGCCGGTGTACGGGGCGCGGGTGACGGTCCGTTCGGCGCCGTCGGCGGCGCGCACCGTCGCGGCCAGCCGCCGCATACGGGCCGGGGTCAGCGAGGCGGGCAGGGCGGCTGCGGGTGTCGCGGCGTGATCGGTGGCCATCGCGGGGTTCCTTGTCACTGGTTCGGCTCGGAGCGTCAGGGGTTCGGGCGCGGGACGACCGGGGTTCAGGCGCAGGACGTCCCGCCACCACTTCCGGCGCGGAGCGTCACCGCTTCCGGCGCGGGACCGACGTGGGCACGGGCATGTGCAGGGCGGCCTGGCCCTCCGTGACGACGTCGAGCTGCACCGCCCTGGTCGGCCGCAGCGACCGCAGGTCGTCGGCCATCCGGCCCTGGCCTACCTGGAGTTCGAAGCCCCGGGGGAATCGCGCGGTGTCCGCCGCGAGCACGTTGGTCTGGTTCAGGGTGGAGTGCCAGGCACCGCCGACGGTCGTGTACGAGGTGAGGCTCGACACCCGCTCCCCGCTCGGCCGCACGGTCTGGGCGGGCGTCGCGGCGGCGAACGCCAGATCCGTGCCGCCCGTGTCGTTGGCCACCCGCGCCGCCGTGCGGTGCGCGTCGATGCCGACGTCGAGCCCGGTCACCCACTTGGGGAAGCCGTAGCCGTCGTGGCCGCGCACCTGGGCGATCTCGCTGCTGACCGGCAGGGAGAGCACGTAGGAGGAGAGGTGTTCGTTCTTGAGGGCGGTCACGAGGTCGAAGAACCCGAGTCCGCCGTGCCGGGCCGGCTTCACCGCGATGCCGACGGCGGCCTCGGTGTAGAAGTCGATGTCGCACACGTCGTAGCGGAAGAACATCACGGAGACGAGCCCGAGCCCCGGAGCGACCTCCAGCGGCGCGAGCTCCCCGGGCAGCCGCGTACGGATCGCGCGGGTGCGGGCGAGCATCGTGAGCCGGGCGGTCGAGATCCGGTAGTAGAAGTTCGGGGTCAGCGTGGGCCCGATCGGTGAGTCGACCTCCGTCTTGGGGAGCTCGCGGAAGAAGTCCACGCCGCTGACGCGGGGATCGGCGGCGACGGCGTCGAGATCGGTGGCCATCCGGTACCGGTCGTAGAGACCGCCCTCGGGGACCGTGACCGCGCGACCGCCGAGGTCGACCGAGACCGTGCCCGGTGCGGGTGTCGCCATGACGTCCACTCCCTTCTCCGCATGTTTGCAATGCTTACATCAGAAAGGCCAGCGTAGGCGCCGATGTAAGCACCGTCAACACTCCGCCCTGCCGGCACCGCGCGACTTGCCCTAAAATGTGTACGGCGCTCACATCGACGAGGGGATGCGGGCACCGCACACACGAAAGGGCGTGCCCCGTGCCCCAGGCGTCCACCTACCACCACGGCGACCTGCACGCCGCCTGCCTGCGCGCCGCGCGGGAACTCCTGGAGGAGGACGGCAGCGCCGCCCTCTCGATGCGCGCCGTCGCCCGGCGCGCGGGGGTGTCCCCGACCGCGCCCTACCGGCACTTCCCGGACCGCGAGGCGCTCGTCTCCGCCGTCGCGGCCGAGGGCTACCGGGAACTCGCCGAACGCCTGGCCACCGCGCACCCGGCACCGGCGAGCCCCGGCGAACTCGCGGACGTCGCCGTCGCCTACGTACGCTTCGCGCTCGACCATCCCGCGCTGTTCCGGGCGATGTTCGCGGAGCCCTGCGACCCGGACAGCGAGGAGCGGGTCGCCGCGACGGAGGCCATCGCCGAGTACGTACGCTCCATCGTCCGCCGCGCCTTCCCCGACGTCGACCCGGAGGCGCTCTGGACCTCGGTCTGGGCCCTCGTCCACGGCCTGGCCTTCCTGCACCTGGACGGCAAGCTCAGCACCGCCGCGCCGGAGGCGGTACGCGACCAGGTCCGGGCCGCCGTCCTCGCGCTGTTCGCCGCGGCGCCGGCGATCCCGGGGACGCCGGCGCCCTGAGAGCGGCCCCTTCCCGCCCAGGACACCACGGGACATTCCCTCTATATTCGGAAAATGTGCTGCACAGGCATCGCGCCGTTCGTCCCGACACGGACGGAGGCCCCGGGGTGAAGGACTCCGGAAGGCTGGAGGCGCTGCGGCTGGCGGGGCTGACCGCGGCGGCCGATCCCGGCATGGACCGCTTCGCGCGGCTGGTCACGCGCCTCCTGCGCGTCCCGGTGTCCCTGGTCTCGCTGCTGGAGGCCGACCGGCAGGTGTTCCCCGGCATGGCCGGGATGTCCGGTTTCTGGGCGGCCCGGCGCGAGACCCCGCTCTCCCACTCGTTCTGCCAGCACGTCGTCGCGGACGGCGAGCCGCTGATCCTCGGTGACACCCGGGCGCATCCCCGTACCTGCGCCAGCCTCGCCATCCCCGACCTCCAGGTGATCGCGTACGCCGGGATGCCGCTCACCGACGCCGACGGGCACGTCCTCGGGTCGCTCTGCGCCATCGACCACCAGCCCCGGGAGTGGACGGCGGACGAGCTGCGCGACCTGGCGGACCTCACCGCCGCCTGTTCGATGGAGCTGCGGCTGCGGATCGCCTCGGAGCTGATCCAGCGGGACCGCGACCACGCCGGGCTCCTGCTGCGCGCCTCCATCGAGCTGGCCCACGCCCGCGACCTCACGGATCTCACCCGGCGCCTGCGCCACCTGTTCCAAGGGCCCGCCGAGCCCACGTACGTGGGTCTGCTGCTGGCCGACGGCCAGGGGCTGTGGCGCGTCATCGACCCGGACGACGTACGGCCGGTGGAGAGCGACATCGACCGTCTGGGCCAGGACGCCGCCTTCCCCAGTGCCCTGGCCATGCGCGAACAGCGCACCGTCTTCGTGCCGGACCACACGGCCCTCGCGACCGGCTTCGGTCCCGATGCGGTCGCCGGTTACGACTCGCTGGGCCTCGAATCCGTCCTGTGCGTCCCGCTGCCGAACCGGCACGGCGTCCTGACGTGGTGCTGGTCCCGCCCGCACGTCCTGGCGCCGACCGAGGAGGCCGTCCTGACCACGGTGGCCGGATACGTCAGCCAGGCCGTGGAGCGCACCCGCTTCGTCGCGAACCGGCTCAGCACCGCCGAGCAGCTCCAGGCCGCGATGCTGACCGAACTGCCGGACGTGCCGGGTCTGGACATGGCGGCCCTGTATCTGCCCGCCGCCGACCAGGACATGGTGGGCGGCGACTGGTACGACGCGTATCCGCTGCCCACGGCGCCGCCCGCGACCCGGCCCGCCCTCATGCTCTCGATCGGTGACGTCATCGGCCACGACGTCCGGGCCGCCACCGTCATGGGCCAGATCCGCAGCATGCTCCGTCAGGCGAGCCTCGACGACCCGGCCCACTCGCCGGCCACCGCCCTCGACGCGATCGACCGGGCCATCGACACCCTGCCGCTGGGCCTGGGCGCCACGGCGGTCCACGCCCGCCTCGATCTCGACGACGGCCGCTGTCGCCTGACCTGGTCCAACGCCGGACACCCCCCACCCCTCCTGCACACCCCGGAAGCCGGCGTCTCACCCCTGGACGACCACGACCTGATCCTCCTCGGCACGTCGGACGACCCGCCCCGCCACGACCACACCCGCGACCTCCCGCCGGGCAGCGTGCTCCTCCTCTACACCGACGGCCTGGTCGAACGCCGCGACGAGGACATCGACGCCGGCACCGCGCACACGGCCGCCGTACTCGCCCGCCACGCCGACAAGCCCCTGCCGCTCCTCCTGGAAGCGCTGTCCGCAGGGCTCTCGGAGATCCCGCAACGCGACGACGTGGCGGTCCTCGTGGTGCGGGTCACCGGAGACGGCCACTGACCGGACCGGAGCGCGAAGGGCAAAGGTTCGCCAAGCAAGGGGCCCGATATCCGAAAGCCTCCGCATGCGGCACCCCCTGGCTCTAGCATCACCGCATGGGGATACGCGGAGCACTTCCGGAATCGTCGAAGATCGTTTCTCACAGAATTCCCGGCGGTGCGAGATGACCGTCCCTTCGCCGGAATCCACCGGCACGTGGCTCCTCGGCCGGGTATTCGGATCACCCTCCCTCGTCGTCACCACCTTCCTGGCCGCAAATGCCCTGTGGGCATGGTGGAGCCTCGGAAGAAGTACGGTGGCCACGGCGGCTACGGTATTCAACCGCGCACAGGACCGGCTGGGGCCGCAGACCCTGAAAGTCGGAGCGACCTGGCGGATCACGGTGGCATGGGCCTTGTTCTACGCCCTGGCGTCCTTCGTGACCCAGATCTGGGCCGGATCCCAGTTCTCCCCCGGCCAGGGCGGCGGTATCGAAGAATTGCTTCTCTGGTCGGCCGCTTTCGGTGCCATCACGGTGGCCGGCTGTTTCTACCTCACCCCGTCGCAGGGCCCCCGCCACGGGGACCCCCGGTGGGCGCCCTACGTCGGGATGATGGGCGGCTACGCGTGCGGCCTCATCTGGGCCGTCATCGTGTTCACGAAGCGCGGCCCTGAGCCGGGGGACTGGTGGGTCTGCCCCGCGATGAGCTGTGTCGGCGCGCTCGGCTCCGCACTGCGCATGCGGATCCGAGCCCGCGCGTCACGGTAATCCCCTATGCGAACTCCGCGCTGAAACTCGGCTTTCCGTTCCACTTGCTCGGGCTCACGACGACGACCAGCCGCCGCCCGACAGGAACGTCGAACTCCTGCGCCGCGCCTTTGTTTCCTCGCTGCTGCAAACCGCATTCGACGCGGTGGAGCCCCGGAGTAACGGTGACGAGGAAACTCTTTCCCGAGGTGAGGTCACCCACGTGTTCCGAGTCCACCCAGACCGCCATGGGCACCAGAGAACCGGTGATCTTGGAAACCCTTCGGATTTCCAATTGCGTCACTCCGCCCGGCGAATCGATACCGCAGTGGGGACAGCTACGCGCACTGTCCGATACCTGTTGTTCGCACTCGCGACATGCCACCATTGCCACGGCTGGCCCCCCTAGGAATCCGCCCGACCGGCTTGGATCCCGACATGCTCCCACAGGAAAGTGCCACCGCACCCGGTTACTGACGGGAAAGCTTTTCCCGACTCGGAGATCGCCTATTCGCTCGGGCCCCTGAGCCGGTGTCAAGCACAGATCCGCTTGAAGCCGCTCGCACCCGGCCGGGCACGGAAGTGGACCTCATGACCGGCCTCGTCGGTGAAGACGGCCTTCCCGCCGGGCTTCAAGGTCATCGTGCCGCGCTGGGTGGGATTCCCCCACCCGTCGGGCGGGTTGCCCGAGCCGTCGGAAAGGGGGGAGACCGCTTCGAAGTACGTCGAGCCGACGCGGGCTTCGTCGATTCCGCAGTGCGTGTAGAGGTCATAGGGAACCGTTCTTCCGGACGGTGCCGGCCGGACAGCCTCTCCGTCGTCGCCTCTGGCCGTCCCGCAACCCGTGAGCACCCCGCCCGCCAGCACAGCAGCGACGACGGCCTTCCCGATTCGCGCAGTCATGGCCCTGCGACGCACAGGCCGGGCAGGCGGTTCCACGGCTTCGTCCTCTCACGGACGGCACGTGACGGATGGCCCGGTCCGCCCCCGTATCCCGGCGAGTTCGAGCAGCACGTAGGCTGCGCGCTTCGAGGACGCGCACCGAGGAAAGGCTGCTGGTCATGGCAACGGGGGAGCGGCGCCGATGGGTGCCCGGCGGGCGGGCACTCGGCATAGCGGCGGTGGTGCTCGCCGTCCTCGCGGGCGGCGGCTGGCTGGCCAAGCCCCTGTGGCAGCCCTGGTGGTACGCGGCGACCATCTGCGGGGGCAGTCTGTCGGGCGGCGAGCTCGCCGAACTCCTGCCGAGGGAACGGCTCCAGGCGGCCAGGGACACCTTCGGCTCCGGCCAGGACCTGCTCAGGTGCGGGGTGAACGAGAACGACGGCCGTCACTTCGTCCTCCACATCGAGTCGCAGCTCGAAACGGGCGAACCGCTGGGCCCGCTGGGCATGGAGTTCACCGTCCCGCGAGACCTGCACTACGTCTACAGCAGCTCGGTCCCCGGGTTCTACGGCAAGTTCGGCCCCGTGATCGTCCAGGAGTGCCCGAAGCTCGGCCGCGATTCCGAGGGCCGCACGCGGCGCCTCGTCACCAAGCTCTACACCCACGGGGTGGAGAGCAACGCGTCCCCCGAGTCGCTGCGCACGGCGGTACGCATCGCCAACGGCGCCAATGCCGAGACCGGCTGCGGAGCGGGTTCGCTGCCGCTGCCGGACCGGGTCGAACCCTCCCGGGCCCTGTCGCTCGCCCAGGCGAAGAGCACGATGTGCGGCTGGCTGTCCCGGGCCGACCTGCCGGCCAGCCCGTCCGGCAAGAAGTGGCAGGTGCTCGCGCCCACGCACGAGGACGCCTCGATCACCAGCTGCTCGCTCGTCGACTCCGGGACCGGCGAGCCGGCCGTGAACCTCACCGGCTGGTACGGCGACTGGGCGGACAAACCGTTCGAGAGGCTGCTCTCGGGGAACGTACGGATCCCGGAGAAGGGCAGCCCGAACGATGCGCTGCTCGGCAGGACGCTCGGCCGGGCCAAGGCCCGGTGCGCGGGGGAATCGGCGAACTTCCTCGCCACCAGCTACGCGCCGACCCGCGACGCGTCGGCGCTCCCGATGAGCGAGGTACGTCAGCTCCTGAACGCGTTCGCGACGGACCAGTCCGAGCGCCGCGACTGCACCGACCTGGAGCTGCCCGGCCCCACGGTGTACCCGGACGCGGACTGACGGGGTACGCGATGCGGCGCCGCCGCCGCCTCCGCTACCCGACCGGCGGCAGGGATGCGCGGAAGGCGTCCCACGCGGTGGAGGTGAGCACGAGGACGGGGCCGGCGGCCCGCTTGGAGTCCCGTACGGCGACGGCACCGGGCACGTTACGGGCCACCTCGACGCAGTCCTTCTCCAGGGTGCTGTAGCTGGACTTGATGAACTGGAACGCGTTCATGCTCCTCCTCAGCAGCGAGCTCCGCTGGGTGAGGCACCCAGTTCGCGCTTGAAAGCGTTCCACGTACCAGGGGCGAGCACAAGAACGGGTCCGGCCTCCCGCTTCGAGTCACGGACGGCGACGGCGCCCGGCACGTTGCGGGCGACCTCGACGCACTCACCGTTCGGGTCGCTGTAGCTGGACTTGGCGAACCGGAACTCGGACATGTGCCTCAGCTTCTCGTATCCATGGCGGACGACTTACACATCCCGTGCGTGAAAGCGTCCCAGGTCGCGGGAGCCACCACCAGTACCGCGCTGAGGGACACCTTCGAGTCCCGCACGGCGACCGAGCCGGGCACGTTCAGTGCTACCTCGACGCACTCCTGGCCGGCGTTGCCCCCGCTGTAGCTGGACTTGACGAACTCATAGGCGGCCACGCGATCTACAACTCCCTGAGGATTCCATCGATGAGCACGAGCGAATTGCGCTGCGCGAGCGCAACTCGCGTCATGCGGTCGAAGAGTCGATCGTGGCGCTCGGCATCAGCGTCACTCTCCAGCCAAAGAGTAGACGAGGTGGTGTCCATGTAGACCACGTCGAGCGCACCGGGTTCGGCGAAGGACACGATGGTGAACGCGCTCGTCATGCCAGGGTGCGCACCAGCGAGGTAGGGCATGACCTGGAGCTTCACGTTGGGGCGGCGGGCCATGTCCAGCAGGTGGCCCAGCTGCTCCCTCATCACCTGTCGTCCGCCGACGAGTTGGCGCAGCGCGCTCTCCTGCACGAGGGCCCACAACTCCAGCGGGCGATCACCGGTCAGGCGGGCCTGCCGGGCCATGCGGGCCTCGACGAAGGGTTCGATCTCGTCGGGGTCCTCCCAGTAGCCGTTGCCCACAGCCAGCGCACGGGCGTAGTCGGCGGTTTGGAGAAGGCCCGGCACGATGGCCAGTTGCCAGGTCCGCAGGCCCGTGGCGATGTCCTCCAGCGCCACGTACTCGACCATCGCGTCGAGTACCGGGTACTGATTCCACCAGCCTCTGGCCTTGCGGCGTTCGCGGTCGGTCTTAGCGAGCGCCAGCAGCCTGCCGACCGTGGTTTCGTCGGTCTCACCGTAGAGGTGGCAGAGGGCCCTGACGTCCGGGTCCCGCATGGGCACGAGCCCGCGCTCGATCTTCGCGACCTTGGCGACCGAAGCGGTCAGCGCCTCCGCCGCGTGCGCCTGGCGCAGCGAATGCGCCTCCCGCATACGCAACAGCTCGCCGCCCAGCCGGCGTCCAAGCACGGTGGAGACCGTACGGCCCCGATCCGGGTTGCTACCCGCCACAGCCCACTCCCTCCCACGCGGTCCGCCTCAGTCTGAAGCTCCCGCCCCTCGAACACCAATTAGGGCAGAAAATTCTCTGCGCGAATCACTTGCTGCACACAAGAGGGCTCCACTACTTTCAGTTGCACGCAGATCACACAGTGATACGTGGCGGAAGAGCACCGACCTGCCCGCGCGCAGGCGCGGCAATGCCACCGCCCCACCCAGAGAGGCCCACCCCATGTCCGCAACCGCAGAGGCCCCCGAGGACAACCCCCCGCTCCACGAGGACCGCCTCGACTACACCCCCACCGCCCGCAGCGTCACCCTCGCCCGCCGACGCGCCGCGCGGCTCGCCACCGAGTGGGGGCACCCCCATCGTGCCGGGGAAGTCGCCTTGCTCGTCTCCGAGTTGGCCACCAACGCGCTCATCCACGGCAGCCTGCGCGGCCGGCTCTTCCGGGTTGACCTCATCCTCACCGGCGAAGCCATCCGTATCGAGGTCAGCGATCCGCGAGGCGAGCGGCTGCCGGGGGTACGCGAGGCGGGCCCGGACGAGTGCTATGGGCGTGGGCTCGTCCTCGTGGACGCCCTCGCTGACCGATGGGGGGTCGAGCCGCGCACCATCGGCAAGACCGTGTTCGCCGAACTCGCGCTATGGGCAACGCGGTCCGGGCCGGTCCCCGGTCAGGCGGCCGGGCGTACGACCATGACCCGCCGGCCACGCGTGTGACCCGCCCGGCTGTCCGCGTGCGCCTGCGCCGCCTCCGCCAGGGCGTACGACTTCTCGACCGGGATGTGGAGCCTCCCCCGCTCGATGAGGTCCACCGCCTCCGCGAGCGCGTCCGGCACGCTCCCGGCCACGCCGGAGAAGCGGACGCCGAACTCCGGCGCACCGAGGTCCGCGATGGTGATCACCTTGCCCGGATCGCCCGTCAGCGCGAGGAGTTCGGGGATCACGCCCGCACCGGCCAGATCGAGAGCGGCGTCGACGCGGCCGAGCCGCCGTACCCGCTCGACCCAGCCCTCCCCGTACGTCGTGGGGAGCGCGCCCAGCCCGCGCAGGTAGTCCTGGTTCGCGGCGCCGCCCGTGCCGATCACCGCGATGCCCCGGTCCCTGGCGATCTGGAGCACCGCTGAACCGACTCCCCCGGACGCCCCGCTCACCAGCAGCGTCTCGCCGGGCCGCACGCCGACCTGGTCGATGACGCGCAGGGCGGTCTCCACCACGGAGGGGTATCCGGCCGCCTCCTCGAACGTCAGCCCCTCGGGCATCCGGGCCCAGGCCGACAGCACGGCGAACTCGGCGTAGGTGTCGGCCCCTTCGCCGAACACGCGGTCGCCGGTCTCCACGCCCTCGACGCCTTCACCCACCTCGTCCACGATCCCGGCGGCATCCAGCCCGACGCCGGAGGGCAGCACGGTCGGATGGGCGCCCAGGACCTGGCCCTCACGGACCCTCCAGTCGACGGGGTTCACCCCCGCAGCCCGCACGGCGATACGTATCCGGCCGGGGCCCGCGTGGGGCTCCTCGGCGTCGATGAGTCGCAGGACATCGGGGCCGCCGAACTCGGCGAAGCTCACTTTCCTCATGCCGGGGACCGTAACACTAACGGTTAGTGTTTTGAAACCGTTACGGATACGTACCTGATAGCGTGAGCGCATGACCGTGCAGTCCGGGCGCCGCGAGCGCAAGAAGGCCGCGACCCGCCAGAAGATCGCCGACACCGCACTGCGGCTCTTCCTGGAACGCGGATACGAGGCGGTAGGCATCCGGGAGATCGCCGCCGAGGCGGACGTGGCCGTGACCACGCTCTTCGCCCACTTCGCCTCGAAAGAGGCCCTGGTGTTCGAGCAGGACGCCGACTTCGAGCACCGTCTCGCCCAGGCGGTCACCGGCCGCGCACCGGACGAACCGCTCATGCCCGCACTGCGCCGCGAGATCCACGCCATGGTGCGGCACTGCACGGCGGACGGCGCCGCCCCGCTCTGGCGCATGATCGACGGATCGGCGTCCCTGCGGGAGTACGAGGAGTCGATGAGGCTGCGGCACGCGGAGTCGCTGGCGGCGGCCATCACCGCCGGCCCGGGACGGTCCCGGACCCCGACGGCCTGCCGGACGATCGCGAGGTTCGTGGTCGACGCGCACGCGCTGGCCCGCGAGGCGGCCGATCCGGAGGCCGCGGTGGACGAGATCTTCGGGATGATCGAGGCGGCCTGGGAGTCCACGGGCCCCTGAAGGCCCCGGCTAACCCGCCGGGCGGAACGTACGGCGATACGCCTGGGGCGTGACGCCGATCGCGGCGTGGAGGTGCTGCCGCAGGGAGACCCCGGTGCCGAGGCCGGCGTGGGACGCGACCCGGTCGACGGGCCAGTCGGTGGTTTCCAGCAGGTGCCGGGCCAGGTCGACGCGCTGGCGGACGAGCCAGCGGCCGGGGCTGGTGCCGACCTCGTCGCGGAAGCGGCGGGTGAAGGTGCGCACGCTGACGCGCGCGTGGGCGGCCATGTCGGCCAGGGTGACCGGTTCGGCGAGACGTTCCATGACCCAGGCCTGGGTGGGGGCCGTCCCGGGGGCGGCGGGGTCGGGGACGGGTCGGCGGATGTACTGGGCCTGGCCGCCGTCGCGCCACGGCGGGACGACGCAGGAGCGGGCCACGTCGTTGGCGATGTCGCTCCCGTGGTCGCGGCGGACGATGTGCAGGCAGAGGTCGATGCCGGCGGCCACCCCGGCGGAGGTCAGGATGTCGCCGTCGTCGACGAAGAGGACATCGGGGTCGACGCGCGTGGTGGTGAACAGGCGCTGGAGATGGCCGGCTTCGCGCCAGTGCGTGGTGGCGGGGCGGCCGTCGAGCAGCCCGGCGGCGGCCAGGACGTACGTGCCGGTGCAGATCGCGACGATCCGGGTGCCGGGACGGATCGCGGCCAGGGCCTCGCGCAGGGGGCCGGGCAGGCGCCCCTCGTCACGGATGGGCCCCAGCGTGTGGGAGGGCGGGATGACGACCGTGTCGACGGTGGCGAGCAACGACGCGTCGTGGGAGACGGTGAGCCGGTAATCGGCCTCGGTGCGGACCGGGTGGCCGTCCACACTGCACGTGGTCACGGAGTAGAGCGGGTCACCCGTGGCGCTGCGGGCGGCGCCGAAGATCCTTGCGGGGATGCCGAGTTCGAAGGGAACGACACCGTCCAGGGCCAGCACGCCGACATGATGCATGGCCCGATCCTTTCATTGCCTGACCATCGGGCCACTACGGGGCGGCGGTCCGCCCGGACAGGCTGGGGACGCACACCGCATACGCGACCCCGTTGAAAGGACCGCCCCATGGACCAGGCGACCATGCGTGCCCTCACCCAGGACACCCCCGGCTCACCCGACGTACTCCGGCTCGTGGAGATTCCGCGTCCGTCCCCGGGCAGGGGCGAGATCCTGGTCCGGGTGCACGCGGCGGGGGTGAACCCGGCGGACTGGAAGACCCGTGAGCGGGGTGTGTTCGCCGACGGCACCCCGCTCCCGTTCACGCTGGGGTTCGACGTCTCCGGGGTGGTCGAGCAGGTCGGAGACGGCGTGACGCTCTTCCGGACCGGCGACGCGGTGTACGGGATGCCGCACTTCCCGCACCCGGCGGGCGCCTACGCCGAGTACGTCGTGGCCCCGGCCCGGCACTTCGCCCCGCGGCCCCGGGGGCTCGGCCACATCCAGGCCGGCGCCCTGCCGCTGGCCGCGCTGACCGCGTGGCAGGCGCTGGTGGACACCACGGCCGTCCGGCCCGGCGACCGCGTCCTGATCCACGCGGCGGCCGGGGGCGTCGGCCACCTGGCCGTGCAGATCGCCAAGGCCCGTGGCGCGTACGTCATCGGCACGGCCGGGGCCGCCAAGCACGAGCTGCTGCGCTCACTGGGCGCCGACGAGCTGATCGACTACCGCACCCAGGACTTCGCGGAGACCCTGCGGGACGTCGATGTCGTCGTGGACTGCATCGGCGGCCCGAGCTGGGCCAGGTCCCTGCGGACGCTGCGGCCGGGCGGCACGCTGGTCTCCCTCCTGCCGCCCGACGAGACGTTCCCCGCGAAGGAGGCCGAAGCGGCCGGCGTACGGGCGGTGTTCATGCTCGTCGAGCCCGATCACGCGGGACTGCGCGAGATCGCGGCCCTGGTCGAGGACGAACGCCTGCGCGTGATCGTCGACGAGGTCTTCCCGCTCGAAGAGGCCGCGCGGGCGCACGCGCGGGGCGAGACCGGCCGCACCACCGGCAAGATCGTCCTCTCGGTCGCCCCCTGAGCCCCCACCGGCTCGGCGGCCCGGCCCCTCCGCGCGGCGTACCGCTCAGCCGCCCTGGCCGGCGCTGCCGATCGGGCCGACCGTCACGGGCGCGCCGGACCCGTCCGTGACGGGCAGCGAGGACTTGCCCGGCCAGGCGAGGGTGACCGACTTCGTCTCGTTGGGCGGGGTCACCACCAGCCCGGTGATGCGGACGCCGGTGCCCCCGGTCTCATTGAGCGGGTAGCCGATGGCGAAGGCGATCGTCTTCCCGTTCTTGAGGACGTACGGATCTCCGGGCGCACCCTTGCGCTCGGCGGACAGCGTGCCCGAATCGGTCTTGAGGTCGACGCCGGCGAACCCCGCGATCACGCAGTCCTGGCCGCTGGTGTTCTTCATCTCCACCGCGACGGTCCCCTGCGGGTCGCCGTCGATGAAGTTGTCGATCGCCGTGATCTTCAGCCCGTCGGTGCGGCACTTGGCGGTCTTGGCCTGCTCGCCGGTCCCCGCCCCGGCAGTGGAGTCCTTGCCACCGGAACTCGCCCCGGCGGACGCCGAGTCCGGGCCGCCCGAGCCCGGAGCGTCGCTGGACGGGGACGCGGTCGCCACGGACGACGGATCGGTCTGCGCCGCGGCGTCGTCGTCGTTCTGGCAGGCCGTGAGCGAGAGGCCCGCGGCGACGGCCAGGGCGGCGAAGGTGATCTTGTGAGCGCGCATCGTTTCGTCCTCGGTATCCGTTGAGCGAACGCTTGTGATCAGCAAGAACTGTCCGGGACGGGGATGCGTTGCGCCCAACCGGTGCCTCATACACCCTTGTTACACAGCCGGAGGACGACCGTGTCATGCCCCTCGGCGTGGGCTCCGAGGGACAGGGAAAAGGGGCCCGCGCGAACCTCGCGCGGGCCCCTCGTACAACAGTTACGCCCAGGTGATCAGCCGCTTGGGCTGCTCCAGGACCGCGGCGATGTCCGCCAGGAACTTGGAGCCCAGCTCACCGTCGATGAGGCGGTGGTCGAACGACAGCGCCAGCGTGGTCACCTGACGAGGCTTCACCTTGCCCTTGTGGACCCACGGCTGGAGCTTGATCGCGCCGACCGCGAGGATCGCGGACTCGCCCGGGTTGAGGATCGGCGTACCGGTGTCGACGCCGAAGACGCCCACGTTGGTGATGGTCACCGTGCCGCCCGCCATCGCGGCCGGGGACGTCCTGCCGTCCCGTGCCGTGGCGACCAGCTCGCCCAGGGACGCGGCCAGCTGCGGCAGCGTCTGCTCCTGGGCGTCCTTGATGTTCGGGACGATCAGCCCGCGCGGGGTGGCGGCGGCGATGCCCAGGTTCACGTAGTGCTTCTGGACGATCTCCTGGTTCGCCTCGTCCCAGACGGCGTTGACGCCGGGGTTCCGCTTGATCGCGACGAGGAGGGCCTTGGCGATGACGAGGAGCGGGTTGACCCGCACCCCCGCCATGTCCTTGTCCTCCTTCAGCTCCGCGACCAGCTTCATCGTGCGCGTGACGTCGACGGTCACGAACTCGGTGACGTGCGGAGCCGTGAACGCGCTGCCGACCATCGCCTGGGCGATGGCCTTGCGCACGCCCTTGACCGGGATACGCGTCTCGCGGGCGCCGGCCTCCACGGGAGCCTCGACGGACGGAACCACGGGCTCCACCGTCGGCTCGGGTGTCACCGGTGCCGACGGCGTCGCAGCCGCGTGCACGTCCTCGCGCGTGATGACCCCGCCCGCGCCGGTCGGGGTGACCGTCGCCAGGTCGATGCCCAGGTCCTTGGCGAGCTTGCGGACCGGCGGCTTGGCCAGCGGACGGGCCTCCGGAATCGCGGCGGTGCCCTGGCCGTTGAGCTCGGCCTGGACCGCCGCGGGCGCGGCGGCCGGGGGCGCGGTCTCGGCGCCCTTGCGGGCCCGGCGCTTCGTGGAGGACTCGGCCACGCCGTAGCCCACCAGCACGGGCTGGCGGCCCTTCGGCGCCTCGGCCTCGGGGGCCGGAGCGGGAGCCTCGGGCTCCGCGGCGGCGGGGCCCGAACCCGGCGCCACGTCCACCGCGATGATCACCTGGCCCACGTCGACCGTGGTGCCCTCGGGGAAGCGCAGTTCGTGGACGACGCCGTCGAAGGGGATCGGCAGCTCGACGGCGGCCTTGGCGGTCTCGACCTCGCAGACGACCTGGCCGTCGGTGACGGTGTCGCCGGGCTGGACGTACCACTTGAGGATCTCGGCCTCGGTCAGTCCCTCGCCCACGTCGGGCATCTTGAACTCACGGAAGCGAGCAGCGTTGGAAGTGTCGGTCATCGTGGTCACGCTCCTCTCCTCAGTACGCCAGCGAGCGGTCGACGGCGTCGAGCACGCGGTCCAGGCCCGGCAGGTACTCCTCCTCCAGGCGCGCCGGCGGGTACGGGGCGTGGTAGCCGCCGACCCGCAGCACGGGCGCCTCCAGGTGGTAGAAGCACCGCTCCGTGATGCGGGCGGCGATCTCGGCCCCGGAGCCGTAGAAGACGGGCGCCTCGTGGACGACGACCAGGCGGCGGGTCTTCTCGACGGACGCCTGGATGGTGTCGAAGTCGATGGGGGACATCGAGCGCAGGTCCACGACCTCGACCGACTTGCCCTCCTCCTGGGCGGCCGCGGCGGCCTCCAGGCAGACCTTCACCATCGGTCCGTACGCGGCGAGCGTGAGGTCCGTGCCGGTACGGGCGACGGCGGCGGCGTGCAGCGCGCCGGGGATGGACTCGGTGTCGACCTCGCCCTTGTCCCAGTAGCGCCGCTTCGGCTCGAAGAAGATGACCGGGTCGTCGCTCTGGACGGCCTGCTGCATCATCCAGTACGCGTCGGACGCGTTGGACGGGGAGACCACCTTCAGGCCCGCGACGTGCGCGAACAGCGCCTCGGGCGACTCGCTGTGGTGCTCGACGGCGCCGATGCCACCGCCGTACGGGATGCGCACGACGACGGGGAGCTTGATCTTGCCGAGCGCGCGGGCGTGCATCTTCGCGAGCTGCGTGACGATCTGGTCGTACGCGGGGAAGACGAAGCCGTCGAACTGGATCTCGACGACGGGCCGGTAGCCGCGCAGGGCCAGGCCGATCGCCGTACCGACGATGCCCGACTCGGCGAGCGGGGTGTCGATGACACGGTCCTCGCCGAAGTCCTTCTGCAGGCCGTCGGTGATCCGGAAGACGCCGCCGAGCTTGCCGACGTCCTCACCCATGATGAGGACCTTGGGGTCGGTGTCGAGGGCCTTGCGCAGGGACTCGTTGAGCGCCTTGGCGAGGGACATCTTTTCCACGGCCATGGTTACTTGCCCTCCTCGGCGAACGAAGCCTGGTAGGCGGCGAATTCGGCGCGCTCCTCGTCGACGAGCGGGTTGCCGTCGGCGTAGGCGTGGTCGAAGATCGCCATCCGGTCCGGGTCGGGCATCGCCCGTACGGCCTCGCGGACGCGCTTGCCGAGGGTCTCGCTCTCCTCGTCGAGGGCGGTGAAGAACGCCTCGTCGGCCGCGCCCTCCTTCTCCAGGTACGTGCGCAGGCGCAGGATCGGGTCCTTGGCCTCCCAGGACGCGCGCTCCTCGTCGGCCCGGTACTTCGTCGGGTCGTCGGAGGTGGTGTGCGCGCCCATGCGGTACGTGAACGCCTCGACGAGGGTCGGGCCCTCGCCGCGCCGGGCGCGCTCCAGGGCGGAGCGGGTGACGGCCAGGCAGGCCAGGACGTCGTTGCCGTCGACCCGGACGCCGGGGAAGCCGAAGCCCTGGGCGCGCTGGTAGAGCGGCACCCGGGTCTGCTTCTCGGTGGGCTCGGAGATCGCCCACTGGTTGTTCTGGCAGAAGAACACGACCGGGGCGTTGTAGACGGCGGAGAAGGTGAACGCCTCCGCGACGTCGCCCTGGCTGGAGGCGCCGTCCCCGAAGTACGCGATCACGGCCGAGTCCGCGCCGTCCTTGGCCACACCCATGGCGTAACCGGTGGCGTGCAGGGTCTGCGAGCCGATGACGATCGTGTACAGGTGGAAGTTGTTGGTCTTCGGGTCCCAGCCGCCGTGGTTCACACCGCGGAACATCCCGAGCAGATTGGTCGGGTCGACGCCCCGGCACCAGGCCACACCGTGCTCACGGTAGGTCGGGAAGACGTAGTCGTCGTCGCGCAGGGCCCGTCCGGAGCCGATCTGGGCGGCCTCCTGGCCCAGCAGCGAGGCCCACAGGCCCAGCTCGCCCTGACGCTGGAGGGCGGTGGCCTCGGCGTCGAAGCGGCGGGTGAGGACCATGTCCCGGTACAGGGCGCGCAGCTCGTCCGCGCTCAGGTCGATCGAGTAGTCCGGGTGCTCGACCCGCTCGCCCTCGGGCGTCAGCAGCTGTACGAGCTCGGGCGTGGAACCCTCCGGCGTCTTCGCGGGCGTTTTCGCGGCGCTGGTCCGCTTGCTGCTGCGTCGCGGTTTACGCGCGGCAGCAGTGCTCTCCACGGTCACGTGCGTGCTCCTCCGTCGGTCCGGCCCCCGGGGTCTGCCGGGAGACCAGTGCGGCTCGCCTGTGTCCGTACCCGTGCACGGGGTGGGTGCCGCTCGGTCCGGGAAACAGGCGTGACAGGTGCCCCGGCGAGCGCCCTGTTCTAGGCACGTTACCCAGTGGGTCCCGTAACTGCGAAACCCTTCCTGACCTGCGATTTTGCTTGGATATCCAAGTAAATCGAGGAATTCGGGGACTCTCGCTGGTCACAGCACTGATCACAGCCTCGCAGGCCGCCGGAACAACGGCACGTTATCCCGCCCGACAGCGGCAGGGAAGGGGTGAGTGTGTGAGACTGCGATTGTGCGCGAAAATGGAAAAATCACCGTATTTCTGCTCGATGACCATGAAGTAGTCCGGCGCGGGGTCCACGAGCTGCTCTCGATGGAGGACGACATCGAGGTGGTCGGCGAGGCCGGCACGGCGGCGGACGCGCTGGTGCGGATTCCGGCGGTCCACCCCGATGTGGCCGTGCTCGACGTACGGCTGCCGGACGGCAGCGGGGTGGAGGTCTGCCGCGAGATCCGCTCCCAGGACGACTCCATCAACTGCCTGATGCTGACCTCGTACGCCGATGACGAGGCGCTGTTCGACGCGATCATGGCGGGCGCCGCCGGCTATGTCCTCAAGGCGATCCGCGGCAACGAGCTGCTGACGGCCGTACGGGACGTGGCGGCCGGCAAGTCGCTGCTCGACCCGGTCGCCACCGCCCGCGTGCTGGAGCGGCTGCGCGAGGGGAAGCGGGGGCGGAGCGACGAGAAGCTGGAGAGCCTCACGGACCAGGAGCGCAAGATCCTCGATCTGATCGGCGAGGGCCTGACCAACCGGGTGATCGGCGAACGGCTGCACCTCGCCGAGAAGACGATCAAGAACTATGTGTCCAGCCTGCTGTCCAAGCTGGGCATGGAGCGCCGCTCGCAGGCCGCCGCGTACGTGGCACGGCTCCAGGCGGAGAAGCGCTGAGAGGGAGCCGGGAGGGACTTTGGTCCCGGCGAAACGGGGGCCCCGGCCTCTTATCCGGCCCTCACACCGTGGCCGACAGTGGAAGGCATGTCCCACGAGGAACTCCACGCGATCGACCTGCTCGGCCGGGTCCCCTACGGCCGGCTGGCGACCAGCATGCGGGCCCTCCCGATGCTGACGGTGGCCCGGCACATCGTCATCGACGGCCGCGTCGTGCTGCGCATGCACAGCGGCCTCGGCCACCACGGCGCCTGCGACGGCGCGGTCGTGGCCTACGGCGCGGACAACTTCAACACGGCCCCCGCCGGGACCGAGGACCTGTGGTCCGTGCAGTTCACCGGCCCCGCGCGGATCGTCGAGCCGACCCCGGCCCAGCGCGAGCGCTTCGGGCCCGCCCCCGTCGAGGTCAACGGCGAGCCCTTCGCCCCCTCGTACCTCCGGCTCGAACCGCACTTCGTCACGGTGCACACTCTGGACTTCCACGCAAGCCGGCAGATCCGCAACGCAGCGTGATCTAACATCTGACGCGTGCCGCGCTCATCTGTTGCCTCCCCACCGGTTCCGCCGGTCGGCGAGGTGCTTCGCCGTTACCCGGACGCCGGTGAGCCGCTCACCTGCACCCCGCTCTCCCAGGGCCTGCTCAACCACGGTTACCGCGTGTCCACCACCCGGGGCTCGTACTTCCTCAAGCACCACTCGGACGACGCCACCCGCGACCGCGCCACCATCGACCGCCAGCACCGCGCGACCCGGCGCCTCCAGTCACTCGGAGTGCCCGTCGCCCCGCCGCTCGGGGCCCGCGACGGCGAGACCGTCACCGAGATCGCCGGCCGCCGCTATGCGCTGCACCCCTGGGTCGACGGGCTGCACCGGGGCGGCGCGCAGCTCACCCTCGCCCAGTCCACGCGTCTCGGGACGCTCCTCGGAGCCGTACACACGGGTCTCGCACAGGTCATGGGGGCCGAGCGGGACACCGAGACGGAGGCCGGCGGCGGACGTCCGCCCGGCTACGCCAGCCCGGAGGCGGCCGACACCTTCGCGCTGATCGGCGACCTGCTCGCCGCCGCGCGCGGGCGCGGGCGCCGGGACGCCTTCGACGAGCTGGCCGAGCACCGGCTGCGGGAGCGGCGCGTTCTGCTGGAACGGTACGCCGACCGCCGGCCGCCCGATCCGGGGGCGCCCGCCACCGGCTGGGTACACGGCGACTTCCACCCGCTGAACGTGCTCTACCGGGGAGCGAACCCGGTCGCGATCCTCGACTGGGACCGGCTGGCCGTCCAGCCCCGGGCGGAGGAGGCGGTACGGGCGGCGGCGATCTTCTTCGTCCAGCCGGCCGGCGCGCTGGACCTGGCGAAGGTGCGCGTCTACGCGCGGGCCTACCGGCGGGCGGCCGGGGCGGACGCCGCCGAACTGGCGGCGGCCGTGCACCGGGTGTGGTGGGAGCGGCTCAACGACTTCTGGATACTGCGCTGGCGCTACTGCCTGGACGACCGGAGGGCCGACCCGCAGTTCCCCGCGGTGTCGGCCCTGGCGGTCTGGTGGACGCGCGAGTACGAGGCGGTGCGCGCGGCGTTCACGGAGTGAGCGGGGGGGTCAGCCGGTGGCCGAGCCCGCCGCGCCCGCCGCGGTTCCCGCGGAGGCGCCTTCGGCGGCACCGCCGGCGGCTCCGTCCGTGCCCTCGGTCGTGCCTTCGGTGGTACCGGTGTTGCCGCCGTCGGTGGTACCCGTGTTGCCGCCGTCGCTGGTACCGGTGTTGCCCCCGTTGGTACTGGTCTCGCCGTTGGTCCCCGTGCTGCCGTTGCCGGAGCCGTTGCCGCTGTTCCCGCCGGTCCCCGTGCTGCTGTTGCCGCCGGTGCCGGTGCCGCCGTCCTCCGTGCCTCCCGTGCCCGGGTCGGGCGTGGTGGCCGAGGGGGACTCGGACGTCTGGCTCGGCGTGTCCGACGGCTCCGGGGTGTCGTCGTTCCAGCCGCCGCCGGTGTTGTCGCCCGGCTGCTGGGTGTCCTCGGTGTCCTCCGGCGTCGGCGTGGGCGAATCCTCCGTCGGCGTCGGCGAAGTGGAGGTCTCCGTCGGCTGCTTCTCGTGCTTCTGCCCGCCGTCGCCCGCCGCGTTGAGCGCGATGGCCACGCCCGCGCCGATCGCGATCAGGGCGAGCACGACGAACAGCAACAGCTTGCCACGACCGCCGCCGCCCTGCCGGGTGCTGCCGCCGTCGTAGCCGCCGTCGTCCGGGTTCATCGGCGGCAGGATCGGGGCCTGCGAGGTGTCCCCGTGCTGCGGGTAGCCGCCCATGGCGCGCGTGGCGCCGGTCATGCCCCGGGGCGGGGTGCCGGCGCCCTCGTTCAGGAGGACCGGGCCGGTGTTCCACGTACCGGTGTGGCCGCCCTGCACCTGGAGCATCTGCAGGCCGTACTGGACCAGCCCGCGCATCTCCTCGGCGCTCTGGAAGCGGTCGTCCGGGTCCTTCGCCAGCGAGCGCATGACGAGCCCGTCCAGCTCCGGCGGCACCGAGTCCAGGATCTGCGACGGCGGGACCGGGGTGTCCTGCACGTGCTGGTACACCACGGAGAGCGGCGTCTCACCCGTGAACGGGGGCCGCAGCGCCAGCAGTTCGTAGAGCAGGCAGCCGGTGGCGTACAGGTCGGAGCGGTGGTCGACGGCCTTGCCCAGCGCCTGCTCGGGGGAGAGGTACTGCGGCGTGCCCATGACCATGCCGGTCTGCGTCATCGTGGACTGCGCGCCGTGCAGCGCGCGGGCGATGCCGAAGTCCATCACCTTGACCGCGCCGGAGTGGGTGATGATCACGTTGGCGGGCTTGATATCGCGGTGCACGATGCCGTGCTGGTGCGAGTAGGCGAGTGCCTCCAGCACCCCGGAGACGATGATCAGGGCCTGCTCCGGCGGCGGGGCCTCGGCGTTGATCAGCAGATCGCGGATCGTGCGGCCCTCGACCAGCTCCATCACGATGTACGGGACGGTCTGGCCGGCGACGGTGTCCTCGCCGGAGTCGTACACCGCCACGACCGCGTGGTGGTTGAGCCCGGCGACCGACTGCGCCTCACGCGTGAACCGCGCCTTGGAGACGGGGTCCTCGGCGAGATCGGAGCGCAGCAGCTTCACCGCGACGGTGCGTCCCAGCCGGACGTCCTCCGCCGCGAACACCTCGGCCATACCGCCCCGGCCGAGCCGGTGGGTCAGCCGGTAGCGTCCGTCTCCGACGACGCCGCCGATGCCCCAGGATTCGGTGCCATCCGGAACGCCGCCGCCGTTTGCTTCGGGTTCGGGTGCCATCAGTCCTCGCCGTCGTTTCTGTCCGCTCGATCCGCGTGTACGCGCGTGTCCGCGGGGGTCTCACGGTGCCTTGCTGCGGTGCCGGCCGCGCTGCCGGTCGCATTGCCCCGTCACGCTACAGCCTCTGTCGGACAGGCCGATCCGGCGCCGGACCGGCCATCCAATCGGCTGGCGCGCCACCGGCGCAAATTCCATGCTGATCCTGTAACGCTTCCGAGACGCTTCCAGCGCGTACGGTCACGGAACGGGCACCCGGCTTGACGTGTCGGACCCCTCGGGCAGACTTGGCCAGTAATACGGATCATCGCGTGAGTCGCGCGCCGAGTTCGCGTGAGTCGCGCGCCGAGGGGGAAGCAAGTCATGAGCCAGGACGGCGCACACGGTACACAGGGTCGCTACGCGGGCGGTTCGGTCGCCGGCGGCCGCTACCAGCTGCGCGATCTGCTCGGCGAAGGCGGGATGGCGTCCGTATATCTGGCGTACGACTCCGCGCTCGACCGGCAGGTCGCGATCAAGACCCTGCACACCGAGCTGGGCCGTGAGCAGTCCTTCCGCGAGCGCTTCCGCCGCGAGGCGCAGGCCGTCGCCAAGCTCCAGCACACCAACATCGTCTCGGTGTTCGACACGGGCGAGGACGAGCTCGGCGGCGCGCTGATGCCGTACATCGTCATGGAGTACGTCGAGGGCCAGCCGCTCGGCTCCGTCCTGGCGGCGGACATCCGCGCCCAGGGCGCGATGCCGGCCGACAAGGCGCTCAAGGTCACCTCGGACGTGCTGGCCGCGCTGGACACCAGCCACGAAATGGGCCTGGTGCACCGCGACATCAAGCCGGGCAACGTCATGGTGACCAAGCGCGGCGTCGTGAAGGTCATGGACTTCGGCATCGCCCGCGCCATGCAGTCGGGCGTCACCTCGATGACGCAGACCGGCATGGTCGTCGGCACCCCGCAGTACCTCTCCCCCGAACAGGCCCTGGGCCGCGGGGTGGACGCGCGCTCCGACCTGTACTCGGTCGGCATCATGCTCTTCCAGCTGCTGACCGGCCGCATCCCCTTCGACGCGGACTCCCCGCTCGCCATCGCGTACGCGCATGTGCAGGAGGAGCCCGTCGCCCCGTCGACGATCAACCGCTCGCTGACCCCGGCGATGGACGCCCTCGTCGCCCGCGCGCTGAAGAAGAACCCGAACGAGCGCTTCCCGAGCGCGGCGGCCATGCAGGACGAGATCGCCCGCGTGCTGAGCGCCAGCGGTCACACCGGTGCGCCGGTGATCGTCGGGGACGCCGGCGCCCCGGCGAACAGCGGCTCCGGTGTCGGTTCGGCGGTCTTCCCGCCGGTCGACCAGTCCGCGCCCTCCCCGCAGAGCGTCCAGACGCCGTACCAGCCGGGGCCGTACCAGTCCCAGCAGCAGCCCGGCCCGTACGGACCCCCGACGCCGGCCCCGGCCACCAACCCGTCGTACGGCTACCCGCAGACGGCCGCCCCGGCCTACCAGAGCCCGGCACCGCTTCAGCACCAGACGCCCTCGCCGTACACGATCTCCCCGCAGACGACGTCGAGCCCGGCCCCGGGCGGCGGCTCCAAGCGGAACATGCCGGTGATCATCGGCTCGATCGTCGTCGCGCTGGTCGCGATCGGCGGCCTGATCACGGTCATCGCGCTCAACGGCAACGACAAGGGCGGCGCGGACGCCAAGGCCACCGAGTCCCCGGCCGGCGATCACCGCGATCCGGAGCGGAACCGGACGATCGACCCCGACGACTGCTCGGGCGCGCGGGAGGACACGGACGACCCGAACAAGGTCGATGCCCCCAACTTCATGTACAAGGACATCCTCTCGGTCCGCGCCTGCGCGGACGCGGCGGGCTGGACGCTCAAGGTGAAGAAGGTCCCGGGCAACGCGTACGCGGAGGACCAGGTCATCAACCAGTTCCCGTCGTCCGGGGCCGCGGTTTCCGAGACCGGCGCCCACTTCGAGCTGGAGATCGCCACAGGCGACCCCGCGTAGTTCTCTCCCCGGGCGGCAGCCATCCGTACGCGTCACCCGAGGTGCCGGTCGCGCCGGTGCGTGTGACGGTGGCCGCATGGCTTCGGGACGGTTCCGCGCGTGCTGTTCCCGGGGCGTGGTCTGCCTGGCGCTGACGGCGGCCGCGGCCCTGGGGGCGGCGGCTGCGGATGCCTCCGGGGCGTCCTCCCCCTCTCCCTCTCCTTCGGCCTCCTCCAGCGGTTCGCCGCACGCCGGGGACATGCAGTCGCCGTTCGCCGGGTGGCCCGCCGGGGCCGGGCGGCAGCGGCCCGGCCGGTCGGCCGCCGAGGTGGCCCGGCAGGACGCGCTGGAGGACCGCGAGCAGCGGCCCCGGGCCTCCGAGCCGGCCGCCGTGCCCTCCTTCACGCCGGACCCGGACGACTTCCACGATCCTCTGCCCATGGGGCGCCAGGCACTGAACGGGGCGACCGTCGAGCGGGTGCAGCAGGTGTCCCTCGGGGCGGGCATCGCCCTGGTCGGGATGGGTCTCGGCTTCCTCGCGCTGCGGATGCGCCGCGCCCGCTGACCGTACGGCGCCCTTCCGAAACGCCTCCTCGAAGACTTGCGGAGATCAACATACTCGGTATACATACTCAGTATGTCGATCCGTCACGGGCTCCTCGCCCTCCTGGAGCGCGGGCCGCGCTACGGCTCCCAGCTCCGCACCGAATTCGAATCGCGCACCGGCTCCACCTGGCCGCTCAACGTCGGGCAGGTGTACACGACGCTGAGCAGGCTGGAGCGCGACGGCCTGGTCGCCCAGGACGGCGAGGACGACCAGGGCCACGCCCTCTACTCGATCAGCGACGCCGGGCGCACCGAGCTGCGCTCCTGGTTCGAGACGCCGGTCGACCGCAGCAGCCCGCCCCGTGACGAGCTGGCCATCAAGCTCGCCATGGCGGTCGGAGCGCCCGGCGTCGACATCAGGGCCGTCATCCAGGCCCAGCGCCACCACACCGTGAAGGCGATGCAGGACTACACCCGCCTCAAGGCGCAGTCCCTCGCCCAGGCCCCCGCCAACCGCGACGAGGTGGCCTGGCTGCTCGTCGTGGAGCAGCTGATCTTCCAGGCAGAGGCCGAGGCCCGCTGGCTGGACCACTGCGAGGCCCGGCTGACCCGCCTCGCCGAGGCCGCCGCCACGGAGCCGGAGCAGAGCCCGTCCCCGGGCCCCGTCTCCCGCACCGCCGTCCGGCCCACCGGCCGGACCCGCACGCGCCGCTGACTCCGGCGCCCCGTACATCCACCCGTTCCGAGGGGGAACCATGTCCCTGCACGTCCCGTCCCCAGCCGCACCGCCCCTGACGGTGGACGCACCGGTGCTCGAACTCCGCGCGCTCACCCGCACCCACGGCACCGGCATCGCCGAGGTGCACGCGCTGCGCGGCATCAGCCTGTCGGTGCACGCCGGTGAACTCGTCGCCGTGATGGGCCCGTCCGGCTCCGGCAAGTCCACCCTGCTGACCCTCGCCGGCGGCCTCGACACCGCGAGCGACGGCCAGGTGATCATCGAGGGCCAGGACATCTCCACGCTCGGCCGCAAGGGCCTCGCCGCCCTGCGCCGCCGCAGCGTGGGCTACGTCTTCCAGGACTACAACCTGATCCCCGCGCTGACCGCCGCCGAGAACATCGCCCTGCCGCGCGAGCTCGACGGCGTCTCGGTCCGCAAGGCCCGCAAGGAGGCCCGTGCCGCGCTGGAGGAGATGAACCTCCTGGAGATCGCGGACCGCTTCCCGGACGAGATGTCCGGCGGCCAGCAGCAGCGCGTCGCCATCGCCCGCGCGCTGGTCGGGGACCGGCGCCTGGTCCTCGCCGACGAACCGACCGGGGCGCTCGACTCCGAGACCGGCGAGGCCGTCCTCGCGCTCCTGCGCAACCGCTGCGACCAGGGCGCGGCCGGCGTCATGGTCACGCACGAACCGCGGTACGCGGCCTGGGCGGACCGGGTCGTCTTCCTCCGGGACGGTTCGATCGTCGACCAGACGCTGACGGCCGGGGCCGACTCGCTGCTGGCCGCCGGGGGAGCCGAGTGAGCGTCTTCACGGGGTGGCGCGCCGCCCTCCGAATAGCCCGCCGCGACGCCCTGCGGGCCAAGGGCCGCAGCGCCCTGGTGGTCGCGATGATCGCACTGCCGGTCCTCGGGGTGACGGCCGCCGACATCACGTACCGCAGTGCGGACATGACCCCGGCGGAGCAGCTGACGGCCCGGATCGGCTCGGCCGACGCGCTGTACACCGACGCGGGCATGGGGCCGGTCCAGCAGATGCCCGGCGGCGACATGTACGACAGCGTGAAGACGCCCGACGACGAGGTACCGCCGATCGACATGCGCCCCGTCTTTCCCCGGGGCGCGCGGGCGATCAGCGAGCAGTCCGTGTCGGCCACCGTCTCGACCTCGTACGGGATCGCGAGCACCGAGATCGTGGAGTTCAAGACCTCGGACCGGATGGCCCGGAAGCGGATCGACCTCGTCGAGGGCACGTTTCCGCGCGGCACGGACGAGCTGGTGGCGACCGAGCCGTTCCTGAAGTCGGCGGGCCTGCACGTGGGCTCCGCGATCACGGTGACGACGTCGGGCAGGAAGTACACGATCACCGGTGCGGTCGAGGTGCCCGCCGATCTGCAGGCGAAGCAGCTGTACGCCGACCCGGGCGCGGTGATCGCCCCCTGGCAGGCCCTGGCCGAGCGCGACAAGAAGGTGCCGGCGCCCCAGCCGGCCCCGGTGCGGTGGCTGGTCGAGGCGGCCGGGCCGGGCGGCATCGTCTGGAAGGACGTGCTGGAGGCCAACAAGGCGGGCGCCGTGGTCGACTCACGGCAGGTCTTCGAGAACCCGCCGCCGGACTCCGAGATCCCGCTGCTCCGGTCCAACCCGCAGTACGCCAACTCCAGGACCTACGAGTCCGGTGAGACCAGCGCCGCCCTCGTCACCGTCGTGGCGATGGCGCTCCTGGAGGTCGTGCTGCTGGCCGGACCCGCGTTCGCCGTCGGTGCCCGCCGCTCGCGGCGTCAGCTGGGCCTGCTGGGCACGTGCGGCGGCGACCGCAGCCAGGTCCGCGCGGTCGTTCTGGGCGGCGGTCTCGTCCTCGGCGGCGTCGGAGCGGTCACCGGTGTCGCGGTCGGGCTGCTGCTGACGGTGGCGTTCCGTCCGATGATCGAGAACTGGGCCGGGCACCGCTTCGGCTCCCTGGCGCTGCACCCCGCCGAACTCCTGGTCATCGCCGCGCTCGGGCTGGTCACCGGTCTGCTGGCGGCGTTCGCCCCGGCGATCGTGGCCGGCCGGCAGTCCGTGCTGGAATCGCTCACCGGCCGGCGCGGGGTGCGCCGCAGCTCCCGCGTGCTGCCCGTCACGGGTGCCTGCGTGCTCGCGCTCGGTGTCCTCATCGCCGTCTACGGGGGTACCAGCGGCAGTTCCGTCCTGGTCGCCGGTGGCTCGGTCGTCGCCGAACTGGGCCTGCTCGCCTGCATCCCGGTGATCGTCGGGCTGCTGGGCCGGCTCGGCCGCAGGCTGCCGCTCTCGCCCCGGATGGCGCTGCGCGACGCGGCCCGCAACCGGGGCCGCACCGCCCCGGCGGTGGCCGCCGTGATGGCCGCCGTCGCGGGCTCGGTCGCCATCGCCACGTACATGTCCAGCAGCCTGGCGGAATCCGACTACGCCTACATGCCCTCGCTGACCGAGGGCACGATCGTCCTCTCGGCCGGTGACGCCGAGGCCGCGGGGCGGCTTCCGGCGGCCCGCGCCGCCGTCGAGCACAACATGCCGGTGACCGGCGGCCGGGCCGACATCGCCCGGGTCTGGGCGGGCAGCGACTGCAACGTCTACTACGACGAGGAGAACGGCTGCGGCACCCTGGAGCTGGTCAAGCCCACCGGCAAGGGCCACACCTGCCCGCTCGACACCGACGGCGCCAAGGAGCTCGCGGCCCGGCTGTCCGCCGATGAGCACCGCGCGATGATGCGGACCCCCGCGTGTGTGGACGTACGCACCTCCACGGGCACGTTCGACTCGGGCTCCGGCAACATCGTCGTCGGCGACGCGGCCCTGCTCGGCACGTATGTGAAGCTCGACGACCCGGCGGCGGCCGCCGCCCTGAAGGCCGGAACGCCGGTCCTGCTCAACGAGGCGTACGCGAAGAACGGCGAGGTCACCCTCAAGGCCGTCCACACGTACAACCCCAAGGACAAGCAGAACCGCAAGGCGCACCCCGGCCCGGCGCGGAAGACCACGGACCGGCTGAAGGTGTACGTGGCGAAGCCCGAGTACGCCATCACGCCCGGCATCCGCATGATCCTTCCGCAGCGGACCGCCGAGCGCCTCGGCCTGCACACCCAGCCGCAGGGCAGTGTGTACGCCGTCGACCGCCGGCCCACGGACGCGGAGGACCAGCGGGTGTCGGCCGCGATCGACCAGGCGGGCGGCGGTCTGTGGGTGCAGAGCAACCAGGGGGCCAACGACCGCGGCAACACCATCCTGCTGATCCTCACCCTGTTCGCCGGAGTGGTGACCGTGGGCGCCGCCGCGATCACGACCGGCCTGGCCAAGGCGGACGCGGAGGCCGACCTCACCACGCTGAGCGCGGTGGGCGCGCCCCCGCGCGTGCGGCGGACGCTCTCCGGCTTCCAGTGCCTGGTGGTGGCGCTGACCGGGGTCCTGCTCGGGACGGCGGCGGGACTGGTGCCCGCAGTGGCGCTGCGCCTGGTCGACCTGCGCAACGCGATGGAGCAGATGCGGATCCAGCCCATGGATTCGGCCTACACGCCGATCGTGCTGCCCTGGGCGACCATCGGGCTGCTGGCTGTGGCGGTTCCGCTGCTGGCGGGCGTCCTGGCGGCGGCGTTCACCCGCTCGCGGCTCGCCCTGGCACGGCGGGCGGGCTGAGCGGCTGAGCTGTTCGGTGCCCCCGGGACGGTGGATCAACCGTTACCGGGGGCACCACAGTGATGAACGCCGTGTGTGCGAGACAATGGCCGCATGGAGATGCCGAGGAATGAACGGTCGCAGGAGCACCCCCAGGTCCTCGTAGTGGGACAGGACGGAATGGCGATCGGCGGCGGTGGCACGGACGACGAGTCGCGGGAGGTCCCGGTGACGGAGATGGTCGAGCAGCCCGCGAAGGTCATGCGCATCGGCAGCATGATCAAGCAGCTCCTGGAGGAGGTCAGGGCCGCTCCTCTCGACGAGGCCAGCCGGGTGCGTCTCAAGGAGATCCACGCGAGTTCGGTCAAGGAGCTGGAGGACGGCCTCGCGCCGGAGCTGGTGGAGGAGCTGGAGCGGCTCTCCCTGCCGTTCACCGAGGAATCCGTGCCCTCCGAGGCGGAGCTTCGGATCGCGCAGGCGCAGCTCGTGGGCTGGCTGGAGGGCCTCTTCCACGGCATCCAGACCGCTCTGTTCGCCCAGCAGATGGCGGCCCGCGCCCAGCTGGAGCAGATGCGCCGTGCCCTGCCGCCCGGCAGCGGCCCGGACGAGGACGGCGGGCTCGACCCGCACGGCCCGGTCCGCTCGGGTCCGTACCTGTAAGACCCCGCACTGCCCATACGACATGCCCGAGGGCCCCGCACACCGTCGTGTGCGGGGCCCTCGGGGTGTCCGGACGTCGTGGCTCAGGCGGCCGTGGGCGGCTGGAGCAGGACCTTGCCGATGTGGGTGCTGGACTCCATGACGCGATGACCCTCGGCCGCGTCCTGCATGGGCACTGTGCGGTCGACGACCGGCTTCACGACGCCCTCGGCGATCAGCGGCCAGACGTGCTCGCGGACGGCCGCGACGATCGCCGCCTTCTCGGCGAGCGGGCGCCCGCGCAGCGAGGTCGCCGTGACGGCGGCCCGCTTGTTCAGCAGCATGCCGAGGTTGAGTTCGCCCTTGGCGCCGCCCTGGAGCCCGATGATCGCGAGCCGGCCGTTGACGGCGAGTGCCTGCACGTTCCGGTCGAGGTACTTCGCGCCCATGAGGTCGAGGATGACGTCGGCGCCCGCCCCGGCCGTGGTCTCGCGGATCTCCTCGACGAAGTCCTGCTCGCGGTAGTCGATCAGGATGTCCGCGCCCAGCTCCGCGCAGCGCGCCAGCTTCTCGGGGCTGCCGGCCGTCACGGCGACCCGCGCCCCGACGGCCTTGGCGAGCTGGATCGCCATCGTGCCGATGCCGCTGGATCCGCCGTGCACCAACAGGGTCTCGGCGGGCCGCAGATGGGCCACCATGAACACGTTGGACCAGACCGTGGCCGTCACCTCGGGCAGCGCCGCCGCCAGGGTGAGGTCCAGCCCCTTGGGTACGGGCAGCAGCTGGCCCGACGGGACGGCGACCTTCTCCGCGTACCCGCCGCCCGCGAGCAGCGCGCACACCTCGTCGCCCACGGCCCAGCCGGTGACCCCGGGGCCGAGCGCCGAGATCCGGCCCGCGCACTCCAGGCCCGGGTAGGGGGACGCTCCCGGCGGCGGGTTGTAGAAGCCCTGCCGCTGGAGCACATCGGCCCGGTTGACCGCGCTGGACACAACGTCGACGAGGACTTCGCCCTCGCCGGGTACGGGATCGGGCACCTCGGCCCAGACGAGCGCCTCTGGGCCACCGGGTTCGGGGATCGTGATCGCATGCATGGCCGCGAGGCTACTCCGTGGGCCGGGCGGTCTCAGGAACGCGGGATGCCCTGGTGCGGCGGGTACGCGGGCGGCTCGTTGGAGGCACGGACGATGGTGATCAGGCGGTCCGTCAGCTGCAGGGGGCTCGCCGCCGGGTCGTCGTAACCGAGGAGCCGGTGGCCCCGCAGCACGCTGACGACAAGGTCCTCGGTCTCCCGTACGTTCTTTCCGACCTCGCTCTTTATGACCGGCCGTTCGATGAGGTCGAGGCCGCTGCCCTGCTGGATGAGGTCCTCCATGACCGTGCCCGCGCTGGGGCTGAGCACCGAGAGACCGAGCAGCCGGCCCGCCGCACTGGCGCTGGTGATGACGGCGTCCGCACCGGACTGCCGCAGCAGCGGGGCGTTCTCCTCCTCGCGCACCGCGGCCACGATCTTCGCGCCCCGGTTGAGCTGGCGGGCGGTCAGCGCGACCAGCACCGCGGTGTCGTCGCGCTGGGTGGCGATGATGACCTGACGTGCCTTCTGGAGCTCGGCACGCAGCAGCACATCGCTGCGCGTGGCGTCCCCGACCACTCCGGTGAAGCCCTCGGCGTTGGCGATCTCTATCACCTTGGACGCCGGGTCGACGATGACGATCTGTTCCTTGCTCAGCCCGGTGGCGCACAGGGTCTGGATGGCCGAGCGGCCCTTCGTGCCGAAGCCGACGACGACAGTGTGGTCACGCAAGTTGGTTCTCCAACGCTTCAGCCGGAAGTCCTCCCGGGTCCGCTCCGTGAGGACCTCAAGGGTGGTGCCGACCAGGATGATGAGGAAGAGCACGCGCAGCGGTGTCACGAGCACCACGTTGATGAGCCGGGCCCCGTCGCTGTACGGGGTGATGTCGCCGTACCCGGTGGTGGAGAGGGTGACCGTCGCGTAGTACACCGCGTCCAGCAGATCGACCTTGCCGTCCGCCGCGTCGTGGTAGCCGTCACGGTCGATCCAGACGATGAACACGGTGATGGCCAGCACCATCAGAGCCATCATCAGCCGCTTGGCCACCTGGCGCGCCGGTCCGTCCACGACCCGGCGCGGAAGCATCACCCGGGTGGGGACGACCTGTTCATCGGCTCGCCTGGCCATCGCGTCATGGCCGGGAAGTTTCACGTGAAACACCCTTCAGTCCACGGCGTCGCCGAGGCCCACGGTAGATCGAGGATCTCCACCTCGGTGCCGGACCGTACCCCGCCCGGCTCCACGACGGCCAACCCGTCTGCGGCGGCGATCCCGCGCAGCATGGCGGGACCGTTGTAATGCAGTGGTACGACGTGCTCCGCCCCGCCTGCGGTTCCGGGTTCTCCGGCCGCGCGATGGACCACGGGCACCAGCCGGGTGTCATGCGGATGCCCCTGCACATCGTCGCGCACGGCCACCCGGTACGGGTCGTCGGGGGTGCGCCCGGCCAGCCCGCCGAGGAGCGGCCCGGCCAGCGTGAGCAGTCCGGAGACGGCGGCCAGCGGGTTGCCGGGCAGCCCGACGAGACAGGGCCCGGCGGAACCGAGCCGGGCCAGCAGCATCGGGTGGCCGGGGCGCACGGCGACACCGTCGACCAGCAGCTCCGCCCCGATCCGGTCCAGAACGCGGTGGACATGGTCGACGGGCCCCGCCGCGGTGCCGCCGGTCGTGATGATCAGGTCGGCCTCGGAGCCGGTGAGCGCCTTCCACAGCGCCTCCGCGTCGTCGCCGAGCCGGCGCGGAGGCGAGACCTCGGCGCCCAGCGCGTGCAGCCAGGGCCCGATCATGGGCCCCAGTGCGTCGCGGATCAGCCCGTCGCGCGGCAGCCCGGCGGTCAGCAGCTCGTCGCCCAGCACCAGGATGTCGACGCGTGGCCGGGGGCGGACAGGCAGCTCGTCGTACCCGGCGGCGGCGGCCAGCCCGAGCACGGCGGGGGTCACGACCGTTCCGGCCGGAAGCAACTGCTCCCCCGACCGGCATTCCTGGCCGCGCGGCCGGATGTCCTGCCCCTGGCTCACGGGCCGCTGCGCGTACAGCAGCCCCTTGGCCTCGTCGGCGTGAGCGTGTTCGCTGCGGATGACGGCGGTGACCTCGGCCGGGACGCGGGCGCCCGTGGCGATACGGACGGCCGCACCGTCGGGCAGCGGGGCGCAGGCGCCGTGCCCGGCGAGGATGCCGCCGTCCTCGCGGATGTTCCAGGGCCCCGGTCCGGCGACGGCCCAGCCGTCCATGGCCGACGTGTCGAAGGGCGGCAGGTCCGTGAGCGCGGCCAGCGGTGCACCGAGCACCCGCCCGAGCGCACCCCCGAGCCCCACCCGCTCGACGGGCACGCCCCGGGTCCACCCGGCCCGCTCGGCGACACGGCGAGCGGCCCGCCAGGGGAGAGCGGCGTGGAGGGGGGTGCGTAGCTCATCGGCGGGCCGGGGGCGGGGGCGGGGGCCACCGGTGGCGGGGGTGCCGTTGCCGGTCACGGAGGTGCCGGGGCCGGTGGCGGGGGTGCCTGGGCCGGTGGCCGGGGTGCCGGGCCCGGTGGCCGGGGTGCCGGGGCCGGTGGCCGGGGTGCCGGGGCCGGTGGCCGGGGTGCCGGGGCCGGTGGCCGGGGTGCCGGGGCCGGTGGCCGGGGTGCCGGGGCCGGTGGCCGGGGTGCCGGGGCCGGTGGTCGGGGTGCCGCCCTGCGGGGCGGAGCCCCGGGCGTGTGGCTCATCGGCGGGACGGGGGCCCGGTTCGCCGGAGGACGCGGCGGCCGGCCAGTCGTTCTGCAGGCCGGTGAGCCAGTCGTCCGGCCGGGGGGAGTCCCCCGAGGAACCGGTGGACCGGCCGGACGGCCCGCCCGTGGGCGCGCTCTCCGCGTCCCGGGACGCCTGCCCGCCCACCAGGGCCAGCGCCTGGGCGACGGCCCGCTCCTCATCGGCCCGGTCCTCCGCCGTTGGGGACCCCGCGTCGCGCGGGGTCCCGGAAGTACCGGCGCCCCCGGGCGCCCCCGCACCCCCGGGCCACCCGGCCCCCGTCACGGCGTCTCGTTCTCGTTCGCCCAGCGAAGCGCCAGCGCCTCCGCCTTGCGAGCGGCCTCGGCCACCGCCTCGGGTCCGTCGCCGCTCGCCCTCCCCGCCGCGTAGCCGACCAGGAAGGTCGTCAGAGGCGCGGCGGGCCGGGCGACGCCGTGGGCGGCGTCACGGGCGAGGTCGAGCAGGAGGCCGGTGTCGACGTCGAGTTCGATGCCGAGTTCTTCCTTGACTGCGGTGATCCATTCGTCCAGCACCGTCCCATGGTCCCTGATCCGGGCACGAGCCGAAGCGATGTCCTCCCAGGTGTCGCAGTCGAACGAGGCGAGCGGTGCAGCCTTCACCCGGCGCAGCGTCAGTTCCCCGGTGAGCAGCCGCAGCGGGAGCCCGGCCAGGCCGCCGTGCTCGGCGGCGAGGAGGGCCAGTTCACGGCGGAGCGGCTCGGCACGGTAGACGGCGACCAGCGGCTGGTCGCGCCCGTCCTCGTCGGAGCACAGAGCGCCGTCGACGCCGTCCTCCCGCCCCGAGCCCGCCAGCAGCACCCGGACCGTGTCGGCGCCGAGGAACGGCAGGTCGGCGGAGAGCACGAGCACGCTCTTGGCGGAGGTGTGCCGGACCCCGGCGTCGAGCGCCGCCAACGGACCGCCGCCGTGGGGCACTTCGCGCGCCCAGGTCACCGGACGCACGGTGGGCCGCCGGTCCCCCACCACCACGGTGGTCCCGGCATCGGCGCAGGCGGCGAGCACCCGGTCGAGCAGCGCCCGGCCGCCCACGCGCAGGCCGGGCTTGTCGGCACCGCCCAGCCGCTTGGCGGCCCCTCCGGCGAGAACGATGGCGTCGTAGGCGGTCATGCCCCGAGTATGAGGGCCCGGCCGGCCCGCCCCGCCGGCCCGTCCCCCTCTACAGACTCCGCAGGAGCAGCGCCGGCTGCTCCACACAGTCCGCCACGTACCGCAGGAAGCCTCCGGCGGTGCCGCCGTCGCAGACCCGGTGGTCGAAGGTCAGGGAGAGCTGGACGACCTGGCGGACGGCGAGCTGCCCCTCGTGCACCCACGGCTTGGGGACGATGCGGCCGACGCCGAGCATGGCGGCCTCGGGGTGGTTGATGATCGGCGTCGATCCGTCGACCCCGAACACCCCGTAGTTGTTGAGCGTGAACGTGCCGCCGGTCAGCTCCGCCGGCGTCAGCGTGCCCGTCCGGGCGGCCTCGGTCAGCCGGGCGATCTCCGCGCCGATCGACTCGGTGGTGCGCGCGTGGGCGTCCCGTACGACCGGAACGACCAGGCCCCGGTCGGTCTGCGCCGCGAACCCGAGGTGGACCTGCGGCAGCCGTACGATCTCGCGCGCCTCCTGGTCCACCGTCGAGTTGAGCTCGGGGTGGCGGGCCAGGGCGGCCGTGCAGATACGGGCGAGGAGCGCGAGCACGGACACCTTGGGCGTCCCGGGCCCGGCGACGGCGTTCATCGCGGCCCGCGCGGCCATCAGCTCGGTCGCGTCGGCGTCGACCCAGCAGGTGGCGTCGGGAATCTCCCGCCTGCTGCGGGCCAGCTTGTCGGCGACCGCACCCCGCACTCCGCGCAGCGGAATCCGCTCGCCGGAGGAGGCGGGGGCCGCGAGGGACGGGGCAGCCTCGGGTGCGGGCGCCTCGGCCGCGGACCGGATCGCGGACTCGACATCGGCCCGCAGGATCAGCCCGTCGGGCCCCGATCCGGCGAGCCGGCGCAGATCCAGATCGTGCTGCCGCGCGAGCCTGCGTACGAGAGGAGAGACGACGGCGACCGGTCCGGGCACGGGCTCGGGAGCAGGCGCGGGGGCGTGGGCGGGCGTGGGGGCAGCGGCCTCGTGAACCACCGGCGCGGCAGGCAGCGCGACCGCAGCCTTCAGCCCCTCCGGCCGTACCCGCCGGCGCCGCGCGGGCGGCGCCCCGGTCCCGTACCCCACCAGCACGTTCCCCGACCCGGAATCCTCCGCACCGGACGCCGCGGCCGGGCCGTCCCCGGAAGGTTCCGCGGTGGACCCCACCGCCACCGTCAACAACGGGGCACCGACCGGCAGCTCCGTGCCCTCGTCGCCGAAGCGGGCGGTCACCACGCCCCCGTACGGGCAGGGCACCTCCACCATCGCCTTGGCCGTCTCGACCTCGACGACGGGCTGGTCGATGGCGACGACGTCCCCGACCTCCACCAGCCAGCGCACGATCTCGGCCTCGGTCAGGCCCTCGCCGAGGTCCGGCAGCTTGAACTCAAGAACCTGGGCCATCAGTTGTCCGCCTCCCACTGGAGCCGCGCGACGGCGTCGAGGACCCGGTCGACACCGGGAAGGTGGTGACGCTCCTGCATCGGTGGCGGGTAGGGGATGTCGAACCCGGCGACCCGCAGCACCGGCGCCTCCAGGTAGTGGAAGCACCGTTCGGTGATCCGGGCCGCGATCTCGCCGCCGGGCCCGCCGAAGCCGGTGGACTCGTGGACGACGACCGCGCGCCCGGTGCGGCGCACCGAGGCGGTGACGCTCTCGTCGTCGAACGGCACCAGCGAGCGCAGGTCGACGACTTCGAGGTCCCAGCCCTCCTCGACCGCGGCCTGCGCCGCCTCCATGCAGACGGGCAGCGACGGCCCGTACGTGATCAGGGTGGCGCTGCGGCCGGGGCGGCGTACGACGGCCCGGCCGATGGGCTCCACGGCGGTGGGGTGCTGCGGCGACCAGTCCGCCTTGGACCAGTACAGACGCTTGGGCTCCAGGAAGACCACCGGGTCGTCCGAGGCGATCGAGGCCCGCAGCAGCCCGTACGCGTCCTCGACCGTGGCCGGCGTGACGACATGGAGACCGGGGGTCGCCATGTAGTACGCCTCGGAGGAGTCGCTGTGGTGCTCCACGCCCCCGATGCCGCCGCCGTAGGGCACCCGGACGGTGATGGGCAGCGGCATCGCGCCCCCGGTCCGGTTCCGCATCTTCGCGACATGGCTGATGAGCTGCTCGAACGCCGGATAGGCGAAGGCGTCGAACTGCATCTCGACGACCGGCCGCAGCCCGTACATCGCCATGCCGACCGCCGCCCCGAGGATGCCCGCCTCGGCCAGCGGGGTGTCCGTGCAGCGCTCGTCGCCGAACTCCTTCGCCAGGCCGTCGGTGATCCTGAAGACCCCGCCGAGCGTCCCGACGTCCTCACCGAGGACATGCACCGAGGGGTCCTCGGCCATCGAGTCGCGCAGCGCGCGCCCCAGTGCCTGGGCCATGGTGGCGGGCTTGGCCTTGGCCGTCCGCTCCCCGGCCGTCGCCGCTGCCGTGGTCATCGCGCCGTTCCCCCGTCGTCCGTGCCGTGCCGGTCGCTCTCCGCGTCCAGTTCCTCGCGCAGCCGGGCAGCCTGCTCGCGCAGTTGCGCCGTCTGCTCCGCGTACACATGGGCGAAGAGGTCCATCGGGTCGAGCACCGGGTCCGCGTTCATCCGCTCCCGCAGCGCCGCCGCCATCCGCTCGGCGGCCGCCCGCGCCTCCTCCACCCCGTCGTCGTCGAGCAGCCCGCGCCCCGTCAGCTCACGCTCCAGGAGCTGGACCGGGTCGTGATCGCGCCACGCCTCGACCTCACTGTCCCCTCGGTAACGGGTCGCGTCGTCGGCGTTCGTATGCGCGTCCATCCGGTACGTGACCGCCTCGACGAGCGTCGGGCCGCCGCCGCTCCTGGCCCGCGCGACCGCCTCGGACAGCACCTGGTGCACCGCCGCCGCGTCGTTGCCGTCGACCAGCCGGCCGGGCATGCCGTACCCCACCGCCTTGTGCGCCAGGGACGGCGCCGCGGTCTGCTTGGCCAGGGGTACGGAGATGGCGAAGCCGTTGTTCTGCACGAGGAAGACCACCGGGGCCCGCCAGACGGCCGCGAAGTTCAGCGCCTCGTGGAAATCGCCCTCACTGGTGCCGCCGTCGCCGACCATGGCGAGCGCGACCACGTCGTCGCCCTTGAGCCGGGCCGCGTGGGCCAGGCCCACCGCATGCGGCAACTGGGTGGCGAGCGGGGTGCAGAGCGGGGCGATGCGGTGCTCACGCGGGTCGTAGCCGGTGTGCCGGTCACCGCGCAGCAGCGTCAGCGCCTCGACCGGGTCGAGCCCGCGTGCCACGGCCGCGAGCGTGTCGCGGTAGCTGGGGAAGAGCCAGTCGCGCTCCTCCAGCACCAGGGCGGCCGCGATCTCGCAGGCCTCCTGCCCGGTGCTCGACGGATAGACCGCGAGCCGGCCCTGCTTGGTCAGGGCCGTCGCCTGGGCGTTGTACCGCCGCCCGCGCACCAGCTCGGCGTAGAGCCGCAGCAGCAGCTCGGGATCGGCGTCGGCCACGGCGTCCGTACCGAGCACCCGGTACGGCTCGGGGTCCGGGAGCAGCGGCGCGGGGTCGGTGAGAGGCTTCCAGGCCGGGGGCGGCGTGGGCCGGTAGGCGGCCGCACCGGGCAGCTCTTGGACCGTCATGACAGGCACCTCCGAGCATTGAGGGGTGTCGACATATGGTGATATATCGAAAACAGCGGCGGGGCACAGGTGTGGCGTGCCTCACCTACCGATTGTTCGGTCGCGAGCGCATTTTGGCTACAGGCACCATCAGCCTGTGGACAAACGGTTCTCCACAGCCTGGGATGGGAACAGGTCGTCCAGGACGGGAAGGCGCGGGAACATGGCAGCTGAACAAATGGCCGACGGGGGCGAGGGGGCCGACCGGGTCCCCCCGGCGCGCCCGCTGGATTCCATCGACCGCGCCATCCTGCGACTGCTCCAGACGGACGGCCGCGCCTCGATACGGTCGGTGGCCGACCGCGTCCACGTCTCGCGCGCCAACGCCTACGCCCGGATCAACCGGCTCATCGAGGACGGCGTGATCCGGGGCTTCAGCGCGCGTGTGAATCACGAGCGGGCGGGGGAGGGCGCCTCCGCGTACATCACGCTCAAGATCGTCCAGAATTCCTGGCGCACCGTCCGCGAACAGCTCCAGGCCCTGCCGGGGGCCACCCACATCGCCCTGGTCAGCGGCGATTTCGATGTCCTGCTCCTGGTGCACACACCGGACAACCGGACGCTGCGCGAACTGGTGCTGACCCGCATCCAGGCCATTCCGGAGGTGCTTTCCACCCGCACCCTGCTGGTCTTCGAGGAAACGGACCTCGCCCCCGGCCCGGAGCGCCCCACAGAACTCGGCTGAACGGATACGCGGAGGAGCCCGGACGCGCGGAGCGCAGCGGTCATGGCCGCGGTACGGGCGTGGACCTATGCGGGAGTCAACGGCCCGAGGGGCCGGACTTCATTCCGTCGAAGGCCAGTTGGACCACGGTGTCGGCGAGACGTTCGCCCTCCGCACCCCCGTCGGGCAGCGGGCGGTACCACTCCACCAGGGAGTTGACCATGCCGAACAGCAGCCGGGTCGCGAGCCGTATGTCCACGTCGGAGCGGAGATCGCCGTCCGCGACGGCGGCCTTGAGCAGTTCGGCGACCCGCTGGTCGAACTCGCGACGCCGCTCCAGGGCCCAGCGCTCGGTCTTCGTGTTGCCCCGCACCCGCAGCAGCAGGGTGACGTAGGGGAGTTCGGATATCAGCACCTCGACGGTACGACGCGTGACGTACTCGACCCGCTCGATCGCGCGGCCCCGGGTCGCCCCCGGCTCGTCGAGGATCTCGAACAGCCCGTCGAGGGCACGGCTGACCGCCCGCCGCAGCAGCTCTTCCTTGCCCGCGACGTGGTGGTAGATGGACGACTTGGAGATACCGGCCGCCTTCGACAGGTGCTCCATGGACGTGCCGTCGTAACCGCGCTCGTTGAAGACACGGACGGCGACGGTCAGCAGAGTCTCCGGTGTGTACGTGTCCCGCTTGGCCGTGGTCATGTCCGCGATCCTCCCCTACGAGTTGTCCACAGGTTTCGTGGGCCCCCTTGTCCCGACCGATCGTTCGGTTACTCTAACTCTGTCCGCCCGTCCCTGCCCAGCTCGATGAGGAGTTGGTCCGCCATGGCCGCCGAGCTCTCCCCGCACCTGCTGTCCGAGAGGCACCGCCCCACGCTGGACCGGGCCCTCGAAGCGATCCGTACGCGGGACTACTGGTCCCCGCACCCCGAGCACCCGAAGGCGTACGGGGAGGGCGGCGCCCCGGGCAGCCTCGGTGCCGCCGAGGGCAAGGCCGCCTTCGACGCCGTGCTGCACACCCGTCTCGACCTGGGCCAGCCCGGCACCGACGGCTGGACCGGCGGAGAGGTCTCTCCCTACGGCCCCGAGCTGGCCGTCGAGTATCCGCACGCGGACCTGGACGTGCTGCTCCCGGCGATGCGCGCGGGCATGCCCGCCTGGCGCGAGGCGGGCCCGGAGACCAGGGCCCTGGTCTGTATGGAGATCCTGGCGCGGATCAGCGCCCGCACCCATGAGTTCGCCCACGCCGTGATGCACACCAGCGGCCAGGCCTTCATGATGGCGTTCCAGGCGGGCGGCCCGCACGCCCAGGACCGCGGCCTGGAGGCCGTGGTGTACGCCTACGAGGAACAGCTCCGCGCGCCCCGGACCGCCGACTGGTCCAAGCCGCAGGGCAAGCGCGATCCGCTCGCGCTGCACAAGTCGTTCATCCCGGCGGGCCGCGGCATCTCGCTGCTGATCGGCTGCAACACCTTCCCCACGTGGAACGGCTACCCCGGCCTCTTCGCCTCCCTCGCCACGGGCAACCCGGTCCTGGTCAAGCCCCACCCCCGCGCGGTGCTCCCGCTGGCCCTCACCGTCCAGCTGGCGCGCGAGGTGCTGACCGAGACGGGCTTCGACCCCAACCTCGTGGCCCTGGCCGCCGAGCGTCCGGGCGAGGGCATCGCCAAGACGCTGGCGGTCCGCCCCGAGATCAAGATCATCGACTACACGGGCTCCACGGAATTCGGGGACTGGCTGGAGGCCAACGCCCGCCAGGCCCAGGTCTACACGGAGAAGGCTGGCGTCAACACCGTCGTCGTGGACTCCACCGACGACTACCGCGGCATGCTCGCCAACCTTGCGTTCTCGTTCTCCCTGTACAGCGGCCAGATGTGCACCACCCCGCAGAACGTGCTCATCCCCCGGGCCGGCATCACCACGGACGCCGGCGACAAGACGTACGACGACGTGGTCGGCGACATCGCCGCCGCGGTCACCGGGCTCCTCGGCGACGACGCCCGTGCCAACGGCCTGCTCGGCGCCCTGGTCAACCCGGACGTGAAGGCCCGACTGGAGGCCGCTCCCGGGCTGGGCGAGGTGGCACTGTCCTCACGCGAGGTGGCCAACCCCGACTTCCCGGACGCCGTCGTCCGCACCCCCGTGATCGTGAAGCTCGACGCCGCCAAGACGGAGGACGAGCCGCCCTACCTCTCCGAGTGCTTCGGCCCGGTGTCCTTCGCGGTCGCGGTCGACTCGACGGCCGACGCCCTGGAGCTGCTCCGCCGCACGATCCGCGAGCAGGGCGCGATGACGGTCGGCGCGTACACCACGTCCCCGGAGGTGGAGCGCGCGGTGGAGGAGGTCTGCCTGGACGAGTCCGCCCAGCTCTCCCTGAACCTCACCGGCGGCGTCTACGTCAACCAGACGGCCGCGTTCTCCGACTACCACGGCTCGGGAGGCAACCCCGCGGCCAACGCAGCCCTCTGCGACGGCGCCTTCGTCTCCAACCGCTTCCGCACGATCGAGGTCCGCCGCCAACGCTGACCTCCAGCGCAGCCGGCCGGGCTGGGCCGACCAACCCAGCCCGCCGGGCCAATTTCAGCCTGGCCGGGCCAATTTCAGCCCGTCCGGCGCTTGAGGACCGGGGGCCCGGGGGCGGAGCCCCCGGTTACGGGAAGGGGCGGGTAGGGGACAAGGCCCGCCGCAGGCGCACCCGCCCCACCCGCACCCGAACCCGCCCGCACCCGACCCCACCTCACCCAGGAATCACCGCATACCGCGCCACCCACGCATGCATCGCGATCGCCGCAGCCGCCCCCGCATTGATCGACCGCGTAGACCCGAACTGCGCGATCGAGCACACCATCGCCGCCCGCCGACGCGCCTCCTCCGTCAGCCCCGGCCCCTCCTGCCCGAACAGGAGCACACACCGCCGGGGCAGCTCGGTCCGCTCCAGCGGCACCGCTCCGGGCAGGTTGTCGATCCCGATGATCGGCAGCCCCTCGGCCGCCGCCCAGGCGGTCAGGCTCTCCGTGTCGGGGTGGTGCCGGACATGCTGGTAGCGGTCGGTGACCATCGCCCCGCGCCGGTTCCAGCGGCGCCGCCCGACGATGTGCACCTCCTTGGCCAGGAAGGCGTTGGCGGTCCGCACGACGGACCCGATGTTGAAGTCGTGGCCCCAGTTCTCCACGGCCACATGGAAGTCGTGGCGGCGCAGATCGAGGTCGGCGACGATCGCCTCACGGGTCCAGTAGCGGTACTCGTCGCCCACGTTGCGCCGGTCGCCCCCGGCCAGCAGCTCGGGGTCGTACCGCTCGTCCTCGGGCCAGGGCAGCGGATGCGGCCCGACACCGATCTGCGTCCCGAACCCCTCGTCGTACTGCACGGGCTCGTCGCCCACGGGCTGCTCGCCGGAGGGCTCGCCGAGAGGCCCCCCGCTCCTGCTGGTACCGGTGCTGCCGGTCTCACTGCTCACCCGACGAGGGTATGGGCCCCGTCGTCGTCGCACTCCGGGGCCTCCACGCCACCGTCGGCGGCGCGCGGCACCGGCACCCGGCCGCGCCGCCGGAACAGCCGCCGGCGCCCGAGGGCCGTCCGGCCGCCCAGCCACACCAGGAAGGTGGTCGGCAGGAAGACCGCGTCCGCGGCGATCATGGCCATCGAGAAGAACGGAAGTCCCAGCAGGAGCGCGATCCCCACATGCTCACAGATCATCGCGCCGAGCAGGACGTTCTTGACGCGCCGGTTGAAGAGGGTGAAGGGGAAGGCCACCTGCACGATGACCGTGGCGTACGACAGCACCATCACCATGACGCCGCTGGAGGCGAGGAGGTCCGACAGGGCGGGCCACGGAGTGAAGTACTCCAGCTTGAGCGGGTAGTACAGCGCGGTGCCGTCCTGCCAGCGCGAGCCCTGGATCTTGTACCAGCCGGCCGTCGCGTAGATCAGACAGACCTCGGCCATGATCACGACGAGGGTGGCGTTGTGGGCGAGGTTGGCGATGACGTCGAGGAGGGTACGGAATTCGTTGCGCGGCGCATAGCGGTTCACGGCCCACCAGGCGCCCTGGCCGGCCCACAGGGCCCACAGCAGGACCGGCAGCCATACGGTCCCGCCCAGGCCGCCCGCCACGGTGGCACCGATGAGAACGGCCCCCAGCACCACCCACAGCACGACCCCGGCCGCTTCGCCGGGCACCCGCCGCCCACCGGACTCCCCCTCGGCCCCCGCAGCCTCCTCGCGGCTCCGTGACCGCCGGGCGTCCAGCGACCAGACCTGCCCGCAGCGGGTCAGCACCAGGTAGATGGCCATCAGATGGATGACGTTGTCGCCCCCGTCGCCCATGAAGATGCTGCGGTTCTGCAGCGAGAGGACTCCGGCCATGAAGAGGACGGAGACGGCGCGGGTGTGCCAGCCGAGCATCAGCAGGAGGGACGAGACCAGCGCCAGCCCGTAGACGATCTCGAACCAGAAGGCGCTGTCGGACCACATCAGGGCCGTGAAGGCCTGGTTGCCGGATATCAGCTGCTGCGCCAGATCCCAGCGCCAGGGCGCGTCGGGACCGTACATCTCGTGCCGGTGGGGCAGCTCGCGAAGCAGGAACAGCAGAAAGGTGGCGGAGAAGCCGATCCGGATGACGGCGCTCTGGTACGGGCCCAGGGCCGAGGCGGTGACGCGCTGGATACCGCGGGCGAGCCCGCGGTCGGGGCGAGGCATGCTCACTGGTCCGCCTCCTCGGAGCCGGCGGCGCCCTCGGGCAGGTCGTCCGCGGTGACCTTCCACCAGGGCAGGACCCGGTAGGACGGCCCGGTGCTGATCTTCTCGTCGCTCCACTCGGGCGCCTCGACGGCCCGTACCTCGGACCTGACCTGAATCCTGAGGACGGTCTCACCGTCGTCGTGGCCGCTGAGGCGCAGCATCACGAGACGGCGGACGTACTTCTCGGAGAGGGTGCCGCGCAGGCCGTTGGCCCGGTTCTTGTCGTCGTGCGATCCGACGTAGAAGTCCCAGGCCCGGCGGAGTTCGTTCTGCTGGACGTGGCTGGGCAGCAGATTGCCCCGTATGGCCCGGCCGTCCTCGGCGGAGAGGTCCCGCCAGGACGTGGTGCGGGGGCCTTCGGGGCCGGCTATCTCCGTGCGCACCTGCACGGCGACGTTCTGCTGGAGCGGGTTGGGGGCGAAGAGCTTCCAGTTCTGTTCGAACTCGGGGTAGACCCACTCGTCGACGGCCGCGCCGTGCTGCTTGGTCAGCGTGTTGGAGGGCGCGACGTGCAGGAAGACCATGGCCAGCTGCGCGCAGGCGATCACTCCGAAGAGCGCGAGCGCCACGGCGGCGACGATCTGGTACGGAAACGAGAGCCCCGCCATCCCGCCGGCGGGCGCGGGCACCTCGGCCGGGTTGGGTGCTTCGGCGGGGTCGGCAGCCTCGGCGGGGGCGGGTCCGTCCTCCGGAGTCCCGACGGCGAGAGCGGGTCCGCCCTCGGTACCGGCGCCCCTGTCGTCGTCCGAATCCATCCCGCCCCGATCCCGTCGGTTATCCACAGGGTTGACACCCTACGGGCCCCGGACTCACCATTGAAGACATTGAACCGAACGATCGGTCGGTAGGGAGTCCGGGATGGCGGCAGTGACTGCGAGCCAGACAGCGCAGGCGGCAGTGGGCAGTACGGAGGGGCCGGACGCCGCTCTGCAGGCGGCGTTCGACGCCGCGGTGGCGGCCGACGAGCGCATCGAGCCGCGCGACTGGATGCCGGATGCCTACCGCGCCTCGCTGGTCAGGCAAATGGCCCAGCACGCCCACTCCGAGATCATCGGCATGCAGCCGGAGGCCAACTGGATCACCCGCGCTCCCTCGCTGCGCCGCAAGGCCATCCTGATGGCCAAGGTGCAGGACGAGGCGGGCCACGGGCTGTATCTGTACAGCGCCGCCGAGACCCTGGGCACCGGCCGCGAGGAGCTGCTCGACAAGCTCCACGCGGGCCGCCAGCGGTATTCATCGATCTTCAACTACCCGACGCTGACCTGGGCGGACGTGGGCGCGATCGGCTGGCTCGTGGACGGCGCCGCGATCACCAACCAGGTCCCCCTGTGCCGCTGCTCGTACGGCCCCTACGCCCGCGCGATGGTCCGCGTCTGCAAGGAGGAGTCGTTCCACCAGCGCCAGGGCTACGAACTGCTCCTCGCGCTGAGCAACGGCACCCCCGCGCAGCACGAGATGGCCCAGGACGCGGTGAACCGCTGGTGGTGGCCCTCCCTGATGATGTTCGGCCCGCCGGACGACGCCTCGGCCCACTCGGCGCAGTCGATGGCCTGGAAGATCAAGCGGCATTCCAACGACGAACTGAGGCAGCGCTTCGTGGACATCTGTGTCCCCCAGGCCGAAGCGCTCGGCCTCTCGCTCCCCGACCCGGACCTCCGGTGGAACGAGGAGCGCGGCAGGCACGACTTCGGCGCGATCGACTGGACGGAGTTCCAGGAGGTCCTGAAGGGCAACGGACCGTGCAACGAACAGCGCCTCACCCAGCGCCGTCGCGCGCACGAGGAAGGCGCCTGGGTCCGTGACGCCGCCGCCGCGTACGCCCGCAAACACACGCCCGGCGCGGAACGGGCCGTACCGAAGGGAAAGGCGACAGCATGAGCAGCTCGACGGACTGGCCGCTGTGGGAGGTGTTCGTCCGCTCGCGGCGCGGGCTCTCCCACACCCACGCCGGCAGCCTGCACGCGCCGGACGCCGAGATGGCCCTGCGCAACGCGCGCGACCTTTACACCCGCCGGTCCGAAGGGGTCTCCGTGTGGGTCGTGCCCTCCGACCGGATCACGGCGTCCTCGCCGGACGAGAAGGACTCGTTCTTCGAACCGGCCGGCGACAAGCCCTACCGGCACCCCACGTTCTACGAGATCCCGGACGGGGTGAAGCACCTGTGACCGCGGCCCTCGCCCTGGGCGACGACGCGCTGGTGCTCTCGCACCGGCTGGGGGAGTGGGCGGGTCACGCCCCGGTGCTGGAGGAGGAGGTCGCCCTCGCCAACATCGCCCTCGACCTGCTGGGCCAGGCCCGCCTGCTGCTCTCGCTCGCGGGCGACGAGGACGAGCTGGCGTACCTGCGCGAGGAGCGCGCCTTCCGCAACGTCCAGCTGGTCGAGCAGCCGAACGGCGACTTCGCCCACACCATCGCCCGGCAGCTCTTCTTCTCGGTCCATCAGCAGGGCCTGTACGAGCAGCTCGCGGCCGGCGACGGCCCCTTCGCGGGGATGGCGGCCAAGGCGGTCAAGGAGGTGGCCTACCACCGCGACCACGCCGAGCAGTGGACGCTGCGCCTCGGTGACGGGACGGACGAGAGCCACGAACGGATGCAGCGGGCGGTGGACGCGCTGTGGCGCTTCACCGGCGAGCTGTTCCAGCCGGTCGAGGGCGTCGACGTCGACTGGCAGGCGCTGCACAGCCGCTGGCTGGAGGCCGTCACCGACGTCCTCGGCCGGGCCACCCTGACCGTGCCGACGGGCCCGCAGTCCGGCGCCTGGACGGCGGGCGCGGGCCGGCAGGGCATCCACACGGAGTCCTTCGGCCGGATGCTCGCCGAGATGCAGCATCTGCACCGCAGCCACCCGGGGGCGTCATGGTGACCTGGACCTCCCTCGAGGAGGAGCTGCTCAGCCTCGCGGGCTCGGTCCCCGACCCGGAGCTGCCGGTGCTGACGCTGGAGGACCTGGGCGTGGTCCGGGGCGTGGAGATGAGCGAAGCGGGCCGGGTCACGGTCAGGCTCACGCCGACCTATACCGGGTGCCCGGCGATAGAGGCCATGTCCGCGGACATCGAGCGTGTGCTGCACGACCACGGTGTGGCCGAGGTGTCCGTGGAGACGGTCCTGTCCCCGCCGTGGTCGACGGACGACATCAGTGCCGAGGGACGCCGGAAGCTCACCGAGTTCGGCATAGCCCCGCCCCGGCCCCACGACGCCGTGTCCGGCGGGCCGGTGCCGCTCACCCTGTCCGTGCGGTGCCCGCACTGCGGCTCCACCGATACGGAGCTGCTCAGCAGGTTCTCCTCCACTGCCTGCAAGGCGCTCCGGCGCTGTGTGGCGTGCCAGGAGCCGTTCGACCACTTCAAGGAGTTGTAGATGTTCCATCCGCTCCGGGTCAGCGGGATCGAGCGGCTCACGGACGATGCGGTGGCCGTCACCCTCGCCGTCCCGCCGGACCTGCGCGAGACCTTCCGGCACAAGCCGGGCCAGCATCTCAATGTGCGCTACACCGTGGACGGCGAGGAGGTGCGCCGCTCGTACTCGATCTGCGCACCGGCCGCCGAGCATCCGGCCGCTCCGGCGCTGCGCGTGGGCATCCGCCTCGTGGACGGGGGCGCTTTCTCCACGTACGCCCTCAAGGAGCTGCTGGTCGGGGACACGATCGAGGCGATGCCCCCGATGGGCCGCTTCGTCCTGACGCCCCGGGCCGGCCGGTTCGCGGCGATCGTCGGCGGCAGCGGCATCACCCCCGTGCTGTCCATGGCGGCCACTCTGCTCGCCCGCGAACCGGAGGCCACGTTCTGCCTGATCCGCAGCGACCGGACCGCCGCGTCGACGATGTTCCTGGACGAGGTCGCCGACCTGAAGGACCGCTACCCCGACCGATTCCAGCTGGTCACCGCCCTGTCCCGGGAGGAGCAGCAGGCCGGTCTGCCCTCGGGGCGGCTGGACGGCGAGCGGTTGTCCGGACTGCTGCCCGCGCTGCTGCCGGTGGCCGGGATCGACGGCTGGTACCTGTGCGGGCCGCTGGGCCTGATCCGGGCCGCGGAGGGCGCGTTGCACGGGCTGGGCGTGGACCGCTCCCGCATCCACCAGGAGATCTTCCACGTGGAGGACGGGCCGGACACCCCCGCCGGGCCCCGGGTCGAGACCCCCGTGGGCAGCACGCTGACGGCGACCCTCGACGGCCGGTCCGGCACCTGGCCGGTGGAGGACGGCGAGTCGCTGCTGGAGACGGTGCTGCGCAGCCGTTCGGACGCCCCCTACGCGTGCAAGGGCGGCGTCTGCGGGACCTGCCGGGCGTTCCTGGTCTCGGGCGAGGTGCGGATGGACCGCAACTACGCCCTGGAGCCGGAGGAGACGGGCGCGGGTTATGTGCTGGCCTGCCAGTCCCGTCCGGTGACCGAGGAGGTCGAACTCGACTTCGACCGCTGACCGCTGGCCGCGGCCCCTCGGCCCGCCCGGGAGCGATCCCGGGCGGCGGCTCCGGCCTGTGTCAGGCGACGAAGGCCGGGGCGCCGTTGTCGGTGACCATCGGGCGGCCGGCGCCGTCCCAGGCGAGCATGCCGCCGTCGATGTTCACGGCGTCGATGCCCTGCTGCACGAGGTACTGGGTGACCTGGGCGGACCGGCCGCCGACCCGGCACATCACATGCACGCGCCGGCCGTCCTCCACCGCCTCGGTGACCTCACCGAAGCGGCCCACGAAGTCGCTCATCGGGATGTGGAGGGCGCCGTCGACGTGTCCGGCAGCCCACTCGTCGTTCTCCCGCACGTCCAGCACCAGGCCGTCCGCCGGTACGGAAGCGACGTCGACCGTGGGAAGCGGGCCGAAATTCATGGGTCATGCCTTCTCTCGTCAGTGCGCTCGGAGTCACCGAAAACGCTACTGCACCAGAGCCGCGAGTTCCGCCTCGCGCTGCGAGACCTCGCCCAGCAGCTGTTCGGCGATCTCCTCCAGCAGATGGTCCGGGTCGTCCGGGGCCATCCGCAGCATGGCGCCGATCGCGCTCTCCTCCAGGTCCTGGGCGACCTCGGTGAGCAGCTCCTTGCGGTGGGACAGCCACTCCAGCCGGGCGTAGAGCTCGTCGGCCTCGCTCAGTTCGGGCTGCGGCGCGACCGGCCCCGCCTCCCACTCGCCGGCCAGTTCCGTGAGCAGGCCCTCGTCCCCGCGACCGTAGGCGGCGTTGACGCGTGCGATGAACTCGTCCCGCCTGGTCCGTTCCGCCTCGTCCTGTGCCAGGTCCGGGTGGGCCTTGCGGACCAGGTCGCGATACAGCTTGCGCGCTTCCTCCGTGGGCCGGACCCGCTTGGGCGGGCGGACCGGCTGCTCGGTCAGCATGGCCGCCGCCTCGGGGGACAGCCCGTCGGAGTCCATCCAGTCGTGGAACAGCTCGTCCACGCCGGGCATGGGCATCACGACCGACCGCGCCTCCGCCGCCTTGCGCAGGTCCTCGGGGTCACCGGTCCTGGCCGCCCGCGCCTCGGCGATCTGCGCGTCGAGCTCGTCGAGCCGCGCGTACATCGGGCCCAGCCGCTGGTGATGCAGGCGGGAGAAGTTCTCCACCTCGACCCGGAACGTCTCCAACGCGATCTCGAACTCGATCAGCGCCTGCTCGGCCACCCGCACCGCGTGCGCGAGCCGCGCCTCGGGCCGCTCCGGCGCCGCAGCCCCCGCCTCGCTCGCCCCACCGGAGCCCGGCCCACCGGCACCCGGCACCGCCTCCCCCTCGCGGTCGGCGTCCAGCCGTGCCTGGTCCTGCGGGTCTTCGTCGTTCCGGGAGGTCGGCACCCCGGCGGCTTCGTGGGTCACCCGTCCAGCGTATGGCCCCGCCCCGCCCCACGAAGACCCGCGGTCGCCCCGAGGGCCGTCGCGCCCCCTGTCCGGCGGCTCCTCACACCCCGTGCTCCGCGGCTATCCGCCCCGCCCCGATCGCCCGTACCAGCTCCGCGTGGTCCGCATCCGTGCGGTCCGCGTACGTCACCGCGAAGGCCGCCACCGCCTCGTCCAGCTCCTCGTTCTTGCCGCAGTAGCCCGCCAGCAGCCTCGGGTCCGCGCTGTGCGCATGGGCCCGCGCCAGCAGCGCCCCGGTCATCCGGCCGTAGTCGTCGACCTGATCGGCGGCCAGGGCGGCCGGGTCGACGCTGCCCTTGCGGTTCCTGAACTGCCGTACCTGGAACGGCCGGCCGTCCACCGTCGTCCAGCCCAGCAGATGGTCACTGACGACCTGCATCCGCTTCTGCCCGAGCACCACGCGCCGTCCCTCGTGCGCGACCTCCGGCACCTCGAACCCGACAGCGGCCAGATACGGGGCCAGGACCGAGGGCCTGGCCTCCTTCACCTGGAGCACCAGCGGCTCACCGCGGTGGTCCAGCAGCAGGACCACATAGGAACGGGTGCCGACGCTGCCCGTGCCGACCACCCGGAACGCCACGTCGTGGATCGCGTAACGGGCCAGCAGTGGCAGCCGGTCCTCGGAGACGGTCCGCAGGTAGTCCCCGAGCCCCACCGCCACGGCCGCCGCCTCGGCGTCCGGCACTCGGCGCAGCACCGGCGGCGCGTCGACGAAGCGCCGGCCACCGTCCTCGCAGTCCTCCGTGGACTTGGCCGCGAAGCGGGCGCTGGTGTTCCTGCGGGCCTTCTCGGAAACCCGCTCCAGGGTGCCGAGCAGATCCCGCGCGTCGGCGTGGGAGACGAGCTCCTCGTCCGCGATGGCGTTCCAGGCGTCGAGCGCGGGCATCCTGGCCAGCAGCCGCATCGTCCGCCGGTAGGCGCCCACGGTGTCGTACGCGGCCTTGCGGCAGGTGTCCTCGTCGGCGCCGGCCTCGCGGCCCGCGAGCACCAGGGAGGTGGCGAGGCGCTTGAGGTCCCACTCCCAGGGCCCGGCCACGGTCTCGTCGAAGTCGTTCAGGTCGATGACGAGGCCGCCCCGGGCATCGCCGTACAGCCCGAAGTTGGCCGCATGGGCGTCGCCGCAGAGCTGGGCGGCGACCCCGGTGACGGGCGTACCGGCCAGGTCGTGGGCCATCAGCCCGGCCGAGCCGCGCAGGAAGGCGAAGGGGGTGGCAGCCATCCGGCCCACCCGTATCGGCGTGAGTCCCGGCACCCGGCCCCGGTTGGACTCCTCGACCGCGCGCACCGCGTCGGGGCGCCCCGGGGGGAGGGACAGCTGCGCGTGCGAGGACCGGGGCACGCGCGCACGCAGCGCCTTGCCCCTCTCCTTCGGTGCCTCCGTGGTGCCCGCGGCGTCCGCGTACGCCCGGTCGCCGCGGTGTGCGAACCCCGGCACGGCCGGTATGCGCGGTCCGCCCTCGCCGGTGAGCAGCGAAGCCGCCACCACCGTCTCGGCCCCGCCCGCGCCTGCCGGGAGCGGACTCCCCGCCTCCACGCCGCCGAGCCCGTCCCGTCGCCCCGGCGGCCGTGCCGTTCCCGTTCCGTCCATGGCGCGCAGCCTCCCCCGCCCGGCGCAGCCGCCGGGTTTCTCCCCCACCATCAACACATCAACCGGCGACGACCGTACCGCCGTACGCCTGCCGCCGTCTGCCCCTGTGGATAACTCGGGCCGACGCCCTCCCCCGCTGGTCAGGCGCTCGGCGCCCACCGCCCGGTCAGACCCCCACCGCCTCCTCCATCTCCTCTTCCTCCTCGGCCGGCGCATCCGCCTCGGGCAGGGCCGGAGAACCGGCACCCAGCGCCCCCGCAGTCCGGCGCTTCCGCTCGGCCAGGCCGGCGAGACCCGTCATCGCCAGGCCTGCGACGAACCAGAGAGCCAGTACCAGCAGGTTTCCGCCCAGCGCGTGGCCGCCGAAGTACACGTGGCTGCGCACGCCCTCGACGAAACCGGCCCCGTTCCAGAAGGAGTGCAGCGCCCCGAAGAAGCCGGGCTGCAGCTCGGGGCGGAAGATCCCGCCGGAGCTGGTGAAGTTGAGCATGACGAACAGCACCATCACGCCGAGCGTGGTCCAGCGCTTCAGGAAGGTGTGCAGGCCCACACCGATCAGCAGGATGCCCGCCGAGTAGAGCCACGCCATGCCCCAGAGACCCGCGAGCCCGTGATCGACCAGTCCGAACAGCGGCCCGGCGAACACCGCCCCGATGACACTCACCACCAGCGAGGCGCCCAGCGCCAGCGCCGCCCGCACTCGCAGCCGCAGCACCGCCCCGGCTCCGCCGATCACGGCGACGGAGGCGTACGAGCCGATGCTCACGGCGACCAGCAGGAAGAAGATCCCCTGACCGGTCGGGTCGCCGTCGGCCGTGGGCGCCGTGTCCGTCACCTTCAGCGGGGCGCCCCGGCCGGCCGCGACCTGTGTGAAGACCTTCTCGACCACCGTCGCGCTGGTGTCGGACGAGGCACTGGCGACGAGGAGTTCGGGCGCCTTGCCCGGGATGTAGGCGCCGTAGCTGCCCTGCGTACGCAGGTGCTCGGTCGCGGTGGCGCGGTCGGCGACGGTGCGCACGTCCAGCGCCCCGTCCCCCTTGTCCTGGAGCGTCTGGGCGAGCACCTGCGCGCTCGGCCCCGAGCCGACCACGTCCACCCGCAGATCGTGCGGCTCCGGGGCGTGGAAGGCGCCGAGGTAGGCGAGCCCCATGCCGATGCACATCAGCAGCGGCGTGACGAGGTGGCTCAGTACGTGACGCAGCGCGCCCGCCGGGGAACCGGCGGCGGCGCTCGGGCCTGCGGACATGGGGGCTCCAGACGATCGGCCAGAAGTTGGCTTTTACAACCCAACTGGTTGGCTTTTACAACTTTAATTCCGTTGTACTATACAACTGAACTTCAGAGGAAGGCGAACCCGTGCCAGGCACCCCCGGAGACCGCGAGGAGTCGCTGGATGTCATCCAGCGCGAACTGACCGCCTTCGCCCGCCGCGCGCGGGCCGCGGCGGCCCGGCTCCACCCGGAACTGCCGCTCGTCTCGTACACGCTGCTGGCCCATATCGACGATCAGCAGGGGTGCCGGGCGACCGACCTGGCGGCGCACTACATGCTCGACAAGTCCACGGTCAGCCGACAGATCGGCGCCCTGGAGAAACTCGGCCTCGTCGAGCGCCACCCCGACCCGGACGACCACCGCATCCAGGTCCTGCACCCCACCGAGGCCGGAACGCAAGCCCTCGCCGCCACCCAGGCAAGCCGCCGCGCCGCCTACCAGGAGCGCCTCGCGGACTGGGCGGCGGACGACCTCTCCCGGTTCGCCGCCTACCTGTTGCGCTACAACGCGACGGGCGAAGCCCCGCAGTCGTAAATCGGACGTTTCACGTGAAACCAAGCACACGCGCAAGAACGGCCGACCGAACTGAAGAAGCCCCCCAGACCAAGGCCTGGGGGGCTTCCTTCTTGTGCGCGAGGGGGGATTTGAACCCCCACGTCCCTAAGGACACTGGCACCTGAAGCCAGCGCGTCTGCCGTTCCGCCACTCGCGCATGAGTGGTGTTTCCAGACTCTCTCACTTGTTGGTGCGAGCGCCTGGCGACATCCGGAAGATTAGCACGCTGGACAGGGTGGATTCACATCCGTTGTTTCGCCCCCCGCTCGCCGGGGCACTCGCCGCACGCTCGGCCGGCATCGGCGGAACGTCCGAAAGGAACCGGGAACCCGGAGCGGTCACCCCCACTCCTCCTGAGTGCGTCCAAGGTGCGGGACACTGTGAGGAGGCCACCTCTACGATCCGTGTGAGGGGGGACACTCATCCACTGGGCAGACAAGGGGAACCAGCCGATTTCCCGACGCGTGGATACGATCAGTAAGCAGTACAGGGACGATGACACCGGAGGAGGTGCCCCATGGGAGTGATGAAGCGTTTCGAGCAGCGTCTCGAAGGTCTGGTCAACGGCACTTTCGCCAAGGTCTTCAAGTCCGAGGTCCAGCCGGTAGAGATCGCGGGTGCCCTCCAGCGGGAGTGCGACAACAACGCCACCATCTGGAACCGCGAGCGCACCGTCGTCCCCAATGACTTCATCGTCGAGCTCAGCGCCCCCGACTACGAGCGCCTGAGCCCGTACTCCGGCCAGCTGGGCGACGAGCTCTCCGGCCTCGTCCGGGACTACGCCAAGCAGCAGCGGTACACCTTCATGGGCCCGATCAAGGTGCACCTGGAGAAGGCCGAGGACCTGGACACCGGTCTCTACCGGGTCCGCAGCCGCACCCTGGCATCGAGTTCGTCACAGGGGCAGGGACCGGGCCAGAGCCAGGGCGGCCAGCCCCACCAGGGATACCCGGGCCAGTCCGGACGTCCCGCCCCGCAGGCTCCCGGCGGCTACGGCTACCCGCCGTCCGCCGCCCCGCCCATGCCCGCGGCCCCGCCGCCGGGCGCCGGGCGTCACGGCGGATCCGACCGGCGCCCGCCGGCCACCCCCAGCTCCCTGCCGAATGCGCAGGTGCGACGCTGGATCGAGATCAACGGCACCCGCCATCAGATCTCCCGGCCGACGCTGGTCATGGGCCGCAGCACCGAAGCGGACGTGCGGATCGACGACCCCGGCGTCTCCCGCCGGCACTGTGAGATCAGGACCGGAACGCCCTCGACGATCCAGGATCTCGGGTCTACCAACGGCATCGTGGTAGACGGGCAGCACACCACCCGCGCTACGCTCCGCGACGGCTCGCGGATCGTCGTGGGCAGCACCACCATCGTTTACCGGCAAGCCGAAGGGTGAAGCGGGGGCAATGTCAGAGCTGACCCTGACGGTCATGCGGCTAGGTTTCCTGGCTGTTCTGTGGCTGTTCGTGATCGTGGCCGTCCAGGTCATTCGCAGCGATCTGTTCGGAACGCGCGTCACGCAGCGCGGCTCACGCCGCACCGCGCCCGACGCACGTCCGCAACAGGCGCGCCAGAACGCGGCTCCGCCGCAGCAGCGCCAGCAGCCCGGCCGCCAGCGCCGGGGGGCACCGACCAAGCTGGTCGTCTCCGAGGGCACGCTCACCGGCACCACGGTGGCGCTCCAGGGGCAGACCATCACGCTGGGCCGGGCCCATGATTCAACGATCGTGCTGGACGACGACTACGCGTCCAGCAGGCATGCCAGGATCTACCCCGACCGTGACGGCCAGTGGATCGTCGAGGATCTCGGGTCCACCAACGGCACGTATCTGGACCGGACCCGTCTCACCACCCCGACGCCTGTTCCGCTGGGCGCGCCGATCCGGATCGGCAAGACCGTCATCGAGCTGCGGAAGTAGTACGACAATGAGCGAGCGGAGCGAGCGAGCCGCGGGGGTCCGGGCATCGGACCCGGCCTGGCTCCCGACCGGAGGGTGGGCAGTGTGGCTCGAGACCGGCTGTACCCCGAACCGACGGGTGAGGTGCGCATGAGTCTGTCCCTGCGCTTCGCCGCCGGGTCGCACAAGGGCATGATCCGGGAAGGCAACGAGGACTCCGGCTACGCCGGACCCCGTCTTCTCGCGATCGCCGACGGCATGGGCGGCCAGGCCGCCGGTGAGGTCGCCAGCTCCGAGGTGATCTCCACGCTCGTCCAGCTCGACGACGACGTCCCGGGCTCCGACATCCTCACCTCGCTCGGTACGGCGGTCCAGCGGGCCAACGACCAGCTGCGGATGATGGTCGAGGAGGACCCGCAGCTGGAGGGCATGGGCACCACGCTCACCGCCCTGCTCTGGACGGGCCAGCGCCTCGGCCTGGTCCACGTCGGCGACTCGCGCGCGTACCTGCTGCGCGACGGCGTGCTCACTCAGATCACCCAGGACCACACCTGGGTCCAGCGGCTGGTCGACGAGGGCCGGATCACCGAGGAAGAGGCCACCACCCACCCGCAGCGCTCCCTGCTGATGCGCGCGCTGGGCAGTGGCGACCACGTCGAACCCGACCTCTCCATCCGTGAGGTCCGGGCCGGCGACCGCTACCTGATCTGCTCCGACGGGCTCTCCGGCGTCGTCTCCCACCAGACGATGGAGGAGACGCTCGCCAGCTACCAGGGCCCGCAGGAGACCATCCAGGACCTGATCCAGCTCGCCCTGCGCGGCGGCGGACCGGACAACATCACCTGCATCGTCGCCGATGTCTTCGACGTCGACAGCAACGACACCCTGGCCGGGCAGCTCAACGACACCCCGGTCGTCGTCGGCGCGGTCGCCGAGAACCAGGCGGCCCAGCTGAACGACGGCGGCGCGATGCAGACGCCCGCGGGCCGCGCGGCCGGCCTCGGCCGTCCCGTACCGCCGCCCTCGGGCAGCTTCGGCCCGCCCGGCAGCGGCGACGACTCCGACTACGGCGACCTGCCCGAGGGGTCCTTCGGGTCCTACTCCGACGACGACTTCGTCAAGCGCGGCGGCCGCAAGTGGCTCAAGCGGTCCCTGTACACGGTGCTCGCGCTGGCCGTCGTCGGCGGCGGTCTGTACGGCGGTTACCGCTGGACCCAGACCCAGTTCTACGTCGGCGCCAAGAACGACAACGTCGCGCTGTACCGGGGCATCAGCCAGGACCTCGGCTGGCTGTCGCTCTCGAAGATCGAGACCGACCATCCCGAGATCGAACTCAAGTACCTCCCCGCCTACCAGCGCAAGAAGGTCGAGGCGACGATCGCCGAGGGCAGCCTCGCCGACGCCCGCGAGAAGATCACCGAACTCTCCACCCAGGCGTCCGCCTGCAAGAAGGACGAGCAGCGCCGCGCGGCGGAGAAAGCACACGGCGACGAGGGCCAGGCGCAGGGCACGGACGGCGATGCCACCAAGGCGTCGAAGTCCGACAAGAAATCCGGTGGCGACACCAAGTCCGAGCAGACTTCCACGACTCCCACTCCTGGGCCCAGCCTCTCGGAGGAAGAGAAGAAGCTGGTCCCGCAGTGCGGTAAGAAGTAGAGCCGTAGGGGGCCTTCAGCACCATGAGCGTTGTCACCAACACGACCACGATCGGCGCGATCGACGCGCCGAGCAGGCGCAACACCGAACTGATGATGATGGTCTTCGCCATCGCCATCTCGGTGTTCGCCTACGCCAACGTGGGCCTGGCCCTGGACGGCAAGCTGCCGTCCGGCATGTTCGGCTACGGAGCGGGGCTCATCCTGCTCGGCGGTGTGGCCCATCTCGTGGTGCGGAAGTTCGCCCCGTACGCGGACCCGCTGCTGCTGCCGCTGGCCACGCTGCTGAACGGGCTGGGGCTGGTGCTGATCTGGCGGCTGGACCAGTCGCCGAAGCTGATCAGGGACGCGGAGAGCGCATTCGGGGTGTTCACCCCGTCCGCCCCCCGGCAGCTGATGTACTCGGCGGTCGGTGTGGCGCTGTTCGTCGGTGTGCTGCTGCTGCTGAAGGACCACCGCATCCTGCAGCGCTACACGTACATCTCGATGGCGGCCGCGCTGTTCCTGCTGATCCTGCCGATGTTCTTCCCCGCCAAGTTCGGCGCGAGGATCTGGATCAACATCGCCGGCTTCTCCATCCAGCCCGGAGAGTTCGCGAAAATCATCATCGCGATCTTCTTCGCCGGGTATCTCATGGTCAAACGTGACGCGCTGGCCTTGGCCAGCCGCCGCTTCATGGGTCTGTACCTGCCGCGTGGACGGGACCTGGGCCCCATCCTCGTCATCTGGGCGCTGTCGATCCTGATCCTGGTCTTCGAGACCGACCTCGGAACGTCCCTGCTGTTCTTCGGCCTCTTCGTGATCATGCTGTACGTCGCCACCGAGCGGACCAGCTGGATCGTCTTCGGCCTCCTGATGTCCGCGGCAGGTGCCGTGGGCGTCGCGACGTTCGAACCTCACGTCGAAGCCCGAGTGACGGCCTGGCAGGACCCCTTCAAGTGCTTCACGACGGACGGCGCCTGCGAGCAGATCGGCAACGCCATCATGTCGTTCGGGTCGGGCGGCACGCTCGGCTCCGGCTGGGGCCAGGGCCACTCCGACCTGATCGGCTTCGCCGCCAACGCGGACTTCATCCTCGCCACCGTCGGCGACGAGCTCGGACTCGCCGGGATGATGGCCGTCCTGCTGGTCTACGGCCTCATCGTCGAACGCGGTATCCGTACGGCCCTCGCCGCCCGCGACCCGTTCGGCAAGCTCCTCGCGGTCGGCCTCTCCGGTGCCTTCGCCATCCAGGTCTTCGTCGTCGCCGGCGGTGTCATGGGCCTCATCCCGCTCACCGGTATGACGATGCCGTTCCTCGCGGCCGGCGGTTCGTCCGTGATCGCCAACTGGGCCCTCATCGGCATCCTCATCCGCATCAGCGACACCGCCCGGCGCCCCGCGCCCGCGCCCGCACCCTCGACCGACGCCGAGATGACCCAGGTGGTCCGCCCGTGAACAAGCCCCTGCGCCGGATCGCGATCTTCTGCGGCGTCCTGATCTTCGCCCTGCTCGCGCGGACCAACTACCTCCAGTACGTGAAGGCCGACGCCCTCAACACCCGCGACGAGAACCGCCGCGTCCGCATCGAGCGGTACGCCCACGAGCGCGGCAACATCATCGTCGACGGCAAGTCGGTCACCGGATCCACGGAGACCAAGGGCAGCGACTTCAAGTACAAGCGGGTCTGGAAGGACGGCCCCATGTGGGCGCCCGTCACCGGCTACTCCTCGCAGGCCTTCGACGCCTCGCAGCTCGAGAAGCTCGAGGACGGCATCCTCACCGGCAATGACGACCAGCTGTTCTTCAACCGCACGATGTCGATGTTCACCGGCGACAAGGAGCAGGGCGGGAACGTCGTCACCACGCTCAACGGCGCCGCCCAGAAGGCCGCCTTCGAGGGCCTCGGCAAGAAGAAGGGCGCCGTCGCCGCTCTCGACCCGCAGACCGGCGCCATCCTGGCGCTCGCCAGCACTCCTTCGTACGACCCTTCCGTCTTCGCGGGCAATGGCAAGTCCGACACCGAGGCCTGGCAGGCCCTGTTGAAGGACAAGGACAAGCCCATGCTCAACCGGGCGCTGCGCGAGACCTACCCGCCCGGCTCGACGTTCAAGGTCGTCACCGCGGCCGCCGCGCTGGAGAACGGGCTCTACACGGACATCGACGAGGACACGAAGTCGCCGCTGCCCTGGCGTCTGCCGCAGACGAGCCAGGACCTGCCCAACGAGGGCAGCATCCCGTGCAAGAACGCCTCGCTCCGCAAGGCGCTGCGCTACTCCTGCAACACCGTCTTCGGCAAGATCAGCGATGACCTGGGCAACCAGAAGATGATCGACGAGGCCGCCAAGTTCGGCTTCAACAAGGAGATCTTCACCCCGGTCCGCGCGGACGCCAGCGTGTACCCCGAGGACAACCGGCCGCAGAACGCCATGGCGGGCATCGGCCAGGCGTCCAACCGCGCCACCCCGCTCCAGATGGCGATGGTCGCCTCCGCCGTCGCCAACGACGGCAAGCTGATGCAGCCGTACATGGTCGCCGAGCGCAAGGCGCCCAACCTGGACGTGATCTACACGCACGAGAAGGAAGAGTTCAGCCGGCCCCTCTCGGCGGAGAACGCCCAGAAGCTCCAGGGAATGATGGAGACCGTCGTCAAGGAGGGCACCGGCACCAACGCCCAGATCCCGAACGTCACGGTCGGCGGCAAGACCGGCACCGCCCAGCACGGTCTGAAGAACAGCGAGAACCCGTACGCGTGGTTCATCTCGTACGCGAAGACCGACAGCGGTTCCCCGGTGGCCGTGGCCGTCGTCGTCGAGGACAGCGACGCCACCCGCGACGACATCTCCGGTGGCGGCCTGGCCGCCCCGATCGCGAAGGCGGTCATGAAGGCGGTCATCGACAGCGAGAAGTGAGACCGCTCACACCCGGCCGCGAAAACGCCCCTGCGGATACCGGTCGGATATCAGGTATCGCCTGTGGGCCGATCAGCTGATGCGTGGCCGGTAGCGTATGCGCGAACAGCACACCGCCGGACCGCACACCGGTGCGGTCAGGACTGACGGAGAGGGCTGGAACAGTTATGGAAGAGCCGCGTCGCCTCGGCGGCCGGTACGAGCTGGGCTCGGTGCTCGGCCGTGGTGGCATGGCCGAGGTCTACCTCGCCCACGACACCCGGCTCGGCCGCACCGTGGCTGTGAAGACGCTCCGGGCGGACCTCGCCCGCGACCCGTCCTTCCAGGCCCGGTTCCGCCGTGAGGCCCAGTCCGCCGCCTCGCTCAACCATCCGGCGATCGTCGCGGTGTACGACACCGGCGAGGACTACGTCGACGGGGTCTCCATCCCGTACATCGTCATGGAGTACGTCGACGGCTCGACGCTCCGCGAGCTGCTGCACTCGGGGCGCAGACTGCTGCCCGAGCGCACGCTCGAAATGACGGTGGGCATCCTCCAGGCGCTGGAGTACTCGCACCGCGCGGGCATCGTCCACCGGGACATCAAGCCGGCCAACGTCATGCTGACCCGGACCGGACAGGTCAAGGTCATGGACTTCGGCATCGCCCGCGCCATGGGCGACTCCGGCATGACGATGACCCAGACCGCGGCCGTCATCGGCACCGCCCAGTACCTCTCCCCGGAGCAGGCCAAGGGCGAACAGGTCGACGCACGGTCGGACCTGTACTCGACCGGCTGTCTGCTCTACGAGCTGCTGACGGTCCGGCCGCCGTTCATCGGGGACTCCCCGGTCGCGGTTGCCTACCAGCACGTACGGGAAGAGCCGCAGCCGCCGAGCAACTTCGACCCCGAGATCACGCCCGCCATGGACGCGATCGTGCTGAAGGCCCTCACCAAGGACCCCGACTACCGCTACCAGTCGGCCGACGAGATGCGCGCCGACATCGAGGCGTGCCTCGACGGTCAGCCGGTCGCCGCCACGGCCGCGATGGGCGCGGCGGGTTACGGGGGCTACGGCGGCGGGTACGACAGCGACCAGCCCACCACCGCGCTGCGCGCCACCGACCAGAACGGCGAGCAGACGTCGATGCTGCCGCCGGTCAATCCGGACGACGGCGGCTACGGCTACGACGACCGCCCGGACCGCCGCAGGCAGAAGAAGAGCAACACCTCGACGATCCTGCTGGTCGTCGCGGGCATCCTGGTGCTGATCGGCGCGATCCTCATCGGCAAGGCCGTCTTCGGCGGAGACGGCGCCGACAAGGGCGCGTTCGACGTGCCCAACATGGTCGGTCTCACGGTCAAGGACGCTCAGAAGCTCGCCGACAACGCGGACGTGAAGCTCGAGGTCGGTCCGAAGGAAGAGTGCAAGGACCAGCCCAAGAACAAGATCTGCCGCCAGACGCCGACGGCCAAGGAGCAGATGAAGGAGCAGGAGACCATCACGGTCTTCGTCTCCAGCGGTCCGCCGAAGGTCGAGGTCCCCGACGTCACGGAGAAGTCCGAGGACAGCGCCCGCGAGGCCCTGGAGAAGAGGGGCTTCACGGTCACCGTCACCTCGGTCGAGTCCGACCAGGCCGAACCGGGCACCGTCCTGGAGCAGTCCCCCAAGGGCGACACGAAGGCCGAGGAGAACTCCGAGGTCAAGCTCAAGGTCGCCACGGAGAAGCTGCTCACCATGCCGCCGGTGACGGACCGCTCGTATGAGGACGCGGTGTCCCAGCTGACCGGAAACGGCTTCAAGAACATCGGCCGCAGCGACGTCGACTCCGACAAGCCCGCCGGCACGGTGGTCGAGCAGACCCCCGCCGCCAACGAGAAGGTCGGCAAGGACACGTCGATCATCCTCAAGGTCTCCAAGGGTCCGGCCGAGCCGGAGAAGGTGACCGTCCCGGGTGACCTGGTCAACAAGACCTACCAGGACGCGAAGGCGCAGCTGGAGGGCATGGGCCTGGTGGTCGCGCTCGCGCCCGGTTCGGTCGACAAGCCGGACGCCAAGGTGGTCATGAGCACCCCGATGCCCAACCAGGAGGTGGAGAAGGGTGGCACCGTCACCCTGAACACCATCGACAGTGGCGGCAACATCTTCGGCGGACCGAACGGCGGAAGGGGTCACTGACCCGTCCCGCACCCGGTACGGCAGAGGGCCCCGGTCACCTTCACGGTGACCGGGGCCCTCTGCCGTACCCGCCTGTCTCAGCGCAGCTCCGCCGGCCGCGTGCGGGCGCGGTCGACCTTCTCCGTACGGACCAGCTCGCCCCACACGATGTAGCGGTACTTCGACGTGTAGACCGGGGTGCAGGTCGTGAGCGTGATGTAGCGGCCGGCCTTCTTCACGCCGGAGCCCTTCGGGACGGGGCCCAGCACGTCGACGTTGTACTTGGACGTCTCCGGGAGCTCGTTGAAGACCTTGTAGACGTACCAGGTGTCCTTCGTCTCGAAGACGATCGCGTCCCCGGTCCGCACCTTGTCGATGTTGTGGAACTTCGCCCCGTGGCCGTCCCGGTGGGCGGCCAGCGTGAAGTTGCCCTCCTTGTCGGAGGGGAGCGCGGATTTCACCGGATCGGTGTAGTAGCCGGCGACGCCGTCGTTGAGCGTTTCGGTGTCGGTGCCCTTCTTGACGAGCACCTCGCCGTTCTTCATCGACGGGACGTGGAGGAAGCCGATGCCGTCCTTGGTGTCCAGCGCGCCGGGGCCGTCCGCCCAGCGGTCGCGGACGGTGTTGCCCTGTTTGGCGGCCTCGCGGTCGGCGAGCACGTTCGTCCACCACAGGGAGTAGACGACGAAGAGCCCGAGCACCAGACCTGCGGTGATGAGGAGTTCACCGAAGACACTGACGGCGGTCGCGAGGGGATGACGGCCGCCCTTCCGCGCGGGGGGCGCGGACTCGTCGGTCCGCTCGTGGTCCTCGGTCGTCGCTGTCATAGCACCGCCCTGTCGTCATGACGTCCAGCCCGTTCAGTCCACGAGCACGTCGGGCTTCCCCTTGCTGCGCGGCCGTTCGTCGACCATCTTGCCCCAGACGATCAAACGGTACGTACTCGTGAATTCGGGCGTACACGTCGTCAACGTGATGTACCGGCCGGGCTCGGTGAACCCGGACTGCTTCGGCACCGGGTCGATCACGGAGACGTTGGAGGGCGATGTCTGCGGCAGGACGCTCGTCATCTCGTACGTGTAGTACGCCTCCCGGGTCTCGACCACGATCGGGTCGCCGGGCTTCAGCCGGTTGATGTAGCGGAACGGCTCGCCGTGCGTGTTGCGGTGGCCGGCCAGCGCGAAGTTGCCCTGCTTGTCGGAGGGCATCGCCGTGCGCAGCGGTTTGTCGCTGTAGTGGCCGACCATGCCGCGGTCGAGGACCTTCTCCTTGCTGGTGCCCTCGGCGATCGGCGTGACGACGTCCAGCTTGGGGATGTGGATGATGGCGAAGCCCTGCCCCGGCTCGAACGCCTCCTGCTTCGGGGTGCCCTTGGCCCAGTCGTCCTGGATCTTGTGGGTCTCCCGGCCGGCGATCTGGTCGGCGCGCACGTTCGTCCACCAGAGCTGGTAGGTGACGAAGAGCAGCATCAGGACGCCGAGGGTGATGAAGAGTTCGCCGATGCCGCGGCTGATGACGACCGCTGGGCTGTCCTTGGCGGCCTTGGCCGCCCGGCGCGCCTCCATGCGCGTCATGGGCTTCGCGGGGGCAGCCGCGCTCCCGGGGGGAGCCGGCCGCGGCGCGGGACGCCGCCGGCCACGCCCCTTGGCGGCGCGCCTGCGCTCGGCACGGCCGCCGGTGGGCGGCGGGGGCGGCGCGGCCGCCGGGGGCATGTCGCCGCCGTCCGGCTCGTCGGCGCTCTCCGCCTCCGGGCGGGGGGCCGGCACGGCCGGATCGTCCCCCTCTATTCGCCCGAACACCTCGGTGGCCGGCTCCACGGCCTCGTCGGCCGGGGCCTCCGAGGCCGCCAGGGGCTGCTGTACGGGCTCCTGGTGGCCGTACCAGTCCCGTTGGTATCCCTCGGGGTCGTACCACTCCTGCGGGGCCTGCTGGGGGCCCTGGGGGACGTACGGCTCCTGTTGCGGCGGGGGTACGGGCTCCGGCTCCGGCAGCGGGTCGTTCAACGGGTCCGAGAGCCGGTGGACCGCCGCCTCGAACGCGCCCGGGTCCTCGTACGCCCGCGGATCGTGCGGGTCGTCCTGCCCGGCCCCGGCTCCGTGGCGGGGTGGGGTCACGCGACGGCCTTGCCCACCACCGGAGCGAGCCCCGCCGACCTTTCGACGGCTCCGGTGTCCCCGCAGCACACCAGCCAGTTGGCCAGCATCAGATGGCCGTGCTCGGTGAGCACCGACTCCGGGTGGAACTGCACACCCTCGACGGCCAGCTCCCGGTGGCGCAGGCCCATGATGATGCCGTCGGCGGTCCGCGCGGTGACCTCCAGCTCGTCGGGCACCGTGTCCGGTTCGGCGGCGAGCGAGTGGTAGCGGGTCGCGGTGAACGGCGAGGGCAGGCCGGCGAACACGCCGGTGCCCTCGTGGAGCACCGGGGACGTCTTGCCGTGCAGCAGCTCGGGCGCGCGGCCCACGACACCGCCGTACGCCACCGCCATGGACTGCATGCCCAGGCAGACCCCGAAGACCGGGACGCCGGTCGCCGCGCAGTGCCGCACCATGTCGATGCAGACGCCCGCGTGCTCCGGGGTGCCGGGGCCGGGGGAGAGCAGGACGCCGTCGAAGCCGTCCTGGGCGTGGGCCGTGGTCACCTCGTCGTTGCGCAGCACCTCGCACTCGGCGCCCAGCTGGTAGAGGTACTGGACGAGGTTGAAGACGAAGCTGTCGTAGTTGTCGACGACCAGGATGCGGGCGCTCATCGTCCGGCCCCCGTCGCCGGGCTCGCGCCGTCGACCGTCACGTCACCGAACGGAAGCAGCGGCTCCGCCCACGGGAAGACGTACTGGAACAGCACATAGACGACTGCCAGGGCGAGCACGAGCGAAATGAACGCACGCACCCACACGTTGCCCGGCAGATGCCGCCAGATCCAGCTGTACATCCAGACCCTCCATTCGGTACGGGACCAGACTAAAGGGCCGTGGGCCCGGCGTGGGTAGCCTGTGGAAAGCTGTGCGGCGGCCGGCCCCCTCTGCTACTTCACCGGCTCCGCGTAGTGCAGATCCACCGTGCCGGAGTAGCCGGGAAGCGTCACCGCCCGCTGCTCGTCGACCTGCCAGCCGAGCCCGTACGCCTTCACGTACAGCAGGTAGTTCTGGATCGACGGCGAGGCGTCGAGCGCCCGCCGCAGCGCACCGGGGTCGCCCACCGCGGTGATCTTGTACGGGGGTGAGTAGACCCGGCCCTGGAGGATCAGGGTGTTGCCGACGCAGCGCACGGCGCTGGTGGAGATCAGCCGCTGGTCCATGACCTTGATGCCCTTGGCTCCGCCCTGCCACAGCGCGTTGACGACCGCCTGGAGGTCCTGCTGGTGGATGACCAGGTCGTTGGGCTGGGGATCGGGGTAGCCGGGGCTCGCGGTGGCGTTCGGCGGGGCGTCGTCGAGCGTGACGGAGACGGCCCGGCCGGAGATCGCGGTGGTACCCGCGGTCCGCTCCAGCGCCTTGAGCTTGGCGGCCTCGGCCTTGGTGCTGCCGTTGTCGCGCTGGGCGAGGCTGTCGATGTCCCCGCGCACGGAGGCGGCGGACTCCTCCAGGGCGGCGTTCTTCTCGCTGCGCTGCTGGATGAGGTCGGAGAGCTTCAGCAGCGAGGCGTCGGTGCGGATATTGGTGCCCTTGGCCGTATTCGCGCTGGTCACGAAGATAAGTCCGGCAAGGGCGAAAACGGCAGCGGTGAGCACTCTGACCGGGTGCCGGAAGGTGCGCCGGACCGGCCCGGGGGGAGAGTCGGCAGAATTGCTCAACGTACCCTTATCTCCTTCGGTGCCACGGAAGCACTACGCTAACGGACGCCCGGGGGAGGCCACATTCCCCCTCGCGCCCAGCCCCGGCGCCAGCCACAGTTCCCTGCGCGGTCACGCAGCGCATCGACAGGAGAGTTCCTCGTGCCGAAGTCACGTATCCGCAAGAAGGCCGACTTCACGCCGCCTCCGGCGAAGCAGGCGACCAACATAAAGCTGACCAATCGCAGCTGGGTCGCGCCGGTGATGCTGGCGCTGTTCCTGATCGGCCTGGCCTGGATCGTCGTTTTCTACGTGACCGACGGCGACCTGCCGGTCGAGTCGCTGGGGAACTGGAACATCGTCGTCGGCTTCGGCTTCATCGCCGGCGGCTTCGGCGTCTCCACCCAGTGGAAGTAGCCCGCGCGACCGCGTAGACCACAGATCGCCCCGGGTTCGCAACCCCTGCCCTGAGTTACCCACAGCGTTATCCACAGGTGGGGGAAAAGGTCAGACGATCTGTGGATAACTCTCCGGCCGTTGACGCCGGTGTGACTGCAGCCGCCTCCACCCGGAGGCGGAACGCCCCTTGTCCCGACTGGAAAAACCCAGCTCAGGGACAAGGGGCACAGTTGTGCCCGCACTATGCACAAGATCGGGATCACGCTGTGGAATCCTGTGGACAACTTCGGTCACAAATGGTCCACAACCGTCCTGTGGAGGATGACGGAGGCGGCCTCTAGGCCAGGGCGGCCGTTCTGGTCACCACGATCAGGACGGTGGCCAGCAGGACCAGGGCACAGGTCCCGAACTGCACCAGATCACGCCGCTCGCGCGGGGCGTGCAGCATGCCGATCGCGATCAGCACTCCGGCGACCAGTCCCCCGACATGCGCCTGCCAAGCGATCCCGCCCCAGGGGTTGAAGGTGATCACCAGGTTGAGCGCGAGGATCATGAAGACCGGGCGCATGTCGTAGTTCAGCCGGCGCATCAGCACGATGGTCGCGCCGAGCAGACCGAAGATGGCGCCGGAAGCACCCAGCGAGGGCTGGTTCGGCTCCGCGAGCCAGTAGGTCAGCGCACCGCCCGCCAGCCCCGAGAGCAGATACAGCGCGAGGTAGCGAGCCCGGCCCAGCACGGCTTCGAGCGGGCCGCCCAGCCACCACAGCCCCAGCATGTTGAAGGCGATGTGCCACACCTCCTGGTGCAGGAACATCGACGTCACCAGCCTGTACCACTGGCCCTCGGCGATGCCCTCGGGCGGACCGCCGTAGTAGAAGTTGGCCCGGCCGAGCAGCACCAGCTTGTCGAGCAGCGCGTCGTCGGCGAGCACCGCGATGAACACCGCGACATTGATCCCCAGCAGGATCTTGGTGATCAGCCGGGGATCGGCCGCCACGGCGCCGCCGGCCAGCGTGCGCGGCCGGGCCGCGGAGGCGCCGTGTCCCGTACCGGAACCCTGGCGGACGCAGTCCGGGCACTGGAAGCCGACCGACGCGCTGACCATGCAGTCCGGGCAGATGGGGCGGTCGCAGCGGACGCACCGGACCGCCGTCTCGCGGTCCGGGTGGCGGTAGCAGACGACCGGTCCCTCCACGGGCGGGGGCGGCCCGGACGCACCCGGCGGCTGCTGGTCCATCGGTCCCATGGCTTCCCGGTCCCCTCGGTCCTCGTCGTTCGGTGCTCGTCGTGGCGGGGACGCACACGGCACCGCCCCGCACGTCCGTTCTGTCATGAGATACGGACGAGCGGGGCGGTTGGTTCCCGAACGCGGAATCGGAGAGTGACCGGGTGGTGACGTAAGGCGCTCAGCGCTTCTCGACGGCGACCGACTCGATGACGACGTCCTGCACCGGGCGGTCGGTACGCGCGTTGGTCGCGGTGCCGGCGATGGCGTCCACCACCTGCCGGCTCTTGGCGTCCGCCACCTCGCCGAAGATGGTGTGCTTGTTGGTCAGCCAGGCTGTCGGCGAGACCGTGATGAAGAACTGCGAGCCGTTGGTGCCGGGGCCCGAGTTGGCCATGGCGAGCAGATACGGCTTGGTGAAGGCGAGATCGGGGTGGAACTCGTCCGCGAACTTGTAGCCGGGACCGCCCGTGCCGTTGCCCAGCGGATCGCCGCCCTGAATCATGAAACCGTCGATCACGCGGTGGAAGACGGTGCCGTCGTACAGCCGGCCCGTACTCTTCTCGCCGGTCTCCGGGTTGGTCCACTCGCGCTCACCGTTGGCGAGCTCGACGAAGTTCCTGACCGTCTTGGGAGCGTGGTTCGGCAGAAGCCGGATCTCGATGTCGCCCTGGTTGGTCTTCAAGGTGGCGTAAAGCTGCTCGGCCACGATCTGCCTTCCGTGAGTCTGCCCATGTGCTCTGCGCGGCTGCGCTGCGCGTCGGCCCGCTCCGGCAACCGGTCCGGCCCCGACGCCCCGATCCTCGCACGGGCCACCCCGGCGGCGTCCGAGGCGAGCGCCGGGCGCCCTCCGCGCCGCCCGGCGCGGCGGATGCCGCCATGCGCGTGCCGAACCTGCCGCCATACGCGTGCCGAAGAGACGCACGGCGGGCCGGAGCGTGGGATGGTCGGCGCAAGACTCCCCTTGCACCACATCGCCCGGGACATCCTTTGTATGCCGTATGACCCGGATGCCCGCCCCACGTGCCCCACCGGCACCGCGCAGGCATGATCTCGAAATGGGTGGAAAGGCGGAGTACCAACCCGCCACCAAGGAGGAGGATCCCGTGACCCGCATCGACAGCGTGCGTGCCGCAACCGACTCGGCGAGGGACAGCGTGCAGCACGCCGCGGACGTGGTGGCGCCCTACGCCGACTCGGCCAAGGAACAAGCCGTTCACTATGCGCACGAGGCCCGCACGCTGCTCGCACCGAAGGTGTCGAAGGCAGCCAAGCAGGCCCGTGTCCAGTACGGCGCGCACGTCGCCCCCCGTATCGAACTCGCCCTCACGCATGTACCCCCGAAGGTCGACGAAGTCGCCCAGCGCGCCGCGCTCCGCACCCGTCAGGCCGCCCGCAGCGCCGCGGACTACACCGTCCCCCGCATCGAGACCGCCAGGGCCGCCGCCCAGCCGGTGGCCGAGGAGGCGGCGGCCCGCAGCGCCGCCGCTGTCGCCGCCCTGCGCGGGCAGGTCACGGCGAAGCAGATCCGCAAGCTGGCCCGGAAGCACGAGCGGCGGGCCAGGGCCGGCAAGGCGTTCAAGGGCCTGGCCGTGACCGGCATCCTCGTGGGTGCCGGCTACGCGGTGTGGCGCTGGTGGGACAAGCAGGCCAACCCCGAGTGGCTGGTCGAGCCGCCGGCCCCCACCGAGGTCGACGACCGCGCCCCGCTGTCCTCCGTCGACGGCAGCCCGAACGCGTCGACGATCCTGGACCCCGAGGTCGAGGCCAAGCAGGCCGACGCCGAAGCGGGCGAGGACGGTCCGGACGTCCTGGGCGGCACGGACCGGGACGACCGCCCCTGATCCGTACCGGCCGGAAGGCACGACGGACACCGCCGCACAGCACGCGCGCCGGGACGGGCGCCGGAGGACCACAAGGTCTCCCGGCGCCCGTTCGTCCTATCGTTCTCCCGCTCTCCCTGGGGGCCCGGCCGCGGGCGCGGCGGGCAGGGCGACGGTAGGAGCGGAACGATGAAGACCCTTTGAAGAACCTGTCCGGCAGCCGTGCGGTCCGGCCCAGGCATATGCAAAGAGGTCCCCTGATCCGCGTTTCCGCAGTTCAGGGGACCTCTTGATGTGGAGCCTAGGAGATTCGAACTCCTGACATCTGCCTTGCAAAGGCAGCGCTCTACCAACTGAGCTAAGGCCCCGACAGCACGCAGCTCCGAACGCCTCGACGTTCGGGCCACCGCCGCAGAACAGAGTACCGGCTCACCCCCGTGTTCCTGCAAAAATACGGGGACTCCCGGTGCGCGACCACGCTCCGTAAGATGCTGGTCGAGGTTCGCAGCAGCGAAGCCGATGCGAAGGGGAGACGCAATGGATGCAGCGCAGCAAGAGGCGACGGCCAGAGCCAGAGACCTTCAGCGCAGTTGGTACGGAGAGCCGTTGGGGGCGCTCTTCCGCCGTCTGATCGACGATCTCGGTCTCAACCAGGCCCGGCTCGCCGCGGCACTCGGACTGTCCGCTCCCATGCTCTCCCAGCTCATGAGCGGTCAGCGCGCGAAGATCGGCAACCCGGCGGTCGTCCAGCGCGTCCAGGCACTCCAGGAACTCGCCGGTCAGGTCGCCGACGGCAGCGTCAGCGCCGGGGAGGCCACGGACCGCATGGAGGAGATCAAGAAGTCCCAGGGCGGCTCGGTGCTCTCGGGCACCGGCCAGACCACCTCCAGCGGTGGGGCACCCACCGTGCGCCGCGTGGTCCGGGAGATCCAGTCGCTGCTGCGCTCGGTCGCGGCCGCCGGTGACATCATCGATGCGGCGGACTCCCTCGCCCCGACGCACCCGGAACTGGCAGAGTTCCTCAAGGTGTACGGGGCGGGGCGCACCGCGGAAGCGGTCGCGCACTACGAGAGCCACCAGAGCTAGGTTCCCGCGCGATACGGGGGAACGGGCCGAAACAGGAACGGGGAGCGAGCGCAGCGCCATGGGTGAGGTCTTCGCCGGACGGTACGAACTGGTCGATCCGATCGGACGCGGTGGGGTCGGTGCCGTGTGGCGCGCCTGGGACCACCGGCGCCGCCGCTATGTGGCGGCCAAGGTCCTGCAGCAGAGCGACGCGCACACGCTGCTCCGCTTCGTCCGCGAACAGGCGCTGCGCATCGAGCATCCCCATGTGCTGGCGCCGGCCAGCTGGGCCGCCGACGACGACCAGGTGCTGTTCACCATGGACCTCGTCAGCGGCGGCTCGCTGGCCCATGTCATCGGCGACTACGGCCCGTTGCCCCCTCGGTTCGTCTGCACCCTGCTCGACCAGCTGCTGTCCGGCCTCTCGACGGTGCACGCCGAGGGTGTCGTGCACCGGGACATCAAACCCGCCAACATCCTTATGGAAGCGACCGGCCGGGGCCGGCCGCACCTGCGCCTGTCCGACTTCGGCATCTCCATGCGCAAGGGCGAGCCCCGTCTCACCGAGACGAACTACGTGGTGGGGACGCTGGGTTACTTCGCGCCCGAGCAGATGATGGGAGCGGAACCGGACTTCCCCGCCGACCTCTTCGCCGTCGGCCTGGTCGCCCTCTATCTGCTCCAGGGCACCAAGCCCGACTCCCAGGACCTCATCGAGAACTTCGCCGCGCACGGTACGCCGAGCGCCCCCGACGGCGTCCCGGAGCCGTTGTGGCAGGTCATCGCGGGGCTCCTGCAGCCGGACCCGCAGGACCGTTTCCGTACCGCCACGGGGGCGCGCAAGGCCCTGAACGCCGCCGTGGAGATGCTGCCCGAACCCTCGCACGACGAGGAGCCGGTGGAGGTCTTCGACCAGATCGGCCCGCTGCCCGAGGGCTTCGGCCCCGACGGGCCGGAGCGGTCGGGCCGGACGCCGGGGCCGCACACGCCGGACCCCCGGCCCACCGGTCAGCAGGCCCCGTCCCAGGCGTCCCCGGTCATCCCGGCCCCGGAAACCCCGGCTCCCCAGCCCCCTTCGCCCCAGCCCACCGGCCCGCAGCCCGGCGGGCCGTTCGCCCCGCAGCCGGGCGTACAGCAGCCGCAGCCCTACCCGTCCGCGCCCGCGTCCATGTCCGAGACGGGCAGCTTCCACCTTCCGCCTCCCGAGCCGGCCGTTCCCGCGCACCAGGCTCCGCAAACGGCCGCGCCGGCGGCCTCGTACGGCTATCCGGGCCCCGCACCGGCCGGATACGCCGCCCCCTACGCGGACCCGGCGCACGCACCGGCCCCCGGACCGCACGACCAGTCCCTCACCCGCCCCTACACGGCCCCCCAGCAGGGCGCCCCCTTCCAGGGGGTCCAGGGGGTCCAGGGATCGGCTCCCGCCCCGCGCACGCGACCGGGACCGTCCCCGAAGGTGGCGGTCCCGGTCCTGCTGGTGGCGCTGGTCTGCTTCGCCGTGGGCATCTGGGCGCTGACCCAGGTCTGAGGAAGGACGGCCCGGCCCCGGCTACCAGGCCTGGGGCGGGCCTCCGTACGGATACTGACCGCCACCGGTGGGCGCGGCGGGTACGGCGACCGCGCGGCGCCGCGCGATCAGCGTCCAGGCGCCGATCCAGAGCACCAGCACGGCGCCCGCGCCGATCCCGGCCGCCGCGACCAGCTTCATCGTGCCGCTGGTCCTGCCGGCGGCAGCGGCCTGCGCGCCGTTCCGCCCCTCCCGCGCCGCGTCCTTGTCGCCCTGGGTCACGGCGAAGATCCCGGCATCACCCTTGTACGGCGTCTTGGCCGCCTGTCCCTTCACGCTGATCTGGAGCGACAGTGTGATCGGCTTGTCGCCGTACGCCTGCGCGACCTGCGGGCTCAGCGAGACGGAGAGGTAGTACCAGCCGGCGAACCTCATGCCGCCGGTGTCGTCGCTGGGGTCGTACCGGTTCTTGTACGCGACCGGGGGCAGCGGGTCGAGGGAGACGGAGGCAGGCTTTCCCGAATACGACATCGGCGACACCTCGTCGACGTGCCCCAGGACGGGATTCTCCAGTGACATCGCCAGCGCACTGCTGACGTACGCGTTCTTCGCGGACGTGCTGTTGCTCAGCCCGGCCGTGGCGAAGAGCTGCTGCCCCCAGTCCACCGGGACCCGGTAGAAGAGGGTCTGGCCGGGCTCGATCCGGTCCTTCCACTCGCCGGTCTCCAAGCTCGTGGCGTCGTAGTAACCGGCGCCCCCGTGCCGGGTGTTGTCCGTGGCCGCGGCCGGCGGAGGCGGCGACGAGGACGGCCAGGACGACGGGGCCGAGGTCGGGGCGGACGAGGGGTCCGCGAGCTGCGGCTCGGAGACGTAACGCAGCTCCAGGTCCCACTCCCCCCGGTCGGACGTCTCCTTGCTCTCCCGCTCGACGAGCACGTAGTACGTGCCGGCCTCCTTGCAGCTGCCGTCCTTGTCGACGCGCCGGGAGGCGTAGGCGGCGATGGGACGCGGGTACTGCGCGGACCCGAAGACGGCGTCCTGCGAACTGCACTGGTCGTCCGAGCTGTCCCGGACGCTGATCGTGATGCCGTCCCCGTACGCCACCTTGCTGCCGGCCTTCGGCACGACGACGGCGGAGACATAGGCGTTCGTCTTCGCGTCCAGGTTCAGCCGGTAGTAGAGCTTCTGCTCGCCCGAGATCCTGCTCCTGTAGACGGTGTCCGGCTTCAGCGCCACCGCGTCGGCGCTGACCTCCTCGCCGGTGACCGACCGGGCGTCCGGATCGAAGGTGTACGTGCCGCCCTCGCCCGCCGCGTACGCCTGTCCGGGCAGCGCCGCCACCGCGAACACCGCCGCCACCGCCGCCAGCGCCCTCCGCATCCTGCTGCGCCGCCTCATCACGCGCTTCCCCTCGTCATCCGTGCGGCTGCCCCGCGGCGACCGCGTACATATACGAACACGGCCAGGACCACGGCCATGGCGGCAGCCCCCGCGCCCGCGGCCGCAACGACGGCCCATCCTGCCCCTCCCGCATCACCGCTGTCTGCGGAGGCGGCGGAATCGCCCCGATTGTCCGCACCGTCGGCGTTCCCGCCCGGCTTCTCCGCGACCGTCGGGGCGTCGTCTCCCGGACCGGTGCGTTCCTCGCCCAGCACCGCCACCCGCAGGACCACCCCGATCTCCGGGTTCTCCGCGATCTCCGCGGCGCCTGCGCCCAGGGTCACCGAGATGTAGAAATCGCCCCCGACGTGCACCGGCTGGACCTCGGAGCGGTTCTCGTAGCGGTTGGTCCAGGCGACGGGAACCCCACCCATCCGGACCGCCGCGGGCCTGCCGTCATACATCGTGCTCGCCCGGAACTCACCGCCCTCGCCGAGCGGATGGCGGGCCGGTGTGTAGAGCCGGCTGGCACCGTACGAGTACGTTCCCCCGGGCCGGTCCACCGTGGGCTCGTTCGCGAACTCCACGTCGTACACCACCTGCTGGCCCCAGCCCGCCGGCACCTTGTACCAGAGCGTCTGCGACGGCAGGATCCGGTCGCGCCACACGCCCCGGCCGAGTTCCCGCGCGTCGTTGAAGCCGGTGCCGCCGCGCACCTCGCGCGGATCGCCGGTGGGCAGCGTGGCGCTCCCGCCCTCGCCGTACTCCGCCTGTGACTGCGCGGGCGTCACGCCGTCCGCCAGGGGCTTCTCGACCCCGTACACGAGCTCCAGGGGCCAACGCGCCGCGTCCGAGCCCTTCTTGCTCGCCCGCTCCACCACGAGCCGGTAGCGGCCCGCACCGTCGCAGTCGCGGCCACCGTCCGGCGAGGGGACACGGGCGACGGCGGCCGTCAGCGGCACCGCACCCTCCCTCTGCAGGAAGCGCTCGGTGTTCGCCGCGCAGTACCCGTGCTCGGAGTGCTCGATCCTGGTGGTCAGCGCGTCGAACGCATCGACGGCCGCCCCCGGTTGCGGGACCGCGGTCGCGGCGAAGTCCGCCGTGGAAGCATCGTCGAGATCCACCGCGTAGTACCGCTTCTCGCCCGGCCCGATGGTGTCCAGGTACTGCCCGGGAGCGAGCACGGGTGCCCGGTCGGCCGTGGCCGCGCCCGCCACCCGACGGCCCTTCAGCCGGTAGCCGTCCGCGGAGAGCTGGGCCGCGCGCTGGAGCTGACGGGCCAGCGCATCGGCGTCCGGTGCGTCGTAGTAGCGGCCGTTGCCCGCGTGCGCGATGCACTCCAACTGTTCGCGGGCGGGGCCCTTCACCTGGAAGCCGACGGTGTCGATCCGCAGCCCGAGCCCTTCCCTGCCGAGCTGTTCCGCAACCTCGCAGGGCGCCGGCGCACCGCAGTTGTCCTCGCCGTCCGAGACCAGCAGGATCGTGCGTGTGCCGATGGCGCCGCCCGCCGGCTCCGGCAGGTCGTCGGCCGCCCTGCGCAGCGAGAGCCCGATGGGGGTGTCGCCCCGGGGCCGCACCCCCGCGACCGCTCGCTTCAGCGCGTCCCGGTCGAGCTCGCGCACCGGCTGGACGAGCCGGGTGTCCGTGCAGCCGCGCGGCCGGTCGGCGCCGTAGACCCGCAGCCCGGTCGGATGCCCGTCCGGCAGCCCGTCGACCACGGTGGAGACGGCCGCGCGGGCGCTCTCCATCCGGGTGCGCCCGGTGCCGTCGTCGTCCCCCATGGAACCGGAGGAGTCGAGCACCATGACCAGACTGCTGTTACCGCCCGACCGTCCGGCCGCCGGTGCCCCCTGTGCGTCCGGCGTCACCGCCGGGGCCGGCAGCACGCCCGCCACCAGGGCGAACAGCGCCCCGCCGATCAATGTCCCCGCCCGCACACCGCCGCGGTGATGGCCTGTCCCCACCCGTGCCCCCTCGACCGAACAGCCGTCCTCTTTGCTCAAGCAAGCTATTGATTTGCTTGAGTGAACTCAAGAGCACAGCTGTCACGGTCCCGCAACAGCACGAAGCCCCGGCCGCGTCGGCGACCGGGGCTCGTTCCAGGCTGTTCCGTCTCAGACACCCGAACCTGCGGGCACGGAGTCGGTCGCCTCCGTCCACAGATCCTGCTCGGCGCGATCCGCCTGGATCTGGCGGTACACGAGGAGCCCGCCGATGGCGGCCAGTGCGACCAGGAGAAGCTTCTTCACCGCGCGACCTCGTCTTTCGTTGGCGTAGGGGACTTCTGGCGCCCGACTATACACACCGGCCGATATCGGCCGGTGACCTCCCCGCAACCCAATTGGCGCCTGTGAAGGTGCGATCGGCGCCGCCCTGTGCGTACCCGTTCCTTCGCCCCGCGAGCGGCCCGCCGGGAAGCCGAGGGCGGCCGGTTGAACCATAAGAGTGGTGTTCATCTGAAGATCGGCGCGTGCACGGCGTCGGTCCACGAAATCGCGGGCCGGATCCACATCATCGGAAAGGTAAGCAAACCGGACCACCCGAAAGTGAGGGGCCATGAGCACCTTCAAGGCCAAGAGCATCTGGACCGCCTTCATCACCGCCTTCTTCGCCCTCCTCGCGTCGCTGGGCCTCGCGAGCTCCACCACCGCCGCCGCGGAAACCACGAACACGAACACGGAGCCGGCGGCGACGACCCAGGAGCACGCCCCGGCGGCCCGCGCAACCGCGGCCGGCCCTTCGGTGCGATGGACCCTTCCGCGTGACCGGGCCCTGCCGCCGACGATGAAGCAGCGCATCAGGGCCGAGGCCCACGGCTCCTCACCCGCCACCCGGCATCTGTCGTCCGACGCGAAGAACACCGTGAACACCACCGGAACCGCCCGCACCTCGCACGGCACCACGGCGCAGGACGCCTCGCTCCTCCCACCGTGACAGCGCCGCCGCTGATCCCCTGAGCCCCCGGGCCGGTACACACCGGACGGGGGCTTTCCCGTGCGCCCGCACATCCACACACCCCGAATGAGTAGGTGTACTCACGCCCGGAGAACGGCCGGCCACGAGCATGAGAAGCACACAGCACGACAGAAACGCTTCTTCCGGGGGGAATCCATGCACGCTCGCACTCGCGCCCTGTTCCGTCTGACCTTCGCCAACCCCGTCTCCGCGGTCTACCTGGGGATCGTCGGCGCCTCCGTCGTGTCCGAGGTGCTCGTCGCGACGTTCGGGGACCCCGGCTTCATCGGCATCTGGCCGTTCCTGCTGACCGCCCCGGCCTCCCTGCTGTTCACGATGCTGGGCGTCGACGTCTGGGGCACCACGGAGGTTTCGTACTGGTACGTGACCGGCGGCATCGTCGCCAGTGCCCTGGTCCAGGCATTCGTCCTCGGCGCGCTCACCGAGACACTGCTCGGCCGCCTGCGCCGCACGGCCACGAGATGACGCCCCGTTCCGGGACGACGCCCCGGAACGGCGAAGGCCCCCCACCGTTTCCGGTGAGGGGCCTTCGTGCTGGTGGGGCTAACAGGATTTGAACCTGTGGCCTCATCCTTATCAGGGATGCGCTCTAACCAACTGAGCTATAGCCCCGCCGCGCTTTTCCGTCGCGCTGACTTCTGAAGATTAGCGCACGTCGGGGCCAGTCCCAAAATCGATAGCCGCCGGGCTACTCGTCCTCGGCCAGCGTCAGCTCGACACCGCCCACGAAGCCCGCCGACAGGTTGTAGATGAAGGCGCCCAGCGTCGCCAGCGCGGTGGCGAGGACCACGTCGATCACCGCGATGACCGAGGTGAAGACGAGGACCCTCGGCAGCGAAAGGAACGCCTGCAGGTCGAAGCCGTTGCCCTCGTTGGAACCGGTCGCCTCGCTGATGGTGCCGCCCACGGTGGAGAAGACGCCCATCGCGTCCATCACCATCCACAGGACCGCCGACGCCACCACCGTGCAGATGCCGAGTGCGATGGACAGCAGGAAGCTGACCTTCATCACCGACCACGGATCGGCCTTGGCGACGCGCAGACGCGCCTTGCGGGTACGCGGAGTGGTCCGCGCCCCCGTCCGCGGCTTGCGGGCCGCCTGGGCGGCCCCCATGCCCTGCTGGCCGCCGTAGGTCCGCCCGCCGCCCTGGGTCCCGCCCGGGGGCGAGGGGTAGGCCTGCGGCGGGTGGTACGGGCCCGCCTGGCCCGGTGCGGGTTCCCGCTCTCCGGGCAGCGGCCCGGTCGCGTAACCCTCGTACTGGGGCTGAGGGCCCCGGGTATCCGTCACAGTGCCCCCTTGGGAGTCCGTGGCGGGGCCACGGGCACCGTTACCTCCGGCTCCGGAAGCGGCCGAACCGGCGCCCGTGGCTCCACTCACGCTCTACTCCTCGTGCTCCCCGGTCGAGGACGACGTGTCCTCGACATTGCTGTCGACCGTGCTGCCGGCGGCCGCGTCGGCCGTGGTGGCCTCGGCTGTGGCTGCCGCGGTCGTCCCGCCTTCGGCGTCGGTGTCGACGGAATCGTCGACCTCCGCGGCCTCGCGGCCCGCCTCGGCGTTGCGAGCGATGCCGACGACGGCATCGCGCTTGCCCAGATTGATCAGTTGGACGCCCATGGTGTCACGGCCCGTCTCCCTGACTTCGTTGACTCGCGTACGAATCACACCACCGCCGAGCGTGATGGCGAGGATCTCATCGGTCTCCTCGACCACCAGCGCGCCGACCAGCGAGCCCCGGTCCTCCACGATCTTGGCGGCCTTGATGCCGAGGCCACCGCGGCCCTGGACGCGGTACTCGTCGACCGCGGTCCGCTTCGCGTACCCGCCGTCGGTGGCAGTGAACACGAAAGTACCGGGCCTGACGACATTCATCGAGAGCAGTTCGTCTCCCTCGCGGAAACTCATGCCCTTGACGCCCGAGGTCGCGCGGCCCATCGGGCGCAGCGCGTCGTCCGTAGCGGTGAACCTGATCGACTGGGCCTTCTTGCTGATGAGCAGCAGGTCGTCCTCGGAGGAGACCAGCTCGGCGCCGATCAGCTCGTCGTCGGAGCCGTCCGCCGTCTCGCGCAGGTTGATGGCGATGACACCGCCGGACCGCGGGGAGTCGTAGTCCTTCAGCGCGGTCTTCTTCACCAGGCCGCCCTTGGTGGCCAGGATCAGGTACGGGGCGGCGTCGTAGTCGCGGATCGCCAGGATCTGCGCGATCTGCTCGTCCGGCTGGAAGGCCAGCAGGTTCGCGACGTGCTGGCCGCGCGCGTCCCGTCCGGCGTCCGGCAGCTCGTACGCCTTGGCGCGGTAGACGCGGCCCTTGTTGGTGAAGAACAGCAGCCAGTGGTGGGTCGTCGACACGAAGAAGTGGTCGACGATGTCGTCTTCCTTCAGCTTCGTGCCCCGCACGCCCTTGCCGCCGCGCTTCTGCGAGCGGTAGTCGTCCGTCTTGGTGCGCTTCACATAGCCGCCGCGGGAGATCGTGACGACGATGTCCTCCTCGGCGATCAGGTCCTCGATGGACATGTCACCGTCGAAGGGCACCAGCTTGGAGCGCCGGTCGTCGCCGAACTTGTCGACGATCGCCGCCAGCTCCTCGCTGACGATCTGGCGCTGCCGTGCGGGCGAGGCCAGGATCTCGTTGTACTCGTTGATCTTCGCCTGGAGCTCGTCGTGCTCGGCGGTGATCTTCTGGTGCTCCAGCGCGGCCAGCCGGCGCAGCTGCATCTCCAGGATCGCGTTCGCCTGGATTTCGTCGATCTCCAGCAGGCCCATCAGGCCCTCACGGGCGATCTCGACGGTCTGGCTGCGCCGGATGAGGGCGATGACCTCGTCGATGGCGTTCAGGGCCTTCAGCAGCCCGCGCAGGATGTGCGCGCGCTCCTCGGCCTTGCGCAGCCGGAACTTCGTACGCCGGACGATGACCTCGATCTGGTGCGTCACCCAGTGGCGGATGAACGCGTCGATCGACAGGGTGCGCGGCACCCCGTCCACCAGCGCCAGCATGTTGGCGCCGAAGTTCGACTGCAGGTCGGTGTGCTTGTACAGGTTGTTCAGGACGACCTTGGCGACCGCGTCCCGCTTCAGCACGACGACCAGGCGCTGGCCCGTACGCGAGGAGGTCTCGTCGCGCACGTCGGCGATGCCGCCGACCTTGCCGTCCTTCACCAGGTCGGCGATCTTCTGCGCGAGGTTGTCGGGGTTGGTCTGGTACGGAAGCTCCGTCACGACCAGGCACTGGCGGTTCTGGATCTCCTCGACCGCCACGACCGCGCGCATCGTGATGGAGCCGCGCCCCGTGCGGTACGCCTCCTCGATGCCCTTGCGGCCCACGACCAGCGCACCGGTGGGGAAGTCGGGGCCCTTGATCCGCTCGATCAGGGCCTCCAGGAGCTCCTCCTGCGAGGCCTCCGGGTTCTCCAGGTACCACTGCGCGCCGGACGCGACCTCGCGCAGGTTGTGCGGCGGGATGTTGGTCGCCATGCCGACCGCGATGCCCGCGGAGCCGTTGACCAGCAGGTTCGGGAAGCGCGCCGGCAGGACCGTCGGCTCCTGGTTGCGGCCGTCGTAGTTGTCCTGGAAGTCGACGGTCTCCTCGTCGATGTCCCGGACCATCTCCATGGACAGCGGCATCATCTTGCACTCGGTGTACCGCATGGCGGCGGCCGGGTCGTTGCCCGGGGAACCGAAGTTGCCGTTGGAGTCCACCAGCGGCATGCGCATCGACCAGGGCTGCGCCAGGCGGACCAGGGCGTCGTAGATCGAGGAGTCGCCGTGCGGGTGGTACGTACCCATGACGTCACCGACGACGCGGGCGCACTTGTAGAAGCCCTTCTCGGGCCGGTAGCCGCCGTCGTACATCGCGTACAGCACCCGGCGGTGGACGGGCTTGAGTCCGTCCCGCACGTCGGGCAGCGCACGCGAGACGATGACGGACATCGCGTAGTCGAGGTAGGAGCGCTGCATCTCCGTCTCGAGCCCGACGGGCTCGACACGCATGCCCACGCCCTCGACGGGCGGAACCTCTTCGGGCGTCACGGGGACGGGGGTGTTCTCGTCGGCCATTGCTGGTCAAAGTCCTTTCGCGCTGCGGCTTGCTTGTACGGCCGACTCAGATGTCGAGGAAGCGGACGTCCTTGGCGTTGCGCTGGATGAACGAGCGCCGCGCCTCGACGTCCTCACCCATCAGCACCGAGAACAGGTCGTCGGCCTGCGCCGCGTCGTCGAGCGTGACCTGGCCGAGCACGCGGTGGTCGACGTCCATCGTCGTGACGCGCAGCTCCTCGGCGTTCATCTCGCCGAGACCCTTGAAGCGCTGGATCGAGTCTTCCCTGATCCGCTTGCCGTTCTGCTTGCCGAGCTCCACGAGGGCGTCGCGCTCACGGTCCGAGTACGCGTACTCGAAGTCGTCCCGGCCCCACTTGATCTTGTACAGCGGGGGGCGCGACAGGTAGACGTGGCCGGCCTCGACCAGCGGGCGCATGAAGCGGAACAGGAACGTCAGCAGCAGGGTGTTGATGTGCTGGCCGTCGACGTCGGCGTCCGCCATCAGGATGATCTTGTGATAGCGGAGCTTCTCGATGTCGAAGTCCTCGTGGACCCCGGTACCGAAGGCCGAGATCAGCGCCTGGACCTCGGTGTTCTGCAGGATCTTGTCGACCCGGGCCTTCTCGACGTTCAGGATCTTGCCGCGGATCGGCAGGATCGCCTGGTACATCGGATTGCGGCCGGACTTGGCCGAGCCGCCTGCGGAGTCACCCTCGACGATGAAGATCTCGCACTTGGTGGGGTCGTTCGACTGGCAGTCGCTCAGCTTGCCGGGGAGCGAGGCGCTCTCCAGCAGACCCTTGCGCCGGGTCAGGTCGCGCGCCTTGCGGGCCGCCACACGGGCGGTCGAGGCCGCGATGCCCTTGCGGATGATGTCGGCGGCCTCGTTGGGGTTGCGGTCGAACCAGTCCGTCAGCTGCTCGTGGACGACCTTCTGCACGAAGGTCTTGGCCTCCGTGTTGCCCAGCTTGGTCTTCGTCTGCCCCTCGAACTGCGGCTCGCCCAGCTTCACCGAGATGATCGCCGTCAAACCCTCGCGGACGTCCTCACCGGTGAGGTTGTCGTCCTTCTCGCGCAGCAGCTTCTTGTCCCGGGCGTACCGGTTGACCAGCGAGGTCAGCGCGGCGCGGAAGCCTTCCTCGTGCGTACCGCCCTCATGCGTGTGGATCGCGTTGGCGAAGGAGTAGACGCCCTCGCTGTACTGCGTGTTCCACTGCATGGCGATCTCGACCGAGAGGAGCCGGTCCTTGTCCTCGGCCGCGATGTCGATCACCGACTGGTGGATGACATCGCCCTTGCGGGAGTTGAGGTACTTGACGAAGTCGACGATGCCGTTCTCGTAGTGGTACGTGACCGAGCGGGCCACTTCCTCCTCGGGAACGTCCGCCGCCTCCGCGCTGTCCGCGCCGGCCGTCGCCTTCGCCGACTCGCGCTCGTCGGTCAGCTTGAGGGTGAGGCCCTTGTTGAGGAAGGCCATCTCCTGGAAGCGGCGCGAGAGCGTCTCGAAGGAGTACTCGGTCGTCTCGAAGATGTCGCCGTCGGCCCAGAACGTGACGCTGGTGCCCGTCTCGTCGGTTTCCTCATTGCGCGCCAGCGGGGCGGTCGGGACACCGAACTTGTAGTCCTGGGTCCAGCGGTAGCCGTCCGTCTTGACCTCGACGGACACCCGCGTGGACAGGGCGTTGACGACGGACACACCGACGCCGTGCAGACCACCGGACACGGCGTAGCCGCCGCCTCCGAACTTGCCGCCCGCGTGCAGGACGGTCAGCACGACCTCGACGGCCGGCTTGCCCTCGGACGGGACGATGCCGACGGGGATGCCACGGCCGTTGTCGATCACGCGCACCCCGCCGTCGGCGAGGATCGTCACGTCGATGGAGTCCGCGTGCCCGGCCATGGCCTCGTCGACGGAGTTGTCGACGACCTCTTGCACGAGGTGGTGGAGACCGCGCTCACCGGTCGAGCCGATGTACATGCCAGGCCGCTTGCGGACCGCGTCCAGACCCTCCAGCACGGTGATCGCACTGGCGTCGTACGAGGCCGTGGCCTCGGCCGTGGCGGGAGCGGCGTCGCCCTCGCCCCGGGTGGACGGAATGTTCTCGTTGGGGTTGCCGGAATCGGCCACGAAGCGCCCTTTCTGGCACAGCACAGGCCGTTCTCCGGGCAGGCGGGAGCGGCTGCGTCGTTCGGCGTGTATCGACGAATCCCGCAAGACGCGGGATTGTTCATCAGTCTACCGGTAGCGCCGACCCGAATGGGGGTTTGCGGGTACCTGAGTCCGCATGTGCCGCCCTGAATGAGCGGCTGACGACTCCCCATATCCAGGAAGGGGCCCCAGGAGGCTCACGCGGGCATTGAGCGCTTCGGCCTGTCAGCCTCCCGCTACGGTGAGGGACGTACGCGCACCGCCACCTGGTTTCCACCACCACGTAATCGGTTCCCGGGACGCCCGGGACACGTCGTGTCCACGCCCCGCGCACCGGCGAAGAGCCGCGCCGGGATACGGAAACCCCAGGTCGGAGCCGGTCAGCCGTAGGTGTCGCCGGGGCCCGTGCTCCCCGGGGCCCTGAGCGGACCGAACCGGCGCTGCGGGCCGCCCGGACCCTGCACCTTGATCATCCGCACCGTGCCGTTGCCCAGGTCCGCGTTGAGCCGGGCCACCAGCTGGGGGGCCAGCAGCCTCAGCTGCGTCGCCCACACCGTCGAATCGCACTGAACCGTCAGCACCCGCTGGTCCGGTTCCTCGTCGTACCGCACCGGCACGCAGTGGAGGGCGAGATCTTCACCGACGATCTGCGGCCAGCGGCCCATCACCCCGCCCACCGCCGCCGGGGTCTCCCAGCCGCGCTCGGTGATCAGCCGGTTGATCGCCGAGCCCAGCGGCAGCGGATCACGCCCGTCCGCCCGCGCCCCTGAACGCAGCCCGCCGCCCCGCCGCGCCTGCTTCTTCTGCTGCGCCGCCGCACCGCGGGCCCGCGCCTGCTCCTTCGCCGCGCGCAGGGCCACCCGGGCCAGGTCCACCCCGGACGGCTCGGCCGGCTTCGCCCGGTCCTCGGGGCCCGGGGTCTTCCCCTCTCCGTCGCCGCTCACACCCGCTCCACCTCACCGGCGGTCACCGCGTACCGCGTCCCGGCGAGCGCCCCCGGCACGTCGTCGTCCACCGCCGCCGTGACCAGCACCTGCTCGGCCGGCGCCACCAGCTCCGCCAGCCGCTCCCGGCGGCGGGCGTCCAGCTCGGCGAAGACGTCGTCCAGCACCAGCACCGGTTCGTTGCCCTCGCTCCGCAGCAGCTCGTACGAGGCCAGCCGCAGCGCCAGCGCGTACGACCAGGACTCCCCGTGGCTCGCGTACCCCTTCGCGGGCATCCCGCGCAGCCCCAGCACCAAGTCGTCGCGGTGCGGGCCGACCAGTGTCACGCCGCGCTCGATCTCCTGCTTGCGGACGCCGGCCAGGGCCTCGACGATCTGGGCGTACAGCTCTTCGCGCGTGCGCGCGGGGCCGGCTTCGGCGCCGACGGTGCTGCGGTAGTCCAGCGTCACCGGCCCTCCGCCCGGCGCGACGTCCCCGTACGCCTTGTCCGCCAGTGGCTGGAGCGTGGCGATCAGGTCCAGGCGCTGCGCCAGCATTTCCGCGCCGACCCCGGCCAGGTGCTGGTCCCACACGTCGAGCGTCGACAGGTCCAGGGAGCGTCCGCCGTGCCTGCGCGCCATCGCCGCGGACTTCAGCAGGGTGTTCCGCTGCTTCAGAACCCGCTCGTAGTCGGAACGCACCCCGGCCATCCTCGGCGAGCGCGCGGTGACCAGCTCGTCCAGGAACCGCCGGCGCTCGCCGGGGTCGCCCTTCACCAGCGCCAGGTCCTCCGGCGCGAACAGCACCGTCCGCACGATGCCCAGCACATCACGCGGCCTGACCTGCGACGATCTATTGATCCGGGCGCGGTTGGCCCGGCCCGGGTTGAGCTCCAGCTCGACCAGCTGCGAGCGCTCGCCCTGGGTGACGGCCGCCCTGATCACCGCACGCTCGGCGCCCATGCGGACGAGCGGGGCGTCCGAGGAGACGCGGTGGCTGCCGAGCGTGGCGAGATAGCCGACGGCCTCGACCAGATTCGTCTTGCCCTGGCCGTTGGCCCCCACGAACGCGATGACGCCCGGGTCGAGGGGCACCTCGACCCGGGCGTACGAGCGGAAGTCGGCCAGCGACAGATGCGTGACGTGCATGGTGTGCGCCGACCTTCCCGGCTTCCTGCTCCGTGCTCCACCGGGTGGGAGAGGCGGTCGGCCCCTCCCACCCGTCGTTGCGGGTTACTTCTTGTTCTCGACCGCGTGGCCACCGAACTGGTTGCGCAGCGCGGCGATCATCTTCATCTGCGGGGAGTCGTCCTGGCGCGAGGCGAAGCGCGCGAAGAGCGACGCGGTGATCGCGGGCAGCGGCACGGCGTTGTCGATCGCGGCCTCCACCGTCCAGCGGCCCTCGCCCGAGTCGGCGGCGTAGCCGCGGAGCTTGTCGAGGTGCTCGTCGTCGTCGAGGGCGTTGACCGCCAGGTCGAGCAGCCAGGAGCGGATGACCGTGCCCTCCTGCCAGGAGCGGAAGACCTCGCGCACGTCGGTGACGGAGTCGACCTTCTCCAGGAGCTCCCAGCCCTCGGCATAGGCCTGCATCATGGCGTACTCGATGCCGTTGTGGACCATCTTCGCGAAGTGGCCGGCGCCGACCTTGCCCGCGTGGACCGAGCCGAAGTCGCCCTCGGGCTTGAGCGCGTCGAAGATCGGCTGGACCTTCGCCACGTCCTCGGTGTCGCCGCCGTACATGAGCGCGTAGCCGTTCTCCAGGCCCCAGACACCGCCGGAGACGCCGCAGTCGACGAAGCCGATGCCCTTGCGGCGCAGCTCCTCCGCGTGCTTCTCGTCGTCGGTCCAGCGGCTGTTCCCGCCGTCCACGACGATGTCGCCGGGCGAGAGCAGCTCGGCCAGCTCGTCGACCGTCGACTGGGTCGCGGCTCCGGCCGGCACCATCACCCACACGACCCGGGGGCCCTTGAGCTTGCCCACAAGCTCTTCCAGGCTGTGGACATCGGCGAGATCCGGATTGCGGTCGTAACCGATGACGGTGTGGCCTGCGCGGCGGATGCGCTCGCGCATGTTGCCGCCCATCTTGCCGAGGCCGACGAGACCGAGCTCCATCAGAGATTCCTTAGCGTTGTGCCGATTCGTACCCAAGTCCGAGCCTACGCCCGGAAGGGGACAGGACGCCGGGCGTGCTCGGCGCTGAACACGTCCGTCGGGCCCCGCCGGGGCGGGGCCGGGGAGGGGTCAGCCGGAGAGGCGGACCGGCATGATCAGGTACTTGTACGCGTCGTCCGCCTCGGCGTCCACGGCCGGGCGGCCGCTGAGCAGCGCCGGCTTGGTGGAGGTCGTGAAGGAGAGCTGGGCGACCGGGGAGTCGATGGCGCTCAGGCCGTCGAGCAGGAAGGTCGGGTTGAAGGCGATCGAGATGTCGTCGCCCTCCAGCACGGCGTCGACCCTTTCCACAGCCTGTGCGTCGTCGCTGGATCCCGCTTCCAGGATCAGGACGCCCTGCTCGAAGCTCAGCCGGACGGGGGTGTTGCGCTCGGCCACCAGGGCGACGCGCTTGACGGCCTCGACGAACGGGGCGGTCTCGATCACGGCGACCGAGTTGAACTCCGTCGGGAAGAGCGTCCGGTACTTCGGCAGGTCGCCTTCGAGCAGTCGGGTGGTCGTACGCCGTCCCGCGCCCTCGAACCCGATGAGCCCTTCGCCCGCGCCCGAGCCGGAGAGCGCCAGGGTGACCGTGTCACCGCTGGTGAGGGCCTTGGCGGTGTCCAGCAGGGTCTTGGCGGGCACCAGCGCGACGGCGGAGGCCTCGGGGTCCTCCGGCTTCCACAGGAACTCGCGGACCGCGAAGCGGTAGCGGTCGGTGGAGGCGAGGGTGACGGTGTCGCCCTCGATCTCGATGCGCACGCCGGTCAGGACGGGCAGCGTGTCGTCACGGCCCGCGGCGATGGCGACCTGGGCGGCGGCGGAGGCGAAGACCTCACCGGGAACGGTGCCGGTCGCGGTCGGCATCTGCGGAAGTGCCGGGTACTCCTCCACAGGAAGGGTGTGGAGTGTGAATCGCGAGGAGCCGCAGGAGACCGTCGCCCGTACACCGTCTGTGGAGATCTCGACCGGGCGGTTGGGGAGGGCGCGGCAGATGTCGGCGAGGAGCCGGCCGGAGACGAGGACGGTGCCGTCCTCCTCGACCTCGGCCTCCACCGAGACCCGGGCCGAGACCTCGTAGTCGAAGCTGGAGAAGCTGAGTGCTCCGTCCTCGGCCTTCAGCAGAAGGCCCGCGAGAACGGGCGCCGGCGGACGGGCCGGGAGGCTGCGGGCCACCCAGGCCACCGCCTCCGCGAGTACATCGCGCTCCACCCGGATCTTCACCGGAACCGCCTCCTGCTGTTCTCGCCCTGCTGGCCTTCGTCGTCTGGTCGGGTCGCTCCGCCGATGACGGGGGGAGGACGCCGGGGACCAGTCTGACGCACCGCACCGACACTCGGTGCTGCTCGGGGTCAAATCGCCGCGAGGGGCCCGGAGCGCTCCCGGGCCGAGTTGTGCACAGGGCCCACTTCAAAACGGATTCCGAGCTAACTATGAGTGGTGGTAGTAGTAGGGCCTGTGGAAACCGTGGATAACCCCGTTTCCGCAGCTCAGGCCCTGTTTTTTATCCACCGGCCCTGTGGGTGGCACCGGTGGACAACTTGGGGTTTCTGTGGACATCCCGAAGTTGTGCACATCCCGTACACAGGGCAGGGCACTTTCTCCCCAGGTCTGTCCCCAGCTTTACCCCCGTTCCCCACAGGCCAACCGTCCCCCTTGGTGTGACGCCTTTCACTCGCGCCGGTGATGGCGCCTGTTGTGTTGCCGAACAGTGGACAGCGGTGTGGAGAAGCAGCCCTTGACTGGGGAAAACGGCCTCAGACCTGTGGGCGGCCGGTGGACAACGCGGAGTGCCGCCTGTGGACGAAGATCTTGTCCACAGGCTGTGGATCATCGTTGACCACAAATCCCCAACCCTCTGAGCAGCCCTGATGCTCATCCGACCGTCCTGCCTGTGGATGCAGTATGGACAACTTTTGGATCCCCAGGCTGTGGAGGGGAAAAAGTGCCCGGATCTGTGGAGAACACCCGTGTCCTCCCGGCTATTCGAACAACCCGAGGTCGCGCGGACCGGGCCCGGTCGTCGGCCGGCCGGTGTCCGGGCCCGCGCGAAGAGGGTTGTGAGCCGCGTTTCGGGGAACACGAAGGGCGCTGTGCGGACTCCTGACGAGTCCGCACAGCGCCCTGTGCGTACGTGTGCGGCGCTTGCGCGCCTCAGCCGTTCTTGATGCGGTTGGTGAGCTCGGTGACCTGGTTGTAGATGGAGCGCCGCTCCGCCATCAGCGCCCGGATCTTGCGGTCCGCGTGCATCACCGTCGTGTGGTCACGGCCGCCGAACTGCGCCCCGATCTTCGGCAGGGAGAGATCGGTCAGCTCGCGGCAGAGGTACATGGCGATCTGCCGGGCCGTCACCAGGACGCGGCTGCGGGACGATCCGCAGAGGTCCTCCACCGTCAGCCCGAAGTAGTCCGCGGTCGCCGCCATGATGGCCGACGCCGTGATCTCGGGAGCCGTGTCCTCGCCGCCCGGGATCAGATCCTTCAGCACGATCTCCGTCAGCCCCAGGTCCACGGGCTGGCGGTTGAGGCTGGCGAAGGCCGTCACCCGGATGAGAGCGCCCTCCAGCTCACGGATGTTGCGTGAGATACGGGAGGCGATGAACTCCAGAACCTCCGGCGGGGCGTTGAGCTGTTCCTGCACGGCCTTCTTGCGGAGGATCGCGATCCGCGTCTCGAGCTCGGGGGGCTGTACGTCGGTGGTCAGTCCCCACTCGAAACGATTCCGCAGCCGGTCCTCCAGAGTGACCAGCTGCTTCGGCGGCCGGTCGGAGGAGAGCACGATCTGCTTGTTGGCGTTGTGGAGCGTATTGAAGGTGTGGAAGAACTCCTCCTGCGTCGACTCCTTGCTCGCCAGGAACTGGATGTCGTCGACGAGCAGGATGTCGACATCGCGGTACCGCTTGCGGAAGGTGTCGCCCTTGCCGTCACGGATCGAGTTGATGAACTCGTTGGTGAACTCCTCGGAGCTCACGTACCGCACCCGGGTGCCCGGGTAGAGGCTCCGCGCGTAGTGCCCGATGGCGTGCAGCAGATGGGTCTTGCCGAGTCCCGACTCCCCGTAGACGAACAGGGGGTTGTACGCCTTCGCGGGTGCTTCGGCCACCGCTACGGCCGCGGCGTGCGCGAAGCGGTTCGACGCCCCGATGACGAAGGTGTCGAAGAGGTACTTCGGGTTCAGCCGCGCGTGCGGCTCGCCGGGGCCGGGGGCCGGGGCGGGCTGTGCGCCCATCGGGCCCGGGGCTCCGCCGGGGCGGCCGGTGCCGCCGCCGGGACGGTGCTGCGGCTCCGGCAGTTCGTGACGCTCGGGGCGGGGGCGCTCGGTGTGCTGGGGCTCGTACCCCTGGCGCTCGGGCGGCTGCGCACGGTAGTCGTGCTGCGGGGCGCGGCCGCCGCCGTACGGCTCGCGCCACTGCTCGGCCGACGGCTCGCGGTCCTGGAATCCGCCGAGCCGGGGCTGCTGCCAGGACAGGTCCTCCTGGGTGCGCGGCCAGGCACCGGGCTCCGGTCGCTGCTGCTGGTAGTCCGGGTAGGCGGGGCGCGCGCTCGGCATGCCGTCGTCCGCGGGCCGGCTCCCGTAGCTCTCGTACGTGTCGCCGTGCCGGCCCTCGTCGTGCTGCGGGCCCTGGTAGCGGTGGGACTGCTGGGGCGACTGGTGCATCGGCGGCGCCGGCGGGCCCGACGGCTCACCGGCGGAGTCGTCGACCGTGATCGCGATCCGGATGGGGCGCCCGCACTCGTGGCTCAGCGTCTCGCTGATGAGGGGGGCGAGGCGGCCTTCGAGGACTCGCTTGCCCCACTCGTTGGGGACGGCCAGCAGCGCGGTGTCGGCGACCAGGGCGAGCGGCTGGCAGCGCTCGATCCACTGCTTGTCCTTCGGCTCGATGCCCTGCTGCCCCTCCCCGAGGAGTTGCTCCAGCACTCGTGGCCACACTGCGGCAAGATCGGCAGGTACGTCAGCCACAAGGCACGCTCTCTCGCTGGTCCCACGAATGTGTGGTTCTCGGGACGGTATGGGTCGGGGTGGGTGAGGACCGGCAGGCGGGAAGAAAAAGAACCGGAGTTCAGCCACGGTAGTCAGCCCGACCCGCGCGGTTCAAGTCGTTGTCCACAGCCTGTGCACAATGGGGGGTCCGACAGGGTCGGTTTGACCGGATGGCGTAGCCGCGCGTACCGTGACCAGGTCGAGTTGTCGATGGCTGCTGCCGCCTGCCTCCGATGGGCAAAGATCACGATCTGTGATTGTGAAGCGGTGCACTAGGGCGTTTACGCGAGTCTCTCGTGGGCGCACGGTGACAGCCAGGCGATGTCCCGCCAACCACGAGTCTTTTCTGGAGCCCCCGAGTGAGCAAGCGCACCTTCCAGCCGAACAACCGTCGTCGCGCGAAGACCCACGGCTTCCGGCTGCGGATGCGCACCCGTGCCGGCCGCGCGATTCTCGCGTCCCGCCGCAGCAAGGGTCGCGCCAGCCTGTCCGCCTGATCGCGTACAGGTCGTCATGACGTGCTGCCTTCCGAGAATCGGCTGAGGCGGCGCGAGGACTTCGCGACCGCGGTACGACGAGGGCGACGGGCCGGTCGCCCGCTCCTCGTCGTCCATCTACGCAGCGGTGCAACCGACCCGCACGTGACTGGGGAGAACGTTCCCCCGCCGCGTGCGGGTTTCGTTGTCAGCAAAGCCGTGGGTGGTGCGGTCGTCCGCACAGCGGTGAAGCGCAGGCTTCGCCACCTGGTCCGAGAACGGCTTGCCCTGCTGCCCCCCGGTAGCCTGGTTGTCGTACGCGCGTTGCCCGGATCGGGCGACGCCGACCATGAACAGCTGGCCCGAGACCTGGACGCCGCACTTCAGCGGCTGCTGGGAGGGGGCGTGCGATGAAGTACCCGCTGCTGGCTCTCATCAAGCTGTACCAGTGGACGATCAGCCCACTTCTCGGGCCTGTCTGCCGTTACTACCCGTCGTGTTCCCACTATGGATATACGGCGATCGACCGGCACGGAGCGATCAAGGGAACGGCGCTGACAGCCTGGCGCATCCTGCGATGCAATCCGTGGTCACCCGGCGGCGTGGACTACGTACCACCACGCAAACGTCCGCGTTGGCACGAACTGCTGCGCAGCGCCATACGCGGCAGCAAGGGCGGGGACTCCGCCGCTGACGTGCCTCCCGGGGGTTCGGCCACCGACCTCCCGAGTTCGGCCGCAGAGACTTCGCCCAATGCTCAAGGAGCCTGATTAGTGGACACGATTGCCAGTCTGTTCAGCTTCATTACCTGGCCCGTCTCCTGGGTCATCGTCCAGTTCCACAAGTTGTACGGGGCGATCTTCGGCCCGGACACGGGATGGGCCTGGGGCCTTTCCATCGTGTCCCTCGTGGTGCTGATCCGCATCTGCCTGATCCCGCTGTTCGTCAAGCAGATCAAGTCGACGCGGAACATGCAGCTGCTCCAGCCGAAGATGAAGGCGATCCAGGAGCGCTACAAGAGCGACAAGCAGCGTCAGTCCGAAGAGATGATGAAGCTGTACAAGGAGACGGGTACCAACCCGCTCTCCTCGTGCCTTCCCATCCTGGCGCAGTCGCCGTTCTTCTTCGCGCTGTACCACGTACTCTCCGCGATCGCCTCGAACAAGAAGATCGGCGTCATCGACCAGTCGCTGCTGGACAGCGCCCGTCAGGCCCACATCTTCGGTGCTCCGCTGGCCGCCAAGTTCATGGACAGTGCGGACAAGGTCGAGGCGCTCGGTGCCTCGCTGACCGATGTGCGGGTCGTCACCGCCGTCATGATCGTGATGATGTCGGCCTCGCAGTTCTTCACGCAGCGCCAGCTGATGACGAAGAACGTCGACCTCACGGTCAAGACGCCGTACATGCAGCAGCAGAAGATGCTGATGTACATCTTCCCGCTGATCTTCGCCGTCATGGGCATCAACTTCCCCGTCGGTGTCCTCGTCTACTGGCTGACCACCAACGTCTGGACCATGGGTCAGCAGATGTACGTGATCAACCAGAACCCGACGCCGGGCAGCAAGGCGCAGGAGCAGTACCTCGGACGGCTCCTCAAGAGCGTCACCGCGCACGGCGAGGTCCGCGGCCGGACCCGTCGCAACACCGTCAAGCGGATCGTGGCCAAGGGCCCGGACCGCAACGACATCGAGCGGAAGTTCGTCGTCAGCCTGGCCAAGCTCGGGCTCGCTCCGCAGGAGGACGGCACGGTCGCCAAGAGCGACACCGCCGTGGCCGAGGCGGAGGGAGGCGCCCAGCAGCGCCGCCAGCAGCCCAAGCGGACGTCCAAGGCGCAGCGCCAGACCGGTGCGGTCCACCAGGGCGGAGCCAAGGAGGGTGACTCCGGCGAGCCGGAGTCCAAGACCTCTCTTCGGAAGAGTGCCGCGCAGGACGACAAGTCGAAGCCGGCGGGCAAGACCGCGTCCGGCTCCTCACGCCAAGCCAAGTCCGGACAGCGCAAGGGTCCGCAGCGGCCCAAGCACCCGTCCAAGAAGTAAGAAGGAGTCCATCCGTGACGGAAGGCACCACCTCCACGGCCGCTGAGGGCAGCGACACCTTGACCCGCCTTGAGCAGGAAGGGGAGATCGCAGCGGACTACCTCGAGGGCCTGCTCGACATCGCCGACCTCGACGGCGACATCGACATGGACGTCGAGGCGGACCGGGCCGCGGTCTCGATCATCAGCGAATCGGCGCGCGACCTGCAGAAGCTCGTGGGGCGCGACGGCGAGGTTCTGGAGGCACTCCAGGAGCTGACGCGGCTGGCCGTGCACCGGGAGACCGGTGACCGGAGCCGTCTGATGCTGGACATCGCCGGCTTCCGGGCCAAGAAGCGCACAGAGCTCGCCGAGCTGGGTGCCAAGGCGGCGGACGAGGTCAAGAGCACCGGTGAGCCGGTGAAGCTGGACCCGATGACGCCGTTCGAGCGCAAGGTCGTGCACGACGCGGTCGCCGCCGCGGGTCTGCGCAGCGAGTCGGAGGGCGAGGAGCCGCAGCGCTTCGTCGTCGTCCTGCCGGCCTGACCGGCTCCTTACCTGTCGGCCCCGTCTGTTCGCAGACGGGGCCGATCTTTGTCAGCCTGATAGACAGCCACCATGGTGCGGTAGTGCGGTATGGAAGGACGGTCCCCCGTGACGGAGGAAGTAGCGCTTCCCCAGGCGCCCGACGAGGCCCGGGAAGTGTTCGGTGAGTGCTTTCCCGAGGCTGTCCGGTACGCGGAACTGCTGGCAGATGCGGGGGTCACGCGCGGGCTGATCGGTCCACGTGAGGTTCCGCGCCTGTGGGAGAGGCATCTGCTGAACTGTGCGGTGCTCTCCGAGGTCGTCCCCGAGGGGGTCACGGTCTGCGACGTGGGCTCGGGCGCCGGGCTCCCGGGAATCCCTCTGGCGCTGGTGCGCCCGGACCTGAAGATCACCCTGTTGGAACCGCTGCTGCGCCGGACGAACTTCCTTCAGGAGGTCGTCGAGATGCTGGGGCTCGATCACGTGACGGTCGTCCGCGGCCGGGCCGAGGAAGTTCTCGGCTCGCTGCAGCCCGTGCATGTAGTGACCGCACGGGCGGTGGCCCCGCTGGACCGGCTGGCCGGCTGGGGCGTACCTCTGCTGCGGCCGTACGGCGAGATGCTCGCGCTCAAGGGCGACACCGCCGAGGAAGAGATCAACGGTGCCCGCGCGGCTCTCAGCAAGCTCGGTGTGGTGGACACCGAGGTGTTGCAGGTCGGCGAGGGCGTGGTCGACCCGTTGTCCACGGTGGTGCGCGTGGTGGTCGGTGAGAGCCCCGGGGGTGTGAGGTTCGCCGCAAAGCGGGCCAAGGCCGCGCGGACCAGCCGGACGCGCCGCCGCCGCTGAGCCGGAGGTCCTGCTGCGGCAATGGCTCCTGGCATGGAGCCGTACGTGAGCCGCGCGGAGTGTCGTGTCTCTGTAGCTACGCTGCGGAGGCATCGTGTTTCACGTGAAACGTCGTTCTCTGCTGCATGGAATCATCGGTCGCGGTCATGAGGCGGCCGCCCCTCCCCATCGCAGGCCCGTTAGGGCTACGGAGTTGTCCACAGAAGTGGTTTCATCCACAGAAGAGCGGGCCTCGCTGGTTCACGACCCCGAAACCATGACAGGCTCTGCTCATTGCGAGCCTGAAGTCGAGGAGAGTGAATCCTTGCGGTCCGACGCCAACATCGCGGGGCCGATGACCGATCCGGTCCCCGGCCCCCGAACCGAATCGGCGGGGGACGGTGTTTCACGTGAAACACCGCCGCCGATGGACGACACACCCATCGGTCGTGCGGCCCAGCTTGCGGTTGAGGCCCTCGGCCGAGCCGGCGAGGGGCTGCCACGCCCCGAGCAGACCCGCGTCATGGTCGTGGCCAACCAGAAGGGCGGCGTGGGCAAGACCACGTCGACGGTCAACCTCGCCGCTTCGCTGGCACTCCACGGTGCACGGGTCCTGGTGGTTGACCTTGACCCGCAGGGCAACGCCTCCACGGCTCTGGGCATCGATCACCACGCCGAAGTTCCCTCGATCTATGACGTCCTGGTGGAGAGCAAGCCTCTCTCCGACGTGGTTCAGCCCGTCCCGGACGTCGAAGGCCTCTTCTGCGCCCCGGCCACCATCGATCTCGCCGGTGCGGAGATTGAACTGGTGTCGCTGGTGGCGCGGGAGAGTCGACTCCAGCGCGCCATCCAGGCGTATGAGCAGCCGCTGGATTACATCCTGATCGACTGCCCGCCCTCGCTGGGCCTGCTGACGGTCAACGCACTGGTGGCCGGCGCCGAGGTGCTGATCCCCATTCAGTGCGAGTACTACGCGCTGGAAGGGCTGGGGCAGCTCCTGCGGAACGTCGAACTGGTGCGGGGCCATCTGAACCCCGATCTCCATGTGTCCACGATCCTGCTCACCATGTACGACGGCCGGACCAGGCTGGCGTCGCAGGTGGCGGAGGAGGTCCGCAGCCACTTCGGCAAGGAGGTGCTGAGGACCAGCATTCCCCGGTCGGTCCGCATCTCCGAGGCACCGAGCTACGGGCAGACCGTGCTCACGTACGACCCCGGTTCCAGCGGATCCCTGTCCTACCTCGAAGCGGCCCGGGAGATCGCGCTGCGAGGCGTCGGGGTGCACTACGAGGGACAGCACGCCCACACGGGCGGATCGATCAGTCAGCAGAGCAATTCGGAGGGGATCCAGTGAGTGAGCGTCGTCGAGGGTTGGGGCGAGGGCTCGGTGCCCTGATCCCAGCCGCTCCGCAGGAGAAGCAGCTGCCGTCCGTCGGGGCCGGGGCTTCCTCGCCCGTTCTGACCACGGAGCGGGGCGTGGCGGCCGCGAAGGTGACCACGCTGGGGTCCAACCCCGTGGTTCCGGAGCCGAGCGCGCCGGTGTCGGGGGCCGATGTGTCGGCCCCGGGTGAAGTGGCCGGTGCGTACTTCGCTGAGGTACTGCTCGACTCCATCACGCCGAACCCGCGTCAGCCGCGTGAGGTCTTCGACGAGGACGCGCTGGCGGAGCTGGTCACCTCCATCAAGGAGGTCGGTCTTCTCCAGCCGGTCGTGGTGCGCAAGACGGGGCCTGATCGCTTTGAGCTCATCATGGGCGAGCGGCGCTGGAGGGCCTGCCGGGAGGCCGGCCTGGAGCGCATCCCGGCCATCGTCCGGGCCACCGATGACGAGAAGCTCCTCCTGGACGCACTCCTGGAGAACCTGCACCGGGCTCAGCTGAACCCGCTGGAGGAAGCGGCTGCCTACGACCAGCTGCTCAAGGACTTCAAGTGCACGCATGACCAGCTGGCCGACCGCATCGGGCGTTCCCGGCCGCAGGTGTCCAACACCCTGCGTCTGCTGCGTCTGTCGCCGCCGGTGCAGCGGAGGGTCGCCGCCGGAGTGCTGTCGGCGGGACATGCGCGCGCTCTGCTCTCGGTGGACGACTCCGAGGAGCAGGACAAGCTGGCGCATCGCATTGTCGCTGAGGGCCTTTCGGTGCGTGCGGTCGAGGAGATCGTGACGCTCATGGGCTCCCGGCCCACGAACGCCAAGAAGGCCAAGGGCCCTCGTGCCGGGGCCCGCCTCTCCCCGGCGCTCACCGACCTGGCGTCCCGGCTCTCCGACCGGTTCGAGACCCGCGTGAAGGTCGACCTCGGACAGAAGAAGGGCAAGATCGTCGTCGAGTTCGCCTCGATGGAAGATCTGGATCGCATTCTCGGCAGTCTCGCTCCGGGCGAGGGCCGGGTGCTGGACCGCGCTCCGTCTGAGGACTCGGACGAGGACGAGGCGAACTGACACGCGCTGAGTGCTGAGGGCGGGCTGTCTCCGGTTGACGGAAGGCGGCCCGCCCTTTGCTTTCTCACGGTGTCGGCTTGATCCAGGGGTCGTTACGATGCGTTCTGGCAGGGCATTTCCGTCCACGACGCGGTGGGCGAGAGAAGTGAGGAACAGCCTTCATGGGGCGTCGGCTCGTACCGCTCACGCTGGACAACCTTTCCGACCTTCCCCGGCGCTGTCGTGCCTGTGTGTTCTGGGAGCTGGACCCGGTCAGTGGGGAAGCTGCCGTAAAGAGCGGAACCGCCGATCGGGAGAAGGAGGCCTGGATCTCCGGAGTTCTCCTGGAGTGGGGCTCCTGCGGGCGGGTGGCCTACGTCGACGACGTACCGGCCGGCTTCGTGCTCTACGCGCCTCCCGCATATGTTCCGCGAGCCACCGCCTTTCCGACGAGCCCCGTCTCCCCCGACGCCGTCCAGCTGATGACCGCGCTGATCATGCCGGGGTACCGGGGGCAGGGCCTGGGCCGGGTCATGGTGCAGACCGTCGCCAAGGATCTGATCCGCCGGGGCTTCAAGGCGATCGAAGCCTTCGGGGATGCCCGGTGGAAGGAGTCGGCCTGTGTGCTGCCTGCCGACCACCTTCTGGCCGTGGGGTTCAAGACGGTGCGGCCGCATCCAGTACACCCGCGGCTGCGGCTGGAGCTGCGCACGACGCTCTCCTGGAAGGAAGACGTGGAGATGGCCCTGGACCGGCTCCTGGGTGCGGTACAGAAGGAGCCTGCGTTGCGGCCGTTGTGAGGCGCACTCATCAGTACATGTGAAACGGGCCCGTCCTGGGGAGGACGGGCCCGTTTCACGTGAAACAGCAGACGCAGGCTGTGTCTTACGCTGCGATTCCTTACTCGGCGATGAAGCCGGCGAGGTCGCGGAGGATCGCGGCCTTCGGCTTGGCACCCACGATGGTCTTGGCGACCTCGCCGCCCTGGTACACGTTCAGCGTCGGGATGGACATGACGCCGTACTTGGCAGCGGTGGCCGGATTCTCGTCGATGTTGAGCTTCACAACCTCGATCTCACCGTGCTCGGCCGCGATGGCCTCCAGCGACGGGGCGATCTGGCGGCACGGACCGCACCAGGCGGCCCAGAAGTCCACCAGCACGGGCTTGTCGCTCTTGAGGACGACCTCCTCGAAGGAGTCGTCGGTCACGTTCTTCAGGGCGCCGGCCACGGCGGCCTCCTTAACTTCGCGGGGTGTGTGCGTGGGGATCTGAGTAAGGCGTGTGTCAGACGGCTGCCGCGGTAGCGGCCTTCTCGTCGTCGGCGAGCGCTGCAAGGAAGCGCTCCGCATCCAGGGCGGCGGAGCAGCCGGTGCCGGCCGCGGTGATCGCCTGGCGGTAGGTGTGGTCGACGACGTCGCCCGCACCGAAGACCCCGGACACGTTGGTGCGCGTCGACGGAGCGGCCACCTTCAGGTAGCCCTCGTCGTCGAGGTCGAGCTGCCCCTTGAAGAGCTCGGTGCGCGGGTCGTGCCCGACGGCGATGAACAGGCCGGTCACCGGAAGCTCAGACGTCTCGCCGGTCTTGGTGTTGCGCAGGGTCACGCCGGAGAGCTTCTGCTCACCGTTGACCCCGGCAACCTCGCTGTCCCAGGCGAACTTGATCTTCGGGTCGGCGAAGGCGCGTTCCTGCATGGTCTTGGAGGCACGCAGCGTGTCGCGGCGGTGGATGATGGTGACCGACTTGGCGAAGCGCGAGAGGAAGGTTGCCTCCTCCATCGCGGTGTCCCCGCCACCGACCACGGCGATGTCCTGGTCCTTGAAGAAGAAGCCGTCGCAGGTCGCGCACCAGGAGACGCCGCGTCCGGAGAGGGCGTCCTCGTTGGGAAGGCCGAGCTTGCGGTGCTGCGAGCCCGTGGTCACGATGACCGCCTTGGCGCGGTGGACCGTGCCGGCGGTGTCGGTGACCGTCTTGATGTCGCCGGTGAGGTCGACGGAGACGACGTCGTCCGGGATCAGCTCGGCACCGAAGCGCTCGGCCTGGGCGCGCATGTTGTCCATGAGCTCAGGGCCCATGATCCCGTCCTGGAAGCCCGGGAAGTTCTCCACGTCGGTGGTGTTCATGAGCGCGCCACCGGCGGTGACGGCTCCTTCGAAGACCAGCGGCTTCAGCGAGGCGCGCGCGGTGTAAAGGGCGGCCGTGTAACCGGCCGGGCCGGAGCCGATGATGATCACATTACGCACGTCGCTCACGGGTTTCTTCCTCGTCTCTGCAGACTGCCTACTGTCCACGCCTACTGGGGCCGGTTCAACGACTCTCACCCCACCCAACGGATCCTACGGGGGATGCATTCCCCACGTGCCCGGGTGGCTGGCGGCGTGGTGCTCAGGGGCGTGTGTAGGCGTGAGTCAGCAGAAGCTTCCCCTTGACGGGCGGCTCGGCGCCGACGCAGGTCGCATCGACGACATAGGCCTGGACGCTGCCCGGCTCCGAGGGATGAGGCAGGAGAACGAGGAAGGCATCGGTGCCCTCGTAGGTGCCCCTCTCGATGGCCAGGGCGGCACTGTTCCGCCCGATGCCCTCTTCCACACAGGCGGGGACAGTCACGGCGGGGGCGCGGAGTGGGGACTCGGGCTTCATGGCGTCCGAGGGGGCGGACTGGGGTGAGGACTTGGATGCAGCGGACGGAGAGTGTTCCTTGGCACCGGGATCCTCCGAGCCGCCCACATCGGACTGCGGCTTCAGCAGCACGTCCACCTGGCCCTGGAGTGTGGCCTCGGAGAAGATCCGCGAGTGCTTTCCCGGGGCCGCCGTATCCTGCTGCATTGCACTGGCATCGCCCTGGCTCTCCGACACCGGAGCGTTCTGCAGCAAAAAGACGCTCATGCCGACCAGGGCAGCGGCTCCGAGGGCGGTGGCGAGGACGGTGGCGCGGCGCCGCTTCCCCCCGGGACGTCGGCCCGGACCCGTGCCCGCGCGCGCGTGCCCGGACGGACGGTCCGGCCGACCGGGCAGTTTCACGGCTATGGGTTCTGTTTCACGTGAAACATCGCCCGCCGCAGCCCTATCTGAGCGGTGAGACAACGCCTCGGCGGCAAGAGCGGCATCGATGCGGGCGGCGATGTCGTCAGGCATGGGCTCTGGAGCGGGGAGGTCGCCGAGCAGACTGCGGATCTCTTCCAGTGAGGCGAGAACATCGCCACAGAGGTCGCAAGAAGCCGTGTGACTGCTGACCTCGGCGGCGCGTGATTCGGAGAGCAGGCCCTCGATCAGGTCGGAGATCTCCGAGACGTCGGGGTGCTGGGTCGTGTCGGCTGCTGATGTCATCGGTGTCCACCTCCGCCCTTCATCGCACTGGGGTCGCTCGCGCCCGCGTCTCGTGGCCCGGCTGCCGGTGGGACGGATGCTCTAGGCGTCCGGTTCCCTTCCGTGTCGGGCGCCTCTTTGCCGCCTCCGTCACTGCGGAGATGGGCCAACAGAGGGGCCAAGCGTGCTCGGCCCCTCGCGCAGCGGCTCTTCACGGTGCCTACAGGCACATCGAGGATGCGCGCGGTCTCCGCCACCGGGTACCCCTGCATATCCACCAGGACGAGCGCGGCGCGCTGCTCGGCGGGGAGCGTGGCCAGAGCGGTGATGAGTTCGCGGTGGAGGTCATGGCGTTCTGCCGGGGCCTCCGCCGACTCGTGGGGCTCCAGGAGCTGGTCGAGCCGTTCCGGGTCGTCGACGGGCGAGGTCTTCCGCGACGCGGCCTTGCGGACGCGGTCGAGGCAGGCGTTCACCGTGATGCGGTGCAGCCAGGTGGTGACGGCGGACTGGCCGCGGAAGGTATGGGCGGCACGGAAGGCGGAGATCAGCGCGTCCTGCACGGCATCGGCGGCTTCCTCACGGTCGCCCAGCGTCCGCAGGGCCACGGCCCACAGACGGTCGCGATGACGTCGTGCCAGCTCACCGAAGGCGTCGGGGTCGCCGGCGACATGGCCGGCGAGGAGGTCCGCGTCGCTCGGAGCGTCGGCATCGACGCCGTAGGGCTCGCGGTCTCTCCCCTCAGCTGTCGCCATCCGTGCATTCAAACCGATCCCGGGCGGAAAGTAAATGGTGAGGTGGGTTGGATTATAGGAATCATAAAAAGCGCGTTTCGGTCGCCCTTCGAGAGTGTCCTATCCGCCCTATATTGAGGGAAATCAGGAAGGGGACCATGTGATGAAGAAGCGTGTGAAGCGGTACCTGGGAAAGGTGCTGCCAACCTTTCTCGCCGCGCCCGTGCTTGTGGCCCTGCTCCCGGGGAGCGCGCAGGCGGCCACGTATTCGATGGACGGAAAGAACCCCATTTCCGCTGGGTGTTCGGGCGACGCCACCACCGTGAAACGGGCGACCATCGGGACCTCCAGCTGGACGTTGGGAGCCGTCGAGCTGCGCTACAGCGTGAAGTGTCACACCGCTTGGGCGCGGATCACGCTCTCCGAGGACGTGTGGGGAAAGGCTCAGGTCGTGCGGAACTCGGACGGTAAATCTTATAACTGCACGAAGCTTTCCTACAGCGCGGCGCTCGGCAGTTATACGTGCTACACAGCGATGGTCTATGACAAGGATCCGCTCTCCTCGTACGCGGAGGGCTGGTCCCAGTACGACAACGTCAGCCTGCACTCGAAAACGCCTTCGTACTGACCGTCGAAACAGTGCGCGGTAAAGGAAAGGGGCCCTGGGCCGGATCGACAGATCCGGCCCAGGGCCCCTTTCCTTGGCCTTGAAACGTCAGCTGGTGACCTTGATGTCCGAGATCTTCCCCCGGAAGTTCCCCTCGCTGCTCGGCGGCAGTTTGGTGAGCCAGATGAGCAGGTACCGCGCCTGCACGGGCTTGGCGGGCTTGAGCGAGACCTGCGTTCCGGAACCCTGCGCGACCGTGTCGAAGCCGTTGGGCATGGTCGGCACCGTCGAGCCACTGGTGGTCCGCAGTTCGACCGACGTGGTGCCATCGAGGAAGGACACGTCCACCGTGCCGACCCGCTGCACCTTGCCGAGATCGAGCACGAGCCCCACCCCGTCCTTCAGCTTGCCGAAGTCGGCGGAGAAGTAGCCGTCCGTGTACCAGTACGAGCTGGGGTCCTTGTCGAAGACGTTGCCTATGCCCTGCGGCTTCTCCTTGCCGTCGCCGAGCGGGTCGAAGTCCGTGGCCCCGATGATCGGGACGGGCTTGCTCTTCTCGACGGGCGGGGGGGCGCTGTTCTTCGGGTTGGTCTGGGTGGTGCCGGGGTCGCCGTTCGAGTTGTTGTCCTTGTCGATGAGCGTCTCGGCGAGCTGCCAACTGCCCAGCCCCAGAGCAGCGATCAGCAGCGCGGAGACGGCCCACTTCAGGGCCCTTCCGGTGCGGCTCTGCAGCGGGGCGGGGGGCACGGGCACCACGGGCTGGGTCACGACGGCCCCCGGCGCGGCCGGCCTGCCGTACGTGCCCTGCTGGTAGGTGGTCCGCTGGTACTCGGGCGGTGCGGTGAAGACCGGCTCGGGCGGGCGGATCCGGGGCATCGCCGCGACGGCCTTGGCGAGCTCGTCGGGGTTGGTGCACGGCTGCTCCTGGCGGGAGGCCGTGGCACCGTCGTTGGCGAGGGCCCGCATGGCGATCTCGGAGAGACCCCGGTGGACTCCTGCCCGCACCTGGTCGGGCGGGAGCAGCCCCATGCCCTTGGGCAGGCCGGTGAGCCCGTACGCGTCGCTCTCGTACGGCCAGCGCTGGGTCAGCGCGGCGTACAGCAGGGCGCCGATGGCCTCCGTGTCGGCGCGCTGGGGGCCATCGGACGTGATGCCCCGCAAGGCGGCGTTCACCGCGAGGCCGCGGATGCGGTACTGGCCCGACGAGCTGCGCAGCACGGCCCCCGGCGTGAGCCGCAGATGGGCCAGGCCCTCCCGGTGCGCGGCCGCCATGGCCTGGGAGATCTGGCTGACGAGCTGGTACGCGTCATGGGCGTCCATCGGGCCCGCGCCCAGCAGCGCCGTGAGCTCGGTGGCATCGGGCAGCCACTCGTGGACGACATAGACGAGGTCATCCTCCTCGACGGCGTCGAGGACCTGCACGAAGCGTGGGTCGCCCAGCAACGCGGAGGACCTGGCGGCGGCCAGGACGGATCGGGCCCGTGGGTGGTCCGCGGGAAGGAGGTGGACACCCACCGCGCGACGCAGCTTCTCGTCGACGGCACGCCAGCTGCTGAACCCGTCCAGACGGGTGACGCACTCCTCCAGCCGGTACCGGTCGGCCAGTTTGTGTCCACTGTGCAGATCAGGGGTGGCCGGGGGGGCCTCGGAAGCGGTTTTCCTGCCGTCCTCCTCCTGGGAGTCCGTGTCCGCCGCGTCCTGCGCTTCTGCCGTACCGTCGGTCGTGGCCTCGTCCGCCTTGGCGGTCAGCGGCTCGTCCCCGCTGTTGTCGGCCACGTCGACGGCAGCCGTGCTACGTTCCGCCACCGTCGTTCCTGCCTCCCCATCCGTTGCGCGATGCCCAGCCAGCTCTGCACAGTCACGCCAATTGTGCCCACACTCCGGCGCTATGCACGACACGCGGAGGCCGACGATGGTTGTGCGGGCCGGCCGCCTCAGCGGCCGAGCCGCCCCCTGACCATGCCGACCATGCCGTTGATCTCCTCGATACGCATTCTCTTGGCCGCGACGAAGAACACTCCCAGGAGCAGGACCCCGCCGCAGATCAGCGCGACAAGCGAGCCGAAGGCACCTTCGCCGAGCACGTTCAGGAGGCCGAAGCCGACGGCCCCGCCCACCACGGTGGCGGGAAGAGCCGCGAGGCACAGCCTGGCATAGGTGCGGACGACGTGGGCGCCGTCCAGATCGCCGCCCAGGCGGTTGCGCAGCCGGCGCCAGGCGATCCCGACACCGACGGCGTAGGCCAGACCGTACGAGGCGGCCATGCCGACCACGGCCCACTGGGCGGGGAGTACCACGTAGCAGAGGGCCGAGGCGGCCGCGTTGACCAGGGCGACGATGACGGTGTTGTAGAAGGGCGTGCGGGTGTCCTCGTACGCGTAGAACCCACGCAGCACCACGTACTGCACGGAGTACGGGATCAGACCGAGCCCGAAGGCCATCAGGATGAAGCCCATGGAGCGGGCGGCCGCGGGGCCGCTGGACGAGTACAGCAGGGTGCACATCGGCACGCCCAGGGCGAGGAACGCGAAGGCGACCGGCACGATGGCCACGGCGGAGTTGCGCAGGCCCTGCGAGATGTCGTCGCGGACGGCGCCCGGGTCGTTGTCGTGCGCGGCCCGGGAGATCCGGGGCAGCAGCGCGGCCATGACCGAGACGGTGATGATCGCCTGCGGCATGCCCCAGATCAGCTGGGCGTTGGAGTAGGCGAGGAAGCCCGCCCCGTCCTGCCCGGACGCCTTGCCGGCCGAGGTCGCGAGCTGGGTGACGACCAGGACGCCGGCCTGGTTGGCGAAGACGAACAGGACCGTCCACTTGGCCAGCTTCACCGTCTTGCCGAGACCATGGCCCTTCCAGTCGAACCGCGGGCGGAACCGGAAGCCTGCCTCGCGCAGGTACGGGATCATCGCCAGCGCCTGGACGACCAGGCCGAGCAGGGTGCCGATGCCCAGCAGCCGCACGCCCTCCGGCGGGATCGTCTGGACGCCCATGTGGGACTGGTGGGACGTGCCGTAGACCCAGATGAACATGCCGAAGGTGAAGATCATGACGATGTTGTTGAGGACCGGGGTCCACATCATCGCGCCGAACTTCCCGCGGGCGTTCAGGATCTGGCCCATCACGACGTGCACACCCATGAAGAAGATGGTGGGCAGGCAGTAGCGGGCGAAGGTGACGGCGACGTTGTTGGCCGCCGGATCGTCCGCGATCGTCGACGACATCAGCCGGATGAGCCACGGAGCCGCGAAGACCACCACGGCGACGATGAGGCCGAGAGCGACCATCACCAGGGTCAGCAGCCGGTTGGCATAGGCCTCGCCGCCGTCCTCGTCGTCCTTCATGGAGCGGACGAGCTGGGGGACGAAGACGGAGTTCAGACCGCCGCCCACGGTGAGGATGTAGATCATCGTGGGCAGCGTGTAGGCGATGGTGAAGCTGTCGCCGAGCAGGGCCGCGCCGAGCGCCGCGGTGATCACGAGGCTGCGGACGAAGCCGGTGAGACGCGAGACGAGCGTGCCGGCCGCCATGACCGCACTGGACTTCAGCAGGCCGGAGGCACGGCCGCCGGACTTGGGCGGCGCGGGAGCCGGGGCGGGCTCGGGCTGGGCGGGCGCCGGGGAGGCGGCGGGGCCCGCCGGGCCCTCCTGGTCCCGGAAGAGGTGGGCGAAGGCGTCGGGCTCGTCGTGGTCCTCGGAGGCCCGGGTGACGAGGTCGTCCACGCCCACGAACTGGGTGGTCGCGGCGTTGTCACCGTACGGGAGGTGACGGGAGGGCCCGGCGGGCTCGGGTGGCGGAGTCTGCGCCCAGATACGGGGGTCGGGGGCGTACTGGGCGGCCGGAGGCTGCTGGTAGAGCGGCTGAGGCTGCTGATAGGTACCGGGAGGCGGCGGCGGGTGCGCCGCGCGGTCGTACAGCGCCTCGTCCACCGGGTCCTGGGCGGAGAGGTCCTGGGCCCGGTAGGGGTCGTAGTCGTACGTGGACTGCAGATACGGATCCGGCGCCGGCTCCTGCTCCGGCCCAGGGGGTACCGGAGGGCCGCCGGAGTACCCGGCCCCGCCCGCACCCTGACCACGGTCACCGTCGTACGGCGCGTTCATCGAAACCCCACCTCATTGTCCCCGGCCGACCGGCCACGACAGACATCGCTCAACGGTCCACTTTCTCACCCGTGTCCGACGGCTCCGCGCTTTCGGGACCGGTGTCCGGCGTCGGGTCACTCGGCTGCTCGGGTTCACTGCCGTCGTCGCCCGACGTGCCGCCCGCGTTGGCACGCTTCCGATGTGCATACATCCTGATGCCGGCCAGGACCAGCAGCAGCAGTCCGCCGGCGATCACCAGAAGCACCGTCGGGGTGATCTCGGAGACCTTCACGGTGAAGGCCATTTCCTCACCGTACGGAGTTCCGTCCTCCGTGTAGAGCTGTGCGGTCATCTGGACCTGGCCGTTGATGTTGGCCGCCGCGTCGAATTTCACCGACTGGCTGTGCCCGGCGCCGATCTGGATGGGCTGCTCCGCCATGCTGCCGCCGTCATTCAGCTTGAGCCGGGTCGCGTTGTCCGACTTCAGCCGCAGCACCAGGTGATCGACGTCCTGCAGCAACCTGTTCTGCACGGTCACGGGGATCGTGGCGCTGCGTCCGGACAGGGTGATGTCCGACTTCGGGACGAGCTGGACCTCACCGACCAGGCCCTGGAGGTAGGTGCGCACCGCGTCCCGGTACTGCTGGGCCTGCAGCGGCTTGCCCCGCCACGAGGTGGACATGGACCGGTTGACGGCGTTGCCGAAGGGGGTCACCACCCGCTCGGGGTGGGTGAGGATCACCTGGAAGTTGTCGAGCGAGGACTGGATGGACTTGATGTCCTGGAAGGCCTGGGTGGGCAGTTCCTGGCGGCGCAGCTGCTTCGGGTACCGGGAGGCCGGAGGGACCTCGGTGGTCGCCTCCGCGTCCGGCTTGGTGGCGGAGGCCTGCGTCAGCCCCTGGGACTGCGTCCAGCGGTCGCCGTTCAGGGCGTGGAGGGCGCGCGCCATCGACTGTGCCTGGGCGATCGTCGGCATGCGCTGCGGTGCGACCACGACGGACCGGTCCTTGTCCGTGTCCTGCTCGGCCAGGGCCAGGGTCAGGGCAAGGAACTTCTGGACGGCGAGCGTGGAGTTCCCTGCCTTCCCCATGTCGCCCTGGAAGGCCGTGGAGAGCCTGGCGTCGGCGACCACCGCTGTGGTGCCGCCGCCGATCGGGCGGGCGGCTGAGGGCGTGTAGGACAGGTTCCCGGTCTCTTCCAGACTGTCACTGCGGGCAATCACGCGGTGGGCGCCGGCCGAGGTGGCGACATCCACGATCGACGGGTCCACCGCACCGTCCACCGGCCATGCGAAGTCGGTCGACGGCTTCAGATGGAGGATGGTCTCCACCGTCATGCCGGCGACCTCGCTGGCGGTCTGCAGATGGCTGAGCGTGCCCGAGACGTTCTTGCCTCGATGGGCGATCGAAGCCAGGTCCGGGTCGCCGAACGGCAGGGCCACGACCTTGCCCTCGGACACGGCCCCTTCCAGCGAGGTGAGCCACTTCTTGGCCAGCTCCTGGTTCGTCCCGGCGACCGTGGTGTCGCCGGACCTGACCCGGTAGGGCTTGGTCATCGCGTCGACGCTGGCCAGCAGGTCCGGATCGATGACCCAGGTCACGGGCAGTTGCTTGCCCAGCGACACCATCTGTTCGAGACGGCCCCCCGGTGCGATCTCGGCAGCGAGGTCGTCGTCGGCGAACACGGGGGTCTGCTGTTCGTCGGAGCCGGTCTCCGCCGTGAGGTGCGCCGACGCGATCAGCGGCCAGAGGTAGCTGATGCCGACCCTGGAGTCGCGTTCCCCGTCCTGCCAGGGCAGGAAGGTCCGCTTGATGCCGAGCACCTGGTCGTACACGGTGTGTGAGGTGCGGCCGGACAGCGAGACACCGAGCTGGTAGACCCCGTCGTCACCGAGCCCCAGCTTGTTGACCGGAACCGACAGCGTGAAGTCCTGGCTGATGCCCGAACGCAGCTTGTCGATCTCGACCGTGTACTTGCCCCCGATCGGATAGGGATCGGTACCGGGCAGGTATCCCGTACGGCGGGCGGCCGCGTCGACGGCGGTCCTGCTGTAGAGCCGGGGGCCGACCCGCAGGTCGACCTGGGCGTCGGTGACCGTCTCCTTGCCCTTGTTGGTCAGGGTGCCGGAGATCGTCAGCGTGTCCCCCTTCTCAGGGGCGCTGGGGGTGACCTCGTCCAGTGACACCGAGACCGTGCTCGAACCCGTAGGAGCCTTCGTCGTCGTGTCGGCTCGTGCCTGCGGGGCGGTCGCTCCGGCCAGCAGGGCGGCGACGAGCGGAGCCCCGGCCAGCACGGCGGCTGTGCGCCGCAGCCACCGGCGGGCAGGAGAGGGATTCATCCCCTGGATGTCTGCCGCCTCGGCCACGCCTACCCGTCCCTCGTCGTCGTCAGCTGTCGATCGTTGTCCGCTGCTGCGTCCCCGCATGGTAACGAGGTGCGTCGGAGCTAAGTGCCGGGGAGTGTGCTGCATGATCGGGAGAGTCTTGCAGGGTCGAGTAAATGCGTGACGCCCGGACCGGCACGGGCACGTACCCTTTTCTGTTGTGCCGAACGCCAACGAAGACAACCTCAGCGCCCTGACCCAGGTGCAGCACCGCGCAGTCAGTGAACTGCTGCGTGTATCCCCGGTCGCCGATGATCTCGCCCGCCGATTCCGGGATGCCGGATTCAGTCTCGCACTGGTCGGCGGCTCGGTCCGCGACGCGCTGCTCGGCAGGCTGGGGAACGACCTGGACTTCACGACCGACGCCCGCCCCGAGGACGTGCTGAAGATCGTCAGGCCGTGGGCCGACTCCGTGTGGGAGGTCGGGATCGCTTTCGGCACGGTGGGCGCGCAGAAGAACGGCTACCAGATCGAAGTCACCACGTATCGGTCGGAGGCGTACGACAGGACCTCACGCAAGCCGGAAGTGTCTTACGGCAACTCCATCGAGGACGACCTCGTGCGACGCGACTTCACGGTCAACGCCATGGCCGTCGCGCTGCCCGAGAAGGAGTTCATCGACCCTCATGGGGGCCTGGAGGACCTGTCCGAACGGGTCCTGCGCACCCCTGGGACGCCCGAGGAGTCCTTCTCCGACGACCCGCTACGCATGCTGCGCGCGGCACGGTTCGCCGCGCAGCTCGACTTCCAGGTGGCTCCCGAGGTCGTCACCGCCATGACGGAGATGGCCGGACGGATCGAGATCGTCTCCGCCGAGCGCGTGCGCGAGGAGCTGAACAAGCTCCTGCTCTCCTCGCACCCTCGCGAGGGACTGTCGCTCCTCGTCGACACAGGGCTTGCCCAGCAGGTGTTGCCCGAGTTGCCGGCGCTCCGGCTGGAGAGTGACGAGCACCACCGGCACAAGGACGTCTACGAGCACTCCCTGACCGTGCTGGAGCAGGCGATCGACCTGGAGGAGGACGGGCCGGACCTTGTGCTCCGTCTTGCCGCTCTCCTGCATGACATCGGCAAGCCGAGGACGCGGCGCTTCGAGAAGGACGGGCGGGTCTCCTTCCATCATCACGAGGTGGTGGGCGCCAAGATGACCAAGAAGCGCATGACGGCGCTCAAGTACTCCAACGAGATGGTCAAGGACGTCTCGAAGCTGGTGGAGCTCCATCTGCGCTTCCATGGCTACGGCGACGGCGAGTGGACCGACTCCGCGGTGCGCCGCTACGTGCGGGACGCAGGCCCGCTCCTGGAGCGGCTGCACAAGCTGACCCGGTCGGACTGCACCACGCGCAACAAGCGCAAGGCCGCTGCTCTCTCCCGCACCTACGACGGGCTGGAGGAGCGCATTGCTCAGCTGAAGAGCCAGGAAGAGCTGGACGCGATCCGGCCGGACCTGGACGGCAACGAGATCATGCAGATCCTGGGCGTGGGTCCGGGCCCGGTTATCGGCAAGGCCTACGCGTTCCTGCTGGAACTGCGCCTCGAGAACGGCCCGCTGGCGCATGACGAGGCGGTCGCGGAACTGAAGAAGTGGTGGGAGGCCCAGAGCTGAGGCTCGCGGCTCCCGATCCACGGCGACGGCGCTCATGTTTCACGTGAAACATGAGCGCCGTCGCATACGACGAGGGCGTTGTTTCACGTGAAACAACGCCCTCGGTCGGTGTGCCGGGTGATGCGGAGGCTCAGCCGGCCGGCTTGAGCGGCGTCAGGCAGAGCACGACGCTGCTGCGACTCTTACGGCGTCCCGAGCTCTCGGTGTAGGCGGAGTACTTCTCCGCGTCACAGAGGTCCGTGTCGGTCGTGTTGTCGTGCACCTCCGCAACCTTGTACTCGGCGGCGGACGAGGAGCAGTCGACGGACTTCATGTCCGGGTCGAAGTTGGTGCCCTTGTTCTCCAGGCAGTCCCCGACCGCAGCGGCCTTGGCGTCGGACTCGAACAGCTCGCCCAGGCCGAACTTCAGCCCGACGAGCACGGCGAGGCCCACCACGATGATGATGATGTTGCGCGTGGCGAGGAAGGCCTTCTTGCCGCCCGACGGCTGCGAAGGGCCTTGGGGGCCCTGAGGGCCTCCCCATCCCTGCGGCTGCTGACCCTGGTGCGGCGGGTAGGGCTGCTGGGGCCCGCCCCACCCCTGCTGCTGCGGCTGTTGCGGCGGGTAGCCGTATCCGCCCTGCTGCGGCGGATAGGGCTGAGCCGGCTGCTGGCCGTATGGCCCGTTGCCCTGCTGCGGCGGGTAAGTCATGTGTATGCCCCCGTGATTCACGTGTCTTGCTTGACGCGGGCACGCTATAGGACATCACTGCCCCGACTCCAATGCGTCAGGTACAGGCCCACGCCTGCGTAGAGCGCTGCCACGCCGATGACGAGTGCCACTGAGCGCCCGTCAGGGGGCAGCAGCAGCGCGGCGGCCGCTGCCGCGGCGACGAAGGCCACGTTGAACAGCACGTCGTAGAACGAGAAGGCCCTGCCGCGGTAGGCATCGTCCACGGCGGTCTGCACCACGGTGTCCGTGGCGATCTTCGTGCCTTGGGTGATGAGCCCGAGGACGAAGGCGGCCACGAGCATCGGCGCGGGCGCGAACCACAGCCCCAGGGCGGGTTCGAGGACCGCGGCGGACCCGGCGCACACCGCCATCCAGCGGAACCGACCGAGCCTCCCTGCGGCCCAGGGGGTCAGCACAGCCGCCGCGAAGAAGCCGGCACCGGAGACCACCACCGCCAGGCCGAGCAGGGCCAGGCCGTCGTCCTCGCTGTCCGTCCAGGCGTACCGGCACAGCATCAGGACCATGACGGTCAGTGCCCCGTAACAGAAGCGGATCGCCGTCATAGCGGTCAGCGCCCGTGAGGCGCTGCGGTGTTCCGCCACATGCCGCAGTCCGTCGAGGAGCCCGCCGGCCGCCGCGGCGAGTGCCGACCGCAGGGGCACCCGGCCGGCGCCGTGGTCGGGTCCGAGGAGCCCTGTTGCCAGTCGCAGCGCCGCCAGTGCCGAAGCGAAATAGAGCGCCGCCCCCAGCAGCACCACCACGGCGTCGGAGTCCGCCACCAGCAGCCGCACTGCGAAGGCGAGCCCGCCGCCCGCCGTGGCGGCGAGGGTGCCCGCGGTCGGCGAGAGCGAGTTGGCGAGCACCAGCCGCTCCCGGTCGACCAGGCGCGGGAGTACGGCGGAGAGTCCGGCGAGGACGAAGCGGTTGACGGCGGTGACACAGAGCGCCGAGGCGTAGAAGAGCCAGAGGGGAGCCGCCCCGATGATCAGGAGCGCGGTGCAGCAGGCGAGGGCCGAGCGCAGCAGGTTGCCGTAGAGGAAAACTTGGCGCCGGGGCCAGCGGTCCAGCAGCACGCCCGCGAACGGGCCGATGAGGGAGTAGGGGAGCAGGAGCACGGCCATGGCGGAGGCGATGGCGCCCGCGGACGCCTGCTTCTCCGGCGTGAAGACCACGTGCGCGGCCAGAGCCACCTGATAGACGCCGTCGGCCGCCTGGGACAGGATCCGCACGGCCAGCAGGCGGCGGAAGTTCCGCAGGCGCAGGAGTACGCGCAGGTCACGCACGACGGGCATGGGAGCAAGAGTCACACACGTCGAGGGCCCCCGGGCGGATTGCCCGGGGGCCCTCAACGGCGCGGCAGCCGAGAAGCGTTGCCGCTCCTCATCTGCCGGACCGACTCACGTGAGTCAGTGGGAGACCTCACCGCGGATGAACTTCTCGACGTTCTCGCGGGCCTCGTCGTCGAAGTACTGGACCGGCGGGGACTTCATGAAGTACGAGGACGCCGAGAGGATCGGGCCACCGATGCCGCGGTCCTTGGCGATCTTCGCCGCACGGACGGCGTCGATGATGACACCGGCCGAGTTCGGGGAGTCCCAGACCTCGAGCTTGTACTCCAGGTTCAGCGGGACGTCACCGAAGGCGCGGCCCTCAAGGCGCACGTACGCCCACTTGCGGTCGTCCAGCCAGGCCACGTAGTCCGACGGGCCGATGTGGACGTTGTCCGCACCGAGCTCACGGTCACGGATCTGCGAGGTGACGGCCTGCGTCTTCGAGATCTTCTTGGACTCCAGGCGCTCACGCTCGAGCATGTTCTTGAAGTCCATGTTGCCGCCGACGTTCAGCTGCATCGTACGGTCCAGGATGACGCCCCGGTCCTCGAAGAGCTTCGCCATCACGCGGTGCGTGATGGTGGCGCCGACCTGCGACTTGATGTCGTCGCCGACGATCGGGACACCGGCCTCGGTGAACTTGTCCGCCCACTCCTTGGTGCCGGCGATGAAGACCGGGAGGGCGTTGACGAACGCGACCTTGGCGTCGATGGCGCACTGGGCGTAGAACTTCGCGGCCACCTCGGAACCCACCGGGAGGTAGCAGACCAGGACGTCGACCTTGCGGTCCTTGAGGATCTGGACGATGTCGACCGGGGCCTCGGCCGACTCCTCGATGGTCTGGCGGTAGTACTTGCCCAGGCCGTCGTGGGTGTGGCCGCGCTGGACGGTGACACCGGCGTTCGGCACGTCGCAGAGCTTGATGGTGTTGTTCTCGCTCGCGCCGATGGCGTCCGAGAGGTCCAGGCCGACCTTCTTCGCGTCGACGTCGAACGCGGCGACGAACTCGACGTCCCGCACGTGGTATTCGCCGAACTGGACGTGCATCAGGCCGGGCACCTTGCCGGCCGGATCGGCGTCCTTGTAGTACTCGACGCCCTGGACCAGCGAGGCGGCGCAGTTGCCCACGCCGACGATGGCTACGCGAACCGAACCCATTCCGGTTGCTCCCTGTGTGTAATGGATGTTTCTGATGAGCCCGCCGCGGATCTGCGGTGAACTCACTTGGCGGTGTCGCCGGACGGATCCGGCGGGTTGTCTCCCCGCCGGGGCAGGCCGTCAGGCTCTCCTGCGGTCTTCTGCTGAGCTGAGCCCTCGGGCGAGGATCGTCGCTGATCCCGTCCCGACCGCTCGCTCTCGATGAGCTCGTTCAGCCAGCGCACTTCGCGCTCCACGGACTCCATGCCGTGTCGCTGCAGCTCAAGTGTGTAGTCGTCGAGGCGCTCACGGGTGCGGGCCAGAGAGGCGCTCATCTTCTCCAAGCGCTCCTCCAGCCGGCTGCGACGGCCTTCCAGCACCCGCATCCGCACGTCGTGCTCCGTCTGTCCGAAAAAGGCGAAGCGAGCCGCGAAGTGCTCGTCCTCCCAGGAATCGGGGCCGGTGTGCGAGAGCAGTTCCTCGAAGTGCTCCTTACCTTCAGCCGTCAATCGGTAGACGATCTTGGCGCGTCGTCCCGCGAGGGACGAGGCAGGAGCGACGGGCCGGCCGGAGCCGGGTGCCGCCTCTGCCGGAGCAGTCCCCGGTTCCTCGATCAACCAGCCGTTGGCGACCAGCGTCTTGAGGCAGGGGTAGAGGGTTCCGTAACTGAAGGCACGGAAGATGCCCAACGAAGTGTTGAGGCGTTTGCGCAGCTCATAGCCGTGCATCGGGGATTCGCGGAGCAGTCCGAGGACGGCGAACTCGAGGATGCCGGAACGTCTGCTCAACCTCGCCCCTCCTTCTCCGAGTGCTGTCGCGATCCCTTGTACCGAGTCGATGTACCGAGCTGATGTATCGACTCGATACATCAGCACGATAGATCGGACCGACCGCGCCGACAAGGGGAGCCTCAGTGAGCGGCGTCACATCGCTAATTCGTAGGAACCGACTTGCGTTATTTGGGGTGAAGTTCGGTCCCAGGGGGGTTTTGACCGTGCGTAGTCTGTGCGGCATGCAGACCACCGGGAACCGCGAGGCGCGCGCGTGCGTGAGTGCTCGCGGATCAGCCGGATGCACTGCGGGCGAGCCTGTCCCCGGGCTGGTCCGCCATTCGGGGGACCGGATCTCACCTGCCGCTTCCAGGCGCTCTCGCCTGCCCGAGGAGTAGTCGTTCGATGAGCGAGCACCGTCGCAAGACGTCGCAACCGCAAGGTGGCGGACGTGCCGCGGCCCGACGAGCCGCCCAGCAGTCCTCAGGACGCCGCGCGGCTCCGTCACGCGGAGTAACTTCAGCCTCACCTTCCGATTCGCACGGCGAGGAGGCCCCCTATGCCGGTCGTGCCGCGGCCAGACGGGCGGCTCAGCGCAGTGGCGGGGGCCATGGAGGCTCCAGCGGCGGCGGCCGGCGCCGTGGCGGTGGGGACGGCGGGGACGGCGGGCCGGAGGGCCGCGGTGGCCGGCGCCCGGTCAAGAAGCGCTTCATCGACTATCCGCGGGCCGGCCGACAGGGCCTGCGCCGCTGGATTCCGTCGTGGAAGCTGGTCTCCAGCCTGTGCATCGGCTTCCTCGGCCTGTTGATGGGTCTCGCCGGTCTGGCGTACGCGATGGTCGCCCAGCCCGACATCAAGGCCGCCGCGAAGGCGGAGAACAACGTCTACTACTGGGCGGACGGTACCCAGATGGTGGCCACCGGCGGTGAGGTCAACCGCCAGGTCATCGACTACGCGCAGATCCCCGAGGCGATGCGCAACGCCGTCATCTCCGCGGAGAACAAGTCCTTCGACCACGATCACGGCATCGACCCCATGGGTATCGCCCGCGCCGTCTTCAACATGGCCAAGGGCGGCCAGACCCAGGGCGGGTCGACGATCACCCAGCAGTACGTCAAGAACTCGCGGCTGTCGCAGGAACAGACCCTCAGCCGCAAGTTCGAGGAACTCTTCATCACCCTCAAGGTCGGCAGGGAGACGAAGAAGAAGGACGTCATGGCGGGCTACCTCAACGTCTCGTACTACGGGCGGGGCGCCTCCGGTATCCAGGCCGCGGCCCGTACGTACTACGGCAAGGACGCCAAGGACCTCGACCCGAGCGAGTGCGCCTTCCTGGCCAGCCTCCTCAAGGGCGCCAGCTACTACGACCCCGCGGGCGCACCGGAGATCGACTCCGTGCAGGCGACCGCCCAGAAGAACCTCGAGCGGGCGACGAAGCGCTGGAAGTGGATCCTCGACGAGGAGGTGAAGGACGGCCGGATGTCGCAGAAGGAACGAGCTACGTACAAAGAGTTCCCGATGCCCGACAAGCCGCAGAAGAACGCCCAGCTGGGCGGTCAGCTGGGCTACCTCGTCAACACCGCCAAGGCCGAATTCCTCAACAACACCGATGTCACCAGCGAGCAGCTGGCGCAGGGCGGCTACGAGATCCACACGACCTTCGACAAGAAGAAGGTCGACCAGCTCAGCAAGGCCGTCAAGCGCGTCTACGACGAGAACATCGATCCCAAGAAGCGCCCGGAAGACACGCACGTGCAGTTCGGCGGCTCGTCGGTCGACCCCAAGACCGGTGCGATCCAGGCGATCTACGGCGGTGTGGACGCGACGAAGCACTACACCAGCAACGCCGGACCCACCGGCGCCGCGGTCGGCTCGACCTTCAAGCCCTTCGTGCTGGCCGCCGCCATGGAGTACGGGAAGCGGGATCCGTCCGGGGGCGCGGAGCAGGGCGATTCGCAGCGTACGAAGGTCTCACCGCTCAGCATCTACAACGGCGCCGACAAGCTGAAGATCAGAAAGTACAACGGCGATGTCTGGGCCGATAAGGACGGCAAGGAGTGGCTCCAGACCAACGACGACCACGAGTCGTACGGCAACATCACCCTGCGTGAGGCCATGCAGTGGTCCGCCAACTCCCCCTACGTGCAATTGGGTATGGACGTCGGTACGGACAAGGTGAAGAAGGCGGCCATCGCCGCCGGCCTGAAGGACGACGAGTACATGGCGGACGCCAGCGTTCCGTCCTTCTCGATCGGCACCTCCTCGCCCAGCGCGACGCGTATGGCCGGCGCTTACGCCACCTTCGCGGCCCGGGGCCAGCAGCGCGATCCCTTCTCCGTCACCGAGGTGAGGAAGCGCGGCGAGGTGTACTACCGGCACAAGGCCGTTACGAAGAGCGCCTTCGACAATGTCATCGCCGACAACGTCACGGACGTGCTGAAGAACGTCGTCGAGAAGGGGACCGGTACGTCCGCCCAGCTTCCGGGCCGCGAGGTTGCGGGCAAGACGGGTACGACCGACGACAACCTGTCGGCGTGGTTCGTCGGCTACACGCCGCAGCTGTCGACCGCGATCAGCATGTACCGGCTGGACGACGACGAGAAGAACAAGAACCGCAAGTTCGAGAAGATGTACGGCACCGGTGGCAAGGACAAGATCCACGGCGCCTCGTTCCCCGCGCAGGTCTGGCACGACTACATGGTCGAAGCGATGAAGAACGAGAAGGCGGAGCCCTTCCCCAAGGCGGAGCCGATCGGCGACAAGGTCTATGGCGGTGGCGCCTCCAAGAAGCCCACGCCGACCCCCACGCCGACCCCGACCGAAACCGAGTCGACGACCCCGACGCCGACGCCGACACCCACGCCCACGCCTGACGTCCCGACCCCCGACCCGAGCGACACCTGCGGTACGTGGGGCTGGAACTGCCAGGACAACGGCGGTACCAATACGGGCACGAGCCAGGGCAATGACGGAGGCACGGACACGGGCACCAGCCAGGGCAACGACGGAGGCACGGACACCGGGACCTCCACCGGTACGACCGGTGGCGACAACGGTACGGACGGGGGCACAGCCACCGGCGGCAACAACACCGGTACCACCGCCGGCAACAACAGCACAGGGAACACCAACTGGTTCGGTGGCACCGGGTAGCGCCCGGCACACACTGCGCCTCACGCCCGGCGGACAGCCCGGCGCGAGGCGATCCGAACGAGAGAAGAGGGCCGCGGCACCCCGGTGCGGCGGCCCTCGTCGTTCCCACAGCGCCGTACGGCAGGATGTGCGGCATGCCAAGCGCAGAGGACACAAGCGTGCACCAGGAACGGCCTGTCGTACGGCCCACGCACCGGGACGAGGTCGCGGCGGCCGGCAGCGAGCTGATCGGCGGGAGGTCGGGGCGCTGGTCGCGGCTCGGCACCGCCGCACTCACCCCGGTGGGAGCCATCGCCCTGGTGGCCATCGGGATGTTCGCGCTGGGCATGGTGCAGAAGCTGCCCTGCTACAACTGGGCGTGGTTCAGGGGCGCCGGCTCCCAGTACACGCACGCGTGCTACTCGGACATCCCGCATCTGTACTCGGGGCGCGGCTTCGCAGACGGCCTGGTGCCCTACTTCGACCGGCTGCCGGGTGACATGCAGTTCCTGGAGTACCCCGTACTCACAGGGGTGTTCATGCAGGTCGCGGCCTGGCTGACGCCGGGTGGCGGCTCCCTCCAGGAGCAGGAGCAGGCCTACTGGCTGGTCAACGCCGGCATGCTGATGATCTGTACCGCGGTGATCGCCGTCTGCGTCGCCCGTACGCACCGGCGGCGCCCCTGGGACGGCCTGCTGATGGCGCTCGCGCCCGCCTTCGCGCTCACCGCCACGATCAACTGGGACCTGCTGGCCGTCGCTCTGACCGCCGCGGCGATGCTCATGTGGTCCAGGAGCCGCCCGCTGGCGTTCGGCATCCTCATCGGACTGGCCACGGCCGCCAAGCTCTACCCCGCCTTCCTGCTGGGGCCGGCTTTCGTCCTGTGCTGGCGGGCCGGGAAGTGGCGCCACTTCGGGGCGGCGGCACTGGGAGCGGCCGGTTCCTGGCTGGTGGTCAATCTGCCGGTCATGATCTTCGCGCCCGAGGGATGGAAGAAGTTCTACACGTTCAGCGAGGAACGCGGCATCGACTTCGGGTCGTTCTGGCTGATCATCACTCAGCGCACCGGTGAGTCCATCGACGTCGGTACGGTCAACACCGTCTCGACCCTGACCACGGTCGCGCTGTGTGCGGCGATCGGCGTCCTGACCCTGACGGCACCGCGCAGGCCGCGGTTCGCCCAGCTCGCGTTTCTCGTCGTCGCGGTGTTCATCCTGGTCAACAAGGTCTACTCGCCGCAGTACGTCCTGTGGCTGATCCCCCTCGCCGCGCTGGCCAGGCCCCGCTGGCGGGACTTCCTGATCTGGCAGACCTGCGAGGTCCTGTACTTCCTGGGGATCTGGATGTACCTGGCGTACACGACGAGCGGCGACAAGCACCAGGGGCTGCCGACAGAGGGCTACCAGCTGGCGATCGTGCTGCACCTGCTGGGCACGCTGTACCTGTGCGCCGTCGTCGTACGGGACATCCTGATGCCGGAACGCGACCCGGTGCGGCGCGACGGCTCGGACGACCCGTCGGGCGGGGTGCTCGACGGGGCCGAGGACGTCTTCGTGCTGTCCCACCTCATCGAGACCGCTCCCGTACGGCGTGAGGCGTTGCAGGAGGCGACCGGGCCGCGGGTGGAGTGGGGCAGGGCCGGCACGCCCGCCGCCGACTGAGCGGGGGGGGGCGCGCGGGCTCAGCGTTCGACGATGCGGTCGTACTGGGTGGTCGTGTGACGCAGATGGGCCACCAACTCGTCGCCCACCCGCGGCTCCTCGGCATCCGAGGGCACGAACAGGATCGACACCTGCATGTGCGGCGGCTCGGCGAACCAGCGCTGCTTGCCCGCCCAGACGAACGGGGAAAGATTGCGGTTCACGGTGGCAAGGCCCGCTCGGGCGACACCCTTGGCACGCGGCATCACGCCGTGCAGTGCCTTCGGGGCCTCCAGGCCCACCCCGTGCGAGGTGCCGCCGGCCACGACGACCAGCCAGCCGTCGGACGCGGCCTTCTGCTGCCGGTAGCCGAACCGGTCGCCCTTCGCGACGCGCGTGACGTCGAGCACGGCGCCCCGGTACTCCGTCGCCTCGTGGTCACCGAGCCAGAGCCGGGTACCGATGCGGGCGCGGAACCGGGTCTGCGGGAACTGCTGCTGCAGCCGGGCCAGCTCGTCGGCGCGCAGGTGGCTGACGAACATCGTGTGCAGCGGCAGCCGCGCCGCCCGCAGGCGGTCCATCCACGCGATGACCTCCTCGACCGCGTCCGAGCCGTCCGTACGGTCCAGCGGCAGGTGGAGGGCGAAGCCTTCGAGGCGCACGTCCTCGATGGCGGCGTGCAGCAGCCCGAGCTCCTCCTCCTTGACGCCGTGGCGCTTCATCGAGCTCATGCACTCGATGACGACCCGGGCGCCCACCAGGGCGTGCACCCCGTCCACGGACGAGACGGACCGTACGACGCGGTCGGGCAGCGGAACCGGCTCCTCGCCCCGCCGGAACGGCGTCAGCACCAGCAGGTCACCGCTGAACCAGTCCTTGATGCGGGCCGCCTCGTAGGTGGTGCCGACCGCGAGGATGTCGGAGCCGAAGCGGATCGCCTCGTCGGCCAGCCGCTCGTGGCCGAAGCCGTATCCGTTGCCCTTGCAGACCGGCACGATGCCGGGGAACTGGTCGAGAACGGATTTCTGGTGCGCCCGCCAGCGCGCGGTGTCGACGTACAGGGAGAGCGCCATGGCCGGTCCGGAACCCTTCTGGTGGCTGCGGTGAAACGGAGGGGAGAAGCGTGTTCAGGCCCCATTGAAACGAATGAAGCCGGTTTCGTCAGCTGTGGGGCGCCGATCAGCGGCGTGACATGTAGATGTCCAGGGCCTTGTGCAGCAGCTTGTTCAGCGGGAAGTCCCACTCGCCGAGGTACTCCGCCGCCTGGCCGCCGGTGCCGACCTTGAACTGGATCAGGCCGAAGAGGTGGTCGGTCTCGTCCAGCGAATCCGAGATGCCGCGCAGGTCGTAGACCGTGGCCCCCATGGCGTACGCGTCGCGCAGCATCCGCCACTGCATCGCGTTCGAGGGGCGGACCTCGCGCTTGTGGTTGGCCGAGGCGCCGTACGAGTACCAGACGTGGCCGCCGACGATCAGCATGGTCGCCGCCGCGACGTTCTCGCCCTCGTGACGGGCGAAGTAGAGCCGCATCCGGTTCGGGTCCTCGCTGTTGAGGGCCGTCCACATGCGCTGGAAGTAGCCGAGCGGGCGCGGGCGGAAGTGGTCGCGCTCCGCCGTGATCTCGTACAGCCGCTGCCACTCGGAGAGCTCCGCGTAGCTGCCCTGGACGACCTCGACGCCGGCCTTCTCCGCCTTCTTGATGTTGCGCCGCCAGAGCTGGTTGAAGCCCTTGTGGACCTCCTCCAGGGAGCGGTTCGCCAGCGGCACCTGGAAGACGTAGCGGGGCTGCACGTCACCGAATCCGGCGCCGCCGTCCTCGCCCTGCTGCCAGCCCATCTTCCGCAGCCGGTCGGCGACCTCGAAGGCACGCGGCTCGATGTGGGTGGCCTCGACGTCGCGCAGGCGCTTCACTTCCGGGTCCTGGATGCCGGCCTTGATGGCCGAGGCATCCCAGCGGCGGATGACCACCGGCGGGCCCATCTTCACGGAGAAGGCACCCTGCTGCTTCAGGTGGGCCAGCATCGGCTGCAGCCAGTCGCTCAGGTTGGGGGCGTACCAGTTGATGACGGGGCCCTCGGGCAGATACGCCAGGTAACGCTTGATCTTCGGGAGCTGCCGGTAGAGCACCAGGCCCGCGCCGACGAGCTGGCCGGTCTTGTCGAACCAGCCCAGGCTCTCCGAGCGCCACTCGGCCTTCACATCCGCCCATGCCGGGACCTGCATGTGACTGGCCGCGGGCAGGCTCTGGATGTAGGCCAGATGCTGCTCTCGGCTGATGGTCCTCAGGGTCAGGCTCATGCGGGGCGCTCCTCGGCAGGTGTGTCCCCATCGGTCAGGGGCTCCGGCTCTCGCGCCGAAGCCTACTGTGACCGGGAAGTGCGCCGTCTGGCCCCGTCGTACCCGTCCGCCTCCGCACCGCGTGCGAAGGCGGCTCCGCCCGGTGACGGAGCCGCCCGGGGACGGACGTGCGAGGTCAGCCGATCACGCCGCCGAAGAGTCCGCCATGGGCCATGCCGAGGAAGAAGCCGAGGGCGGAGGCGCCCATGCCGATGATCAGTGGGAACCTCTCACGCGTGGTCACGGAGATGTACTGGCCGTATGCGCCCGTGATGATGCCGATGAGCCCGGCCCATGAACTCAGCAGATGCAGGTTGTGGAACATCGCCGAGATGAAGGCGAGGGCGCCGAGGACGAGCGTGACCACCACGAGCGCGTCCTGCAGTGGGTGGGACCTGCCGTCCGTGGCGAAGAGGGAGACGGAGGGGCGGGTCCGCGTTACGTGTGCCATGGATGACCTCCTGGCCGACATGCGGCGCGATCGTGGCGCCGCTCACACCCGATGTGTACAGATTGCGTCCGCTGACCATCGGATTTCAACCGGAAGCGGGTCTGCGGGTACTCTGGTCGGTCTGCACCGGTGTCTGCCCAGGCCGGCACGGTCCGCCCCTCCTCACCGAGGGCGCTGTCAGTGCCGACTGTTCTACTCGGGCACCGTTGCTCAACGCATCACGACCCTCCTGCCACGGAACGACCGTGGCCGCTGAGTCCAAAGGAGGTGGGTTCCACATGCGTCACTACGAGGTGATGGTCATCCTCGACCCCGATCTCGAGGAGCGAGCAGTCTCCCCGCTGATCGAGAACTTCCTCTCCGTCGTCCGTGAGGGCGAAGGAAAGGTTGAGAAGGTCGACACCTGGGGCCGTCGTCGTCTCGCTTACGAGATCAAGAAGAAGCCCGAGGGCATCTACTCGGTCATCGACCTGCAGGCCGAGCCTGCGGTCGTCAAGGAGCTCGACCGCCAGATGAACCTGAACGAGTCGGTCCTCCGGACCAAGGTCCTCCGTCCCGAGATTCACTGAGCTTCCAGCTCAGCGGTCATCGGGTCCGAGTAGCAGCAAGCAGCCAAGAAATCCCCGCCGAGAGGTTCATCCATGGCAGGCGAGACCGTCATCACGGTCGTCGGCAATCTCGTCGACGACCCCGAGCTGCGCTTCACCCCGTCCGGTGCGGCGGTCGCGAAGTTCCGTGTCGCGTCCACTCCCCGCATCTTCGACCGGCAGACCAATGAGTGGAAGGACGGCGAAGGCCTGTTCCTCACCTGCTCGGTCTGGCGGCAGGCGGCGGAGAACGTCGCCGAGTCGCTCACGCGAGGCATGCGCGTTGTCGTGCAGGGCCGGCTGAAGCAGCGGTCGTACGAAGACCGCGAGGGCGTCAAGCGCACGGTCTACGAGCTGGATGTCGAGGAAGTCGGCCCCAGCCTCAAGAACGCCACGGCCAAGGTCACCAAGACCACCGGTCGCGGTGGTCAGGGCGGCCAGGGTGGATACGGCGGCGGCCAGCAGGGTGGCGGTAACTGGGGCGGCGGTCCCGGTGGTGGCCAGCAGGGTGGTGGCGGTGCTCCCGCCGACGACCCGTGGGCCACGAGCGCTCCGGCCGGCGGCCAGGGCGGGGGCCAGCAAGGCGGAGGCGGCTGGGGCGGAAGCTCCGGTGGCTCCGGCGGCTCCGGCGGCGGCTACTCGGACGAGCCCCCCTTCTAGGGAAGCTCGTACCCCCACTTCTTGATCACACAGGAGAAACACCATGGCGAAGCCGCCTGTGCGCAAGCCTAAGAAGAAGGTCTGCGCGTTCTGCAAGGACAAGACCCAGTACGTGGACTACAAGGACACGAACATGCTGCGGAAGTTCATTTCCGACCGCGGCAAGATCCGTGCCCGCCGCGTCACCGGCAACTGCACGCAGCACCAGCGTGACGTCGCCACGGCTGTGAAGAACAGCCGTGAGATGGCGCTGCTGCCCTACACGTCCACCGCGCGATAAGGGAAGGGTGACCGAATCATGAAGATCATCCTCACCCACGAGGTCTCCGGCCTCGGTGCCGCCGGCGACGTCGTCGACGTCAAGGACGGGTTCGCCCGTAACTACCTGGTTCCGCGTGGCTTTGCCATCCGCTGGACCAAGGGCGGCGAGAAGGACGTGGCGCAGATCCGCCGCGCCCGCAAGATCCACGAGATCGCCACGATCGAGCAGGCCAACGAGATCAAGGCCAAGCTCGAGGGCGTGAAGGTCCGTCTGGCCGTTCGCTCCGGCGACGCCGGCCGGCTCTTCGGCTCCGTCACCCCGGCCGACATCGCCTCGGCGATCAAGGCCGCCGGTGGTCCGGACGTCGACAAGCGTCGCGTCGAGCTCGGCTCGCCGATCAAGACGCTCGGCGGACACCAGGTGTCCGTGCGTCTGCACCCCGAGGTCGCTGCGAAGCTCGGCATCGAGGTCGTTGCTGCCTGATCGGGCCGCATCAGCAGAACAGTGAAGGGCCGCACCCTTGTGGTGCGGCCCTTCGCCGTTTCACGTGAAACATGCTGCCGAATCCGGGCGCTGGTCCTCTTGGGTGCCCGGCCCGTTCGGTGTTACGTGGCAGGGTCAGCGGGTTGCGCCGGTGACCAGCCACTTTCCCGAGCGGGCGCGGAGCCAGAGCGTTGCCATCCGCACGATCATCATCAGCGCCATCGCGCACCACAAGGTGCCGAGTCCGCCGCCCAGGGCCGGGACCAGGAGGGCGGCCGGTGCGAACACGGCGAGGGTCACGAGCATGGCCCAGGCCAGGTACGGTCCGTCGCCGGCGCCCATCAGCACGCCGTCCAGGATGAAAACGACCCCGGCGATCGGCTGGGTGGCGGCCACTACCAGGAGGGCCGGCAGCAGGGCGTCCTGGACCGATGTGTCGCTGGTGAACAGGGGCACGAAGAGCGGACGGGCCAGGACGATCAGCACGCCCAGGACCACTCCGGAGGCGATGCCCCACTCCACCATCCGACGGCAGGCGTCGCGGGCCCCCTGGGTGTCGCCCGCTCCCAGGTACCGTCCGATGATGGCCTGCCCGGCGATGGCGATGGCATCGAGCGCGAAGGCCATCAGGCTCCACAGGGACAGGATGATCTGGTGTGCGGCGATGTCGGTGTCCCCGAGCCGGGCGGCGACCGCCGTGGCGATGAGCAGGACAGCGCGCAGCGACAGCGTACGGACCAGGAGGGGTACGCCGGCCTGGGCACAGGCCCTGATACCCGCGGCGTCGGGGCGCAGCGACGCTCCGTGCCGCCGGGCGCCGCGTACGACGACGACGAGGTAGGCGGCCGCCATCGCGAGCTGGGCGATGACCGTGCCCCAGGCCGAGCCGGCGATGCCGAGTCCGGCACCGTAGACGAGGGCTGCGTTGAGGGCCGCGTTGGCCGCGAAGCCGCCGATGGCGACGTAGAGCGGGGTGCGGGTGTCCTGGAGGCCCCGGAGTACGCCGGTCGCGGCCATGACCACCAGCATGGCGGGGATGCCGAGACTGGAGATCCGGAGGTAGGTGATCGCGTGGGGAGCCGCTGTGGGGGAGGCGCCGAACACGTCGACGAGCCAGGGAGCCAGGGGGAGCGTCAGCGCGATGACAGCGAGGCCGAGCAGGAGGGCCAGCCAGATGCCGTCCATGCCCTGGCGGATCGCGCCGGCCGGGTCGCCCGCGCCCACCCGTCGGGCGACCGCGGCCGTGGTGGCGTAGGCGAGGAAGACGAAGATGCTCACCGCGGTCGTCAGCAGAGCGGCGGCGACCGCCAGACCGGCCAGCTGCGGGGTGCCGAGATGACCGACAATCGCGCTGTCGACCATCACGAACAGGGGCTCGGCCACGAGTGCGCCGAAGGCCGGGACGGCGAGCGCGATGATCTCGCGGTCATGCCGTCGACGACGGGAAGACAGGGTTCCCTGTGGCTGGGTCATGGCAGTCAATCTAATCTTCCACAGGTAAGAGATGCAATGAGCTAGGGGTCCTTACATTTGCTTGCCTGTGGGTCACTCCTGTGCGGGACCTGCCACGATCTCGGCCCGGCAGCCGAACTTTTTCTCCCCCACAGCCCGTGGATGGGGAAAGGCCAGGTCACGGTGGTATTCGCAGCTCCGTTATGAGTTTGTCCACAGTGCTGTCCCCCGGTCCGTGCACAGGTTCTGCGGAGTTCTCCACAGCATCTGGCCCGTCATCCACAGAGCCTGTGGATAACCAGATTGGCTGACGGTGCCGAGCCGCCTACCGTAGTCCGGCGCCCCCACCCCGTTTCGGCTCTGCGGCATCGCAGAACTCGACACACCGGAACCGGAGTCGGGCGTCTTGTTTGTCGGTGCCGTGCCGTAAGAAAGAGGAGCACGGCTAGGTCCGCGGAGCGGACGGGAGGAGGTGGCCGGATGAGCATTCCCGAACCCTTGGACGACCCTTGGGCGGACACCGGCCCCAGTGACCGGCTGCCCGTCTCCCGCCAGCGCCGGGGGGAGGACCGGGACCGGGGCGAGCGCCACGACCGGGGCCGGGAGAGCCGCGACTGGGAGGGCGGTTCCTCGGGCTTCGAGCGCGTGCCCCCTCAGGACCTGGACGCGGAGCAGTCCGTGCTCGGCGGCATGCTGCTGTCCAAGGACGCCATCGCCGATGTCGTGGAGATCATCAAGGGCCACGACTTCTACCGCCCCGCACACGAGACCGTCTATCAGGCGATCCTCGACCTCTACGCCAAGGGCGAGCCGGCCGACCCGATCACCGTGGCCGCCGAGCTGGTCAAGCGCGGCGAGATCACCAAGGTGGGCGGGGCGCCGTATCTGCACACGCTGGTGCAGTCGGTGCCCACGGCGGCCAACGCCTCGTACTACGCGGAGATCGTTCACGAACGCGCGGTCCTGCGGCGGCTCGTCGAGGCCGGCACGAAGATCACGCAGATGGGATACGCGGCCGACGGCGATGTCGACGACATCGTCAACTCCGCCCAGGCCGAGATCTACGCCGTCACCGAGCAGCGGACCAGCGAGGACTACCTGCCGCTCGGCGACATCATGGAAGGCGCCCTCGACGAGATCGAGGCGATCGGCTCCCGCAGCGGCGAGATGACGGGTGTGCCCACGGGGTTCACCGACCTCGATGCCCTGACCAACGGCCTGCACCCGGGCCAGATGGTCGTCATCGCGGCCCGTCCCGCCATGGGTAAGTCGACGCTTGCGCTGGACTTCGCCCGGGCCTGCTCGATCAAGAGCAACCTCCCCAGCGTGATCTTCTCCCTGGAAATGGGGCGGAACGAGATCGCCATGCGCTTGCTGTCCGCCGAGGCACGGGTAGCTCTGCACCACATGCGCTCCGGCACGATGACCGACGAGGACTGGACGCGGCTGGCCCGGCGGATGCCGGATGTTTCCGCGGCTCCGCTCTACATCGACGACTCCCCCAACCTCTCCATGATGGAGATCCGGGCGAAGTGCCGGCGCCTCAAGCAGCGCAACGACCTCAAGCTGGTGGTGATCGACTACCTGCAGCTGATGCAGTCCGGCGGTTCCAAGCGTGCCGAGAGCCGCCAGCAGGAGGTCTCCGACATGTCGCGAAACCTCAAGCTGCTGGCCAAGGAACTGCAGCTGCCGGTCATCGCGCTCTCCCAGCTGAACCGTGGCCCCGAGCAGCGCACGGACAAGAAGCCGATGGTCTCCGACCTCCGCGAATCCGGCTCCATCGAGCAGGATGCCGACATGGTGATCCTGCTGCATCGCGAGGACGCGTACGAGAAGGAGTCGCCGCGCGCCGGTGAGGCGGACCTGATCGTGGCCAAGCACCGAAACGGCCCGACGGCGACGATCACGGTCGCCTTCCAGGGCCACTACTCCCGCTTCGTGGACATGGCGCAGACCTGATCGGACCGGGAAGGGGGGCAACCGGTGGTTCCAGCAGCGAGTCATGCGGTTCCTGATGTGCGGCCGGCCGGACGCAGCGACCTCGGCGTGCTGCTGGGCGTACTGTCCGACGCCCGGGAGGACCAGGAGCGGCAGGGGCTCCCGCCTTCCTGGCGGGTGCTTCCCCACTCGGCCGTGGCAGCCGGCGTCGACCGGGGCGAGACCTACCTCGTTCAGCTGGCGGGGGAACCCGTGGGGACGTTCGCCCTGGAAAGTGAGGACGCTGCGGTCTGGCCCGGCTCGGATGGGCCGAAGGCGGCCTATCTGCACCGGTTGGCTGTTGTTCCGTTCCACCACGGGCGAGGCATAGGAGCCTTCGCCGTGGACTGGGCCGCACGGACGGCTGCCGCGCGGGGATGCCTGCTCCTGCGTCTCGACGCCGTCGCAGCCAATGCGCGGTTGTGCTCCTGGTATGAGCGGCTGGGGTTCTCCCCGAGGGGCGAAGTGCTGCTCCCTGGATGGCAGCGGGCCAGCATGCGCTTCGAACGCGAAGTATGACCTGCCCATAGGGCTGCCGGCGTTGCGGCGAGGGAGGGATAAATCGAGTCGCCATACGTGCGTGCGGGCGGTAGTTGTTGACGATGACTTCTCCTGCTGAACAGTTGCTTCCCGGTACCCGGCGCGCGTTGTTGCACCGCATCGCCATGGCCCAGGCCGAAGGGCGTACACCCTCTCTCGTCGCCGCCGTGCAGCGGCAGGGGCAGATCGTCTGGGACGGCTCACGCAGCTGTGTCGACGGCCATGCCCCGGACGCGGACACGCAGTTCAGGATCGGCTCCCTCACCAAGACGTTCACCGCGGTGCTGGTGCTTCGGCTGCGGGACGAAGGACTGCTGGATCTCGCCGACCCGCTGGAGAAGCACCTGCCCGGCACCGGTGCGGGTGACGTGACCCTGTATCAGCTGCTCGGTCACAGTGCGGGCCTCGGTGCCGAGACGACCGCGCCCTGGTGGGAGCGGACCCCCGGCACCTTCCGACCCACTCTCGGAGACGTCCTCGGTGAGCAGATCGCCATGCACCCGCCCGGCCACCGCCACCACTACTCCAACCCCGGCTACACCCTGCTCGGTTCGCTGGTGGAGGCCGTGCGCGGGGCCTCCTGGGAAGAGGTGTTGCGCCGCGAGGTGCTGAATCCTCTCGGTATGCACCGCACGACCTCCCTCCCGCAGGCTCCGCACGCCGGCGGCTGGGCGGTGCATCCGTGGGCCGACGCCGTGCTTCCCGAACCGGCCGAGGACCTGGGCCTGATGGCTCCCGCCGGACAGCTCTGGTCCACCACCGCGGATCTGCTGCGCTTCGCGGCCTTCCTTGCCGAGGGCGACGACCGGGTGCTCCGCGCCGCGTCGGTGGAGGAGATGAAGCGGCCCTCGGCGGCGATGGAGCCCGGCGACTGGGACAACGGTTACGGCTTGGGAGTACAGCTGGTACGGCGGAAGGGCCGTACCTTCATCGGCCATACGGGCTCCCTTCCCGGCTTCCTTGCCGCCCTCTGGGTCAGTGCCGAGGACGACGTGGCAGCCGTGGTACTCGTCAACGCGACCTCCGGGGTCGCGATCGGTGAGGTGGCCGCTGACCTCGTGGACATCGTCGCCGAGGCGGAGCCCCGCATCCCCGAGCCATGGCGCCCGCTGCCCGAGGTCGACGCGGAACTCCTTGCCCTGACCGGTCCGTGGTACTGGGCCACGCGCCCCAACATCCTTCGGCTGACCGCCGATTGCGGGCTGGAGCTGTGGCCGGCGAACGGTCCGGGCCGAGGCGCCCGCTTCACCGCACGGCCGGACGGCACCTGGGTCGGCCTGGACGGCTACTACGCAGGGGAGACGCTGCGGGTCGTGCGGAACGTCGACGGCAGCGTGAACCACCTCGATCTGGGGTCCTTCGTCTTCACGCGTGAGCCGTACGACCCGGCGGCGGCGGTGCCTGGTGGCGTGGACGAGGAGGGGTGGCGCGGCCTGGGGGACTGAGCGGGGCCCACGGGCTGACCGCGACTGGTGGCTGCCCAGGGCGCGAGAGGCGAGCGTCGTCCGGCGGGTGGGGGTTGCCCGTTTCACGTGAAACGGGCAAACCGGCGGCTCAGGCCATCAACTCCCGCTCCAGAGGGGTCCGGAAGCGTGGGGTAATCCTGGCCCCTCCCACCCACGCGGTCAGCCGGGAGAGTTCGGCCTCGATCGCCGAGGAGGCCTCCTTGCCGGGATCGGTCAGCAGCCGCCAGGCCAGCTCGCCGTCGCCGCGCTGTGCCCAACCACCCACGATCCGGCCGTTCCACCACACCGTGGGGCCGATGTTGCCCGAGCGGTCGAAGAGGGCTGCTCGGTGCTCGGCCGGCAGATGGAAGCCGCGGTCCGCCCAGCCCATCCCGCTGGGGTCGAGCGCGGGCAGCAGAGCCGCCCAGGGAGCAGGAGCGGGCTCGGGCTCAGTGTCCCCGGGAGCGACCCAGGCGGCGGCGCCGTCGTCGAGCCGTACCTCCACGGCTCCGACCGCCGCCAGCGCCGTACGGACCTCGCGCGCACCCCATCCGGTCCACCACTTGAGGTCGCCTTCGGTGCCCGGTCCGTAGGCCCGGAGCCAGTGCAGGGCCAGCTCCGCCTGGGCCGGGGCGGTTTCCTCCACCGGCCGGGGCCGGGCCAGGGCCCAGCGGAACTGGCTGGAGGTCCAGGAACCCCTCGGCCGGTCCCGGCGAATCCTCCCTTCCGCGGCCAGCACTCGGATGACCCGGGTCGCGACGCCCTGGACCGCCTCCTGCTTCTTTCCGGGGAACAGCGTGATTTTGGTGCGGAGCGCGGCCACACCGGCGGCGAGTTCGCTGCCCGAGACCGGGCCGCTGTCGTCCAGGAAGGCGAGGGCGCTCCTCTCGGCCTCGTCGAGCCAGTGCTCGTCCAGGCCGTTGCCGTCGTCCCGCAGGTGCTTGACCAGGTTGCGGCGTTCCTTGGCGGCCACAGCGCGCGCGTTGGCGGCCTCGACCCGTGGAGCCATCTCGTCCGAGACGACGAAGAGGGTGTTGCGCATCGAGAGCATCCGTACCAGCGAGACGTCCTCGTACAGACAGTGCTCCACCGCGTCGATGCCTGGCTCGGTGAGCCTGGCGCATGCGGAGAGGAACACGGTGGCCGCATCGGTCGCGTGGAGTGCGACAAGAGCATCGGCCACCGCGACGGGTGAGGAGGCCCGCGCTTCGGGGGCGAGCAGATGGCGGCGCCCGATCCGGATGCGGCGCTGTTCGTCACTGATGCGTTGCACATCGGCTCCTCGGGGCGTGGCAGGGTCAGAGAGCGAGTTTGAAGCCCACATGGCTGGCCACGAAGCCGAGCCGCTCGTAGAAGCGATGCGCGTCGGTACGGGTCGCATCGGAGGTGAGCTGCACCAGCTGGCACCCCTGGCGGCGTGATTCGTCCACGGCCCATTGGATCAGCCGGGTGCCGAGACCGCTGCCCCGTTCGTCCGCGTGGATACGGACGCCCTCGATCACGGAACGGGTCGAGCCGCGCCGGGACAGCCCCGGGATCACGGTCAGTTGCAGGGTTCCGACGACGCGCTTCTCGCGCACGGCCACCATCATGTGCTGGTTCGGGTCGTCGGCCAGCCGTCGGAGCGCCGCCCGGTAGGGCGCGAGGTCGTCCGGCGACTCGCGCTGGGCACCCAGCGGGTCGTCGGCGAGCAGGGCCACGATCTCGGCCAGATCGTCAGCGGTCGCACGGCGTATGTCCAGATCGCTCATGATCCGCAGCCTACGCAGTCGGCGGGCGTGGCTACACCGGGACGGACTTCAGTTCCTCGACCGCCCTGACGAGCGGGGCCAGCTCGGCGTTTTGCGCGGCCTCGTCGAGTGCGGAACGCAGGGCGCTGTCATTGGTGGGCCGGGCCTCGGCGAGCAGTACGAGCCCGTCGTCGGTGACATCGGTGTAGATGCCCCTGCGGTCGGTGTCGCAGAGGTACCGGGTCAGCAGCCCTCGGTCTTCGAGACGGGTGACCAGGCGGGTGGTGGCGCTCTGGCTCAGCCCCACGGCGTCCGCCACCTGCTTCATCTGCAGGTGTCCGCCCGGCCCGCTGTGCTGACGGCTGAGCACGTCCAGCAGGGAGTACTCCCGCACGCTCAGGTCGTGACCGCTCTGCAGAGCGCGTTCGATGCGGGTCTCGATCTTGCCGTGGAGCAGGGAGAGCGCGATCCAGCCCTGGGAGAGGGCGGTCAGGGCCGGGTCCGTGGCTGTCATGGTCTCTCCTCCGTGCCGGAGCTGCTTACGTCCCAGAGTAGCCGAACACCGCAATAGTCAGCGCTTGCAATTAAAGAGCGTCTGCAATTATTGTCTACGCGTGTAAGGCGCAGTAGCAATCTTCCGGGAAGGTGTATCCATGCCGCTCGCACTCCTCGCCCTGGCCATCGGGGCATTCGGTATCGGGACCACCGAATTCGTGATCATGGGATTGCTTCCCGATGTGGCCGCGGACTTCCAGGTGTCCATCCCGGCCGCCGGCTTCCTGGTCACGGGTTACGCGCTCGGCGTCGTTCTCGGGGCACCGTTGATGACCGTGCTCGGCACGAGGGTCAGCCGCAAACGGATGCTGATGATCCTCATGGGCCTGTTCATCGTCGGCAATGTGGTCACCGCGACCGCACCCGTCTTCGAAGTGATGGTCGTCGGCCGTGTGATCGCCTCGCTCGCCCACGGTGCCTTCTTCGGCATCGGAGCGGTCGTGGCAGCCGATCTCGTCGCCCCGCAGAAGAAGGCGGGCGCCATCGCCCTGATGTTCACAGGACTCACCGTCGCCAACGTCGTCGGTGTGCCGGTGGGCACCTACATCGGTCAGCACGCCGGCTGGCGTTCCACGTTCCTCGTCGTCGCGGCGCTGGGCGTTCTCGGCCTGCTCGGCGTGGCCCGGCTCGTTCCCGAGCAGCCTCGCACCGAGGGCGTCAGGCTGAGGCAGGAACTTGCTGCCTTCCGTAATATGCAGGTCCTTCTCGCCATGGCGATGACGGTTCTCGGCTTCGGCGGCGTCTTCGCGGCGATCACCTATGTCTCGCCGATGATGACGGAGGTCGCCGGTTACTCGGCCTCCGCGGTCACCTGGCTCCTGGTCCTTTTCGGCCTCGGCATGGTCGGCGGCAACCTGCTCGGCGGCAGGTTCGCCGACCGCCACCTCATGCCCCTGCTCTTTGTGTCGCTGGGCGGGCTCACTCTGGTCCTGGCCCTGTTCACGCTGACCGCCCACAACAAGATCACGGCAGCTGTCACCCTTGTCCTGATCGGGGCCCTCGGCTTCGCGACCGTGCCTCCGCTGCAGAAGCGGGTGCTCGACCAGGCGTCGGGCGCCCCGACGCTGGCCTCAGCGGTGAATATCGGTGCCTTCAACCTCGGCAATGCGCTCTCGGCCTGGCTCGGCGGCCTAGTCATCGGCGCCGGACTCGGCTACACCGCCCCGAACTGGGTCGGAGCGGCACTTGCCGCGTCGGCTCTGGTGCTCGCCCTCGCCTCCAGTGCGCTGGAGCGCCGGACGACCACGCCGAGTCGCCTCGTCGCCGCCCACACCCCGGAGCCGGCGGCGGTGCTCGCCTCCCGGAGCTGAGCCTCGGGTCCTCCCCGAGCAGCGAACACGACCGGGGGGAGGGCCGGGGGTCAGCCCGTGGCGAGGCTCAGGGGCGCGAAGTACCGGGACCAGTCCCCGTACCGCTGCCCGCCGAGGACCATCACCGTGGTCTCCGTACTGGACCGCAGGCCGCAGGCTCCGAGCCAGTCGAGCAGTTCCTCGTGGCGTGCGTCTACGTCCACGCGCAGCGGCCGGTCCGTCGCCTCGGCGAGCGAGGCCACGAGCAGCTTCGCCGTGGCGGTGTCCCGGGCGATCAACGGCCCGACCGCGTGGTTCTCGGCGCTGGGGGAGAGCGCGGCGTACCCGATCAGTTCCCCGTTCTCCTCGGCGACCCGCAGATGGTCGGCGAACGTGGGGAGCCGGGTCAGCAGATGGGTTCGGTCGAGGCCGAAGACGACCGAGTCCAGCTGCACCATGGCCCGCAGATCATGGGCGGAGGCAGACCGGACGACGAGCCCCGCGCCATCGAGAGGCAACGGCGCGGGTACCGCAGGCGGCCGGAAGGATCCGTTCAGACGGATGGTGCGCCCGACCGGGACAAACCCGAGCTCCTCGTAGAGAGGCCGGCCCGCCGATGTCGCATGGAGGCTGAGCGGGGTTCCCCCGGAAGCCTCGATCACCCTCTGCATCACATACCGGCCGAGTCCCCGCCGGGCGTGACGCCCTGCGACCAGCAGCATGCCGACGGCGGCCATCCCGGGGCCGTACGGGACCGCCACACAGCTCGCCATCAGCCCCTTGGTGTCGGGGTCGTCGATGCCGTAGCCCGTACCGGCGGCGAGCAGCAGAGCCCACCGCTCCTCGTCGCGCGGCCAGCCGCGGTCCTCGCTGAGATCGGCGCATGCGGCCAGGTCGTCCCGGGTGAGGCGCCGGATGGGTAGATCGGACAGCGGGCGGGGCAGTGAGCTGGGCATACGGGCCAGGCTGTCCGACTCGATGATCGCCGTCCACCGCTTTACCGGAACTGGCCGAGACGCGCAGCCGAAAAATTGCTCCTGGGCCAGACCGCGAACCGTTTCACGTGAAACACGGCGCAGGGAGCGAGGCGCGAGCCCGAATCAGCGGGTCGGCACGTCAGCCCAGGTCGGCGGCGTGCAAGGCCCGGACTCCCTCGATATTGCCGTCCAGGTAGTGCCGCAGCGACAGCGGCACAAGGTGCACTGCGGCGATGCCGACCCGGCTGAAGGGCACCCGGACGACGTCGTACTCCCCGCAGGGCTCGTCGATCTCGGGGCCGTGGCGCAGGGACAGGTCCATGGAATCGAGGCGGCAGACGAAGAAGTGCTGGACCTTGACGCCCTTCACCCCACCCTCCTCGATGTGTTCCACGGTGTCGACGAAGCAGGGCACCACATCGGTGATCTTCGCGCCGAGTTCCTCGTCCACCTCGCGGTGCAGGGCGTCGACGACGGTGGCGTCCTCGGGCTCGACCCCGCCACCCGGCGTGAGCCAGTACGGGTCGACCCCGGGCTTGGTGCGCTTGATGAGGATGAGGTCGTCGCCGTCGAGCAGGATGGCGCGTGCGGTGCGCTTGACCACAGGACGTTCGGTCATGGCAGAAGCGTGGCCCGCGCGGCCCGTTCTGAAACACCGGAACGCCGTTGAGCGCTCCTGAGGTCACCAGTCGGCCGCAGCTCGCAGCAGCCACTCATGCGCCCGGGAGAGATGCGGGAGGGCGAGCGTGCCGGTTCGCGCGGCCAGGAAGTACGTGCGCAGGGGCGGCACCGGAGGGTCGAGAAGTGCCACCACCTCGCCCCGTTCAAGCGCGCCCTCGCACAGATAGCGCGGCAGCACGGCGAGCCCGGCGCCGGCGGCCGCGCACTCCAGGACCGCCCGCAGATCCGGCGCGATGACGGCTCCCGCGGCTGCGGGCGGGCTGTCGAAGACGGCGTTCCAGTAGCCGGAGACGAGCGGAAGGCTCTCGTGCACCTCGACCACGGGCAGCTGCTCCAGGACCACGGGGCCGTTGCGCCGCAGCGTTCCCGGCCCCAGCCGGCCGGCCCAGCGCGGAGCGGCGATCAGGATGTGCTCCTCGTCGCAGAGCGGAGTGGCGGTGAGCAGTTCCCCGCGCGGCCGGGCCGTCACGACGGCCAGGTCGTGGTGTCCGGCGGCCAGGCCGTCCAGGGTCTCGTCCGTGTCGGCGGAGAACGAACCGCGCAGGGCGAGCCCTTGGGTGATCAGCGGGGTCAGCGCGGGCAGAACCCGCAGCGAGAGGAACTCCGGTGGCCCCGCCAGATGCAGGGTCCGCACGCCCGACTCCTCATCGAGGTCGGTCTCGGTGATCTCGATGAGCGCGTCCAGGTGGGGCGCGGCCCGGTGCGCGAGCTCGTCGCCGATCGTCGTCGGGGTCACCCCGCGGGCCCTGCGCAGAAGGAGCGGGCGGCCCAGCTGTCGTTCCAGCGTGCGGATCTGCGAGGTCACCGCGGGCTGCGAGAGGCCGAGGAGAGCGGCGGCGCGGGTGAAGGAACCGGCTCGGTGAACGGTGACGAAGGTGCGCAGTAAGGCCAGATCCACGTCCCGTCCCTCCCGTCCTCACGCAGCGACACGTCCGACGGGGCCCGAAGAACTATAAATATGTCGATAGGCCCCTGTCGCTACTGTGATTGGACACTGACGCAGAGTCAACTAGCCTTGTCGAGGCGGTTCTTCATGAGGAGAACGTGAAGGGCCGGGGTGGTCCGAGCCACGAGGGGGGAGGCTCGGACCACCCGTACCGCGCACAGGAGGCGGAAGCGGATCAGTTCCCGCCGGTGGCTACGGCCAGTGCCTGTTCGACATCGGCCACCAGGTCGGCGGTGTTCTCGGCGCCGACGGAGAAGCGGATGAAGCCTTCCGGTACGGCGTCGCCGCCCCAGCGGCCCCGCCGCTCGGCGGTGGAGCGTACGCCGCCGAAGCTCGTCGCGTCCTCGGCCAGCCTCAGGGCCGACAGAAAGTGCTCCGCGGTTTCCCGGTCGGGCAGCACGAACGACACCACCGAGCCGAAGCGCCGCATCTGCCGTACCGCGTTCTGATGCGCGGGATCGGTGGGCAGGCCGGGGTAGCGCAGCCCGGACACGTCCTGGTGCTTGGCGAGTGTCTCGGCGAGCGCGAGAGCGTTGGCGCACTGCCGCTCGATGCGTAGCTCCAGCGTGGCCAGTGACCGGTGCGCGAGCCAGGCCTCCATCGGGCCGGGGATCGCACCGACGACCTTGCGCCAGCGCCGCACCCCCGCCGCCAGTTCCGGATCGCGGCAGGTCACGTGGCCGAGGAGAAGGTCCCCGTGGCCCGTCATGCCCTTGGTGTCACTGGCCACCGAGAAGTCGGCGCCCAGCTCCAGCGGGCGCTGGCCGAGCGGGGTGGCAAGGGTGTTGTCGACGGCGACCAGCGTGCCGCCGGCGTGGGCGGCCTCGACGAGACGTCGCACGTCGCAGACGTCGAGTCCCGGATTGGAAGGCGTCTCGATCCACAGCAGCTTCGCGCCCTCCAGAACGGCCAACTGCGCGTCACCGCCGGTCGGCGCGGTCCTCACCTCGACTCCGTACGCCTCCAGCTGGGCACGCAGCAGGGGAAGCGCCTGGTAGCCGTCGTCAGGGAGTACGACGGTGTCGCCGCTGCGCACCTGGGACAGGAGGACGGCCGAGATCGCCGCCATCCCGGAGGCGAAGACGGTGGTCTCCACGTCCTCCCCCGGTGCTTCGAGTTCTCCGATGGCCCGTTCCAGGTGGGTCCAGGTCGGGTTGGTGTCCCGGCCGTAGGTGTAAGGGCCGGTCGGCTCGCCGGACAGGTGGAAGTGCGCGGCGAAGACCGGTCCGGGGAGGGTGGGCTCGTACTGCTGCGGTTCCGGCAGCCCCGCGCGTACTGCCCGGGTTCCGTCGCCCATGGTGCTCATGCTTCGTCCTCGCTTCTCTCCCCGGCCGGTCACCGGTCCCGACCGCACTGTTTCAGGTGGCTGTGGATCATTCGCCGCCGGGCGGATCAGTCCTCGTCCGGGAGGACGACGTTCAGCGCCCAGGACACGATCGAGACGATCAGGCCGCCGAGGACGGCGGTCCAGAAGCCGTCGACGTGGAAGCTCAGGTTCAGTACACCGGCCAGCCAGGAGGTGAGCAGCAGCATCAGTGCGTTCACCACGAGGGTGATCAGGCCCAGGGTGAGGATGAAGAGGGGCAGGGTGAGCAGCTTCACGATCGGCTTGACCACCACGTTGACCAGGCCGAAGACCAAGGCGACCAGGATCAGGGTGAGGGCCTTGCGGCCGGTGCTGCCGCCGGTGAGCGTGATGTCGTGGAGCAGCCAGATGGCCACGGCCAGCGCACCCGCGTTGGCGATCGTCTTGACTACGAAATTCTTCATGTGTCTGATCGTGGCAGACATGATCGGTGGCGAACACCGGCTGGGCAGAGGCAAGGGGCGGACGGGCCATGAAGGCTTTCAGACTGGACGAACTCGAGGCGGAACGGGTCGCCAACGATGGCGCCTACCTGCAGTTCCTCCGCGAGCGGAACATGTCGGTCGGTCTGTACGCCCTGAACGCGGGAGAGCTCGACCCGCAGCGGCCGCACGGCCAGGACGAGGTCTACCTCGTGGTGAGCGGTCGCGCGTCGATCACCGTCGGCATGGAAACCACCCAGGTGGGAAGAGGGAGTGTCGTGTATGTACCCGCCGGCACGGCCCACAAGTTCCATCACATCACCGAGGACCTGCGGGTGATGGTGGTCTTCTCGCCGCCCGAGGGATGAGTCCGCGGCCGGCGCCTCTCCGGGTTCCCTAGGGGATCGATCAGGGGAGGACAAGGGCTTCCCGGGACCCGGAGACCGCCCTCTCGCCTCTAGCATCGAAGCAGGAACTCACAGAGACGAGGTAAGGACGATGGCCGTGCGGGAGATATTCGCTGGGATGCCCTGGTGGGTGAAGTGGATCGCGGTGCCCGTAATCGCGATCGTCGTGTTCGGCGGGCTGATCGCCAGCCTGGTCGCGTTCGTGGTCGGTCTGCTCTTCAAGATCCTGATCTTCGTGCTCCTGGTCGGCGGCGTCGTCTTCCTCGTACGGAAGTTCATGTCGTCGTCCTCGCGCAACGGCTGGTGACCGTACGCCAGACGGGGGATTAGCCCAGCTGAGCTAAGGGAAAGGCGAATCGGCACCCGGTCACAGGGCTGCCGATACAGTGACAGTCCGCTGCCCGCCGCCTGGGAAAAGCACCGTAAGTCACCACCCCGACCAGTGGTTTGTGCGGGATCCGGCCTCCGGACCCCCAGGTCCGCGGCAGACCTGTGGGGGCGGCCCCCACGGGCGGGCTGACCGCCCGTCACCACGCCTGGGGGTGACCGTTGACCACGGCATCGAGTACGGCTGTTCCGACGCTCATCGGGTCGGTGCAGCGGGCGCTGAGGCTGCTGGAGGCTGTGGGTACCCATCGCGACGGGGCCCCGGCCAAACAGCTCGCGAGGGAAGCGGGGCTTCCCCTGCCCACCGCCTACCACCTGCTGCGGACGCTGACCCATGAGGGATACCTGCGCCGGGAGAACGGCGTCTTCCTCTTCGGCGCAGCCGCCGAACGGCTGATGGGTGACGGCGCCCTGCAGAACCGGCGCGGCACCATGACCCAGTCGCTGAGCCGCTGGCGGGACATCGTGGGCGCCCCGGTGTACTGCGCCATCTACCGCGAGGGCGAGATCGAACTCCTCGCCGTGGCCGATACCCCCGAGCAGCCCGCGGTGGACGAGTGGGCAGCCTTCCGCGAGACCGGGCACGCCCACGCGATCGGCCAGTGCCTGCTGAGCCGGCTCGACGAGAAGGCCCGCGAGGACCATCTGGACCGGCACCCGGTCCGTCCGCTGACCAGGTACTCCGTGCGCGATCGCGCGGCATTCCTCACGCGGCTGCGCTCGCTGGAGCGCACGGAACCGGTCATCGAGCGCCAGGAGTACGCCCTGGGGACGGTCTGTGCGGCCATCCCGATCGCGGCCGGATTCACCGCTGCCGCGATGGCCATTTCGGTACCCCTCGACGAAGAAGAACGGTTGCTCCCCGCAGTCGAACGACTACGCGGTGAAGTGGCCAGCCTCTTGCGTTCGTTCGTGTTCTCTATCAGTATCTGAAAAATCACTCCTTGTGATCTGCTATCGCGTGCATCACGATGGCGTCAATAGGGCCATGGGGGATCATTCCTGGCCAGATTCATCTACTGCGGGGTTGAACGATGCGTGAGTCGGTTCAAGCTGAGGTCATGATGAGCTTCCTCGTCTCCGAGGAGCTCTCATTCCGTATCCCGGTGGAGCTCCGGTACGAAGTGTGCGATCCGTACGCGATCCGGATGACCTTCCATCTGCCCGGCGACGCCCCCGTCACCTGGGCCTTCGGCCGTGAGCTGCTGCTCGACGGCCTCAACAGCCCCAGTGGCGACGGCGATGTGCACATTGCGCCGACCGAGCCCGAGGGGCTGTCCGATGTCCACATCCGGCTGCAGGTGGGTGCCGACCGTGCGCTCTTCCGGGCGGGCACGGCCCCTCTTGTCGCCTTCCTCGACCGCACGGACAAGCTGGTGCCGCTCGGGCAGGAGTGCACACAGGGTGACTTCGACGGCAATTTGGAGGAGGCGCTGGGGCGCATTCTGGCCGAGGAGCAGAACGCCGGCTGAAGAAGCCCCTGGTCTCGGGCCCTCCGTGCGACTCGAACACCACACCTGCCGAACGGGTGAATCACGCTCCGTGTTTCCCTCACAGCCTCGCCCGCCGTCGCCGGCCTCTCCCGCTCCGCACGGGCACCGAAGCTCCGGCTTCGGCGCCGAGCCCCGTGCGGTCCGCGGAGACGACCAGTGCCGCGAGCGCGGTCGTCACCGGCACGGAGGCGACCAGCCCGATCGAGCCGACGAGGGTGCGCACGATCTCCTCCGCCACCAGCTCGCTGTTGGCGACCGTGCCCACACCGCTCTGCGCGACCGAGAACAGCAGCAGGAGCGGAAGCGCGGCGCCCGCATAGGCGAGCACCAGGGTGTTGACGACCGAGGCGATGTGATCGCGTCCGATTCTGATCCCTGCCCGGTAGAGCTGCCTCGCACTCATGGTGGGGTTCGCCTGGCGCAGCTCCCAGACCGCCGAGGTCTGGGTGACGGTCACGTCGTCGAGCACCCCCAGGGAGCCGATGATGACGCCGGCCAGCAGCAGGCCGCTCATGTCGATGTGCGGATACAGGCCGTGGATGAGGCCGGTGTTGTCGTCGGTGTTCCCGCTCAGGCTCGCCCAGCCGATGAAGAGCGAGCCGAGCAGCCCGATCAGGAGCAGTGAGATCAGGGTGCCGATGACGGCGACGGAGGTGCGGGCGGTCAGTCCGTGGCAGATGTAGAGCGCGATCAGCATGATCGCGCCGGCGCCGACGACCGCCACCAGTAGCGGGTTCGACCCCTGGAGGATGGCCGGGAGGATGAACAGGGTCAGCACGGCGAACGACAGGGCGAGCGCCACCAGGGCCATGACCCCGCGCATCCTGCCCACGAGCACCACCGCGAGGGCGAAGATCCCGGCCAGCAGCACCAGCGGGAACTTCCGGTTCACGTCCGTCACGGAGTACTGGAGGTCGTGGGGCGCGTCGGGGGCGTACGCCACCACCACCTCCTGACCCTGCCGTAGTTGCCGGGGCGCGTCCGGCTGGACCACCTCGACGAACCGGCGCCCCTCGTCGGGGCCGCTGGCGACCTCGACAGTGGCCTTCGAGCAGAGGCCCTGGCCGGCTGCCGGCTGCCCCTTCGGCGGGGTGGCGGCGCCGTCGACGGGGAGTTGGGCGGCGTTCACGTCCTTGCAGTCGACCTTGACGACACTCACCACCTTTCCCTGCTGGGTCTGCCGGTCGAAGCCGACGCCGGTCCGTTCGTGCCCCGGCGCACCACCCGGCCAGAGTGCGACGAGTCCGACGAACACGGCGGCTGCGAAGGGGATCAGCACGGCGGCGATCACCTTGCGCAGATGGGCGGAGACGGGTGCGGCCGGGCCATGGCTGTGCGCGTGGGTGTGCTGATGGCCCTGCGGTTCTGGGTCGCGAAGAGGGGGCGTCACCGGCCGATCATCGCAAGAAGGACGGGGCCCTCTGTTCAGCCCGCCCGTCCGGGGGCTAGCGTGGTGGCACCTTTGCACACGCGGGAGCTCGGAGCACCGGGCTGAGAGGGCGCTGATCGCCGTACGTACGTACGGGAATCGCTGCGCCGACCGCCGAACCTGTTACCGGGTAATGCCGGCGTAGGGAGTAGGTCTCATGACCACATCGGACACACGCACGCCTGCCTCCCATCAGGGCGACGAGGCCGGGAAGTCCATCGGCTGGCACAAGGGATACGTCCAGGGCCCGCGCCCGGACATCCGGGTGCCGGTCCGCCAGGTGCACCTCACGAACGGCAAGGACGTGACGCTGTACGACACGTCGGGGCCGTACACCGATCCCGCGACCGCCACCGACGTCCGCCGCGGACTCGCCCCGCTCCGGGAGAACTGGATCATCGCCCGCAGCGACACCGAGGAGTACGCGGGCCGCCCCGCCCGCCCCGAGGACGACGGGCTCAAGCACACCTCGCCACGAGGTGGACTGCGCAACCTGGACGCGGTCTTCCCCGGCCGCCCGCGCCGGCCCCGGCGCAGCCGGGGCGGCCGGCCCGTCACCCAGCTCGCGTACGCCCGGCGGGGTGAGATCACCCCGGAGATGGAGTACGTCGCGGTCCGGGAGAACGTGGCGGCGGAGGTGGTGCGCGAGGAGATCGCCGCAGGCCGCGCGGTGCTGCCCGCCAACGTCAACCACCCGGAGACCGAACCGATGATCATCGGAAAGCGGTTCCTGGTGAAGGTGAACGCGAACATCGGCAACTCCGCGGTGACGTCCTCCATCGAGGAGGAGGTGGACAAGATGACGTGGGCGACCCGGTGGGGCGCGGACACGGTCATGGACCTTTCCACCGGCCGCAACATCCACACCACCCGTGAGTGGGTTCTTCGCAATTCACCCGTACCGATCGGAACCGTCCCCCTCTACCAGGCCCTCGAAAAGGTCGACGGCCGGGCGGAGGAACTGACCTGGGAGATCTACAAGGACACCGTCATCGAGCAGGCCGAACAGGGCGTCGACTACATGACGGTGCACGCCGGCGTACGCCTGCCGTATGTGCCGCTCACCGCTCGCCGCAAGACCGGCATCGTCTCCCGCGGCGGCTCGATCATGGCCGCGTGGTGCCTCGCGCACCACAAGGAATCGTTCCTGTACGAGCACTTCGAGGAGCTTTGCGAGATCCTCGCCGCGTACGACGTCACGTACTCGCTGGGTGACGGACTGCGCCCCGGGTCGATCGCGGACGCCAACGACGAGGCCCAGTTCGCCGAACTGCGCACGCTCGGCGAGCTGAACACGATCGCCAAGAGGTTCGGGGTGCAGACCATGATCGAGGGACCGGGCCATGTCCCGATGCACAAGATCAAGGAGAACATCGACCTCCAGCAGGAGATCTGCGAGGAGGCGCCGTTCTACACGCTGGGCCCGCTGACCACCGACATCGCGCCTGCGTACGACCACATCACCTCGGGCATCGGCGCCGCGATGATCGCTTGGTGGGGGACGGCGATGCTCTGTTACGTGACGCCCAAGGAGCACCTCGGGCTGCCGAACCGGGACGATGTGAAGACCGGGGTCATCACGTACAAGATCGCGGCCCACGCCGCCGACCTGGCCAAGGGGCACCCGGGCGCGCAGGAGTGGGACGACGCGCTGTCCGACGCCCGGTTCGAGTTCCGCTGGGAGGACCAGTTCAACCTGGCGCTCGACCCGGACACGGCGCGGGAGTTCCACGACGAGACCTTGCCGGCCGAACCCGCCAAGACGGCGCACTTCTGCTCGATGTGCGGTCCGAAGTTCTGCTCGATGAAGATCAGCCACAGCATCAGCGAGCAGTTCGGCGCGCAGGACGGTGCGGACGCGACGGCCGAGGAGGTCGCCGAGGGCATGCTGCGCAAGTCGCGGGAGTTCGCGGCGAGCGGGAACCGGGTCTACCTGCCGCTGGCCGACTGACCCGATGCGGAACTGATCGCGTACGGCTCCGGTGCCCGCCGCCGGGGCCGTACGGTCCGCTGCGCGCCCCGGGATGGGGGCGCAGCGGTACGAAGGGTGTAACGGAAGAGGCAAGACCGCCTGCCGCGTGATCAACTTCCCTAGTTTCCTGGGCATGGGACGAAACGAAGTGATCAGCGGAGTTGTCGGTGCGGTACTCGGGGCGTTGGCCGCACAGCCTTTGAGGAATGCCTGGTCCGGACTGTGTGAGCGCCGGGCCGGCGGGGAAGACGAAGGCGGTTCACAGGCTGATTCCTGCTCTGTGTGGAGCACCTTCTCGCTGGGCCCCCTTCGTACCGACGCGCTGATCGTCGAGGGGGACGGCGAGCGAGCGATACCCGCCGGCAACGTCCGCATCGAGGTGCTCGACGAGGAGACGGAGCTGCCCGGGGAAATGGCCGGGTGGCGCGACGAGATCGAGAAGGAGAGCGCAGGGGCGCGGGACGACGGCCGTACTCCCCCGTGGAACGGCCCCCGGTACGCCGTCGAGTCGCTCGATGTCTCACGTGCCGCGTCCGACGAGCGGCCCGAGGTGAGGCTGCGGCTGCGCCCGACGGACTACTACACGTTTCTCGCGGCTCAGCAGCTCGACCGGGCCTTCGCCGACGGTACGAGCCCGCGATCCCGCTACCTCGACCCGGACGACGTCCTGCGCGCGCCCGCGTTCCTGCAGTGCAGCTTCGGCGTGAACGTCGCGGTGGTGACCGCCGACGATTCGCTGCTCGTGACCCGGCGCAGCGGCCGGGTCCGCATGGCGCCGGGCCTCTGGAATTCCTCCGTCAACGAGGGCCTGGCCCGGCACATCGACTCCGAGGGCGGGAACACTCCTGATCTCTTCGCGGTTGCCCGGCGCGGCATGCGGGAAGAGCTGTCCGTCGAGCCCGAGGACTACACGCTCGAACTGCTCGCCTTCGTCCTCGACGTCGGCAGGCGCCAGTGGGGCGTCCACTTCTGTGCCCGGCTGCGGGACCTGACGGGCGCGGATCTGCGGGCGCGCATGAGCAGAGGGGTCGCGGACCGGTGGGAGGCCGGGAGGATCGACTACGTGCCGTTCCGTCCGGTGCCCGTGATCAGGTACCTGCTGGATCCCGAACGGGTCGGGCACTGGGCGCCGGTCGCGCCGTCGCTCTTCCACCTCGCCCTGGTCCGGGCGCATGGCCGGGCGCCGGTCGAGCGAGCGGTGGCCCAGGTCGTACGGAGCCTCTGACGCCCGCGGGCCCGGCTCGCGGCCCCGCTCCGGTCAGTCCAGTTCGTGCTCGGGGCCGCCGAAGTCGGGGCTCGTGAAGTCCGGGCTGCTGTACCTGGGGCGCGGCGCGGCGGCAGGGCCCTCGTCCGGGCCCGCGAAGTCGGGCCTGCTGTAGCCGATCTTCGGGAGGCGGCCCGCCGGGCGGTGCGGGGCGGGGATCGCGGGGCCGGCGGGCTCGGTGAGCGCGTCGCGGAGAAAGGGCACGATGCCACGCTCCAGCAGCGCCTGCCGCCAGGCCTCCTTGGCGCGGGCGACGTCGTCGGGCAGTTCCTCGTCGGCCTCCCGGGCCGCCAGGGACGTGGAACCGTTGCGCAGGGCGGTGATGAGCAGCCCCACGGCCGCGACGAAGATGGCGGCTGCGGTGGCGGCGGCGAAGAACCAGCCGGCGCCGACCATGGTCCTGGCGAACGCGGGTGGCGGCTCCAGCAGCTTCAGGAGGTAGCCGACCAGCAGGAAGATGGCCGCCGCCGTGCCCGCCAGCATCGGTGCCAGGACGGTGACGACCGCTCCTATGCCGGCACCCGACTGGCCGAAGCCGTCGTCCGTCGCGTCGCGGTCGGGGTCGGCGCGCAGGTCGTCACGGGCCTTCACGTACTGCTCGTACTCGACGGCGGCCGTGGCCGTGATCAGGGCGACGGCCGCCAGTGCCATGGTGCGCAGCTGGACGGCGTTGAGGCGTTCGCCGACGGCGGCCAGTTCCGGTCGTTCATGAGCGTGGCGCAGTGCGTCGTCGAGGAGCCGTTCGTACTCGGGCCGGTCCTCGGTCAGCAGGTGCGGAGCGCTGTTCATGTGCATCCCCCGATGCTCCGTCGGGCCTGTATGCCCGCTCGGTCCGGGCAGTTGGGCGGAAACGGAGGAGAGCCTGCTACTGATACGCCGATGGTAGAGCGCGCACAGCACGGGGTGACAGAGGGTTTCCGGAAATAGGCCCAGTGCCCGGCGTGGTCAGGACAGGATGCGTCTTCCCCGCTGAACGTCAGTCATGCAGCGGCAGTTGGACGACCAGTAGCTTTCCGGCCATGGTCACCCCGCCGTCCATGGCGATGGCGAGCCCGTCCGCGTACACATGGGGACCGTCGACCTGGGGACCCGCGCCGTCCTCGCCGTCCTCCGATCCGACCTCGCCCGTCAGGTACGGAATGGGGCTGTGACCATGGACGACGCGTCGGCCGCCGTAGGCCGCCATCAGCTCCTGGACGGCCTCGGCGCCCGAGTCGTCACGGAAGGCGAACCGCTTGGTGAGCTTGCGGAACAGGTCCCAGCACTCGTCGGCGTCGTTGCGCGTGAGAATGGCGTGCACCGTGTCATTGACGTCCTCGATGGTGGAGCCGTAGTCGAGGTACGCCGTCGTGTCCGAGTGCATCAGGAGGTGCTCGTCCTCCTCGACGACCGCGTCGAGCCGGGACATCCACTGGAGGTGGACGTCCTGGAGGCGCTCCATGTCCGTCTTCTGGCCGCCGTTGAGCAGCCAGGCGGCCTGGAAGGTGGCGGTGCCCGCGCCGGAGTTCACGGGGGTGTCCCCGAACCGCTTGGCGCCGATGAGCAGCAGCTCGTGGTTGCCCATCAGGGCCTTGCAGTAGCCGCCCGCGGCCGCGGCCTCGGCGGAGAGGCGCATGACCAGGTCGATGACGCCGATGCCGTCGGGGCCCCGGTCGGTGAAGTCGCCGAGGAACCAGAGGCGCGCGTTGCCGGCGGCCCAGCGGCCCTCGGCGTCGATCAGGCCCTGCTCGGCGAGCGCGGCGAGCAGCTCGTCCAGGTAGCCGTGGACGTCGCCGACCACGTACAGGGGGCCGAGCCCCGGGTTGGCTGCGGGGCGCGGTTCGGGCACGGGCTGCACCTGGGCGGGTTTGTCGACGCTGATGACGGGAAGGTCGCGCGCCGTCGGGGTGTACCCCTCCGGGAAAGCGCTTCCGGGTTGCGGCGAGGCGGGCGGCGCAGGGGACTGCGCATAGGGCGGTACGCGGAAGTCGCGCAACGTCGCCGTCCGCACCACGGGTTCCTGACCGGCCCCCTGTGTCATCGACCCCTCCACACCACCGTCGCGCCGCCGTACACCTGACGGGCCCTGCTGGTCGGGTTGGTCCGCGGTGTCGTGCGCCCATCATAGGAATGCGGATCGTGCTCTGGGACGCACCAGGGGTGGTGAATCCTTCCGCATGCCAGGTTCATCGGTCGATTGGTCCCAATTGGGCTGATCAATCCCCTGCCGGGGAACGCGGCGCACTGACCGTGGTGCGGGGCGGACGGCGTTGCGAGGACGTCCGGACGATGAGCTCCGTCGGTATCACCCGCTCCACCGGACCGTCCTGGTCGACGCCCTCGATGGCGTCGATGAGGAGCTGGACGACGGCCGTGCCGATCCGCCGGGGCTTCAGCGAGAGCGTCGTGATGGGCGGCTCGGTCGTCGCGTAGACCGTGGACTCGCTGCAGCAGACCAGCAGCAGGTCCTCGGGGACGCGCAGACCGTAGCGGCGGGCCGCGGCCAGCAGGTCCGTGCCGTTGGGGTCGAAGAGCCCGTAGACGGCGTCCGGGCGGTCCGGACGGGCCAGCAGCCGGTCCGCGGCCACCGCGCCCGCGCAAGGGTCGTGCGCGGGATAGGACTCGTAGACCGGGTCCTGCCCCACGCGCTCGCACCAGTGCAGGTAGGCGGTGGTGGAGAGCCGGGTGTACGTGTCGGTGGTGGTGCCGGTGAGCAGCCCGATGCGGCGGGCCCCGGCGGCGGCGAGATGGTCGAGGAGGTCGAGTACGGCGGCCCGGTGGTCGTTGTCCACCCAGGCGGTGACCGGCAGCGACCCGGCGGGGCGGCCGTCGGAGACCACGGGCAGCCCCTGGCGGACCAGCTCGGTGACGACCGGGTCCTGGTCGGAGGGGTCGATGACGACGGTGCCGTCGAGTGCCACGTTCGACCAGACATCGTGGCGTGAGGTGGCCGGGAGGATGACCAGCGCGTAGCCGCGGGCCAGGGCCGCGGAGGTGGCGGCTCTCGCCATCTCCGCGAAGTACGCGAACTCGGTGAAGGTGAAAGGTTCATCCCCGTATGTCGTCACGGTCAGGCCGATGAGGCCGGACTTGCCGGTACGGAGCGTTCGGGCCGCGGCGGAAGGGCGATAGCCCAGGCGCTCTGCGACCTCGCGGACATGGCGGCGGGTGGCGTCCGGGAGCCTGCCCTTGCCGTTGAGCGCGTCGGAGACGGTCGTGATGGAGACGCCGGCGGCGGCGGCCACATCCCGGATTCCGGCACGTCCCTGCCTGCCGCCGCGCCGGGGGGTCTCCGTCCGGCTCACCTGGTGCTTCCCTGCTGCTGTCATGGCGAGCCGATAGTAGGGCTCGGGCGGGCAGTTGGCCTGGTCGCATATGCAGGCGTTGACAGGCACGTTTCTGCAAGGTCATCAGGCATCAAATGCCTTACTAATCAAGGGGGTTGGTGGGGTCTACCGTCATGTGTCATGCATCCGACCGGATGGGCCTGGCGACGGGGCGAGGTCTCGAAGAGGTCTCAACTCACCTCTTCGAGGGACGCGCGCCACGGAGTGAGCCACCGGCGCGCGCCACGGCCGGGCGCGCTCCCCCTCATTCCGGGGTCCACCGGACGAATCCGCTGTCCACCCGTTCGCAGCGGCGCCCAATCCTCATAAGGTGAGCAGTATTGATGTGTACGGACGGTCGAGGAGGACCTGCGGTGAGCGAGACGAGCCCCAAGCTGCGTGCCGAGCTGGACGGCGTTCCCGCCTATGTGCCGGGCAAACCGGCGTCGGCGGACGGACCGGCCGCGTTCAAGCTGTCCTCCAATGAGAACCCGTATCCGCCGCTGCCGGGAGTGATGGAGACCGCCCTCGCCTCGGCGGCGCACTTCAACCGCTACCCGGACATGGCGTGCACGGGTCTGATGAACGAGCTGTCCGACCGTTTCGGTGTGCCCGTCTCGCACCTGGCTACCGGTACGGGCTCGGTCGGTGTGGCCCAGCAGCTGCTGCAGGCCACCTCGGGCCCGGGTGACGAGGTGATCTACGCCTGGCGCTCCTTCGAGGCGTACCCGATCATCACGCAGGTCAGCGGCGCGACCTCGGTGAAGGTGCCGCTGACCGACGGTGAGGTGCACGACCTGGATGCGATGGCGGACGCGATCACCGACCGGACGCGGCTGATCTTCGTCTGCAACCCGAACAACCCGACCGGCACCGTCGTGCGCCGGGCCGAGCTGGAACGGTTCCTCGACCGGGTGCCGAGCGATGTGCTCGTGGTGCTGGACGAGGCGTACAAGGAATTCATCCGCGATGTCGAGGTCCCCGACGGCATCGAGATCTACCGGGACCGCCCCAATGTGGCGGTGCTGCGGACGTTCTCCAAGGCGTACGGCCTGGCGGGGCTGCGGGTCGGCTTCGCGGTGGCCCATGAGCCGGTGGCGGCGGCGCTGCGCAAGACGGCGGTGCCGTTCGGTGTCAGCCAGCTCGCCCAGGATGCGGCGGTGGCCTCGCTGCGCGCCGAGGACGAGCTGCTCGGCCGGGTCGGCTCGCTGGTGTGCGAGCGGGACCGGGTGTACGCGACCCTGGCGCGTCAGGGCTGGACCGTGCCCGAGTCCCAGGCGAACTTCGTCTGGCTGCGGCTGGGGGACCGGACGCTGGACTTCGCGGCGGCCTGCGAGAAGGCCGGCGTGGTGGTCCGGCCGTTCGCGGGCGAGGGTGTGCGCGTCACGATCGGTGAGAACGAGGCGAACGACCTGTTCCTGAAGGTGACGGAGTCGTACCGCAGGGAGCTGTAGCCGACGTCCCTTGGCAGCCGGGCCCCGTATCTCGCGAGAGGTACGGGGCCTTTCGTGTGCCCGGCGCGGAGCCTGCGTCTGACAGGGGACCCCCGGAGGAAGGTCTCGGAAGCATGTGCGCCATAATTGCTTGTGAATGTGAACGCGTTCACAAGCGTGTCCTGCTTCCTCCCGTGATCCATTGGATTTCACGGACAAATCGCCGGCGTGACGGCGGTGACGTAAGGAGAAGACGACGTGGAGCTAGCTCTGGCGCCGGAGACCCTGGCGCGATGGCAGTTCGGTACGACGACCGTCTACCACTTCCTCTTCGTTCCTCTGACGATCTCTCTCGCGGCGCTCACCGCCGGCCTGCAGACCGCCTGGGTGCGGACGAACAAGGAGAAGTACCTCAGGGCCACCAAGTTCTGGGGAAAGCTCTTCCTGATCAACATCGCGATGGGTGTCGTCACCGGCATCGTCCAGGAGTTCCAGTTCGGCATGAACTGGTCCGACTACTCGCGATTCGTCGGTGACATCTTCGGGGCCCCGCTCGCCTTCGAGGCCCTGATCGCGTTCTTCTTCGAATCCACCTTCATCGGCCTGTGGATCTTCGGCTGGGACAAGCTGCCGAAGAAGATCCACCTCGCCTGCATCTGGATGGTGTCCCTCGGCACCATCCTGTCCGCCTACTTCATCCTGGCGGCCAACTCCTGGATGCAGCACCCGGTCGGCTACCGCATCAACAAGGAACGCGGACGCGCCGAGCTCACCGACTTCTGGCACGTGCTCACGCAGAACACCGCGCTCACCCAGTTCTTCCACACCATCACCGCCGCCTTCCTGGTCGGCGGGGCGTTCATGGTCGGGATCGCGGCCTTCCACCTGGCCCGCAAGAAGCACATCCCGGTGATGCGGACCTCGCTGCGGCTGGGACTGATCACCGTGGTGATCTCCGGCCTCCTGACCGCTGTCAGCGGTGACCAGCTCGGCAAGGTGATGTTCAAGCAGCAGCCGATGAAGATGGCGGCGGCCGAGGCGCTGTGGGACGGACAGAACTCCGCGCCGTTCTCGATCTTCGCCTACGGGGACGTCAGCAAGGGCCACAACTCGGTGGAGATCTCCATCCCCGGGGTGCTGTCCTTCCTCGCCGACGACGACTTCCACTCGTACGTGCCCGGCATCAACGACATCAACAAGGCGGAGCAGGAGCGCTTCGGCCCCGGTGACTACCGGCCGAACATCCCCGTGGCCTTCTGGAGCTTCCGGTGGATGATCGGCTTCGGCATGGCCTCCTTCGGTCTCGGCATCCTCGGACTGTGGCTCACCCGGAAGAAGTTGATGCTGCCGGAGGCGATGCGCACGGGCGAGGACGAGGTGCCGAACCTGGTCCTCTTCAAGAACAAGGCGCTCAGCCCACGCCTGGCCCGGTGCTACTGGATCGTGGCGTTGTGGACCCTGCTCTTCCCGCTGATCGCCAACTCCTGGGGCTGGATCTTCACCGAGATGGGCCGTCAGCCCTGGGTGGTCTACGGCGTGCTCCAGACCCGTGACGCGGTCTCCCCCGGTGTCTCCCAGGGTGAGGTGCTCACCTCGCTGATCGTCTTCACCGTGCTCTACGCGGTGCTCGCCGTGATCGAGGTCCGGCTCCTCCTGAAGTACATCAAGGCAGGGCCCCCGGAGCTCACGGACGACGACCTCAACCCGCCCACCCGGATCGGCGGCGATCACGAAGACGCCGACCGGCCCATGGCCTTCTCCTACTGAGAGCGGGAGCCGAGAAATGGAACTCCACGACGTCTGGTTCGTGCTCATCGCCGTCCTGTGGACCGGCTACTTCTTCCTGGAGGGGTTCGACTTCGGGATCGGTGTCCTCACCAAGCTGCTGGCCCGGAACCGCAAGGAACGGCGGGTGCTGATCAACACGATCGGCCCGGTCTGGGACGGAAACGAGGTCTGGCTGCTCAGCGCCGGCGGAGCGACCTTCGCCGCGTTCCCCGAGTGGTACGCCACGCTGTTCTCCGGCTTCTACTTGCCGCTCCTGCTGATCCTGCTCTGTCTGATCGTCCGCGGCGTCGCCTTCGAGTACCGGGCGAAGCGGCCGGAGGAGAAGTGGCAGACCAACTGGGAGCACGCGATCTTCTGGACCTCGCTGATCCCCGCCGTGCTGTGGGGCGTGGCCTTCGGCAACATCGTGCGGGGCGTGAAGATCGACGCGCACATGGAGTACACGGGCAACGTTCTGGATCTGCTCAACCCCTACGCGCTCCTCGGCGGCCTGGTCACCCTTACCCTCTTCACCTTCCATGGCGCGGTGTTCGCCGGGCTGAAGACGACGGGGGAGATCCGGGCCCGCGCAAGGGGGATGGCCCTGAAGCTGGGCGCTGTCACGGCGGTGGTCGCGCTCGCCTTCCTCATCTGGACCCAGCTCGACAACGGGAACGGCCGGAGCCTGGTCGCGATGGCCGTCGCCGCGGTGGCGCTGGTCGGGGCGATCGCGATGATCGCGGCGGGGCGTGAGGGCTGGTCCTTCGCGCTTTCCGGCGTGGCCATCGCCGCAGCGGTCGCCATGTTGTTCCTGACGCTCTTCCCGAACGTCATGCCTTCCTCGCTGAACGACGCCTGGAGCCTCACGGTCACCAACGCCTCGTCCAGCCCGTACACGCTGAAGATCATGACCTGGTGCGCCGGGATCGCCACCCCGGTGGTGCTGCTCTACCAGGGGTGGACGTACTGGGTGTTCCGCAAGCGGATCGGTACCCAGCACATCGCCGATGCGCACTGACGCAGTGAGTGTCCCGACCGAGCCGAGCCGCATGGGGTGTTTCACGTGAAACCGATCGACCCGCGTCTGCTCCGCCACGCCCGTGCCACGCGCCTGTTCATGGTGGCCATGGTGGTTCTCGGCCTGGCCGGGGCGGCGCTGGTCATCGCCCAGGCGATGCTGGTCGCCGAGATCGTGGTGGGCGGCTTCGAGGACGGGCTCACGGCCGGGGGACTGCGTACTCCGCTCCTGCTGCTCGCGGCGGTGGCGCTCGGGCGGGCCCTGGTGGCCTGGCTCACCGAGCTGGCCGCCCACCGGGCGGGTGCGGCGGTCAAGTCCGAACTGCGCGGGCGGCTGCTCGACCGGGCGGCGGAGCTGGGGCCGGACTGGCTGAGCGGGCAGCGCACCGGCTCGCTGGTGACGCTGGCCACCCGGGGGATCGACGCGCTCGACGACTACTTCGCGCGCTATCTGCCGCAGCTCGGGCTCGCGGTGGTCGTACCGGTGGCCGTGCTCGCCAGAATCGTCACCGAGGACTGGGTGTCGGCGGCGATCATCGTCGTCACGCTGCCGCTGATCCCGCTCTTCATGATCCTGATCGGCTGGGCGACCCAGTCACGGATGGACCGCCAGTGGCGGCTGCTCTCCCGGCTCTCCGGTCACTTCCTCGACGTGGTGGCCGGACTGCCGACGCTGAAGGTGTTCGGACGTGCCAAGGCCCAGGCCGAACAGATCCGCAGAATCACCTCGCAGTACCGGCAGGCCACGCTGCGCACCCTGCGCATCGCCTTCCTGTCGTCCTTCGCCCTCGAACTCCTCGCCACCCTCTCGGTGGCCCTGGTCGCCGTCACCATCGGCATGCGGCTGGTGCACGGTGAACTCGACCTCTACACCGGCCTGCTGGTCCTGATCCTCGCGCCGGAGGCCTATCTGCCCATCCGGCAGGTCGGGGCGCAGTTCCACGCCGCCGCCGAGGGGCTCTCGGCAGCCGAGGAGGTCTTCGCCGTCCTGGAGACGGAGCCCCGCACGAGCGGTACGGGGGAGGTCCCCGCGTCGCTGCGGCTGGAGCTGGACGAGGTGACCGTCCGGCACGAAGGGCGCTCCGAGCCTTCTCTCGCCCCCACCTCGCTGACTGTCGAGGAGGGGGAGACCGTCGCCCTGGTCGGTCCGAGCGGCATCGGCAAGTCCACCCTGCTGAACGTGGTCCTGGGCTTCACGGCACCCGACGAGGGGCGCGTACGGGTCGGCGGCACCGATCTGGCGGACCTCTCGCTCGACCGCTGGCGGGAACGCATCGCCTGGGTGCCGCAGCGCCCGCACCTCTTCGCGGGCACCATCGCGGAGAACGTCAGGCTCGCCCGGCCCGCCGCCGACGACAGCGCGGTGACGGCGGCGCTGCGCGACGCGGGGGCGTACGACTTCGTGCAGGGTCTCCCGCACGGCGACCGCACTCTTCTCGGTGAGGACGGCTCCGGACTCTCCGCGGGCCAGCGCCAGCGAATCGCGCTCGCCCGCGCGTTCCTCGCCGACCGGCCGGTGCTGCTGCTCGACGAGCCGACCGCGAGCCTGGACGGCGAGACGGAAGCGGGCATCGTCGAGGCCGTACGGAGGCTGGCCGCGGGCCGGACCGTGCTGCTCGTGGTGCACCGGCCGGCGCTGCTGTCGGTCGCGGACCGGGTGGTCACCCTGACGGCCCCGGCCCTCGAAGCCCCTGCCGCGCCGGCCCGCCCCGCGAGCGCGCCCGGCGGCATCCGGACCGCCGAACCGGCACCCGAGCCCGAGGCTCCGCGGGAGACCACGGCCCCCGGCGGCCATGTGCTGACGCGGATCCGGGAAGCCGCAGGAGCCCAACGCGGCCGGCTCGGGCTGGCCCTGCTCCTGGGAAGCCTTGCCCTGGGGTCCGCCGTCGGGCTCATGGCGGTCTCCGGCTGGCTGATCTCCCGCGCATCCGAACAGCCCCCCGTCCTCTATCTGATGGTCGCGGTGACGGCGACCCGCGCCTTCGGGATCGGCCGGGCGGTCTTCCGCTACGCCGAGCGCCTCGTGTCGCACGACGCGGTCCTGAGGATGCTGGCCGAACTGCGCGTCGCCGTGTACCGCAGCCTGGAACGCATCGCGCCGGGCGGCCTGCGCACCACCCGGCGCGGGGACCTGCTCTCGCGGCTGGTCGCGGACGTGGACGCCCTCCAGGACTACTGGCTGCGGTGGCTGCTCCCCGCCGGTACCGCGGTTCTCGTGGGCGCCGCGACCGTCGGCTTCACCGGCTGGCTCCTCCCCCAGGCGGGGCTCGTCCTGGCCGCGGGGCTGCTGCTGGCCGGCATCGGAGTCCCGCTCGTCAGCGGTGCCTGCGCCCGCCGCGCGGAACGGCGGCTGGCCCCCGCACGCGCCGACCTGGCCACGCGGATCACCGATCTGCTGGGCGGAACGGCTGAGCTGACCGTCGCGGGCGCCCTCCCTGGGCGTACCGCCCGGACGCGCGCGGCCGACGCCGTGCTCACCCGGATCGCCTCCCGCGCGGCGACCGCCACCGCGCTCGGGGGCGGTCTCATCGCCCTGGTCGCGGGGCTCACCGTGGTGGCCGCCGCCCTCGTCGCCCTGCCCGCCGTGGCGGACGGCCGGCTCGCCGGTGTGGAACTGGCCGTCGTCGTCCTCACCCCACTGGCCGCCTTCGAGGCCGTGACCGGTCTGCCGCTCGCCGCCCAGTACCGGCAGCGGGTCAGGCGGAGCGCGGAGCGCGTGTACGAGGTGCTGGACGCCCCCGTGCCCGTACGGGAGCCGGCCACCCCGGCCACGCCCCCGGCGAGCCCCTTCCCGCTGGAGGTGCACGGGCTCTCGGCCCGGTACCCGGGCACCGCCCACGACGCGCTCGCCTCCGCCGACCTCACCCTGGAGGCGGGCCGCCGTATCGCCGTCGTGGGGCCTTCCGGGTCCGGCAAGACCACGCTGGCCCAGGTGCTGCTCCGCTTCCTGGACGCGCGGGCCGGCACCTACCGGATCGGCGGTGTGGAGGCCTCGGCGCTGGACGGGGACACCGTCCGGCGGTTCGTCGGGCTGTGCGCCCAGGACGCCCACATCTTCGACAGCTCGCTCCGGGAGAACCTGCGGCTCGCGCGCCCCGCCGCGAGCGAGCCGGAACTGCGTGACGCCCTGGCTCGGGCCCGCCTGCTCGACTGGGCGGACGCGCTGCCGGACGGGCTGGACACCCTCGTCGGTGAGCACGGCGCCCGCCTTTCCGGGGGACAGCGCCAGCGGCTCGCCCTGGCACGGGCCCTGCTCGCCGACTTCCCCGTCCTCGTGCTGGACGAGCCCGCCGAGCACCTCGACCTGCCGACCGCGGACGCCCTGACGGCGGACCTGCTGGCGGCGACCCTGGGATGCGCGACGGTCCTGATCACGCACCGGCTCGCCGGCCTCGAAGCGGTGGACGAGGTGGTGGTCCTGGAGGCGGGCGCGATCGTTCAGCGCGGCCCGTACGACGTACTGGCATCGGTGGACGGGCCGCTGCGCCGGATGCTGGCGCGGGAACGCGAGAGCGTGGGAGGGCCGGGCGCGGCCGTGGGCGCGCGCGTCTGAGCGGCGAAGACCATAGCTCCCGACTTTCCCTAGCAAATAGGACTAATTACGCTCTGGGTATGGCAGAGGAGGACCCGAACCGCGCAGAGCCCTCGAAGGACTCGGGACCCTCGCAGGACGCGCCCGGCGACGTAACGGAAGCAGCGGATACGACCGATGTGACCCGCAGCCTGAGAGGCCTGTCCACCGAACTCACCGCAAGGGTGCCGCGCCTGCTGGAAGCCATGCGTTCCGTGGGCACCGGCCTCGAACTGCACTCGACGCTCGACCGGATCTGCGAGACGGCGGCCGAACTGGCCCACGCCCGCTACGCCGCGATCGGAGTCGTGGACGCGGAGGGCGAAGGGCTCTCCGACTTCGTCACCTACGGCGTTCCGGAGCCCGTCGCACGGGAGATCGGCCGACGGCCGGACGGCCACCACGGGCTGCTCGGCGCCCTCATCCACGATCCGCGCCCCCTGCGGCTCGCGGACCTGACCAAGGATCCGAGGTTCGCCGGATTTCCGCAGGGCCACCCCCTGATGCGCACGTTCCTCGGCGTTCCGATCAGGGTCCAGGGCGAGATCTTCGGCAATCTGTATCTCGCCGAGAAGGACGGCGGCGGCGAGTTCAGCGACTACGACCTGCACTTGGTGCGCGTACTGGCTACGGAGGCCGGGATCGCCATCGGCAACGCCCGGCTGTACGAGGCCGCCCGGCAGCGCGAGCGGTGGATCGACGGGTCGGTCGCCGTGACGACCGCGCTGCTCTCCGGCGGCGACGCCGACGACGCGCTCACGGTCGTCGCCGAGCAGGCCCGGCGTCTCGCGGGTTCCGCCGCGGGCATCGTGCTGCTGCCGGCCGAGGACGGGGGACTGGAGATCGTCGCCGTCTCGGCGGACGACCCGACCGACTCGCTCGGGGTGATCATCCCGGCCCAGAGCCCCGTGGTGGGGATGCTGCTGAGCGGTGAGGCGGTCTTCGTCGACGACTCGGCCACCGACACCCGCATGATCACCAGGCTGGCGGACCGGTTCGGGCCGAACATGCTGCTGCCCCTGCACAGCGGCGGCCGGGTACTGGGCGCGCTCGCCACGCCCCGTTCCAGGGGCGCCCGTCCCTTCACGGAAACGGAGCGGACGCTCGCCACTCAGTTCGCCTCGCAGGCCGCGCTGGCCCTGATGATGGCCGACGCCCAGCGCGACCGGGAGCGTCTCGCGGTCTACGAGGACCGCGACCGTATCGCCCGTGACCTGCACGATCTGGTCATCCAGCGGCTGTTCGCGACCGGGATGATGCTGGAGAGCGCGCAGCGGCGGTCAGACGTGCCGGAGGTGCGGACCGGCGTGGGCCGGGCGGTGGACGAGCTGGACGTGACCATCCAGGAGATCCGTACCGCGATCTTCGCGCTCCAGCAGGAGCCGGCCGAGGCGCCGTCCGGTCTGCGCACCCGGGTCCTGCGCGAGATCAACATGGCGGCCGTGCCGCTGGGCTTCGCACCGTCCCACCGCTTCGTGGGGGCGGTCGATTCCCTGGTCGGTGAGCTGACGGGCAAGAACCTGATCGCGGCGCTGCGGGAGGCGCTGTCCAACGCCTTCCGGCATGCCGGTGCCGCGCGCATCGAGGTGGTCGTCGACGCGACCGCCACGCTGGACGACGGGCGGGACGCGGTGCGGCTCTCGGTCGCCGACGACGGCGTGGGTATGCCGGAGGGCGGGCGGCGCAGCGGCCTGCGGAACCTGGCCCGCCGGGCGGAGTCGCTGGGCGGGGCCAGCTGGTTCGGGCCCGGGATCGGGGAGGACGGCGGCGGTACGACGGTGGTGTGGCAGGCCCCGTTGTGAGCGGGCCTGCCGGTGGCGGGCCGCTTCCACCCCGTGGGGTCCGGGCTCAGCGGCCCGCGAGGCTGCCCGTCCGTTCGGCGAGGATGCGCTCGATGACTACGGCCACGCCGTCCTCGTTGTTGGTGACGGTACGGCCGGATGCGGCGGCCAGGGCGGCCGGGTGGGCGTTGCCCATCGCGTAGGAGGACCCGGCCCAGCTCAGCATGTCCACGTCGTTCGGCATGTCGCCGAAGGCGACCACCTCAGCGGCCGAGATGCCTCGCTCGGCACAGCACAGTTCCAGGGTGCTGGCCTTGGAGACGCCTGGCCCGCTGATCTCGATGAGCGCGGTGGGGCTTGACCGGGTGAAGGTGGCCCGCTCACCGGCGGCGGCGCGCGCCATGGCCAGGAACTCGTCGGGGTCGAGCTCGCCGTGCCGGGCGAGGAGCTTCAGCACGGGTGCGCCGTCGCCCGGCGCCTCCTCGTGCAGCAGCTTCTCCGCGACCGCCACCGTGGCCGCCGGATCGAGATAGAAGGGCGGGTAGGCGGGCTCGTAGTGGATGCCGGTGGCCAGTTCCACGGCGAAGGACGTGCCGGGGGCGGCGGCGCGCAGCGTGTGGACGACATCGAGGGCCGTCTCCCGCTCCAGACCCCGGATCTTCAGCAGGCGTCCGCCCGCGTGCAGATCGGCGACGGCCGCCCCGTTGGCGCAGATCGCCAGACCGTGGCCGTGGACGTGGTCGCTGACGACATCCATCCAGCGAGCGGGACGGCCGGTGACGAAGAAGACCTCGACCCCCGCTTCCTCGGCGGCGGCGAGCGCACGGACCGTGCGGTCCGAGACGGTCTTGTCGTCGCGCAGAAGGGTGCCGTCCAGATCCGTGGCGATCAGCCGGGGAACGACAGGAGCGGACTGTTCGATAACGGTGGTCACCCGTACATTCTCGCGTACGAAGGCGCACGGGCGTGCGGAGGGGCGCACATTTGAGAGCACGCGCCCCTGACCTGGCGAACATTCCTCTGGCATATGACTGCGTCGATACGGTGCCGCTGCGGCGGAATCGCGGCCGCCGCAAGCGGTCCGCCCGGCCCGCCCCCGCCGCGCAGCCGATGCGAGACCTGCTTGGCCTCTCATGGGGTCGTTCCATCCGACTGAGCACGTGATTCTGTCGATCCACCGCTGGCACGAGGGAGGCGGCGAGCGCTGGCGGCGCGCCGAGGAGCTCGGTTTTCACGCCGCCTACACCTACGACCACCTCTCCTGGCGGGCCTTCCGGGACGGGCCATGGTTCGGTGCGGTTCCCACGCTCACGGCTGCAGCGGCGGTCACCGAACGGCTCCGCCTCGGCACCCTCGTCACCTCAGTCAAGCCTTTTTCACCTATCGCATGCTGACCGGCTTCTTCGTGGTGCTCTGTGACTGGCCACTATGAAGTCCGGCGAGCGCTAGACCCCATGAGTGAAGGCGCGGTACTCCCGGGCCACCAGCTCGTCGTAGGTGAACGGCTTGAAGCGCTCGTCTCGACCCACTTTGCACGATCCTGGTCCGGCTTGAAGCACTGCACGAAGTCGTGGTGGTCAGCATCCCCAGGTGGCGCGCTGGTCGTCGGCGTTCAGCCGAGCTGGGCGACCGCTTCTGGGGCGATCTGCTCGAAGGCTGCCTCGTCAACCGCGAAGTCCGAGTCGGGGATCGGCCAGTGGATCACGATCTCGGTGAAGCCGAGCTCCTGGTGGCGGCCGGCGAAGTCGACGAAGGCGTCTACGGACTCCAGCGGCCTGTTCCGGTCGGGGGTGAAGCCGTGGAGAAGGATCTTGTCGAGGTCGGCCACGTCCCGGTCGGCCTCGGCGCACGCCTTGCCGAGCCGTTCGATCTGCCCGCGCAGTGCCGCGACCGACTGCTCCGGGGTGCCCGTCTCGTACAGCTTCGGGTCACCCGTCGTCACCCACGCCTGCCCATGTCGCGCGGCGAGCTTCAGACCGCGTGGGCCGGTCGCAGCCACCGCGAACGGCAGGCGGGGCCGCTGTACGCAGCCGGGGAGGTTGCGGGCCTCCTCGGCCGTGTAGAAGTCGCCCTTCTGCGAGACGGCGCCCTCGGTGAGCAGGCGGTCGAGCAGTGGCACGAACTCGCCGAATCGGTCCGCCCGTTCCTTCGGTGTCCACGCCTCCTGGCCGAGTGCGGTGGCGTCGAAGCCGTTACCGCCGGCGCCGATGCCGAGGGTGACCCGCCCGCCGGAGATGTCGTCGAGGGAGATCAGTTCCTTGGCGAGCGTCACTGGGTGCCTGAAGTTTGGCGACGTAACCAAGGTGCCCAGGCGCAGGCGGTCCGTAGCCGTGGCGGCGGCGGTGAGGGTGGGCAGGGCGCCGAACCACGGGCCGTCGCGGAAGCTGCGCCAGGAGAGGTGGTCGTAGGTGTACGCGGCGTGGAAGCCGAGTTCCTCGGCGCGCTGCCACTTGGCGCGCCCTCCCTCGTGCCAGCGGTCGACAGGAAGGATCACGGTGCTCAGGCGCAGGCTCATGCCGGTGAGCCTACGTCGAGCGCGTTCCTGGGCGCGGCTCGACGTAGGCGAGTCCCCACTGATCAGGCACGGTGCTGTGCGGCCGCCGGGCCGTCCAGAACAGCGAGACGATTCAGTTCGTGATAGCGGCCGGCCATCCGTAGCGGGAGAAGGACGGGCCGCCATCCCGGTACGCGGCCAGGGCTTGTGCGGCCGTCGGAAACGCGGGCTCGGGGAGGCGTTCGGCCGCGAGCCACTGGACTGCGAGGTGTTTGTCCGGTTCGGCGTTGGTCAGTTCACCAGTCCATGTGTCGGTGGCGAAGGCGAAGAGCACGAACTGCCCGGACCGGTCCCAGCCCTGCTCGACGTGAACGACGTGGACGAGTGAAAGGTCGGCCGGGTCGACGAGAAGGCCCGTCTCCTCCTTGAGTTCGCGGGCGGCGGCTTCGTCGAGGGGTTCGCCGGGTTCGGCCTTGCCGCCGGGAAGGGTCCAGACCGGTTGCGGGGACCAGTTACGGGCCCCATAGAGCAGGGATGCGACCGTGTCGGTGTTCTTGTCGTGGACGATCACGCAGACCGCATTGCGACTGTTCATCACACTCTTGCTGCTCACCGTGTCCGCTCCTTGTCGACGTGCTTCGGATTCTTCGGGGTCGTGCGGGCATCCGGGGATGCCGGCTCCGTCTTGGAGCGCAGGCGTCTTCAACGCCCAGACGCGAGGTGGTCCCCATCGGTTCGAGAGAACACCAGGTCGGTCATCTCCCGGGACCGTGGTGCATCGAGCGGGCGGCTGCGGGTGCCACGTGGTGATAGGTGGTCGGGTCGTAGTCATTGGTGAGCGTGTACGCAGGGAAGCCGTTCTCGCTCAGGATGTCGATGATCCCGGTGGCGCTCTCGCCCTGCATGGCCAAGAGCCGAGGGGTGACCTCCACGACAAGTTCCGCGTCGTCCGGCAAGTACGCGAGCGCCGGTAGGAGTCCGCGGACGGCTGCTGCTTCGGCGCCCTCCAACTATCGTGTCCCGGCTCAACTCGTCAGTGGAACCAGACGACGAGCCGGACGTTCTCGGGGCCATAGAGCTCGGCGAGGGTGCGCATCACACTCCAGACCGGACCCCAATGGGTCGTGTCTCCTGCCACGTCGCGTCGGCTAAGCGAGCCTGAGCTGTCGGTTTCCTGCCAGTCGGCCGATGTCAGCTCCGCCCAGGTGATCCACGTAGTGCCGTACACATCATCGGGTCCGCCGGCAGCGGCGAACATGTCGCGGATTCCGTTGGACGTGTCCTTTGGCAGACCGCGGTCCTCCGCCAGCGGACGGAAGCCGAAGGAGTTGCGGACGCCGAAGAGAGAGGCCAGGGCGTCATAGGCATTGCCGGACTTGAGGAGCCAGACGTCGATGGCGGACTGCCACACAGAGTCTTCGTCATCCGGACCCCAGAGACGCGCGCCCGGGTTGCACTCAACCATCCCGCCGAAATCGGTAGACATGCAGGAAGTCTGCTGCCGGGGACGGGATCCGTCTTCCGATTTACAGCGCAGCAACGGGCCACGTGTTGGTTGACGTTCGGAGGTGCAGTTCAGTTGGCCAAGCGGGCCAACTGAACTGCTCAGTCACACCCCGGATCAAGACGCCAAGTAGCGGTCGGCGCTGTCGACGGCGCTGGAGGGCGGGGGTGTGGGTGCCGTGACGTGGTGGGGGGCTCGTCCCTGGCGCCCGTAGAGAGCGACCGCCGTCGGGCGCAGGCGGGCTGCTTCGGCCCGGATGTTGGGTGTGGGGTTGCGGCCGGCGTGCTGGATGCGGGTGATCAGTACGTGGGCCGGGCTGTGACCGGTGCCGAGTTCTCCCGGCCGGTTTGATGGCGGCGATCACGCGGACAGGTCCTTCGTCGGTTCGGCGGGCTCACGCAGAGCCTCGGCCATCCGGGCGAGCAGGTGAGGGAGTTCGTCGAGGTGCCGGCGGATGCCGGGCGGGGTGTAGTCGCTGTTCAGCGCGCGGGTGATCTGGTTGATGTTGACGCCGGTGCGGTTGAGCTCGCGCAGCATCGGGGCGCGGAACATGTGGGTGCGGCGGCGGTCCTCGGACAGCGGCAGATTCGCGGTGAACCGACCGGATACGAAGGCCAGGACGACATCGGCGGCGAACCCTGATCCGCCCTTGTAGCCGTGCTCGGCGGCAGCTTCCTGGAGCTGGGCATGCTCGCTACCGGTGAACCGCAAAGGACCGACGCGGACGGTTCGCTCGGTGCCGGTGAAGCGGCGAATCGCAGCGTTCGTCACCCTGCTGGACGCCCTGCTGCGCGAGCCGGCCGGGAAGTCGTACGAGGGCGGGTTCTACTCGGCCTCCGAGGCGCGGAACCTGCCCGGTTGTGTGCAGCGTCCCCGCCTGCCCTTCGCCGTCGCTGCCACGGGTCCGGGCGGGCTGGCGCTCGCCGCGCGGCACGGTCAGGCGTGGGTGACGACGGGCGACCCGAAGCTGTACGAGGCGGGCAGTGCCGCGCAGTCGCTCGACGCCCTCGGCCGGCAGGTGGACGGGCTGGGCCGCGCCTGTGCGGAGGCCGGGCGGGATGTGGCGGAGCTCGACAAGGCCTGCTCACCGGGTTCACCCAGGAGTTCAACCCGGTCCTCGCCGCGGGCGGTGGCCGGCCCTTCGACTCGGTCGACGCGTTCGTGGACTTCGCGGGCAGGCATGCGGAGCTGGGGTTCACCGAGATCGTCATCCACGCACCGGTGCCCGCCGAGGGGCCAGGGTCCGACGCCGCGGTGCCGGACGGGAAGCTGTTCGAGGAGATCGCGACGAGGGGCGCGGCGCAGCTGACCGCCGGGTGACAGCGGTCCGGGGTCCCCGCGCTCCCTGCCGGTGGCCTCGGCGGAGCGGGTCGGGCGGTAGTGGGCGTCCAGGGGCCCGCGTCCGCGTGCCCGCTTCAGCCCGGCAGGCGCAGGAACTCGGTGGGGACGGCGTCCGTGAGCCACACCCCGTTGGCGCTGACCCAGAACGTGTGGCCGGCCCGGTGCATGGCGCCCGCGTCCACGGACAGCACGACGGGACGGCCACGCCGGGCCCCGACGCGGGTGGCGGTCTCGCGATCGGGCGAGAGGTGAACGTGTGTGCGGTTCATCGGGCGCAGCCCCTCGGCACGGATCGCGTCCAGGGAGCGCCCCACCGTGCCGTGGTAGAGGTACGCGGGCGGCTCGGCCGGTGGCAGGCCCAGGTCCACGGCCACGGTATGCCCCTGGCTGGCCCGGATGCGGTCATCCGCGACGGCGAAGCGCTGCTTGTCGTTGGCGGCGACCACATGGTCGAGCTCCGCCCTGCTGATCGGGAAGTGATGGCGGGCCGCCGCACACAGCAGCTCGTCGATCGGCACCCATCCCTGGGCATCGAGCGTGAGCCCGATCCGCTCGGGCTGATGCCGCAGGTGCTTGGAGAGGTACTTGGACACCTTGACGGTGCGTCTTTCGTCCATCTCTTCAGCGTGCTCGTGACACACGCCTGGCGCATCCGTATTTCTTCGGGGCTTCACCGGAACGATTTTCGCGCAGAGGTTTGATCCACAGCCAACTTGACTTATCCACAGGCTGGTTGGCGTTTCTGTGGACAAGTCGCTTACGAAATAGGAGTTTTGCCCAACTTGTCACTTCTTGCCCGTCGATGAAGCCAGCGCATCCAACGTCCGCGTGTTCACCTCACGTTGTGTGGCCGCCGAGACGAAGTCCCCCACATGATCCCGGCCAACCAGGCTCTCCACCGCCTCGATTGTGGCGGCAGGCAGCGCGACGGACATCTCGCGCGGTCCGGTGGAGCCAAGGACGTGGGGGCCCTCCGCGGTGAGGTGCTCCTCCAGATGGCGCGTCGCGAACAGCCGCATGGCGCGGGCCAGTTCCGCGTCGACGGTCTGCTGCGCGAGCGGGCGCAGCCGTCGCACCATCGATGCCGCGTCGGCGGCATCCGCATCAGTGGGGGGTCGATGGCCGAGCCACCGGGCGAAGACATGCTCGGTGGTGAACTCCAGGAATCGGCAGGCTATCTGTTCGACCTGGCCGCGAACTTCCCTGAGCTGAGCGGCGATAGCGGACAGCGGCACGCCCGCGGCGTACAACTCCGCTGCCACCGCCAGCTCCTGGGGGCTCGGGACGATGAACTCGTCCTCGTGGCCGGGAACGGGTTCGAGGACGCCCAGCTCCACGGCTTCGGCCACGGCGCGGTCATCGGCGGTGCCCCCGAACTGCGCCATGAGTTGAGCGCGGCTGACGCGGTCGGCCCGCTCGTCGGTCCAGGGGCCGTGCACCTCGGCGACGAGCCCCAGCACCCCGCCGAGGCCGCGCCCGGCGTCCCACGCGTCGAGCAACTCCTTGATGCTGGCCAGGGTGTAGCCCCGGTCCAGCAGATCCGCGATCTGCCGGAGCCGGGCGAGATGGGTGACCCCGTACACATTGGCCCGCCCACGCCGTTCGGGGGCCGGCAGCAGGCCGCGGTCCTGGTAGGCGCGGATCGTACGGACCGTGGCACCGCTGGCGTGCGCCAGGCCGTCGATCCGGTACTCGGCTCCACTCCGCCCGCCGGACGACACCACGGCGCCGTCCGCGGCGGGGCCGCTGCCGCCACCACCGGCCCGGCTCACAGCGGCGGCTTCAGCCGGGCGATGCCCCGCAGCACGCCGGGACCGACGCGGGACAGGAAGCGCACGGCATGGGACTCGGGCGTCACCGGTACGACGGCCTGGTTGCGGACGACCGCCCGGAGAATCGCGGCCGCGACCTTCTCCGGCGGGTAGTTCCGCGCGCCGTAGAGCTTGCCGGCTCGCTTGCGCAGCCGCTGCTCCTCCGCGTCGTCCGTCCCCACGAACCGTGCGGTGGACGTGATGCCGGTGTTGACGATCCCGGGGCAGATCGCGCTGACCCCGATCGCCTTCTCCGCGAGCTCGGCGCGCAGGCACTCGCTGAGCATCAGCACGGCGGCCTTCGACGTGCTGTACGCGGGCAGCGCGCGGGACGGCTGAAAGGCCGCAGCCGAAGCGATGTTGACGATGTGGCCGCCCTGGCCGCGCTCCGCCATCTGCCGGCCGAAGAGCCGGCAGCCGTGGATGACCCCCCACAGGTTCACGTCGAGGACGTTCTTCCAGTCCTCGGAGGTGGTCTCCAGGAACGGGCCGGACAGCCCGATGCCCGCGTTGTTGACCAGCACATCCACGATGCCGTACTCATCGGCCACCCGGGCGGCGAGCTTCTCCATGGCCTGCTCGTCGCTCACGTCCACCGCCTCGCCCCATGCCTCCGGCGCTCCGGCCAGCCGGGCCGACTCGGCGGTCCGCTCGGCCCCCTCGGTGTCCCGGTCGACGGCCACCACCCGGGCGCCCGCTTCCGCGAAGGCCAGTGCCGTGGCCCGCCCTATGCCGCCCGCCGCCCCGGTCACCAGCACGAGCTGACCGGCGAACCGCTCCGCGTGGAGCCCCTGGGGGCTGACCTCCACCGGTGTACCGGTCCGCCCGGCCGACTCGGTCGCGGTCGCGAACTCCCCGATCCAGGAGGCAAGCTGGTCCGGCCGGGTACGCGGCACCCAGTGCTTGGCCGGAAGCGCCCGACGCGTCAACTGGGGCACCCATGATTCGAGTTCGTCGTAGAGCCGCTCCGAGAGGAACACATCCCCGGTCGGCGTGATCAGCTGCACCGGCACGTGCGCGTACGCGTCGTTGCGCGGCCTGCGCAGCCGGGTGCGCACGTTGTCCCGGTAGAGCCAGGCCCCGTGCGCCGCGTCGTTGGGCAGCGAGGACGTCGGGTAGTCGCCCGGGGGGACCTTCTCCAGCCGCTCCAGGATGGCCGGCCACCGCTTGCCGAGCGGCCCGCGCCAGGCCAGCTCCGGCAGGACCGGGGTGTGCAACATGTACACGTACCAGGACTTGGCGCCCTGGCCGAGGAGCTGGCCGACCCGGCGCGGGGTGGGGCGGCTCATCCGCCGCTTGATCCAGTGGCCGAAGTGGTCCAGGGACGGGCCGGACATCGAGGTGAACGACGCGATGCGGCCCTCCGTACGGCTGACCGTCGCGAACTCCCAGGACTGGACCGAACCCCAGTCGTGCCCGACGACATGCACCGGGCGGTCCGGGCTCACCGCGTCGGCCACGGCCAGGAAGTCGTCGGTCAGCTTCTCCAGCGTGAAGCCGCCGCGCAGGGGCTTGGGCGCCGTCGAAGCGCCGTGCCCGCGCACGTCGTACAGCACGACGTGCCACTCCTCGGCGAGCCGGACGGCGACCTGGGTCCAGACCTCCTTGCTGTCCGGATAGCCGTGCACGAGCACGATCGTCGGCCGCTCCGCGTCGCCCAGCTCGACCACGCACAGCTCGATGCCGCCCGTGGCCACCCGGCGCTCGCGTGCTCCCGGCAGGTCACGCAGACGCACGCCGCCGCTCCCTCCGGACTCCCCGGTCTCCGAAGGCCGTTGCTTCTTTCCTCGTGACGCCATGCGACCGTCCGTTCCCTGCCGTGTGCGGTACGTGCTCGTAACGTGACACTGATGAATGTGACAATGAGCGGCGGCTGCGTCAAGGGGTGTGCATGGCCTGTGGACAACTCTCCGTGCAGGCCGCGGCGGCTTTTCGGCCGGCCCTGCGCGTAGTCCTCACTGAGGTCCCCTTACGGGTCCCCTACAACTCGAGTCTGACGCCGATCCAGCCGTCTGGTCTGACGACCGCTGTGGCCCGCGCCACTACCGTCGAACCTGTGAATGTCATTGCTGCCGAAGGCCTGAGCAAACGGTTCCCCCGGGTGACCGCGCTTGACCGGCTCTCCTTGGACATCGGCCCGGGTGTGACCGGGCTGGTGGGTGCCAACGGAGCCGGCAAGTCCACGTTGATCAAGATTCTGCTGGGGCTGTCGCCCGCGACCGAGGGCCGGGCCGCTGTGCTCGGGCTCGACGTCGCGACCAGCGGTGCCGCCATCCGTGAGCGGGTCGGCTACATGCCGGAGCACGACTGCCTGCCGCCCGACGTCTCGGCCACCGAGTTCGTCGTGCACATGGCGCGGATGTCCGGGCTGCCGCCGACCGCCGCCCGCGAACGCACCGCCGACACCCTGCGCCACGTCGGTCTGTACGAGGAGCGCTACCGCCCCATCGGGGGCTACTCGACGGGCATGAAGCAGCGGGTGAAGCTGGCGCAGGCGCTGGTCCACGACCCCCAGCTGGTCCTGCTCGACGAGCCGACCAACGGGCTCGACCCGGTCGGACGCGACGAGATGCTCGGGCTGATCCGCCGGATCCACACCGACTTCGGCATCTCGGTCCTGGTCACCTCGCACCTGCTCGGCGAGCTGGAACGCACCTGCGACCACGTCGTCGTCATCGACGGCGGAACGCTGCTGCGCTCCAGCTCCACCAGTGACTTCACCCAGACCACCACGACCCTCGCGGTCGAGGTCACCGACAGCGACACCCACCCCGACGGGACGGGCGCCCTGCGCCGTTCCCTCACCGACGCGGGCGTCAAACTCGTCGGGCTCGACGGGCTGGACACACAGGGCCTGCCCGGCGCCGGCCACATCCTGCTGATCGAGGCGACCGGCGAGGAGACGTACGACCTCGTCCGCGACAGCGTCGCGGCCCTCGGACTCGGCCTCGTACGGATGGAACAGCGCCGCCACCACATCGCCGAGGTGTTCCGCAGCGACGAGGCGGCGCCGGCGCGGCCCGTGCCCGTACCGGACGGGATCGTGCAGCAGGCCGCGGCCGCACAGCAGACCGGAGCCGTACTGCAGAAGGGGAGCGGACGCGATGAGCACTGAGACCGGCGCCGCGACCGGGAGCGAGACCTCCCGGATCCACAACATCGGCTACCGCGCCTACGACGGCCCGCGGCTCGGGCGCGCCTACGCCCGCCGCTCGCTGTACTCGCAGACCCTGCGCGGCTCCTTCGGACTCGGCCGCTCGGCCAAGTCCAAGGTGCTGCCCATGCTGCTGTTCGGCGTGATGTGCCTGGTGGCGGCGATCATCGTGGCCGTCGCCATTGCCGCCCCGGGGACGACGAAACTCCCGATCAAGTACACATCGTTCGCGATCTACCTGCAGGCCGTCATCGGCCTGTTCATCGCCGCGCAGGCGCCGCAGGCGGTCTCCAGGGACCTGCGGTTCAAGACCGTGCCGCTGTACTTCTCACGGCCGATCGAGCACGGCGATTACGTCCTCGCGAAGTTCGCCGCCATGGCCTCCGCCGTCTTCGTGCTCACCGGTGCGCCGGTCGTGATCCTCTACATCGGCGCGCTGCTGGGGAAGTTCGACTTCGGGGACCAGACCAAGTGGTTCGCCGAGGGGATGGTTTCCGTGCTGCTGCTGTCCGTGCTCTTCGCCGGTCTCGGCCTCGTGATGGCCGCGCTGACGCCCCGCCGCGGCTTCGGTGTCGCAGCGGTCATCGCACTGCTGACCATCACCTACGGAGCGGTCACCACCGTCCAGGGCATCGCGTGGTCGACCGGTTCGGAGGGAGCGGTGCCGTACCTCGGGCTGTTCTCCCCGATCACGCTGATCGACGGGGTGCAGACCGCGTTCCTCGGGGCGACCTCGGCCTTCCCCGGCGGGAACGGGCCTGGCGCCGGTATCGGCGTCGTCTACCTGCTCGTTGTTCTCGCGCTGATCGCCGGCTCGTACGCCGTGCTGATGCGCCGCTACCGGAGGGTCGGGCTGTGACCACCATCGAGATCGACCACACCTCCCGCTGGTTCGGCAATGTGGTCGCCGTCAACGACGTGAGCATGACCGTGGGTCCCGGGGTCACCGGTCTGCTCGGTCCCAACGGCGCCGGCAAGTCGACGCTGATCAACATGATGGCCGGATTCCTCGCCCCCTCGACGGGTACGGTCACGCTCGACGGGAAGCCGATCTGGCGCAACGAGGCGGTGTACCGGGAGATCGGCATCGTGCCGGAGCGGGAGGGCATGTACGACTTCCTGACCGGCCGCGAATTCGTGGTGGCCAACGCCGAACTGCACGGACTGGGCGACGCCGAGGCGGCTTCCGCACTCGCCACGGTCGAGATGGAGTACGCGCAGGACCGCAAGATCTCGACGTACAGCAAGGGCATGCGCCAGCGGGTGAAGATGGCGTCCGCGCTGGTCCACAACCCGTCCGTGCTGCTGCTCGACGAGCCGTTCAACGGGATGGACCCGCGCCAGCGGATGCAGCTGATGGACCTGCTGCGCCGGATGGGCGCGGAGGGCCGGACGGTCCTCTTCTCCTCGCACATCCTCGAAGAGGTCGAGCAACTCGCCTCGCACATCGAGGTGATCGTCGCGGGACGGCACGCGGCGTCGGGCGACTTCCGCCGTATCCGCCGGCTGATGACGGACCGCCCGCACCGCTATCTCGTACGGTCCAGCGACGACCGGGCCCTCGCAGCGGCGCTCATCGCCGACCCGTCGACGGCCGGGATCGAAGTCGACCTGAGCGAGAACGCTCTGCGTATCCAAGCGATTGATTTTGGCCGCTTCACCACACTGTTGCCCAAGGTCGCACGCGAGCAGGGCATTCGTCTTCTGACCGTTTCACCGTCCGACGAGTCCCTCGAATCGGTCTTTTCCTATCTCGTAGCGGCCTGAGGCCGACAAGGAGCTGTGACGTCATGTACGACCCCACAGTCGCCCGGCTCACCTACCGGGCGCTGCTCGGCCGGCGCCGGGCCGCCATCCTCTTCGTCCTGCCCGCGCTGCTGATCGTCATCGCGGTGGCGGTACGGATGTTCGCGGGGGCCGACGATCAGGTGGCCTCGGACGTGCTGGGCGGATTCGCCATCGCCACCATGGTGCCGCTGATCGGCGTGATCGCCGGTACGGGCGCCATCGGCCCGGAGATCGACGACGGATCGATCGTCTACCTGCTGGCCAAGCCGGTGGGCCGGCCGACGATCATCTTCACCAAGCTGATCGTCGCCATCGCGGTGACCATGGTGTTCTCGGCGGTGCCGACGCTGGTCGCCGGACTGATCCTCAACGGCAACGGCCAGCAGATCGCGGTGGCGTACACGATCGCCGCCCTGGTCGCCTCGATCGCCTACAGCGCGCTGTTCCTGCTGCTGGGCACGGTCAGCCGGCACGCGGTGGTGCTGGGCCTCGTCTACGCGCTGGTGTGGGAGGCCCTGTTCGGCAGCCTGGTACCGGGTGCGCGGACGCTCAGCGTGCAGCAGTGGTCGCTCGCACTGGCCGAGAAGACCGGCGGCAACGGCGCGATCACCTCGGACGTGGGGCTGCCGCTCGCTACGGTCCTGCTGGCCGTGGTCACCGTGGCGGCGACCTGGTACGCGGGACAGAAGCTGCGCACCCTGAAGCTCGCCGGCGAGGAGTGAGCGCCAGTCCTTCCGATGTGAAGAAGCCCCCGTCCCTTCGGTCGGGGGCTTTTTCACATGTCGGACAGTCCTACGCGTAACTGTACGGTTATCGGTGCGTTGTTCACGGTGCGTGGAGGCAACTGGAATCCGTGGCGTCGTAGCGTTCGTGAATGAGCAGATGGCCGATGCGGCGAGGGAACACCCGCCGGTCGGTTCCTTGAGTGAGTGGCAACCGTGAGCGTCCTCCGCCCCTGAAGCCCGGGGAGAGGGCTGTCCATTCGCCCGTAGCTTTCACGAACGGAAGACAGCTCATGCCGACGGAAGTCGCCTTGCTCGAATCACGCGCACTGCGCGTCGAACAGATGGGGCGCGTCGACGCCCTGGACAAGGTGAAATGCCTTGTCATGCTCCCGGACGGGATTCACCTTCGCACCGAGGATGTGGCTCGTTACTTCGAAGTATCCACAAGGGCGGTCAGGAGGCTGACCGACCGGCATCAGAGCGAGCTCGCGGAGAACGGCATGCGTGTGCTGCGAGGCTCTGAGCTGCGTGAATTCCATAGCGACATGCTGTCGCTATGGAGTGGCGAGGGTGCCGGAAGTTATCCACAGGCAGCCACTCAGCTCCGCCTCTACACCCGGCGGACCGTCCTCAACGTCGCCATGCTTCTTCGCGACAGCGACGTCGCGCGGTGCGTGCGTACGTATCTGCTCGACGCCGAGCAGGATCTGCGTGCCGGGCACGCCTCGCTCGAACACCGCGTCACCCGGGTCGAAGGCCACCTGGCCGGTGTGGGCACCGCCCTCCAGGAGCTGGGCCCGGTCCTCAACCGGATGTCGCACCGGCTGGACAGCCTCGACCGCAGGCTGGAGGCGACCCACCAGGTCGTCGGCGCCATGAGCGTGCGGCTGAGCGGGGTGTCCGAGGACATCGACCGGCTCGACGGGCGCATGGATGCTCTCGCGCGCAATCTGAAGGAGCTGAACCGGCGCAACCAGCGCTGATCCGGCCCCGGCAGGCGTAGAAAAAGGCTCAGGGACCGAGGCGGCGCCCCGGTCCCTGAGCCGCGCAAAAGGAGCGGCGGCCTACGACTCCCGGAGCAGCCGCTCCAGGACCACCGCGATGCCGTCGTCGTCGTTGGACGTGGTCGTCTCCTGAGCGACGGCCTTCAGGTCGTCGTGCGCGTTGGCCATCGCCACACCGTGCCGGGCCCAGGCGAACATGGGGATGTCGTTGGGCATGTCGCCGAAGGCGATCGTGTCCGCCGCCTTCACACCGAGCCGGCGCGCCGCCAGTGAGAGGCCGGTGGCCTTGCTCAGTCCCAGCGGAAGGATCTCCACGATCCCGGGGCCCGCCATGACCACGTCCACCAGATTTCCGACCGCCGCCCGCGCGGCCTTGGCCAGGGCGTCGTCGTCCAGCTCCGGGTGCTGTATGTACACCTTGTTCAGCGGGGCGGCCCACAGCTCGGCCGGATCCCGGACGGGGACGGCCGGACGCGGGCCCTCCTTCACGTGGTAGCCGGGCCCGACCAGCACCTCGCCGTCGAGCCCGTCGCGGCTCGCGGCCAGCGCCAGCGGACCGACCTCGGCCTCGACCTTGGAGAGGGCGAGCCCGGCGAGCTGCCGGTCCAGGGTGAGCGAGGTCAGCAGTTTGCGCTCACCCGCGTGGTAGACCTGCGCGCCCTGTGCGCAGACGGCGAGGCCCTCGTAGCCGAGGTCCTCCAGGATGTGCCGGGTCCACGGGGCGGCCCGGCCGGTGACGACGATGTGCGCGGCGCCGGCCGCGGTGGTGGCGGTCAGTGCCTCGCGCGTCCGTGCGGAGACGGTCTCGTCGTCGCGCAGCAGGGTGCCGTCGAGATCGGTGGCGACGAGCTTGTAGGGAAAAGTCATCGGACGGCCGGCTCCAGGAGTTCGCGCCCGCCCAGGTAGGGGCGGAGCACCTCGGGCACCCGGACCGAACCGTCGGCCAGCTGGTGGTTCTCCAGGATCGCCACGATGGTGCGCGGGACGGCACAGAGCGTGCCGTTCAGCGTGGCCAGGGGCTGCGTGATCTTCTTGCCGTCGCGGTGCTCACGCATCCGGACCGAAAGCCTGCGCGCCTGGAACTCACCGCAGTTGGACGCCGACGTGAGCTCGCGGTACTTGCCCTGGGTCGGGATCCACGCCTCGCAGTCGTACTTCCTGGTGGCCGAGGCCCCCAGGTCCCCGCTGGCGACATCGATGACCTGGAAGGGCAGTTCGAGGCCGGTGAGCCACTGCTTCTCCCAGTCCAGCAGGCGCAGGTGCTCGGCCTCCGCGTCCGCCGGGTCGACGTACGAGAACATCTCGACCTTGGTGAACTGGTGGACCCGGAAGATGCCGCGGGTGTCCTTGCCGTACGTCCCCGCCTCGCGGCGGTAGCAGGACGAGTAACCGGCGTACCGCAGCGGCAGCTTGTCCGCGTCGATGATCTCGTCCATGTGGTACGCGGCGAGCGGTACCTCGGAGGTGCCGACCAGGTACTGGTCGTCCTTGTCCAGGTGGTAGACGTCCTCGGCGGCCTGGCCGAGGAATCCGGTGCCCTCCATGGCGCGCGGGCGGACCAGGGTCGGGGTCAGCATCGGGGTGAAGCCGGCCTCCGTGGCCTGGGCGATCGCCGCGTTGACGAGCGCGAGCTCCAGCAGCGCGCCGACGCCCGTCAGGTAGTAGAAGCGCGAACCGGACACCTTGGCGCCGCGCTCCATGTCGATCGCGCCCAGTGCCTCGCCGAGCTCCAGGTGGTCCTTGGGCTCGAATCCCTCGGCGCCGAAGTCGCGGATCGTGCCGTGCGTCTCCAGGACGACGAAGTCCTCCTCGCCGCCGACCGGCACGTCCGGGTGGACGAGGTTGCCGAGCCGCAGCAGCAGGTTGCTGGTCTCCGCGTCCGCCTCGTGCTGGGCCGCGTCCGCCGCCTTCATATCGGCCTTGAGCTGCTCGGCCCGGGTCAGGAGCCCGGCGCGCTCCTCGGGAGAGGCCTGGGCGACAAGTTTGCCGAGCGATTTCTGCTCGGAACGCAGTACGTCGAACGCGACCCCGGACGACCTGCGCCGTTCGTCGGCGGAGAGCAGGGCGTCGACGAGTGCGACGTCCTCTCCCCGGTTGCGCTGGGAGGCGCGAAAACGGTCGGGGTTCTCACGAATCAGGCGAAGGTCAATCACCTCTCCAGGCTACCGGTGTCGGCTTCCCTCGCTTGAACGCAGAGAAGTGAGCGTGGCACTTTGCCCGAATTGCCGGTATTCGGCATTCTGGGTCGAGCGGGAGGCGGGGGTTCAGGTGTACGCGAAGGAAGGGTGGCCTATTCCCCTAAAAGGTGCAGAAGGGGTGGCGAATCTTGACGCACCGACCTTGCGTGGCGGGGCAGTTGAGTGCCTCTTGTCCACAGGGTGGGGTGCACTGTCAAAGTTATCCACAGGCTGTGGGGGAAGTCTGTGGACGTGGAGGAGATCATTCCGGAGGGTCGGTGAATGCATGCGGATTCACTGCTCAAACCCGCTTCACGCGCTCGTTCGAGTGGGAATTGCTAGCCCTAAAGAGTTGATCAATGGAATTGAGCTGACATCGGGCGCTGTGAAGCCCTGTGGGCGTGTCCGAGTGGGCTGCGTTGATTTGTCGACCATGTCGGTTTGCGGTGTCGACTTGTCCCCAGGCGCCGACCCGCACCTGTGGATAACTTTCCGGTGAAGACAATCCTCTGATCCCACCGGTCATGCGGGCAGGCGCCGACACCGGCCCACCGGGTGCCCGGCGGCCGGACCCGGCTGCTGTCAGGCTCGCCCGTCCTGGTTGCGCGCCAGCCAGTCGGAAGCCTCGGTGAACGCGGCGTCGGACGTGCCCGCGCGCAGGGGGCGTACATCCGCCGGCGTCACACCGGCCCGCGGGTAGGAGCCGAGGAACCGCACATTCGGGCAGATGCGCTTGAGCCCCATCAGCGCCTCGCCGACCCGCCGGTCGGAGATGTGGCCTTCGGCGTCCACCGCGAAGCAGTAGTTGCCGATACCCGCCCCGGTCGGCCGCGACTGGATCAGCATCAGGTTCACCCCGCGCACCGCGAACTCCTGGAGCAGTTCGAGCAGAGCGCCGGGGTGGTCGTCGCCCAGCCAGATGACCACGGAGGTCTTGTCCGCGCCGGTCGGTGCCGCGGGCCGGGCCGGCCGGCCCACCAGCACGAAGCGGGTCTGTGCGTTCTCCGCGTCGTGGATCTCGGTCACCAGCGGTTCGAGCCCGTACGTGGCCGCCGCGAACTCCCCCGCGAAGGCCGCGTCGAACCGGCCCTCCTGCACGAGCCGCGCGCCGTCGGCGTTGGACGCAGCCGACTCCCACACCGCCTGCGGGAGATGGTCGGCCATCCAGTTGCGCACCTGCGGCTGCGCGGCGGGGTGAGCGGTGACGGTCTTGATGTCGGACAGCTTGGTGCCCGGCCGCACGAGCAGCGCGAAGGTGATGGAGAGCAGCACCTCGCGGTAGATCATCAACGGTTCGCCGCTGGTCAGCTGGTCGAGCGTGGTGGTGATGCCGCCCTCGACGGAGTTCTCGATCGGTACGAGCGCCGCGGCGGCCGTACCGTTGCGTACCGCGTCCAGAGCTGCCGGCACCGAGACCATCGGGACGAGTTCGCGGGTGGCGGCTTCCGGGAGCGTACGGAGGGCGACCTCGGTGAAGGTGCCCTCGGGGCCGAGATAGGCGTAGCGCGTGGCGGACATACCGTCACCCTAATGCGCGGTGACGGCTCAGGACTCCAGAAGCCGCTGGCCCACGTACTCCCCGTCCGACGCACCGCCCGGCACCGCGAACAGGCCGCTCGACTCGTGGCGCAGGAAGGGGGAGAGGGCGTCCCCCCGGTCGAGCTTCCGCTGCACCGGGACGAATCCGCGCAACGGGTCGGCCTGCCAGCAGATGAACAGCAGCCCGGCGTCCGGGGTGCCGTCCGAGGAGATGCCGTCGTGGTACGAGAACGGCCGGCGCAGCATCGCCGCACCGCTGTTGCGCTCGGGGGAGGAGATCCGGGCATGCGCGTTGTCTGGGATCAGCAGCTTGCCGTCCGGGCCCGCCTTGTCGAGGTCCATCGCGGTCGTCTCGGTGCCGCCGCTGAGCGGGGCGCCGTCCGCCTTGCGCCGGCCGATGACCCGTTCCTGCCGCTCCACCGGAAGCTTCTCCCAGTCGTCGAGCAGCATCCTGATCCGCCGGACCACCGCGTAGGAGCCGCCCGCGAGCCAGTCGTACGCCGCGTCCTGGCCACCGGGGACGAACACGCGCTTGTCGAAGTCGCCGTCCGTGGGCTTCGGGTTGCCGGTGCCGTCGATCTGGCCCATCAGGTTGCGGGCCGTCATCGGTTTCGCGGTGGCGCCGGGGGTGCGGTTGAAGCCGTGCATCTGCCAGCGCACGGTCGCCGTCGAGGCGGCCTCCTTCTGTACGGCGCGCAGAGCGTGGAAGGCGACCAGTGCGTCGTCGGCGCCGATCTGGACCCAGAGGTCACCGTTGGACCGGCCGGCGTCGAGATGGTCGGAGGAGAACGGAGGGAGGGGGTCGAGCCCCGGCGGCCGGTGCGCGACGAGGCCCGTCCGTTCGAAGAAGGTGGCGCCGAAGCCGAAGGTGACGGTCAGCGAGGACGGGCCGGCGTCCAGCGCGACACCCGTGTCGTGGCCGGGGCCGTCCGCCGCGCCGTCGGTGGGTTCACCGGCCATCAGCCGCTGGGCCACAGTGGACCAGCGGCGCATTAGGGCGGCGGCCTGCTTGCGCCCGGCACCGGGGGCGAGGTCGAAGGCGATGAGATGGCCGCAGGCCTGAAGCGGAGTGGTGATCCCCGGTTGATGTTTCCCGTGAAACATCACCTCGGTGGAGCCGACCGCGGTCAGCGCGGTCGGTGCCTCGTCGCGGGTCATGGCATAGCCGGTGGCGCCTCCGGCCGCCCCGAGCACCAGTCCCGTCGCCCCGGCCGCCCCGGCGGTGCCGAGCAGCCGCCGCCGGGACACGGTCCGGGCCTTGCTGTTGTCGCTGCTTGTGCTGTTTCCGCTCACGGTCCCGCTCAGCCGATCTTCACGTTCTTGTCGACCGTCGTCTGGTCGATGTCCGAAGTCCGCACCGTCACCGCGACCTCCCAGTCGCCCGCGATCGGGAGCTGGAGTCCCGTGGCCGTCCAGTGCCCCTCGGTCAGCCGGACCGGGACGGCCGGCAGCGGGCCGATGCCCTTGGACTTGAGAGTGAAGGAGAGCTTCACCTCGGGGACGTCCATGGGCTTCTTGCCGGGGTCCTCGATCCACAGGTGGATCACGTTGGCCCCGGTGTGTCCCGGGTCGATGTCCATCCGTACCGTGCCTTTGCCGTTCTCGCCGCCCGTGTCGAAGGGCAGGGCGAGTGTGACGGGCCCGCTCTCCACGGGTCCGGCCGCCGCCGACGACGAGCGTGCCGCCTCCTCCTGCGTACGGCCCGGCTCGGTCGACGTGAGGATCGTGGTCACCGCCAGCAGGGCCACCGCGACGCCGACCTCGGCCAGCACGGAGCGGCGCAGTCCCGAACGTCCGGGGTCGGCGTCGCGTATCCGCTTCTTCTCGGCGGTGGCCACGGCGGCCCGCTGCCGGGCGAGCTGGGCGGCGCGGGCGGGATCCTCGGAAGCCTCCGCCTCGGTCCGGTCGGCGACGACCGTCTCGGCCGCGACCGCCTCGGTCCCGGCCTCCTTCGTGTCCGGGGGAACGGCCTCCGCCTCGTCCGTGCCGTTGCCCGCCGCGAGCCGCCCCGTCCACCGGCGCGACACGGACGCGATGCCCACCAGGACGGCGACGAGCCCCACCTTGACGAGCAGCAGCTGCCCGTAACCCGTATCCGTCAGCGCCGACCACGTGCCGACCTGCCGCCACGACTGGTAGACCCCGGTCGCGACGAGGACCAGCACGCTGACGAACGCGATCGTAGAGAACCGGCGTACGGCGGCCGAGGTCAGGTCGGGCGTGCGGTACAGCGCGGTCAGCAGGGCCACCAGACCGCCCAGCCAGGCGGCCACGGCCAGCAGGTGGAGCACGTCGACGGGCATGGCGATGCCGGGCTGGATGCCGGTCGACGCGTGCTCGGCCAGGGCCCAGGTGCCGGCGATACCGGCGGCGATGACCGCGCCGCCGATGGCGAGGCCGAAGGTGAGGTCCTTCTTCTCGCGCGGGTCCTCGCGCTTGGCGTACGTGCCGAACAGCACCGCGACGAACAGCGCGCTCGCGCCGAGCAGCAGGAGCCGGGAGACCAGCGCGGCGCCGGGCTTGGTGTCGAGGACCGCCTTCAGACCGTCGAGGTCGAGGACGTCCCCGAGCTTCCCGGAACCGGCGTACGAGCTGCGCAGGAGCAGCATCGCGAGCGTCGCCGCGGTGAGCGTCATCCAGCCGCGTACGACCAGACGCTGCAGCGGACGCGCGCCCGCACCGCGCTGCCAGCAGGCCAGGACGAACGCGGCGCCGCCCGCGAGCACGATGAACCCGGCGTACGCGGCGTAGCGCGCGATGTCGTAGAGCGTGCCGACCAGGCCGCCCCCGGCCTCGTTGTCCGGGAGGGCGACGGTGGTCTCGGAGGGCGCCCCGATGGAGAAGGTGAAGGCGCCGGAGACCGGATGGCTGTCGGCGGAGACGGCCTGCCAGGCCACGGTGTACGTGCCGTCGGGCAGGCTGCCGCGCAGGGCGACGCCGTACTTCACGGTGGAGCCGCTGTGCAGGTCGCGCGGGGCGGCCTCGGTGTCGGCGCGCTTGCCCGACGGGTCGAGGACGCGGATGGAGTCCTCGCCGAGGGCGACCTGCTCGGAGAAGGTGAGGGTGACCTCCTTGGGCGCGGTGGCGACCACCGCCCCGTCCTGCGGATCGCTCCCCGTGAGTGCGGCATGGGCCGACGCGGGGCTCGCGACGGCCAGCAGCAGACCGAACACGGCGCCGAGCAGCGCGGTGAGGAGTCCGGCCGCGGCGAGCGGCCGTCGCGGGGCGGACGGGGACGGCCCGAAGGGCGGGGCGGTGGCTGTCATGTCTGTCAGTCCCTCACTGCTTCTTCGGGTTGTGGGTGGTCTCCTTCACGGGAAGGTCGACCTTGACGGCGCCGGCCTTCTCGAAGTGCAGTTCCACGGACACCTTCTGGCCCTGCTTGGGCTGCCGCTTGAGCTTCATGAACATGATGTGGCTGCCACCGCGTTCGAGGTCCAGCTCGCCGCCCGCGGGCACGTCGAAGGACGTCACCTCGCGCATGACCTGGTCCTTCGTCTCGTGGATCGTGACGTCGTCCGACAGCGGGCTGGTGACCGAGGTGAGGCGGTCGTCCCCGGTGCCGTTGTTCCGCACGACGAGGAAGCCGGCCGCCATGTCGTTGACGGGCTGCGGCATGAACCCGCCGATGACCTTCAGCTCGGGCACGTCCGACGAGGACGAACACCCCGCCAGCGCCAGGCCCGTGGTCAGGGCCAGGACACCGGCGAGGGCCGTGCGGTGGTTCACGGGTTCTTCCCCTCGACGATCTTGGGGAGGTCCTTGGTGTAGTCGTCGGGCGTGGTGTCCTCGCTGTACAGCACGTATCCCTTGTCGGTCTTCGGGGAGAACGCGATGACCTGCGAGCCGTGCATGGAGACGACCGTGCCGTCCTTCTCCTTCTTCGGCGCGTCGATGCCGATGCCGATCTGCCGGGCGCCGGCCTGGATGGCCGGGAAGTCGCCGGTGAGCCCGATGAAGGAGGGGTCCTGCGCCTTGAGCCAGCTGCCGAGGGAGGCGGGGGTGTCCCGTTCCGGGTCGGTGGTGACGAAGACGACCCGGAGCTTGTCCTGGTCGGCCTTGGGCAGGGACTTCTTGGCGACGGCGATGTTGCTCATGATGAGCGGGCAGACGTCGGGGCAGTTGGTGTAGCCGAAGTAGATGAGCGTCGGCCTGCCCTCGGTCTCCTTGCGCAGGTCGTACTTCTTGCCGTGGGTGTCGGTCAGGACGAGGTCCGGCTTGGTGAACGGCTGGTCGAGCACCGTCGCGGCCTGCGTCTTCGTTTGCATCGACACATCGGCGATGGGCTTCTTGCTGTCGTTGTCACTGCCGCCGCAGGCGGACAGGGTGAGCGCGGCCGCGACGACGAGCGCCGCGGCCGGCACGATCTTCTTAACCATGGAGCACTTTTCCTGATGGGTCGGTGGAGCAGATGGGGGCCAGGAGATTCCTGGCCCCCGTGGGCCGGTCAGGTCGTACGACGGCGCCCGGCCAGGACACCGAAGGCCACGCCGGCGACACCGATGACGATGCCGACGATGCCGAGCACCCGGGCGGTGCCGTCCTGGGAGGAGGACGAAGCGGCGGTGGTCTTCTCGTTCTCGTGGGAGGAGCCGGAGGACTTCGAGTCGTCCGAGCCGGCCGCGGCGGTGGCGCCGTGCGCGTCATCGGAAGGGGCCGTCAGCTTGAGCACGGGAGCCGGGGTCTCGGGCTCGTCCGCGCCTTCCTTCGGCTCCTCGATCCAGCGGACGACCTCCTTGTTGGAGTACGTCTGGATGGCCTTGAACACCAGCTGGTCGGCGTCTTCGGGGAGCTGGCCGACGGAGAGCGGGAACTGCTGGAAGCGGCCGGGCTCGATCTTGCCGCCGGTCCAGGTGACCTTGGAGACGGCCTCGTTGATCTTCTTGCCGTGCATCTCCAGCGGCTTGGCCAGCTTGCTCGTCGTCACCTCGATGTCCCAGCCGGGCACCGGCTGCGGCATGACGGACGCCAGCGGGTGGTCGGTCGGGAAGCTGACCTCCAGCTTGGTCGTCGAGGCGTTGTCACGCTCGTTGGGGACCTTGAAGTTGATGACGGCGTAGCCGCCCTTGGCGGCCTCGCCCTGCGGCTGGACGCTGACGTGGGCCGAGGCCGAACCGGCGAGCAGCAGCACGGTGGACGCGGCGACGCCGCCGGCGAGGGCGATGCGGGAAACGTTCATGACAGGGATCACTCCACAGAGGCACGAAGGAAGGTGCTCCGGCGCACGGGTGCGCACCGGCATCGCGACGCCTCTTCCGTACGAGCGGAATGCGCGCCGGGCCCGTATCCGCACGGAAGGGTGCGGGGGCCGGTACGCATCGCGTGGAGGGCGTCGCGTCAGGCTGCGAGAGCGAGTGCGCAGGGAGGTCCGCGCCTGATCACCATGTGCTGCAACGGATCCCCGGTGACCGGGCGCGGTGCGTCCACGGCCGTACGAGGGGTGCGCGGCCCGGCCGCGGGCTCGCCGCCCAGGCCCGCGCGCAGGGCGGAGACGAGACGGAACGCGTCCCGCAGCGCCCGGAGCCTGGCCCCGGCCGCGACCTGCTGGGCACCGTGCGCCGACAGCCGGGCGAGGCGGAAGAGAGCGACCTCGCCGCGTCGCAGCAGCCAGCCGGTGGCCAGGGCGGCCAGCAGGTGCCCGAGCAGCATGGGCAGGCTGGGCAGCGTGCCGGAGAGGCCGTCCATGCCGCCGCCCGGGGCAGCGGCCAGGTGCTGGTGCGCCTGGGCGGTCACCGCCGCGGGGTCGATGCCCGCGGTGCTGACGATGTGCCGCGCGTCGGTGGCGTTCAGCTGATGGGGTCCGGCGCCGCAGACGAGGCTCGCCGCGAACCGGATCAGCGCGTCCTCGCCGCCCGTGGCCCCGGAGGCCGTCGTGTGCGTGCCCACCCCGAACACGGTGTGCAGGGCGAGCTGTCCGCCGGCCAGGGCCGTGGCGATGGAGGGCAGGGAGCGTTCGCGCCCCGCGAGGGGGACGGCCACCGCGAGGACACCGATGAACGCGGCGAGCAAGGTCCACCAGGGGACGGTCGCGCAGGCGGCCAGCGCGTGCCCGGCCGCGGACAACGCGACGCAGACCGCGGCGAACACCGCGGCCCTCAGTAGCCGCAGACCGGCTCCGGCGCGTCCCACAGACACAGACATGGCGGGCCCATCATCGCACCCGGCCCCCCGCCCCCGTACGGCAGGTCCGGAAGGTCGTCTTCCATGCGGATTGGGTGTGACCAGGGCTGTTGGGGCGGGTTCAGGAGGGGCGCGGGTGGGAAGGGGCGGGCCGGTGGGGCGGGGATACACCGGTGTGGCGCATCCGGCTATCCGCCGATTGAGCGGTATCACAGCGCGCGTGTGCTTACGACCGCCCCGGTGCGGCAATACGTATCGGTATGTCTAGCCGCAGCCAGGAGGCCGGAGCATGAGCATCTGGTGGTCACTCCATTTGCGGCGCGATGCTGCGAGCGTCCCGCTCGCCCGCCGGTTCCTGCTCGGCACGATGGAATCCGCGGGCGTGGACCCGGACATCTCCTTCGACCTGTCTCTCGCCCTCAGCGAGGCCTGTGCGAACGCGGTCGAGCACGGCGGGGAGTACGACGGCACCTCGGGCTCCACCGGCGCGGGCCGGGACGCCTGGGAGGAGCCGTCGGCCACGGCCAGTGGCCAGTACCGGGTCACCGCGTATCTGGACGGCGAGAGGTGCCGTATCGAAGTCGCCGATTCGGGCCCCGGTTTTCCCACCGCGGGCGGGCCGCACACGTCGAAGCGGAAGCCCGGGAGCGGGCCGCCGGACCCGCAGTACGCGCCGTACCCGCCCCTCACCGCCGAGGAGGGACGCGGCCTGTGCCTGATCGAACAGCTCGCCGACCACGTTCACTTCGGCAACCGCCCGGGGTGCGCCGGCGCGGTGGTGAGTTTCGACAAGGTCCTGAAATGGCGGAAGGACGCCCTGCTCATGGTGTCCTGAGCCGGGGCGCCCTTCCGTACGTACGGCGGGCCGGGGATCAGCCCTTGAGCCGCGCCATCCACGCCTCGACCTCGTCGGCCTGCCGGGGCAGCTTGTCCGAGAGGTTCCGGTTGCCGTCCTCGGTGACCAGGATGTCGTCCTCGATCCGGACGCCGATGCCGCGGTACTCCTCCGGCACGGTCAGGTCGTCGGCCTGGAAGTAGAGACCGGGCTCCACGGTGAGGCAGACGCCCGGCTCCAGCGTCCCGTTCACATACGTCTCGGTCCGCGCGGCGGCGCAGTCGTGGACGTCCATGCCGAGCATGTGGCCGGTGCCGTGCAGGGTCCAGCGGCGCTGGAGGCCGAGCTCCAGGACCTTCTCCACCGACAGGTCGCCGAGCAGGCCCCACTCGACGAGCTTCTCGGCGAGCACCCGCTGTGCGGCGTCGTGGAAGTCGCGGAACTCGGCGCCGGGCTGGACCGCGGCGATACCCGCCTCCTGCGCCTCGTACACCGCGTCGTAGATCTTGCGCTGGAGCGGTGTGAACGTGCCGCTGATGGGAAGCGTGCGGGTCACGTCGGCCGTGTAGAGGTCGTTGGTCTCCACGCCGGCGTCGAGCAGCAGCAGCTCGCCGGAGCGGACGGCGCCGTCGTTGCGCACCCAGTGCAGGGTGGTCGCGTGCGGGCCCGCGGCGCAGATCGAGCCGTACCCGATGTCGTTGCCCTCGACGCGGGCGCGCAGGAAGAACGTGCCCTCGATGTAGCGCTCGCTGGTGGCCTCGGCCTTGTCGAGGACCTTCACGACGTCCTCGAAGCCGCGCGCGGTGATGTCGCAGGCCTTGGCCAGCTCGGCGATCTCGAAGGCGTCCTTCACCAGGCGCGCCTCGGAGAGGTACACCCGCAGCTCCTCGTCGCGCTCGGCGGTGACCTTGTCGGTGAGCGCGGCCTCGATACCGGCGTCGTGACCGCGGACGTTGCGGACGGGGCCGGTGGCCTCGGCGAGCGCGGCGGGCAGCTCGCGCACGTCCTTGGCGGGGATGCCCAGCAGCTGCTCGGCCTCGGCGAGGGAGTGGCGGCGGCCGACCCACAGCTCGCCCTGGCCGTCGAGCCAGAACTCGCCGTTCTCCCGGTTCGAGCGGGGCAGCAGGTAGACCGTCGCCTCGTGACCGTTGTCCACCGGCTCCAGGACGAGGACGCCGTCCTGCGTCTGGTCGCCGGTGAGGTACGCGTACTCGGTGGAGGCGCGGAAGGCGTACTCGGTGTCATTGGAACGGGTCTTCAGCCGGCCCGCGGGAATGACCAGCCGCTCGCCGGGGAAGCGCGCGGACAGCGCGGCACGGCGGTCGGCGGTGTGGGCGGCCTGGGGGATCGGCTCCAGACCGTGCAGTTCGGTGTCGGCCCAGCCGGACTGCATGCTGTCGGCGAGCTCGTCGGACACGCCCGGGTACAGGCCGTTCTTCCGCTGCTTGACCGGCTCTGTCTCTTCGGTCTCCGGGGTCTCCGGGAACTCCTCAGACACGACTGTTCTCCTTGATACGACACTGGGCCCTCTCCATCGTACGGGCGTACGGAAGGGGGCCCAGGGCCGGAAGACCTCTTACACAGGAAGCGCGCCTCAGTCGAACCGGGCCGCGAGGACGACCACGTCCTCGGCGTCGTCCGCCCGGCCGGTCCCCTCCGGCAGCACGGTGCGTACCACGTGGTCGGCCACCGCCGCGGCGTCCCGGCGCAGCGCCTTCGGGACGCTCGCCGCCGCCGATTGGAGCCGCGCGTAGGCCCGGTCCATCGAGTCACCGGCCCGGCGCAGCAGCCCGTCGGTGTACAGCAGAACCGTCTCTCCGGGGGCGGGGGTGATGTCGACACTGGGCGCCTCCCAGCAGGACAGCATGCCCAGCGGGGCGGACAGCGTGGTCTCCACGTACGAGGTGCGGCGCTCGCCGATGATCAGCGGCGGGGTGTGCCCGGCCCCGGCCAGCAGGATCTTGCGGCGGGCCGGTTCGCAGTACGCGAAGAGCGCGGTCGCCGACCGGGCCGGCTCGGTCAGCCGGAGCAGCAGTTCGAGGTCGGAGAGCACGGCGACCGGGTCCTCGCCCTCCATCACCGCGTACGCGCGCAGCCCGGCGCGCAGCCGTCCCACGGCGGCCAGCGCGCTGGGACCCGAGCCGTCCACCGAACCGACGGCGAGTCCGAGCGCCCCCTCGGGCAGGGCCAGCGCGTCGTACCAGTCGTTGCCGCCCTGCGGGGCCACCTCGTGGCGGACGGCGAGCTGGACGCCGGGGACGCGGGGCAGCCGGGTGGGCAGGAGCTCCTCGGTCACGGTGGCGACATCCGTCCTGGCCCTCTCCAGCTCCAGCAGACGGGCCAGGTGCTCGCAGGCGTATCCGGCGTACAGGCCGACGAGGTGGCGCTGGCGCTCCAGTGGTTCCGCGGGTTCGTCGTAGAGCCAGACGGCGGCGCCGAGCAGGCCGGTGGTGTCGGTGGTGAGAGGGAGCGCGTAGCTGGCGGCGTAACCGAGACGGGCGGCGACCTCGCGTCTGCGGGGGTCCAGGCTGCTGTCGCCGAGCAGATCGGGGGTGGTCAGCGGCCCGTCCGGGTTCGGCAGACCCTCCAGGACGCGGCCGTAGGAGGTGGCGCTGCGCGGCACGGTCTCGATCTGGCCCAGTTCGGCGTGGGCCAGCCCGAGCCCGATGGTGGAGACGGGTCCGCGGCGGTCGGACGGTTCGAAGGCGACCAGTCCCCGGCGGGCGCCGACCAGGGCGGCCCCGGCGTCGAGGAACTCGTGCAGGGCGTCGTCGAGGGTGCTGGTTCTGGCCAGGCGCTCGGTGAGCTCGTGGAGGGTGGTGAGGTCGGAGACCCAGCCGGCCAGCCGGTCCTGGATGAAGGCACCGGGCGCCGCGGGGACCTCGTCGATTGGCTCGGCAGTTTGCGCCGAAACCGGAACTGTGGGATCGATTCCAGCCACTTTTGGCAGGTGCGGAGCGGTCATGGTCGTCGGCTTTCCGAGCGGTGTGTTCCGTCGAATAGCATCGCAAACCCCCATGTCATTTTGCGCCGCTACCAGTGCATCCACATGTACACGCACAAGTAAGCCGATGTCCAGCATTGTCCCCACGGAAAACGCGGTGTCCGTGCGGTAACCAACTTGGCCAAAAAACGCACCCTGTGGTGCTCATGAGCGGTCGACTGGGTCCGATCGACGGGGGATGTGCTTCCGGGTGAAGTCCCGGGGGAGCGTCATTCCGGGCATGCTGGGTACGTAGTTCTTCGGATGGCCAGGGGTGGCCCCGCCCGCCCCCGGAACCCGGCAGCGAGTCCGGACGTCCTCTCTGGTGACGGTCGCGCCCCATCCCCGAGTGGTGAGGCCGTACGCACGGACGGCAGGCGCGCGGTGCGCCCCGCCTCCTCGCCACGATGTCGACTGCACGCAGCTCGATCCGGCTCAGCACAGCTCACGCTCGGTAGCGACGAACGGCTCGTACCGCAGGCTCGACGAGCACGTACACCCAGAAGATCCGCGGCATGGTGTGAATGCGCACGATGTGGGGCGGACCCTTGGCGTTCAACGGAAAGGAACGAGCGCTCATGCGCGAGATCCTCGGAAGGCGACGCAGGCTCGGCCGCAGGGGCGGCACCGCCCGGCTCGACGCGGCCCTGACCTGCGCCACGGAGTGGCAGTGGCCCGTGGTCCCCGGAGCCGGGCTGCGGGGAGCGGACGGCCGCGGCGACCGTGACCGGGGCTGCGCGTGCCCCGATCCGGAGTGCGCGGTGCCGGGGGCGCACCCCTTCGACCCGGGTCTGCTCGCCGCCACCACCGATGCCCGGATGGTGCGCTGGTGGTGGACGAACCGGCCCGCCGCGCCGGTGCTGCTCGCGACGGGCGGGCGGGCGCCGTGCGCCCTGAGCCTGCCGGCCGTGGCCGGTGCCCGTGCCCTGGCCGGACTCGACGGGGCGGGGCTGCGGCTGGGGCCCGTGGTGGCGACGCCCACGCGGTGGGCGCTGCTGGTCGCCCCGTACACCCTCGAACGGCTCGGCGAGCTGCTCTACGCGCAGGACTGGGTGCCCAGTTCGCTGCGGTTCCACGGTGAGGGCGGCTATGTCGTCCTTCCGCCGTCGGAGATCGGTACGGGGCAGGTGCGTTGGGAGCGTGCGCCGGAGTGCGCTACCGGTGCACGTCCCAAGCGCGCCGTCGCGGCGCCGGCGTCGCCCTGGCTGCCGGATGTTGGGGACGTCCTGGAGGCGCTGGTCGAGGCGAGCACGAGTGCTCCCGACGGCGGCAGCAGACTCACGTACTGAGCGGTCGATGGCGGAGTTGGCCAGATTCTGCCGCGCGCTTGTTCTTTTGGAAGGCATTCATTACGGATTTCTGTCGCTTCCCTGTCCGATCTCCGGTGAATCGCCTCCGTTCTTCCCCGCCGCCCTCTCACTTCCGCCGTACTTCGCGATTTCCGCGTAAACGGCGGCACCGCTTGTGCCGCATCCGTTTGTTCCGCGGTGGGGTGCTTCCGTGGGAATCGGGGCCGCCGCAAAACCGGTCGGGACCGTGCTTTCCGGTGGTGCGCCCCGGTCGCTGTTCCCGGAGGCGTGGGGGATCAACCGCCGTTCCCGGGAGCGGGGCTGACGCAGAACCATCGCGCGCAGAGAGCTGGGCCGGGGGCATCGCGGCGGATCTGTGCGCCGCCTGTGCGGGGCCCGTACGCGGGCCCGCGCGCCCCGGGCGCGCGGTGCGCGCCGTACCCGGAAATGAGGATGCCCGGTCGCTGGCGACGGGGGATGCACCAGCGACCGGGCTTCTAGAACCGTAACAAGAGATCTGCCGTTCGCAAATTCGATCTCGCGTATTCGGACAGCGATTTACCTGCCAGTACGGCGAGTTGTGACGGGCGTCACCGTTCGGTCCGGCCGGCGGTCACGGTCAGCTGAGCGTCACCTGACGGTTGGTGAGGCCGCCGCGCGCCCGCCGCTCCTCGGCGGTGAGCGGCGCGTCCGACGCGAGCGCCGTCGCGAGCCGCTCCGCGAACGCGGCGGCGGGCTTCTCGCAGTCCTCGGCGCCCATCGCACTCGGCAGGTCCCAGACCGGGACCATCAGCCCGTGCGCCCGGAACGAGCCGACCAGCCGGGTGCCCTCGCCGAGCGACGTCTCGCCCGCGGCGTGCAGCCGGGCGAGTGCGTCGAGGAGCTGCTCCTCGGCGTACGGCATGACCCAGCGCAGGTGGTTCTTCTCCGGCGTCTCGCACCAGTAGGCGGCGTCCACCCCGGAGAGGAGCGCGGTCGGGATGGCCGCTTCGTTCGCACGTTCGAGCGATGCCGACACCTCGGCCGTGGCGTTCTCGGCGTCCGGCACCCAGAACTCGAAGCCCGGGTGGACGACCGGCTCGAAGGGTGCGTCGCCGTCCAGCAGGTCCTGCAGCCGGGGGCCGTCGGCCGGTACACGGCGGGCGGCCACGGGCGAACCGGCCTCCGCCTCCAGCGCGCGCTGGAGGGTGTCCGCGAGGTCCCGGCTGAGGTCGCCGGAGGAGGTGTCGTTCTGCAGGGCGAGCAGGACGGAGCCGTCCTCGCGGCGCAGCGCGGGCCACGCCATCGGAAGGACCGTCGCGAGCGTCACCGAGGGCACACCCTCGGGCAGGCCGCCCTTGAGCGTCAGCGCGGCCGTGGCCGCGGGGACCAGTTCGCGCAGCGCGACCCAGTCGCACTCCCCGGCCAGGCCCTCGAACGGACGCTGGACCAGCTCGGTCACGGCCTGGGCCGCGGCACGGCCGTGACATGCCTTGTAGCGGCGGCCCGAACCGCACGGGCAGGGCTCACGAGCCCCGACCACCGGGATCTCGCCGTCCTTGAGCTGCTGCTTCCCGGCCTTGGTCTGAGGGCGCTTCTTCGCCATGGTGGGCTTACTCCCGATTGCGACAGTGCGGTCTGGCCCGCGAGCCTAGCCGTCCCACCACCGCCGGGGCACGGCACAACCGCCCTCATGCCCGGCCCGGTCCGTATTCTCAGCCGACGTCGTCGAACGCGTCGTCGAACGAGCCGGAGAAATCCAGCCCGTCGAAGCCCGGGATCACGGTGGCCCTCTGCGCACTCGGCAGTCCGGCCATACCTGCTGTCCGCCCGCTTCCGCGCCGTTCACCGGGGCGGCTGTGGGAGCCGTGGCCGCCGTCGACCAACACCCAGACGGTGACCTCGCCGGGGGCGTCGTCACGTACGCCCCACTCCTGGGCCAGCGCGCTGATGATGTTGAGCCCGCGGCCACCGCGGGCGGTCACCGAAGGCGTGGCCGGAACCGGCCGGGTCGGGCCGCCACCGTCCGTCACCTCGACGGTCAGTCCGCCCGTCCTGTCGACGCGCCAAGCGGCGCGCACGGCCCCGTCTTCCCTCTCGGTCTGCCATCCCAGCGGCCTGCCGTGCCGGCAGGCATTGCTGAGCAGCTCGGAAAGAATCAGCACCGCATCGTCGACGACCGAATCCGACACCCCGTGGCTGCGCAATTGCTCGCGCATCCGGTGCCGCGCCTGGCCCACGCCCGCAGGACCATGGGGAACGGCCATGCTCGACGACGTGGGCACCTCCTGTGCCACCACCAACGCCACCCCCGAGACCTCCTTTGCCCCCACGCCACGGAGTGGATGCCCTCCTGAGCTGTGCCGGAAACCGGCCAAAGGTCTGTCAGTGACGCACTCGTCACGAACAGGCACAGTCCGAGTGCGCCGGTGTACTCCCTGTAGCTGATCCGGTGATGCGGTCATGGGTTCATGCGGCGGTGCGCATATGTACCTGTTCGCTGATTCGCTGATGTTACGAACGGCCCAGCTGGGCGAGGACCTGCTTGGGGCGGTTCGTGATGATGGCCTCGACGCCCAGCCGTACGCAGAGCTCGACGTCCTCCGGCTCGTTGACCGTCCAGACGTGTGCCCGGTGCCCGGCCCGGTGGAGCCGCTCGATGTAGCCGGGATGGCTGCGCAGGATGCGCACGCTGGGGCCGGCGACCCGCGCACCGGCGGGCAGGCGCCCGTCGCGCAGCCGCGGGGAGACGAACTGCATCAGGTACACAGTGGGCAGATGGGGCACGGCGGCCCGGACGCGGTGCAGGGAGCGGGCGGAGAAGCTCATCACACGTACCGGGGAAGGGGTGCCGGCCGGCGGGGGCACATCGAGTTCGAAGCGCTTCAGCAGGTGCAGCAGGCGCTCCTCGACCTGCCCCGCCCAACGGGTCGGGTGCTTGGTCTCGATGGCCAGCTGGAGCGGCCGCCCGGCCGCCCTTGTCTCGGCGAGGAGTTCGAGCAGCCGTTCGAGCGTGAGTACGGAGGTGAGCTCGCCCGGCACCGGGTCCCAGTCCGGTGACTCCGTCTCGTCGCGGTCCTTCCAGGAGCCGAAATCGAGGGCGGCGAGGTCGTTCAGCTCCAGGGCGGAGACCGCGCCGCGGCCGTTGGACGTACGGTTCACCCTGCGGTCGTGCACGCAGACGAGGTGGCCGTCGGCAGTGAGGCGTACGTCGCACTCCAGGGCGTCGGCACCGTCCTCGATCGCCTTCCGGTACGCGGCGAGGGTGTGCTCGGGGGCGTCGTCGGACGCGCCCCGGTGGGCGATGACCTGGATGGGATGCTGCATGGGGTGCTGCTGCCGCGCTCGGTTCACCCGGGTCATGGTGTCACCGTGGGAACACGGCTGGGCGCACCTTGCGAGGCAGGGCCGTTTTGTCCGATGTAAGGGCCGTGCGCAGATGCACAGGTCCTGCTTACAGTGGCCTGACGTGTTGTGGGAAAGGCTTACCCCTGACACGTACACAGCGGATCTCTTGCCGTACGACTGATGTGGAACCGAGGAGTAAAGAGCTGTGAGCACAGAGAACGAGGGCAACGAGGGCACCGCGGGCGAGGCCGCCCCGTCCGTTCCGTCCGCACCTCCCGTGCCGGCCGACGCTCCCCAGGCGCATCCCGAGGACGCGCCCCCCGTCGCGTCCCACCCGGACCCGGACCTGACGGCCACCCGGCAGCAGCCGGTCCACCCCGCGCCGGAACAACAGCCCGCGCCGGACCAGGTGACCGGGCAGACGGCCGCGTTTCCGACGACTCCGCAGTACGCGCCCCCGCCCCCGCCGCAGTCGGCGGCCGACGCGGGCTGGCCCCCGCCGCCGCCCGCCGTCCCCTCGTACACGCAAGGGGCGCACGGCGGCGGTGGCGGCCCGGTGTGGGGTCCGCCCGGCGGACCGCACCCTTCCGAATCGCCGCGCAAGCGGGGTGCGGGCGCTCTGGTGGCCGCCGTGGTGGTGGCGGCACTCGTGGCGGGCGGGATCGGTGGCGCGCTCGGCTACTGGGCCGCGGACAACAACGACGACTCCGGATCGACGACGGTCGCGGCGTCGGCCAACCCGCAGGACCTCAAGCGCGACCCGGGCACGGTCGCCGGTGTGGCCGCCAAGGCGCTGCCCAGCGTGGTGACCATCGAGGCGCAGGGCGGTGACGGCGAGGGCGGCACGGGCACCGGCTTCGTGTACGACAAGGAAGGCCACATCCTCACGAACAACCACGTGGTGGCCTCCGCGGCGGACAGCGGCCAGCTCACGGCGACGTTCTCCAACGGCAAGAAGTACGACGCCGAGGTGGTCGGCCGGGCCCAGGGCTACGACGTGGCCGTCATCAAGCTGAAGAACCCGCCGAAGTCCCTGACCCCGCTGCCGGTGGGCAACTCGGACCAGGTGGCGGTCGGCGACTCGACGATCGCGATCGGTGCCCCGTTCGGCCTGTCCAACACGGTCACCACGGGCATCATCAGCGCGAAGAACCGCCCGGTCGCCTCCGGTGACGGCACCGGCGGCAGCAATTCGTACATGAGCGCCCTGCAGACCGACGCGTCGATCAACCCGGGCAACTCCGGCGGCCCGCTGCTCAGCTCGGGCGGCGCGGTCATCGGGATCAACTCGGCGATCCAGTCGGCCGGCAGCTCCGGCCAGAGCCAGGCCGGCTCCATCGGCCTCGGCTTCGCGATCCCGATCAACCAGGCGACGACCGTCGCCCGGCAGCTGATCAAGACCGGTCAGCCGGTCTACCCGGTCATCGGTGCCACGGTGACGATGGATGAGAAGAGCGGCGGCGCCGTCATCTCGGACCGGGGCACGGGCGGCACGGATGCGGTCACGAAGGACGGCCCGGCCGCCAAGGCGGGCCTGCGCGCGGGCGATGTCATCACGAAGTTCAACGACACCCCCGTCGACAGCGGCCCGACCCTGATCGGCGAGATCTGGACCCACAAGCCGGGCGACCGGGTCACCCTGACCTACGAGCGCGACGGCAAGTCGGCGACGGCCGAAGTGACCCTGGGGGAGCGCAAGGGCGACAGCTGACCGGCTAGGCTGTTCCCGCGCCGGACCGGTCCTCACCGACCGCGCCGGCGCGGGGTGGGTTGCCCGAGCGGCCTAAGGGAACGGTCTTGAAAACCGTCGTGGCGCGAGTCACCGTGGGTTCAAATCCCACACCCACCGCAGGTGAACGGCCCCCGACCGGGCGTACCGGTCGGGGGCCGTTGTCGTGGGCGGGCGTGCTCCTAGGATGGCTGGCGGGGGCGGAGCCGTAGCGCAGAGGTCGTCGCGCGCGGTCTCCAAAACCGCGAGGACGCCGGTTCGAATCCGGTCGGTTCCGCCTCCGCCTTTCCCTCCTCGGACGGCTCCTACGCGGGCGCTGGGCGCACAGTTGGCACCGGGCCGGGGGTTTGGTTTGCGGTCCTCACGCTTGCGGGGGAATCGGAAGCGGTGGGTGGTTCGCAGGTGGGGCAGTGGGCAGCTTTGGTCCGCGACGTCGTGATCATCACCGGGCGGTCGGCCGCCGGCCCGGGTTCAGCCTCAGCCCTACTTCCGGTTCCTGGAGGAACAGACATGGCAAGCATCCGTACCGCTCGTGCCCTCGCCGTCGTCGCCGCGCTGCCTCTTGCCGCCGTTCTCCTCGGCGGAGTCGCCCAGGCGGACAACGGAGCGATCGCGAGCAGCGGATCCAACGCGGGCGTCGCCACGATCAGTGGCAGCGGGGTCGGCAGGGACAACGCGGGCAACTCGTCGACCTCGCAGCAGCAGGCGACCGGTGCCGGCGCGTCCAACCAGAGCAACTCCGCCCAGGTCAACGGCTCCGGCTTCACCGATATCGATCAGTCCACGTACAACCTGGCGGTGAACTTCACGAACCTCTGGTGAGACCCGGAAGCGTGCGCGGCCCGGTCGGGGGGCCGGACCGCGACGGACGCACCACGACGGCCCGCCCGTACGCCACTTCGGCGCACGGGCGGGCCGTCCGGCGCGGGGCGCGTGCGGGGCCGCGCCCGGGGTACGCACCTCAGGGGTGACCCGGAGTCCTGGAGTGCGGCCCCGTCCACCTACAGGAGGTGGACGGGGGCCCGGACCTACACCCTGAGGCGGACGCGGTTTCGGGACCTGGGGGCGATCCGGGGAGCGGGCCCCGCTCCTAGCGTGGAGCCATGACCACGCCAGTCCGTACGGGCACCTCCAGGGGAGCCGCACCGGCATGCACGTCGGCCGCGGTACGTACTTCCGCGCCGGCGCACGCCTCCGCATCGCTACGCACGCCGGGCGCCCTCGGCCGCGCCTCGCACGGTGCGCGCGCGTCGGCGGTGCCGCACCTCCCGTACCCCTCGTTCACGTCGTTCGTGCAGGCGCGCGGTCCGGTGCTGCTGCGGGCGGCCCGCTCGCTCACCGCCAACCCCAGCGATGCCGAGGACCTGCTGCAGACGGCGCTCACCAAGACGTACGTCGCCTGGGACCGGATCGAGGACCACCGTGCCCTCGACGGCTATGTCCGCCGGGCCCTGCTGAACACCAGGACCTCGCAGTGGCGCAAGCGCAAGGTCGACGAGTTCGCCTGCGACGAGCTGCCCGAGCAGGAGGCGGTTCCCGGTCCTGACCCGGCGGAGCAGCAGTCGCTGCACGACGCGATGTGGCGCGCGGTGCTGAAGCTGCCGGCCCGGCAGCGCGCCATGGTCGTTCTCCGGTACTACGAGGACCTGAGCGAGGCGCAGACCGCCGAGGTGCTCGGGGTGTCCGTCGGCACGGTGAAGAGCGCGGTCTCCCGGGCGCTCGGCAAGCTGCGCCAGGACCCGGAGCTGACCCCGGTCCGCTGAGACCGTCGAGCCTCCCCGTACGCGGCCCTCAATCAAACGGAACCGATACGTCCGACATCGTCCCGGCCGGTGTGACATTGCGGGACGACACCGATTCGTACCCCCGGGAGTAGTGACATACCGCTCGGTATGTGCGCAGAATCAGCGGAACCCTACTGCCGCGTAGCGCCCACCGGGAGGACGCCGTGCTCAGCACCATGCAGGACGTACCGCTGACTGTCACCCGCATCCTGACGCATGGGATGACGATCCACGGGAAGTCGCAGGTCACGACCTGGACCGGAGAGCCGGAGCCGCACCGGCGCAGTTTCGCGGAGATCGGCCGGCGCGCGACGCAGTTCGCCAACGCCCTGCGCGACGAACTCGGCATCGACGGCGATCAGCGGGTCGCGACCCTCATGTGGAACAACGCCGAGCACGTGGAGGCGTACCTCGCCATCCCGTCCATGGGCGCCGTCCTCCACACACTGAATCTCCGGCTCCCCGCGGAGCAGCTGGTCTGGGTCGTCAAGCACGCCGACGACAAGGTCGTCGTCGTCAACGGTTCCCTGCTGCCGCTCATCGCGCCGCTGCTCCCCCAGCTGACGTCGCTGGAGCATCTGATCGTTTCCGGCCCCGGTGACCGCTCCGTCCTGGACGGCGCGGCGGTGCGTGTGCACGAGTACGAGGAACTGCTCGCCGGCCGCCCCACCACCTTCGACTGGCCCGATCTGGACGAGCGGCAGGCCGCCGCCATGTGCTACACCTCCGGCACGACCGGCGACCCCAAGGGCGTCGTCTACTCGCACCGCTCGATCTATCTGCACTCCATGCAGGTCAACATGTCCGAGTCGATGGGCCTGACCGACAAGGACACCACGCTCGTCGTCGTCCCCCAGTTCCACGTCAACGCCTGGGGCCTGCCGCACGCGACGTTCATGTCCGGCGTCAACATGCTGATGCCGGACCGTTTCCTCCAGCCCGCCCCGCTCGCCGACATGATCGAGCGCGAGCGCCCCACGCACGCCGCCGCCGTCCCCACCATCTGGCAGGGCCTGCTCGCCGAGGTCACCGCCAACCCGCGCGACCTCACCTCCATGGCCAACGTGACGATCGGCGGTGCCGCCTGCCCGCCCTCGCTCATGGCGGCGTACGACAAGCTCGGCGTGCGCCTCTGTCACGCCTGGGGCATGACGGAGACCTCGCCCCTCGGCACCATGGCCAACCCGCCCGCCGGGCTGACCGAGGAGCAGGAGTGGCCCTACCGCATCACCCAGGGCCGCTTCCCCGCCGGCGTCGAGGCACGCCTCGTCGGCCCGACCGGCGAACACCTGCCGTGGGACGGCGAGTCGGCCGGTGAGCTGGAGGTGCGCGGCACCTGGATCGCCGGCGCGTACTACGGCGGCGCGGACGGCGAGATGCTGCGCCCCGAGGACAAGTTCAGCGAGGACGGCTGGCTGAAGACCGGTGACGTCGGCGTGATCAGCGAGGACGGCTTCCTCACCCTCACCGACCGTGCCAAGGACGTCATCAAGTCCGGTGGCGAATGGATCTCCAGCGTCGAGCTGGAGAACGCGCTGATGGCGCACCCGGATGTCGCGGAGGCCGCCGTCGTGGCCGTCCCGGACGAGAAGTGGGGCGAGCGCCCGCTCGCGACCGTCGTCCTCAAGGAGGGTGCCACCGCCGACTACGAGGCGCTGCGGGCGTTCCTCGCCGAATCCGGCATCGCGAAGTGGCAGCTGCCGGAGCGGTGGTCGGTCATCCCGTCCGTGCCGAAGACGAGCGTCGGCAAGTTCGACAAGAAGGTCATCCGCAAGCAGTACGCGCAGGGCGAGCTGGACATCACGCAGCTCTGACCGACGGGCCGGCCCAGGCTCCGGCCGACGGTCCGGACAGGACGAGGGCGGTACGGGTGTGTTCCCGTACCGCCCTCGTCGTATGCCGTTTCGCGCCTGTCAGTTCGTGCCGATCTTCGCGAGCAGGTCGACGATGCGGGACTGCACCTCGTCGCTCGTCGAACGTTCCGCCAGGAACAGCACGGTCTCGCCGGAGGCGAGGCGCGGCAGCTCCGACTGGTCGATGTCGGTCGAGGTGTAGACGACCAGCGGGGTGCGGTTCAGCTGCCCGTTGGCGCGCAGCCAGTCGACGATGCCGGCCCGGCGGCGGCGCACCTGCATCAGGTCCATCACCACCAGGTTCGGCCGCATCCGGGTCGCCAGCGACACGGCCTCGCTGTCCGTCGCGGCGCAGGCCACCTGCATGCCCCGCCGCTCCAGCGTCTGCGTCAGCGCGTCCGCGATGTCCTCGTGCTCCTCGATCAGCAGGACGCGCGGCGGGTGCTGCTCGCTGTCGCGCGGCGCGAGCGCCTTCAGCAGCACGGCCGGGTCCGCACCGTACGCCGCCTCCCGCGTGGCCTGTCCCAGACCGGCCGTCACCAGTACGGGCACCTCGGCGGCCACCGCCGCCTGCCGCAGGGACTGCAACGCCTTTCGGGTGATCGGCCCGGTCAACGGGTCTACGAACAGCGCGGCGGGGAACGCCGCGATCTGCGCGTCCACCTCCTCGCGCGAGTGCACGATCACCGGCCGGTAGCCGCGGTCGCTCAGCGCCTGCTGCGTGGAGACGTCGGGCGCGGGCCAGACGAGCAGCCGGCGCGGGTTGTCCAGCGGCTCGGGGGGAAGCTCGTCGTCGACCGGCCGCGGCGAGGGCCGGTTGGCGACCTCGACCGCGCCGCCGGGGCCGTCGAGCGGCTCGGGCCCCTCGGCCGCGCCCTCGTCGGGCGCCCCGATGGCGTACGCGCGCCCCTCGGCCGCCGGTGCGGAGAGCAGCTGCCCGGAGCCCTGTCCGTGCACGGTGCCGCCGGTGGCCTGGGGCGTGGGCTGCGGGGCGGCCGGCGCGGGGCCGGCGAGCGCGGGGCGCTCGTCCTGACCGGGCTCCGGCTCCGGCGGTGCGGCGAGCTTGCGGCGCCGGCCGACGCTGCTGCCGCCGCCGAGCGTCTGGTTCTGCTGGTGGGCGATGTGCTGGGCGAACGGAACGCCCTGTCCGAGCGTGCGCACGCTGAACGCGCGCCCCTGCGTCGAGTCCGGCGACCCCGGCATGGGCGCCTCGGCGGGCAACGGCTGGCGCCGCGCGTCGGGCGCGGGCGCCAGCGTGCGGGGCCGGGCCGGGGGACCGGCGGGGGCGGCCGCGGTGGGCGCAGCCGTGCCGGTGGTGTGCGCGGTAGGGCCGGTGCTCTGCTCCTCCGGCACCGCGGGGCCTTGCCCGGACGCGTCGTCCTCGCCCCAGGCACCGGGGTGCGCGGGCGGGGCCGGCTGGTCGGCGTGCGCGGCAGGCTGCGCGGCCGGGGCGAAGGGCGCGTCGGGCGCGCCGAGCCTCGGATCGACGGCCGGGGTGCCGGGGGCCGGGGCGGGCGTCGCGGGCTGGTCGGCCGGGGCGGCGGGCGTGGGTGCTGACGCCGGGGTGGGCGCGGGCAGTGCGAAGGGGGCGGACTGGTCGGCGGGCGCGGCCGGGGTGCCCGCTGCGGCCGGGGTGCCCGGTGTCTGCGCCGGCGGTGCGAAGGGGGCCGGCTGTGCCTCCTGCGGGCCCGTGTCCCCGTGGCGGGCGCGGCGTCGGCCGGTGGGGGCGGGCTGCGCCTGCGGCGGAATGGGGGCGTGCTCCGGCGCACCGGGCAGAGCCCCGGGCGCGGGGGCGACGGCGTCAGGTGCGGCGGCGGTGGGGCCGTTCGTACCGGGCAGCGCGCCGGGGCCGGCTGCGTCCGTACGCGGCAGCGCGCCGGGCATGCCGGGCTCGGGCGCGTACGCAGCGGGCGCGACCTCACGCGTACCCGCACCGGGCGCATACGAACCGGCGCCGGCATCCGCACCGGCCGCACGCGTACCCGCACCGGCCTCGTACGAATCGTCCACGGCCACACGCGCACCCACGGCCCCGGGCGCGCCGACGGGGGGTCCGCCAAGGGGGCTCTGCGGCTCCGCGTCGTTCGACGGCACACGGTCCGCGTCGGCGGGCGGGAGCGCGAAGGGGACGCGTGGTCCGGCCTCGGCCGCGGCCCTGTCCTGGGCGGCGGCCAGCGCGCGGCGGGCGCGTCGGCCGGTCGACTGCGCTGCCGGCACGGGCAGCTCCGGCGCCGGGGCCATCGCGCCGGGAGCCGTACGGGCGGCCTCGTCGAGGTTCGAGAACGCGGCGGGGGCGGTGGACTCCACGGCGTTCACGACAGGGGGAAGGGCCAGGCGGCCCTCCTCGCCCGGGTTCCCCCGGTGCCCGCCGGCCGCGACCGGGACCTGCGCCTCGGCCGGGACACCCTGCGGCGGCACGGTCTGCCCGCGCTGCGGCCGGGCACCCGCGCCCTGCGCACCCTCGGCGGCGGTCACCACGGACCCCTCCGACGGAGCGGCGGAGGGCAGCGCGAGGGCCTGCCCAGGCGTCGGGGCACCCGTCTCGGCGGGGCTGGGACGCCCGCGCCGGCGGCCGGAGCCCTCGGCGGCCTGCTGGGCGGGGATCAGCTCGTTCGGGGCCGCTTCGGGAGCGGGGGCCGCACGGCGCGCACGCCGGCGCCCGGTCGGCGCGCCCGCGCCGGTGTCCCCGGGGGCAGCCTCCAGTTCGCCGGTGCCGTCGGAGCCGCCCACGGGGCTCTCCAGGAAGGCATCGGTGGAGGAACGCCGCGCCCGGCGCCGCCCTCTGCCCGCCTCGGGGGCATCCGAAACCGCCGTCGCGGGGCCCGCGTGATCGGACTCGGGTACCACCGGAGGAGCCGCCTCCACCTGCGGCAACGCGGCCGGCTCCGGCGGCGCCACGGTCCCCGCGCCGGCGCCGATCGGCAGCTCGAGCACGTATGCGCTGCCGCTCATGCCCGGCATCTCGTGTGTCTGGAGCACACCGCCGTGCGCGCGGACGATGCCGCTGACGATCGGGACGTGCACCGGGTCTCCCCCGGCGAACGGACCCCGCACCTCGATGCGTACGACGTCACCGCGCTGGGCGGCGGCGACCACGACGGTCGAGTCGACGTACCCGCCACCGGGCACGAGCCGGGCCTTGCCGGTCGAATCGACGCCGGCGACGTCCGCGACGAGGTGGGCGAGGGCGGTCACCAGGCGGCCGGCGTCGACCTCCGCCTCGATCGGCGGGGCGTGCACCGCGAACTGCGCGCGGCCCGGTCCGATCAGCTCGACCGAGGCGTCGATACCGGCCGTGACGACCCCGTCGAGCAGCACACGCGTCTTGACGAGCGCCTCCGCGCCGCCGTCGAGGCGCTGGTAGCTGAGCACGTTGTCGATGAGCGTCGTCATACGCGCGTAGCCGGCGGCCAGGTGGTGCAGGATCTGATTCGCCTCGGGCCACAGCTGGCCGGCCGGATCGGCGGCGAGCGTGGAGAGTTCGCCGCGCAGTTCCTCCAGGGGCCCGCGCAGCGACTCGCCGAGCACGGCGGTGAGCTGGGTGTGCCGGGAGGTGAGGTCCGTCAGCCGCTCGGTCTGCTCCTCCAGCTCGGAGGCGTAACGCTCGGTGCGGTCGGCCAGCTCGGCGGCGTGCGCCTCCTTCAGGGCGGCGAGTTCGGCGGCGTGCCGTTCGGTGAGCTCGGTGACCTCGGCGGTGTGGCTCGCGGTCAGTTCGGTGACCTCGGCCCTGCGCTGCTTGTCGAGCTCCTCGTAGGGGCGGCGGTCGGTGAAGGTCATCACGGCGCCGACGAGCTGGTCGCCGTCGCGGACGGGTGCGGTGGTCAGGTCGACGGGGACCTGTGCTCCGCTCTTGGACCAGAGAACCTGCCCGCGCACCCGATGTTTGCGTCCCGACTTGAGCGTGTCGGCGAGTGGGGACTCCTCGTACGGGAAGGGCTCGCCCTCCGCACGCGAGTGAAGGATCAGCGGGTGCAGCTCCTGGCCGCCGAGGTCGCTGGCCCGGAAGCCGAGGATCTGCGCGGCGGCGGGGTTGACCAGGACGACCCGGCCATCGGTGTCCGTACCGACGACGCCCTCGGCCGCGGCGCGCAGGATCATCTCGGTCTGGCGCTGCGAGCGGGCCAGCTCGGCCTCGGTGTCGACGGTGCCGGAGAGGTCGCGCACGACGAGCATCAGCAGCTCGTCGCCCGTGTAGCTGCCCCCGTACGAACCCTGGACGTCCTTGTACGCCGCCTGCCCGTCCTCCAGGCTGGCGCTCGTCACCTCGACGGGGTACTCGTTGCCGTCGGTACGCCGCGCGATCATGCGCGTGGGCTTGGTCCGGCCCCGCTCGTCCGCAGCATCGGGCCGGCGCATCGACCCCGGGATCAGCTTGGAGTCGAACTCCGGCAGCAGATCGAGCAGCCCGCGACCGACGAGCGCGGTGCCCGGGGTCTCGAACATTTCGAGGGCGATGGTGTTGGCGTTGACGACCGTACCGTTGCAGTTGACGAGCAGAAGCCCGTCCGGAAGGGCGTCGAGTATGGCTGCGAGGCGAGCAGCGCCTCGGGATGGCCTGCTGCTCACGACGACGCTTCCTCCCTGATTACTGCACCTTGCCCGACAGCGGCCCCATCTTGCCCCTCGGGCCTCAGGCTGTCACTGAAGGAGTCTAAAGGCAGGGAAGGGGCGTGGGACTGCGGATGAGGGGGAGCTCTCACCAAGGTTTGGTGCATTCGGTGTACGGCTCCGACCCGCGACGCGCCCCGCGGAGACCCGGACGCGGGCCCCGGGGGCGGTTCACCGCACGTTCGGCAGGACCGGTCGCAGGCCGTTCCACCGGGCGATCTCGCACCCGTTGGTCCGCTTGAACGTGGAGTCGACCCGGTGCCCGTGCCAGGTCCCGGTGACGCGGGCGGTGGCTTCCCCGCCGTACTGCTGCGTACACATCGCGTCCCCGGGCACGGGGGCGAACGGATTCGCGCCTTCCTCCTTCGCCTGCTCCAGCCGCTCGCACGCCTGCCGCGCGGCCGGGTGGCTCCCGCGGGCCGGCCCGCACTGCAGCTCGTACGTCCCGTCGGCCTCCGGGTTGCCCGTGGCGGCGACGACCACGGTGAGCCGGGTGCCCGCGGTGTCGTCCTGGAGCAGGGGAAGCGCGAGGGGCAGCGGCAGGGGCCCGGCCGAGGCGGTGGCGGCGGGCGCGGTGGCGGACAGCGCGGCGAGGGACGCGACTGCGGTGAGAACGAGACGGCGCATCATTGCGACTCCTGTGGCGGATGAACCTGCGGGGGCGGCGCCCCCGCGCTGCCTAACGCGCCAGGAGCCCCGGCGTTTCGCACGGCAACCGCTTTGCCCTCCCGGCCGACCGCCTAGTACCGTAGGCCGCGATTGGTGGCACAGCGTGCAGCTGTGTCATCATCTGCACGCACCACTCGCGCTCGCGCGGGCGTTGCGCTGGAGGCGTCGCCTAGTCCGGTCTATGGCGCCGCACTGCTAATGCGGTTTGGGGCTTACCCCCCATCGAGGGTTCAAATCCCTCCGCCTCCGCACCACCATCGAAGCCCCGGTCCCCAGGACCGGGGCTTCGGTCGTTCTTCGGCACGCTTCTGGCGTTTGCCCAGGTCAGGCAGGGTCTGGGTAATGGATTTCGCGTCCCGGCGCAGGTCATGTAATGTTGTTCTCGCAACGCCGACGGGGCAGAAAAAACCCCGGAAGCACAAGCACTCGTAGCTTAACGGATAGAGCATCTGACTACGGATCAGAAGGTTGCAGGTTCGAATCCTGCCGAGTGCACAGCAGGCCAGAGGCCCCGGAGAAATCCGGGGCCTCTGGCGTTTCCGGGATCAGGAGATGCCCGAAGGCCCCCGGGGCGCATGTCCCGGGGGCCTTCGCGGTGTTTTCCTATGACAGGCGGTCGCGGATCAGGTTGATGACCGCGGGGGCGTGGTCGTTCAGGTAGAAGTGGCCGCCCTGGTAGGTGTGGAAGGTGCAAGGGGCCGTGGTGTGGGTGGTCCAGGCTGTGGCTTCCGTGGTGGTTACCTCGGGGTCTTCTGTGCCGTTCAGGACCTCGATGGGGCAGGTCAGGGGGGTGGACGGCTGGTAGCGGTAGGTTTCGGCGGCTTTGTAGTCGGCTCGGATGGCCGGGAGGATCGAGCGGAGGAGCTCTTCGTCGGCCAGGACCGCGGGGTCGGTGCCGCTCATGCGGCGGATCGTGGTCAGGAGTTGGGCGTCCGGGGACAGATGGACGTTTTCGTTCTCGCGGGGCCGGGAAGGGGCGCGGCGGCCCGACGCGAAGAGGGCGACGGGGACGGTGCCGGCCGCTTCCAGCCGGAGGGCGACCTCGAAGCCCAGGGTCGCGCCCAGGCTGTGGCCGAACAGGGCGATCGGGCGGTCGCACCACGGCAGCATTTCCGCGGTGACCAGGTCGGCCAGGCGGCGGACGTCGTCCACGCACGGTTCGTTGCGGCGGTCCTGACGGCCGGGGTACTGGACCGCGAACACGTCCGCGGCCGGGGCCAGGGCCCGGGAGACCGGGAAGTAGTAGCTCGCCGATCCGCCCGCGTGGGGCAGGCAGAAGAGGCGTACGGGGGCCTGTTCGGCCGGGTGGAAGCGGCGCAGCCAGGCGCTGTTGGCCTGCAGCGTGGTGGGCATGGAGTTCCTTACGCAGTCGGGTTACGGGGCCGGCCAGGTGCCCGGAGGGCGCCAGCCTCGTGCGGGGCCCCAGGTGGCCCGGGGTGGGGCGGTGGGGTGCGCGGGCGCCTCCTGGGCTCTCGTCGCCGAGAGCAGGACCAGGAGGACGGCGGCCAGTTCGGTGGGGGTCGGGGTTCCGCCTTCGACGCGGATGAGGGAGTCGGCCATGTCAGAACGGTGGGTTGCCGTGCTTGCGTTCGGGTAGCGGCACGTGCTTCGCGCGCAGGACGTCCAGGGCATCGGCCAGCACCTGGCGGGTGGAGGCGGGGTCGATGACGTCGTCCACCAGGCCGCGTTCGGCCGCGTAGTACGGGTGCATCAGCTCCTGGCGGTACTGCTTGACGCGCTGGGCGCGGGCCGCCTCCGGGTCGTCGGCGGCGGCGATCTCGCGGCGGAAGACCACGTTGGCGGCGCCCTCCGCGCCCATCACCGCGATCTCGTTGGTGGGCCAGGCGAAGGACAGGTCGCAGCCGATGGAGCGGGAGTCCATCACGATGTACGCGCCGCCGTACGCCTTGCGCAGGATGACCTGTACGCGGGGGACCGTCGCGTTGCAGTACGCGTACAGGAGCTTCGCGCCGTGGCGGATGACCCCGTTGTGCTCCTGGTCGCTGCCGGGCAGGAAGCCGGGCACATCGACGAGCGTGACCAGCGGGATGCTGAACGCGTCGCAGGTCTGCACGAAGCGCGCGGCCTTCTCGGAGGCGTGGATGTCCAGGACGCCGGCGAGGGAGGCGGGCTGGTTGGCGACGATGCCGACCACGTGGCCGTCCAGGCGGGCGAGGCCGCAGATGATGTTGGTCGCCCAGGTGGCGTGCACCTCGAAGAGGTCGCCGTCGTCGACGATCTCCTCGATCACCGCGCGCATGTCGTACGAGAGGTTGGGGTCGGCGGGGACCAGGCGGGACAGGGTGTCGCCGGGGCGGTCCACCGGGTCGTCGCAGGGGACGGCGGGCGGGAGTTCGCGGTTGTTGGACGGGAGGAGGGTGAGCAGGTGGCGTACCTCCTCCAGGCACTCCTCCTCGGTGTCGTACAGGAACGCGCTCGCGCCGGACACCGTGGAGTGCACCTGTGCGCCGCCGAGGTCGTTGTGCGTGATCTTCTCGCCGGTGACGGCCTGCACGACGTCGGGGCCCGTGATGTACATCTGTGAGATGTCGCGGACCATGAACACGTAGTCGGTGAGCGCCGGGGAGTACGTGGCGCCGCCCGCGCACGGGCCGAGCATCACGCTGATCTGCGGGATCACCCCGGACGCGGCCACGTTGCGGCGGAAGATGCCGCCGTAACCGGCGAGAGCGGTTACACCCTCCTGGATACGGGCGCCCGCGCCGTCGCTGAGCGACACCAGCGGGGCGCCGGCCGCCAGCGCGAGGTCCATCACCTTGTGGATCTTCTGGGCGTGCGCCTCACCGAGCGAGCCGCCGAAGATCCGGAAGTCGTGCGCGTACACGAACACCTTCCGGCCCTCGACCTGGCCCCAGCCGGTCACCACCCCGTCGGTGTGCGGCCTGCGGTCCTCCAGGCCGAATCCCGCCGCGCGGTGGCGGCGCAGCTGTTCGATCTCGCGGAAGGTCCCCGGATCGAACAGCAGGTCCAGCCGCTCGCGCACAGTGAGCTTGCCCCGCGCGCGCTGCGCCTCGGTGGCGCTCGGCGAAGGGCCCAGCTCCACGGCCTCCTTGATCGCTCCTCGTTCGGCCACTCGGACACTGACATCGGCAACGGTCATGATCCACCCGTCTCTTCGGCCATCGGGCCCGCCGATGGCGGCGCCCTGGGCAGTGCGTGTCATTGAAGGGGTCCGGGGCGCGCGCGGAGAACACCGACCACCCCCCTGACCGCTCCCCGCCCCACCGGGACCCGGGCCCAGCAGGCATCTCGTCCGCCACCACCCCTGTCACCGGCGGTTTTACGGGGGCGCGGGCGTGCGGCGTGCAGGGTCAACACCTGGGGGGATAGGGGTGTCGCGGCCCTTCGGGGGCGACCTAGCGTGCGGACACCCCGTGGCTGGAATGACGCGGGGGATTCGATACGAGCTGGGAGCGTGCAGATGTCCGCGGGCTTCGATCCTGTCGCTGATGACATGTCCGGCGCGGAGGTCCGCCCGGGGGGACGCTCGGAGGCCCTTCCGGGGGAGAACCCCGGGGCTGCCCTGGCCGGCCGGCTCTCCGGGCTCCCCGGGAGCGAGCAGACCAGGCTTCTGACCGACCTCGTCTGCGAGCAGACCGCGGAGTGCCTGCGCAAGGTGCGCCCCGACACCGAGCCGGTGGTCGTCGCCCAAACCTCGTTCCGCGAACTGGGGCTGGATTCCATCGCCCTCGTCGATCTGCACGCGCGCATCAACGCGGCGACCGGGCTCGCGCTGCCCGTGACCGCCGCCTTCGACCACCCGAGCCCCGGACTGCTCGCCGACCGCGTCCGTACGGAGCTGCTGGGCGCATCCGCAGGGAGTGCCCCCGCCGAGCCCGTCGCGGAGCCGGCACCGGCCTTCGACGGCGAGCCGATCGCGGTCGTCGGGATCAGCGGCCGCTTCCCGGGCGGGATCCGTTCGGCCGAGGACCTGTGGGACCTCGTCGACGCGGGTGCGAGCGCCGTCGGGCCGTTCCCCGACAACCGGGGATGGAACCTGGACGCGCTGTTCGACGAGGACCCCACCGTTCCCGGCACCTGCTACACGCAAACCGGCGGGTTCCTGCACGATGCCGCCGAGTTCGACGCCGAGTTCTTCGGGATCGGCCCGCGCGAGGCGCTGGCCATGGACCCGCAGCAGCGGCTGCTCCTGGAGACGGCCTGGGAGGCGCTGGAGCGTACGGGGATCGACCCGACCTCGTTGCGCGGCAGCCGTACGGGCGTGTTCATCGGCGCCGGTCCCTCCGAGTACGGGCCCCGGGTGCAGGACGCCCCCGAGAACCTGACCGGGTACCTGGTCACCGGCGGCGCGCTCAGTGTCACCTCGGGGCGGGTCGCGTACGCGCTCGGCCTGGAGGGCCCCGCGCTCACCGTCGACACCGCCTGCTCCGGTTCGCTGGTCTCCCTGCACCTCGCCGTGCAGTCGCTGCGCAGGGGCGAGTGCTCGATGGCGCTGGCGGGCGGTGTCACCGTCCTCAGCACGCCCGGCCTGTTCACGGAGTTCAGCCGGCAGCGCGGGCTCGCCCCGGACGGACAGATCAAGGCGTTCGCGGACGGCGCCGACGGGACCTCCTTCGCGGAGGGCGTCGGCCTGCTCGTGGTGGAACGGCTCTCCGACGCCCGGCGCAACGGCCACAACATCCTCGCCGTCGTCCGGGGTTCGGCCATCAACCAGGACGGCGCGAGCAACGGGCTCACCGCTCCCAGCGGCACCGCCCAGCAGCGCGTCATCGCCCAGGCCCTCGCCGATGCCGGGCTCACCCCCGCAGAGGTGGACGCCGTCGAGGCGCACGGCACCGGCACCACCCTCGGCGACCCGATCGAGGCGAGCGCCCTCATCGCCACCTACGGCAAGGACCGGCCGGGGGACCGTCCGCTGTGGCTCGGCTCGGTGAAGTCGAACCTCGGGCACACCCAGGCCGCCGCCGGTGTGGCCGGGCTGATGAAGATGATCATGGCAATGCGGAACGGGGTCCTTCCCCGCACGCTGCACGTCGACACCCCCACCGGCAACGTCGACTGGTCCGCCGGGACCGTCCAGCTGCTCACCGAGCCCGTCGCGTGGCCGCAGACGGAGGACCGGCCGCGCCGGGCGGGCGTCTCCGGATTCGGGATCAGCGGCACCAACGCGCATGTGATCGTGGAGGAACCGCCGGCGCAGGACGCGGTCCCGGTCGCGGAGGAGCCTGTCGCCGGGCCGGTGCTCGTGCCCGTCGGCGCACGCTCCGAGGACGGGCTGCGGGCTCAGGCCGCCCGGCTGGCGGACTTCCTGGAGGAGCGGGACGACCTCACCGCCGCCGACCTCGGGCACGCGCTCGGCACCGGCCGAGCCGCCCTCGAACACCGTGCCGCCGTCGTCGCGGACGGCCGCGGTGAACTGCTCGGCAAGCTGCGCGCCCTCGCCGACGGCACGGCCACCGCCGACACGCACACGGGCACGCTGCCCGCCGGACGGCTCGCGTTCCTCTTCACCGGCCAGGGCAGCCAGCGCCTCGCGATGGGCCGCCGGCTGTACGACGCCTTCCCGGTCTTCGCGGACGCTCTCGCCGACGCCATCGGCTGGCTCGACCTCCAGCTCGACCTCTCGCTGTGGGACGTCCTGTTCGCCGAGGAGGGCTCGCGGGAAGCAGCCCTGCTCGATCAGACGCGTTACGCGCAGACCGCGCTGTTCGCCGTCGAGGTCGCCCTGTTCCGGCTGGTCGAGTCGTGGGGCATCCGGCCCGACTTCCTGGCCGGTCATTCCATCGGGGAGATCGCGGCCGCCCATGTCGCCGGGGTGCTCAACCTGGAGGACGCGGCGATCCTGGTCGCGGCCCGGGGACGGCTGATGCAGGAACTCCCGGCCGGCGGCGCGATGATCGCCGTCCAGGCGACCGAGGAGGAGGTGGCCCCGTTCCTCGGGGACCGGGTCGCCGTCGCCGCGCTCAACGGGCCCGGCTCCCTGGTGCTCTCCGGCGAGGAGGAGGCCACCGTCGCGCTGGCCGAGCGGTTCGCCGCGCAGGGCCGCAAGACCAAGCGGCTCCAGGTCAGCCACGCCTTCCACTCGCCGTTGATGGCGCCGATGCTGGAGGAGTTCCGCCGGATCGCCGGCGTCCTGACGTACTCCGCGCCCCGGATTCCGCTCGTCTCCACTGTCACCGGGCGCCTCGCGACCACTGAGGAGCTGTGCTCGCCGGACTACTGGACCGGGCACGTCAGCAGCGCCGTGCGCTTCGCGGACGCCATGGACTGGCTCGTCGGACAGGGCGGCGCCCGCACCTTCCTGGAGCTGGGCCCGGACGGTGTTCTCAGCGCCCTCGGACAGGGCTGCCTTCCCGAGGAACGCGAGTCCGACACCTTCTTCGCTCCGCTGCTTCGCGCCGGGAAGGACGAGGTCCGCGAGGCGCTGGGCGCCGCCGGGCTCGCGCAGGCCCGGGGTGCGCACATCGACTGGGAGGCCCTGTACGCGGGCCACGGCACGCGCCGCGTCGAGCTGCCCACGTACGCCTTCCGTACGCGCCGCTACTGGCTGACCCCCGAGCCGTCCGCCGCCGCGACCGGGCTCGGCCGGCTCGCCTCACAGCATCCCGTCCTGACCTCGGCCGGCGACCTCGCCGGGACCGGGACCACCGTGCTCACGGGACGCGTGTCGCCGCGGACCCACCCGTGGACCGCCGATCACATGATCGCCGGGGTCACTCTGCTCCCGGGCACCGCCCTGGTCGAACTCGCCCTGCGAGCCGCCACGGAGACCGGCTGCGGACTCGTCGATGAGCTGACCCTCCAGGCGCCGCTGGTGCTGCCCGCGACGGGTGGGGTGGACCTACAGGTCGTCGTCGCCCCGGCCGACGAATCCGGTCGCCGGAGCGTCGAGTGCTTCTCCCGGCCGGACGGTGTCGAAACCTCCGAGGACGCCTGGACCCGGCACGCCACCGGTGTCCTGGCCCCGGCCGCGCCCGCGCCGGACACCGCGGCGCTGTCCGGCACCTGGCCCCCGGCCGGTGCCGTCCCGCTCGATGTCAGCACGCTGTACGCCGACATGGCCGAGGAGGGCTACGGCTACGGGCCCGCCTTCCACGGGGTGCGCGCCGCCTGGCTGCTCGCCGGCGAGGTCTACGCCGACGTCGAACTCCCGGAGCACGTACGGGCCGACGCGCCCGGCTACGGCCTGCACCCGGCGCTGCTGGACGCCGCCCTGCACCCCGCCGACCACGCCCTCGCCACGGCCGGCGACCGGCCCGAGGGCACCTGGATCCCGTTCTCCTGGAACAGGGCCGCGCTCTACGCGTCCGGCGCGTCCGCCGTGCGCGTACGCATCGCCGCACGCGGCTCTGACGAACTGGACGTGACGGTCGCGGATGCGACCGGCGCCCCGGTCGCCCGCGTCGAGTCCCTGCTGCTGCGCGCCGTCACCGCCGAGCAGCTGGCCGCCGACCGTTCTGACCCGCTGCTCGCCGTGCGGTGGAACGCGCTGGAACTCCCTTCGGGTGAAGCCGTGTTCGGCGTGTTTGGCGAGGACCTGGGCGAGGAAGTCCCGCCTGTTGTCGTGTACCGCACGCTGCCCACCCCGGACGGCGATGTGCCCGCCGCCGTGCGTGCCGTCGCCGCCGACGCGCTCGCCGCCGTACAGGCGTGGCTGGCGGACGACCGCTACGCCGGGTCGCAGCTCGCCGTCGTCACACGGGGCGGGGCCGCCGTGCCCGGCACCGATGTGGACCTCGGCCAGGCGCCCGTCTGGGGCCTGGTGCGGTCGGCGGAGGCGGAGAACCCCGGCCGCTTCGTGCTCGTCGACACCGACGAGGCCGGTGCGGAGCACCTGGGCCGTGCCCTGGCCGCGTCGTCGGAGCCCGAAATGGCGCTGCGCGGCGACCGCTTGTACGTCCCCCGGCTGGCCGCCGTGCCCGTGCTCGACGAGGAGCGCCCCACGCCCTGGGACGCGACCGGCACCGTGCTCCTGACCGGTGGTACAGGCGGCGTGGGCGCCGAACTCGCCCGCCACCTGGTGCGTGAGCACGGCGTACGCCACCTGATCCTCACCAGCAGGCGCGGCACGGACGCCCCCGGCGCCCGTGAACTCCTCGCCGACCTGGCCGAGTCGGGTGCCGAGGTCACCGTCAGCGCCACCGATGTCGCGGACCGGGATGCCCTGGCCGCCCTGCTCGCCGCCGTTCCGGCCGCGCACCCGCTGCGCGCCGTGGTGCACGCGGCGGGCGTCATCGACGACGGTCTGGTCGGACACCTCAGCGCCGAACGGCTCGACACCGTGCTGCGGCCCAAGGTGGACGCAGGCTGGCATCTGCACGAGCTGACGGCGGGCCTCGACCTCGCCGCGTTCGTGCTCTTCTCCTCCGCCTCGACCGTTCTGGACGGTGCCGGGCAGGGCAACTACGCCGCCGCCAACCTCTTCCTGGACGCCCTGGCCGCCCGCCGGGCAGCCGCCGGACAGGTCGTGACCTCGCTCGCGTGGGGGCTGTGGGCCGGGGGCGGCGGGATGGGCGCGACGCTCGACGCCGCCGCGCTGACCCGTATCGAGCGCCTCGGTCTGGACTCGCTGTCCTTCGAGGAGAACCTCGCCCAGCTCGACAAGGCCCTGGCCACCACCTTCGAGCCGGCCGTGGTCCCCGTACGCGTCAACCAGCGTGCCGTACGCAACCGTACGGACGGCACGCCCACCCTGCTGCGCGCCCTGGTACGCCCCCGTACGGTTCCCGTCGCACAGTCGGCAGGGGCGCCCGCCGCCACGGGGGCCGCCCCGCTCGCGGCACGCCTCGCGGAGCTGGGCGCGGCCGACCGGCTGGCGCATGTCCTGCGGATGGTGCGCACCGAGACGGCCGCCGTTCTCGGCTACCAGAGCGCCGACGAGGTCAGTGCCACCCGCGCCTTCATGGAGACCGGCTTCGACTCGCTGGCCGCCGTGGAGCTGCGCAACCGGCTCGCCGCCGCGACCGGTCTCCGGCTGAGCGCGACCCTGACCTTCGACTACCCGACGGCGACGGCGCTGGCCGAGCACCTGGTGACGAAGCTCGTGGGCGAGGCCACGGCGTCGGGCCCGGCGGCGCCGGTGGTTCGTGCCGCTGCCACGGATCAGGACCCGATCGTCATCGTCTCCATGGCCTGCCGCTACCCGGGCGGGGTGTCCTCGCCCGAGGAGCTGTGGCAGCTCGTCGACGAGGGCTCCGACGCCATCGGGCCCTTTCCCACCGACCGGGGCTGGGACACCGACCTGTACGACCCGGAGATCGGCAAGCCGGGGCGCACGTACTCCACGGAGGGCGCGTTCCTGTACGACGCCGCCCAGTTCGACCCGGCGTTCTTCGGGATCAGCCCGCGCGAGGCGCAGGCCATGGACCCACAGCAGCGGCTCCTCCTGGAGGTCGCCTGGGAGACCTTCGAGCGTGCGGGGATCGATCCGCGCTCGGTGAAGGGCAGTTCGACCGGCGTGTTCGCCGGGGTGATGTACCACGACTGGGGGCTGCGGCTGGGCCCGCTTCCCGACGATGTGGCCGGCTACCACGGCAACGGCAGCCTCGCGAGCGTGGTGTCCGGCCGGGTCGCGTACACACTCGGACTCGAGGGCCCTGCGGTCAGTGTGGACACGGCGTGCTCCTCGTCGCTGGTCGCGCTGCACATGGCGGCCCGTGCGCTGCGGGCGGGTGAGTGCTCACTCGCCCTGGCCGGCGGTGTGACGATCATGTCCACGCCCGACACCTTCCTCGACATGGCCCGCCAGCGCGGCCTTGCGTCGGACGGGCGCTGCAAGTCCTTCGGTGCCGGTGCGGACGGCACGGGCTGGGGCGAGGGCGCGGGTGTGCTGCTCCTGGAACGGCTGTCGGACGCGCGGCGCAACGGCCACCGCGTGCTCGCGGTGGTCCGGGGCTCCGCGCTCAACCAGGACGGCGCGAGCAACGGCCTCACCGCCCCCAACGGTCCCGCCCAGCAGCGCGTCATCCGTGGCGCGCTGGCCAACGCCGGTCTGTCGGCCGCCGAGGTCGACGTCGTCGAGGCGCACGGCACGGGCACCCGGCTCGGTGACCCCATCGAGGCGCAAGCGCTCCTGGAGACCTACGGGCAGGAGCGGCCCGAGGGGCAGCCGCTGTGGCTCGGCTCCATCAAGTCGAACATGGGCCACACGCAGGCCGCCGCCGGTGTCGCGGGCATCATCAAGATGGTCATGGCCATGCGCCACGGCGTGCTTCCCAAGTCCCTGTACGCGGAAACCCCGTCGGATCAGGTGGACTGGTCGGCCGGTGACGTGGAACTGCTCACGGAGGCCCGCACATGGGCGCCGGAGGGCCGCCCGAGGCGCGCGGGCATCTCGTCCTTCGGCATCAGCGGGACGAACGCGCACGTGATCATCGAGGAGGCCCAGGAGGAGCCGGCGACGACCACGGCCGGCGAGGTCCCCGCGCTGCTCGCCTGGCCGGTCTCGGGTGCCACCCCGGAGGCGCTGAAGGCCCAGGCCGCGCGCCTGCACGACGGGCTCGCCCATCTCTCCGACGAGGACCTGACCGCCGCCGCCCTCACCCTGGCCACCGGCCGAGCCGCCCTGGAGCACCGCGCCCTCGCGCTGGGCGCCGACCGGGCGGAGCTCGCCGGCGCGCTGGAGTCGCTGGCCGGCGCGGACAGTGTGCAGGAGGCGAAGACGGCGTTCCTGTTCACGGGGCAGGGTGCGCAGCGGCTGGGGATGGGCCGTGAGTTGTACGAGGCGTTCCCGGTGTTCGCGGAGGCGTTTGACGCGGTCTGTGCGGAGGCGGACGCGCACCTTGATCGTGGGTTGCGTGAGGTCGTGTGGGGGGAAGACGCGGAGGTCCTGAACGCGACTTCGTACACCCAGCCCGCGCTGTTCGCGTTCGAGGTGGCGTTGTTCCGGCTGGTGGAGGCGTGGGGCGTCACGCCTGATGTCGTGGTGGGTCACTCGATCGGTGAGCTGGCTGCTGCCCACATCGCTGGGGTGCTCTCTCTCGCGGACGCGGCAAAGCTTGTCGTTGCGCGCGGTCGGCTGATGCAGGCGCTTCCCACCGGTGGCGCGATGGTCGCCGTGCAGGCGACCGAGGAAGAGGTGCTGCCGCTGCTGACTGGTGGCGTGTCCGTCGCAGCGGTGAACGGGCCGCGCTCGGTGGTGGTTTCGGGTGTGGAGTCCGAGGCGCTGACCATCGGTGAGCACTTCTCGGCTCTGGACCGGAAGACCAGTCGTCTTTCCGTCTCGCACGCGTTCCATTCCTCGCTGATGGACCCGATGCTGGATGATTTCCGGGCCATAGCGGGTGAGTTGACGTTCGATGAGCCGCGTATCCCGGTGATTTCGACCGTGACCGGTGCCCTGTCGTTCGATTGGCAGTCTCCGGAGTACTGGGTCAACCAGGTCCGTGAGGCTGTCCGTTTCGCGGACGCGGTAGTCGCTGCCGAAGCCTTCGGCGCACGCACCTTCGTCGAGATCGGCCCGGACGCGGTCCTGACCGCCCTCGGCGCGGGCTCGGCCACCGACGACACCACCGCCTTCATCCCCCTCGTACGCAAGGACCGCGACGAGCCCCGCGAGGCCCTGGGCGGCTTCGGGGCGGCCTGGGCCCGGGGCTCGGAGGTGGACTGGAATGCGCTCCTGGGCGCGACCGGACCCCTCGTCGACCTGCCCACGTACGCCTTCCAGCGCAAGCGCTACTGGCTCGACGTCACCGCGAAGACGGGTGATGTGGGGTCGGCCGGGCTGGACGCCGTGGAGCACCCGGTGCTCAGCGCGGCTGTGTTCTCACCCGAGTCCGGGTCGGTCGTCCTGACCGGCCGGCTGTCGGCGGCCGGTCAGCCCTGGGTGGCGGACCACGGGGTGCACGGGGCGGTCCTGCTGCCCGGCACCGGGTTCGTCGAGCTGGCCGTGCGCCTCGGGGACCAGGTCGGCTGCGACCTCTTGGAGGAACTGACCCTGGAGGCGCCGCTCGTCCTCCCCGAGCACGGTGGCGCGTCCCTGCGCGTCGCCGCCGGGGCCCCCGACGCGTCGGGCCGCCGCCCCCTGCACATCCACTCGCGCCTCGACGGCGCGGCCGAGGACGCCTGGACCCGGCACGCCACCGGATTCCTCGCCACCGGCGCACCGCCGGAGGTGCCCGGCGCCGACCTCACGCAGTGGCCGCCGCGCGGCGCCACCCCCGTGCAGGTGGAGGGCGCGTACGAGCGGTTGAGTGAGCGCGGTTACGGGTACGGCCCCGCGTTCCAGGGGCTGACGGCGGCCTGGCGGCGCGGCGACGAGCTGTTCGCCGAGGTCGCGCTGCCCGAGTCCGTACGTGCCGAGGCCGCCGACTACGGGCTGCACCCGGCGCTCCTGGACACCGCCATGCACGTGGACGTCCTGGTGGACCAGGGCGAGGGCGGTACCGAGGCCCTGCTGCCGTTCGCCTGGAGCGGGGTGTCCCTGCACGCGACGGGCGCCGCCGCGCTGCGGGTGTACGTGCGGCGCATCCGGGGCGCGGAGGAGTCGGCGATGGTCGTCGCCGACGAGACCGGCAGCCCCGTGATGACCGTGTCGTCGCTGATCTGCCGCCCGGTCTCCGCCGACCAGCTCGCTCCGGCGGACGGGCCGCTCTCGGACGCGCTGCACCACATCGAGTGGTCGCCGCTCCAGCAGCCGGCCGAACCGCTTCCGTCGTCGGCCGCCGTGCTGGACGAGTACGGGCTCGCGATCCTCTGCGAACCGTCGGCCGTCGTGCTGGCCTGCTGCCCGACTCCGGGCGGCTGGCCGGTGCCGGAGGCCACCCGTGCCACCACCTCGTACGTGCTCGACCTGCTCCAGGCCTGGCTGACCGACGAGCGCTTCGAGTCCACCACGCTCCTCGTGGTGACCCGGGGTGCCGTGGCCATCGACCGGACCACCGCCCCCGACCTGACCCAGGCCCCGGTGTGGGGCATTGTCCGGGCGGCCCAGGCGGAGAACCCGGGCCGGATCGTCCTGCTGGACGTCGACCCGGCCGACGACCTCGACGCGGAGGGCTTCCCGGCCGCCGCCGGCGCGGCCCTCGCCCAGGGCGAACCCGAACTCGCCGTCCGCGACGGCCGCTTCCTCATCCCGCGGCTCGTCCGGACCGCCGTGCCCGAGGCCGACGCGCCCTGGGACGGTGAGCGGACCGTCCTGGTCACCGGTGGCACGGGCGGACTCGGTGCCCGCGTCGCCCAGCACCTCGTCGAGCGCCACGGTGTCCGCCACCTGGTGCTCACCAGCCGCAGGGGCCTCGACGCGCCCGGTGCGGCCGGGCTGCGCGACCGGCTCCTGGAGGCGGGAGCGGCGGACGTCCGGATCGCGGCCTGCGATGTCTCGGACCGGGAAGCGCTGGCCGGTGTCCTCGACGCCGTCCCGCAGACACATCCGCTGGGCGGGGTCGTGCACGCGGCCGGGGTGGTCGACCCGGGCCTGATCGGGGCACTCACCCCGGAGAGCCTGGACACCGTGCTGCGGCCCAAGGCGGACGCGGCCTGGCACCTGCACGAACTCACCGCCGGTCTCGATCTGTCGGCGTTCGTGATGTTCTCCTCGGCCGGAGGGCTCGTACTTCCCGCCGGGCAGGGCAACTATGCGGCGGCCAACGTGTTCCTGGACGCCCTCGCCGCCCACCGGCACACCCTCGGCCTGCCCGCCACCTCACTCGCGTACGGGCTGTGGGCCGTCAATACCGGGCTCGGCGGTGAACTCACCGACGCCGATGTGGAGAAGATGAACCGGCTCGGGCTGCCCGCGCTGCCCGCCGAGCGGGGGATCGCTCTGTTCGACGAGGGGCTGCGCACCCGGCACGCCCTGGTCGCCCCGCTCCTCGTGGACGCGGCCGCCCTGCATGCCCGGGGCTCCGACGTACCGCCGCTGCTGCGGGCCGCCGCAGCCGCTGTCCGGCCCGCGCTGCGCCGTACGGCCGCCGCCGCACCGGCCGTCGACACGCTGGCCCGCCGGCTGTCGTCCCTCACCGCCGACGAGCGCGTCCGGACGCTGCGCGAACTGGTCGCCGGACAGGTCGCGGCGGTCCTCGGCCATGAGTCCTCGGACACCGTCGGCATCGACCGCGCCTTCAAGGAGCTGGGCTTCGACTCGCTGGCCGCCGTGGAGCTGCGTAACGCGCTCAACGCCGCCACCGGCCTCCGGCTGCCCGTCACGCTCGTCTTCGACTACCCGAACACCCGGGCCGTCGCGGACTATCTGGACGGCGAACTCGGAGGGGCACAGGAGGAGACGGCCGCCGAGACGGTGGCGGTGACCGCGCTCTCCGACGACGAGCCCATCGCGATCGTCGGCATCAGCTGCCGGTTCCCCGGCGGGGTCCGCAACGCCGAGGACCTGTGGAAGCTGGTCGCCGAGGGACGCGACGCCGTCGCCGGTTTCCCCGCCGACCGGGGGTGGGACACCGACGGGATCTACGACCCCGAGCCCGGCCTGCATGGAAAGACGTACGCACGGGAAGGCGGCTTCCTCTACGACGCCGCCGAGTTCGACCCCGCGTTCTTCGGGATCAGCCCGCGCGAGGCCGTCGCCATGGACCCGCAGCAGCGCCTGCTGCTCCAGTCGGCGTGGGAGGCGTTCGAGGACGCGGGCATCGACCCGACGGCCATGCGCGGCAGCCAGACCGGTGTCTACGCGGGCGTGATGTACCACGACTACGCCTCCCGCCTCCAGCACATCCCCGACGACGTCGCCGGCTACCTCGGCAACGGCACCGCGGCCTCGATCCTCACCGGCCGGGTCGCCTACACCCTGGGTCTGGAAGGGCCCGCCGTCAGCGTGGACACGGCGTGCTCCTCGTCGTTGGTCGCCCTGCACATGGCCTGCCAGGCGCTGCGGCGCGGCGAGGTCGGCATGGCGCTGGCGGGCGGTGTCACCGTGATGTCGACGCCCGAGATCTACGTGGAGTTCGCGCAGCAGCGCGGGCTCGCCGCCGACGGCCGCTGCAAGGCGTTCGCGGGCGGCGCCGACGGCACGGGCTGGGCGGAAGGCGTCGGCCTGCTGCTCGTCGAGCGGCTGTCCGACGCGGAGCGCCTCGGCCACGACGTCCTCGCCGTCATCCGCGGTTCCGCCATCAACCAGGACGGCGCGAGCAACGGCCTCACCGCCCCGAACGGCCCCTCGCAGCAGCGCGTCATCCAACGCGCCCTGGCCGCGAGCGGCCTCACGACGGCCGATGTGGACCTCGTGGAGGGTCATGGCACCGGCACCCGGCTCGGCGACCCGATCGAGGCACAGGCCCTCCTCGCCACCTACGGCCAGGGGCGGACCGCCGAGGACCCGGTGTGGCTCGGCTCGATCAAGTCGAACATCGGCCACGCCCAGGCGGCGGCCGGCGTCAGCGGTGTCATCAAGTCCGTCATGGCCCTGCGCAACGGTCTGATGCCCAAGACCCTGCACGTGGACGAGCCCTCGCCCGAGGTGGACTGGGAGGCCGGGCACGTACGGCTGCTGACAGAGGCCCGGCCGTGGCCCCGCCGCGAGGACCGGCCGCGCCGCGCGACCGTCTCCTCGTTCGGGCTCAGCGGGACGAACGCCCACCTGATCGTGGAGGAGGCGCCGCAGCCGGTGCAGTCGGCCCAGGAGCCTCGGCCGGACCTCGCGCGGCCGGTGGCCCTGGCGCTGTCCGGTTCGGACCCCGAGGCCCCCGCCCGCCAGGCCGCCGCTCTTCGCGACCTCCTGCTCGCAGACCCCGACCTGGACCTGCGCGACATCGCCCACACCCTGGCCGCCGGCCGGGCGGACCTGGAACACCGAGGCGTGGTCCTGGCCACGGACACGGAGAGCGCGCTGCGTGAGCTGGGCGCCTTCGCGGACGGGGAGGGTGTTCGGGGTGCGGTGACGAAGGGCAGGACGGCGTTCCTGTTCACGGGGCAGGGTGCGCAGCGGCTCGGCATGGGCCGTGAGCTGTATGACGCGTTCCCGGTGTTCGCAGAGGCGTTTGACGCGGTGTGTGGCGAGGTAGACGCGCATCTCGAAACGGCGTTGCAGGAGGTGGTGTGGGGGGAAGACGCGGAGGTCCTGAACGCGACTTCGTACACCCAGCCCGCGTTGTTCGCGTTCGAGGTGGCGTTGTTCCGGCTGGTGGAGGCGTGGGGCGTCACGCCTGATGTTGTGGTGGGGCACTCGATCGGTGAGCTGGCCGCCGCCCACATCGCCGGGGTGCTCTCTCTCGCGGATGCCGCCCGTCTTGTCGTTGCGCGTGGTCGGCTGATGCAGGCGCTTCCCGCCGGTGGCGCGATGGTCGCCGTGCAGGCCACCGAGGACGAGGTGCTTCCACTCCTCACGGACGGGGTAGGCATCGCGGCCATCAACGGGTCCCGTTCCGTGGTGGTTTCAGGGTTGGCGGATGAGGCGGTGGGTATCGGCGAGCATTTCGCCGCGCTGGGTCGCAAGACCAGCCGTCTTTCCGTCTCGCACGCGTTCCATTCCTCGCTGATGGATCCGATGCTGGATGATTTCCGGTCCATAGCAGCCGAGTTGACGTTCGATGAGCCGCGTATCCCGGTGATCTCGACCGTGACCGGTGCCCTGTCGTCCGATTGGCAGTCTCCGGAGTACTGGGTCAACCAGGTCCGTGAGGCTGTCCGGTTCGCGGACGCGGTAGTCGCCGCCGAAGCCTTCGGCGCACGCACCTTCGTCGAGATCGGCCCCGATGCGGTCCTGACCGCCCTCGGCGCGGGCTCGGCCACCGACGACACCACCGCCTTCATCCCCCTCGTACGCAAGAATCGCGACGAATCCCAGGACGCTCTGTCCGGCGCAGGTGCGGCCTGGACGCGGGGCGGGGATCTGGATTGGGGCGCGGTGCACGCGGGAACGGAGGCGCGCAAGGTCGCCCTTCCCACCTACCCCTTCCTCCGCACCCGCTACTGGCTTGACGCACCCGCAGCCGTCGGGGACGCGGCCGGGCTCGGGCAGTTGCCCGCCGGGCACCCGCTGCTCAGTGCGGTGGTCGTGTCGGCGGAGACCGGGGCCCCGGTGCTCACCGGCCGGCTGTCCGTCGCCACGCACCCGTGGCTCGCGGACCACGCCGTGCACGGCAGCGTGCTGCTGCCCGGCACCGCGTACATCGAGATGGCGCTCAGGGCCGGGCACGAGGCCGGGTGCGCGCAGCTGGAGGAGCTGACGCAGGAGACGCCGCTGCTGCTGCCGGCCAAGGGCGGTGTCGCCGTCCAGGTCACCGTGGGCGAGGCGGACGAGGCGGGGCGGCGCGATGTCGTCGTGTACTCGCGCGCCGAGGAGCTGCCGGCCGACGCGCCGTGGACCCGTAACGCCCGGGGTGTGCTGGCCGTCGAGCTGGCGCCCTTCGTACCGGACCTGGAGTCGTGGCCGCCGGCCGGGGCGCAGCCGGTGGACGTGAGCGGGATGTACGAGGACCTGGCCGGGCTCGGATACGGGTACGGGCCGGTGTTCCAGGGGCTCACGGCTGCCTGGCGGCGCGGGGATGAGCTGTTCGCGGAGATCGGGCTGCCCGAGCACGCCCGCACCGAGGCCGCGGCGTTCGCCCTGCACCCGGCGCTGCTCGACGCGGCGCTGCACGTGGAGCGCGTCTTCGACGGGGACCACGACGGGCCCGTCCGGGCGGCCCTGCCGTTCGCCTGGAACGGGGTCACCCTGCACGCCACGGGTGCCACCGCCCTGCGCGTACGGCTGACGAAGCCGGGCCCGGACGCCGTCGCGCTGCGGATCACCGCACCGACCGGCGAGCCCGTGGCCACCGTCGAATCGCTGGTGGTCCGTGAGGTGTCCGCCGCCCAGCTGTCGGGTGACGGGAACGCCCGGGGCGCCGAGCTGTTCCGTATCGACTGGCAGGCACCGCAGTCCGGCGGAACGGCGGGCGGCACCGACGACTGGCTGGTCGTCGGGAGCGCGCTGCCGGGCATCCGGTCGGTGCCCACGCTCACCGACGCCCTCGCGGAGCCCGGGGTCCCGGGCACCGTGCTGCTGACCGCGCCGGACGTCTCCGATGTCTTCGGCACCACGGGCGGTGTGCCCGAGCGGGTCCGTACGTCCGTCGGGCGGCTCCTCGACACGCTCGGCCAGTGGCTGGCCGAGGCCCGGTTCGCGGACACGCGGCTGGTGCTCGTCACCCGTCACGGCGTCGTCGCGGGCGACGGCGACGAGGTGGACTGCGTACAGGCACCGCTCTGGGGGGTGCTGCGCGCGGCGCAGGCCGAGAACCCGGGGCGGTTCACCGTCGTCGACCTCGACGCGGCGCCCGAGTCCCTGGCTGCCCTGCCCGCCGCCCTGGCCACGGTCGAGACCGAGATCGCCCTGCGGGGCGGCAAGGTCCTGGTCCCCCGCTACGCCCCCGTCACCGGCGGCGGCGAGGCGACCGCGTGGCGTGAGGACGGCACCGTACTGATCACCGGCGGCACCGGACTGCTGGGCGCGGTGCTCGCCCGGCACCTGGTCGCCGAACAGGGCGTGCGCCATCTGGTCCTCACCAGCCGGCGCGGCATGGACGCGCCGGGAGCCGTGGAGCTGCACGCCGAACTCACCGGGGCCGGGGCGGAATCGGTGCGGATCGTCGCCGTGGACGCCGCCGACCGGTACGCCCTCGCCGCACTGCTCGACGACATCCCGGACGGGCACCCGCTCACCGGTGTCGTGCACGCGGCCGGGGTCATGGACAACGCGCTGGTCGGCGCGGTCACTCCGGAGCAGGTCGGCAAGGTGCTGCGGCCCAAGGCGGACGCGGCCTGGCACCTGCACGAGCTGACCCGGAACCTGGATCTGACGGCGTTCGTCCTGTACTCCTCGGCGGGAGGGCAGATCCTTCCCGCCGGGCAGGCCACCTATGCGGCGGCCAACGTCTTCCTCGACGCACTCGCCGCCGAGCGCAGGGCCGCCGGGCTCGCCGCGACCTCGCTCGCCTGGGGTTTGTGGGAGGGCACGGTCGGGGAGGGGCCCGAACTCACCGACGCCGACCTGCGCCGCATGGGCCGTTCCGGGGTCCTGGAGCTGTCCTTCGCCGACGGGCTCGCGCTGTTCGACGCGGCGATGGCCCAGGACGCGGCGCTGCTCGCACCGGTCCGGCTCGACCGGGCCGCCCTGCGCGCACGGGCCGACGAGATCCCGGCGCTGTTGCGCGGTCTGGCCGGACCGCCCGCCCGCAAGGGGCCCAGGCCGGCAGCCGTACCGGCCGCAGGGGCGGGCGACAGCGGGGGTTCCCTCGTACGCGCCAAGCTCGCCGGTCTGCCTGCCGGTGCCGAGCAGGACCGCTATCTGGAGGAGCTGGTACGCGGCCACGCCGCCGCCGTGCTCGGCCACGGCGATCCCGCCGGGGTCGCCGCCGACCGGGGCTTCACCGAACTGGGCCTCGACTCCCTCGGCGCGATCGAGCTGCGCAACCGGCTCCAGAAGGCGACCGGGCTGCGGCTGCCCGCCACCTTGATGTTCGACTACCCCAACTCGGCCGCGCTGGCCGGATTCCTGCGCGAGGGCCTGGCGCCCGAGCCGGCTGCGGATGACACCGACGGCATCGACGACGAGGCCGTCCGGCGGGCCCTGCTGTCCATCCCCACCGCCCGCCTGCGCGAAGCCGGACTGCTCGACACCCTGCTCGGTCTGGCAGGGACCGCACCCGAGCTGGCCACCGAGGCCGCGACCGAGGAACCGGGGCAGGCCATCGAGGAGATGGCCGTGGACGACCTCGTACGAGCCGCCCTGGCCGGCGGCGAACTCAGCTGATCCCGACGCTGGATGATGAGGATGACGTGACCAGCACATCGATGGAACAGGTCGTGGCGGCGCTCCGTAAGTCGCTCACGGACAACGAGCGGCTGCGCGAGGAGAACGCCCGGCTCACCGCCGCGAGCAACGACCCGATCGCGATCGTCGCCATGGCGTGCCGCTACCCCGGCGGGGCCGGCACGCCGGAGGACCTGTGGCGGCTGGTGGCCGGGGGCGTCGACGCGGTGTCCGGCTTCCCGGCCGACCGGGGCTGGGACCCGGACGTGTACGACCCGGAGCCGGGGCTGCCCGGCAAGTCGTACGCACGGGACGGCGCGTTCCTGTACGACGCGGCGGAGTTCGACCCCGACTTCTTCGGGATCAGCCCGCGCGAGGCGCTGGCCATGGACCCGCAGCAGCGGCTGCTCCTGGAGGTGTCCTGGGAGGCGATCGAGCGCGCGGGTGTGGACCCGACGACGCTCAAGGGAAGCCGCACCGGGGTCTACGCCGGTGTGATGTACCACGATTACGCGGACGGCGCGGCGGGAAGCTTCGTGTCCGGCCGGGTCGCCTACACGCTCGGCCTGGAGGGCCCGGCGGTGACCATCGACACCGCCTGCTCGTCCTCGCTGGTCGCGCTGCACACGGCCGCGCAGGCGCTCCGGTCGGGCGAGTGCTCACTCGCCCTCGCCGGTGGTGTGACGGTGATGTCCACGCCCGACATGCTCGTCTACTTCAGCGGGCAGCGAGGCCTTGCTCCGGACGGCCGCTGCAAGCCGTTCGCGGCGGCTGCCGACGGCACGGGCTGGGGCGAGGGCGCGGGCGTGCTGCTCCTGGAGCGTTTGTCCGACGCCCGCCGCAACGGTCACCCCGTGCTCGCCCTCGTCAGCGGCTCGGCGGTCAACCAGGACGGCGCGTCGGCCGCGATGACGGTGCCGAACGGGCCCGCTCAGCAGCGCGTCATTCGCAACGCCCTGTCCGATGCGGGCCTGACGGCTGCGGAGGTCGACGCGGTCGAGGCGCATGGAACCGGCACCCGGCTCGGTGACCCCATCGAGGCGCAGGCGCTGCTCGCCACCTACGGCCAGGGCAGGCCGGCGGACCGGCCGCTGTGGCTGGGCTCGGTGAAGTCGAACTTCGGCCACACGCAGGCCGCCGCCGGTGTCGCGGGCATCATCAAGATGGTCATGGCCATGCGCCACGGCGTCCTTCCCCAGTCCCTCCACGTCGATGCGCCCTCGGACCAGGTGGACTGGTCGGCGGGTGACGTGGAACTGCTCACGGAGAACCGGGAGTGGGCGCGCCCGGGACGGCCCCGGCGGGCCGGTGTGTCCTCCTTCGGGCTGAGCGGGACGAACGCGCATGTGATCGTGCAGGAGGCACCGGACGCCCCTGCGGGCGGCGAGGCGGGGGCGGACCTGGCGGTCACGCCCTGGGTGCTGTCCGCGAAGTCCGCCGAGGCCTTGGCCGAGCAGGCGGCGCGGCTGCTGTCCGTGGCCGGTGACCACCGGGCCGAGGACATCGGGCTGTCGTTGGTCACGACGCGTACGGCGTTCACCCACCGTGCGGTGGTGCTCGGTGACCGTACGGGCGCGCTGGCCGCGCTGGCGGCGGGCGAGGAGCACGCGGGGCTGGTGCGGGGGGTCACGCGGGCGGTCGGGAAGTCGGCGTTTCTGTTCACGGGGCAGGGTGCGCAGCGGCTGGGTATGGGCCGTGAGTTGTACGAGGCGTTCCCGGTGTTCGCGGAGGCGTTTGACGCGGTCTGTGCGGAGGCGGACGCGCACCTTGATCGTGGGTTGCGTGAGGTCGTGTGGGGGGAAGACGCGGAGGCATTGAACGCCACCGGCTTCACTCAGCCCGCGCTCTTCGCCTTCGAGGTCGCACTGTTCCGGCTGGTGGAAGCGTGGGGCGTCACGCCCGATGTCGTGGTGGGTCACTCGATCGGTGAGCTGGCTGCCGCGCATGTTGCCGGGGTTCTCTCTCTTGCGGATGCCGCCCGTCTTGTCGTTGCGCGTGGTCGTCTGATGCAGGCGCTTCCCGCCGGTGGGGCGATGGTGGCCGTGCAGGCGACGGAGGAAGAGGTGCTGCCGCTGCTGACCGACGGGGTCGGTATCGCGGCCGTCAACGGGGCGCAGTCCGTGGTGGTTTCGGGCGTGGAGTCCGAGGCGGTGGGTATCGGCGAGCACTTCGCCGCGCTGGGACGGAAGACCAGCCGTCTTCCCGTCTCCCACGCGTTCCACTCCTCGCTGATGCAGCCGATGCTCGCCGAATTCCGCTCCGTCATCGCCCGGTTGACGTTCTCCGAGCCGCGCATTCCCGTTGTCTCCACGGTCAGCGGCGAGCTGTCCATCGACTGGCAGTCCCCCGAGTACTGGGTGGACCAGGTCCGCCGCCCTGTCCGTTTCGCGGGCGCCGTGAACGCTGCCGAAGCCTTCGGCGCCCGTACGTTCGTCGAGATCGGCCCCGACGCGATCCTCACCGCACTCGGGACCGCATCCGCCACCGACGAGAACACTGCTTTCATCCCCCTCGTCCGCAGGAACCGCCCTGAGCCCGAGTCTCTGGTCGGCGGTCTGGGTCGGCTGTACGCGGACGGGCTGCGGGTCGACTGGAAGGCGTTCTTCGCGGGTACGGGCGCGGCGAGGGCCGACCTTCCCACGTACCCCTTCCAGCGCACCCGGTTCTGGCTCGACGCGGTGAAGCCGGGGAGCACACCGCACCCGCACCCGCTGCTCGGTTCCGTGGTCACCCTGGCCGACTCCGGGGGCGCGGTGCTGAGCGGGCGGCTGGCCGTGGCGGCTCAGCCGTGGCTCGCGGACCATGTGGTGCGGGACGCGGTGCTCTTCCCCGGCGCCGGGTTCGTCGAACTCGCCGTGCGCGCCGGTGATCACGTCGGCTGTGCGGTGCTGGAGGAGCTGGCCCTGCACGCGCCGCTCGTCCTGCCCGAGGACGGCGCCGTCGCCGTGCAGGTCGTCGTGGGGGCGGCGGACGAGTCCGCCCGGCGCACGGTCGGGGTGTACGCGCGGCACGAGAGCGTGGCCGACGCCGACTGGGTGCTGCACGCGGAAGGGGTGCTGGCCGAGGACGCGCAGGCGCCCGCCTTCGCGCTGTCCGCCTGGCCGCCCGCCGGCGCGGTACCGGTCGCGCTCGACGGTGCGTACGAGAGCCTGCGCGAACAGGGCCTCGCGTACGGACCCGCCTTCCAGGGGCTGACAGCGGCCTGGCGGCTCGACGGCGACCTGTACGCGGAGATCGCGCTCGACGACGACATACAGGCCGCCGACTACGGCCTGCACCCGGCCCTGCTGGACGCGTCGATGCACGCCGCGCTGGTGGAGGGTGCCGGGGAGCAGGGCGGCGGAACGGTTCTGCCATTCGTCTGGAAGGACGTGCGGCTCTACGCGGACGGCACATCGGCGGCCCGGGTCCGTATCTCGCGGCCCACCCCGGAAAGCCTCGCCCTGGAGATCGCGGACGCGTCGGGCGCCCCGGTCGCCTCGGTCGGCGGAGTCGTCGGCCGGGCGATGGATTCGACGCCCGGCGGGACGGGTACGGCCACGGACCCGCTGTACCGGGTCGTCTGGCAGCCGGCCGGTGCCGCGCCCGCGCCCGGCGAGTGGCAGCGCTGGGAGGACCTGCCCGACGAGGGCTCCGTGACCGGCACGGTCGTCCTGGACTGCGCCCCGGTCGCGGCTGCGGCGGGGGACGACGTGCCCCCGGCCGCGCACACCGTATCGGTGCATGTCCTGGGTGTCGTACGGCAGTGGCTGGCGGACCAGCGGTTCGCCGCCGCCACCCTGCTCGTCGTCACACGTGGCGCGGTCGCCACAGCGGACGGCGAAGCGGTCGACGTACGACAGGCTCCCGTCCGGGGCCTGGTGCGCGCGGCGCAGGCGGAGAACCCGGGCCGGTTCGTGCTGCTCGACACGGACGCCCCCGAGGGGCTGCCGCACACCGGGCCCGGCGAGGAGCCCGAGTCCGCCGTACGCGACGGACGGGCGCTGACGCCCCGGCTGGCCCGGACCACCGCATCCCTTGAGGCCGCACCGGTCTGGGACGCGGACGGCACCGTACTGATCACCGGCGGCACGGGTGGCCTCGGCGCGCTCGTCGCCCGCCATCTGGTCGTCGAACACGGCGTGCGCCACCTGCTGCTCGCCGGCCGCCGGGGCGCACAGGCACCCGGCGCCGGGGAACTGCGGGCGGAACTGGCCGAGTCGGGCGCGAGCGTGTCCTTCGCGGCCTGCGACGTGGCCGACCGCGAAGCCGTGGCCGCGCTGCTGGCCGGGATCGGCCCTGCGCACCCGTTGCGGGGCGTCGTCCACGCGGCGGGCGTCCTGGACGACGCGATGATCACCTCGCTGACCGCCGACCGCCTCCGGGGCGTCTTCGCGCCCAAGGCGGACGCCGCCTGGCACCTGCACGAGCTGACCCGCGGCCTGGATCTCACCGCGTTCGTCCTGTTCTCGTCCATCGCGGGCACCCTCGGCTCCACCGGCCAGGCCAACTACGCGGCGGCCAACGCCTTCCTCGACGCACTCGCCGCCCAACGTCACGCCGAGGACCTTCCGGCGTCGTCCCTGGCCTTCGGGCTCTGGGACACCCCCGGAGGCATGGGCACCGGGCTCGGCGCGGCCGAGCTGGACCGGATGCGCGAGGCCGGCACCCCCGCGATCCCCGCCGACCGGGGCCTCGCCCTCTTCGACGCCGCCCTGGGGTCGGGCATCGCGGCCTCGGTGCCGGTACGCCTCGACCTCGCCGTCCTGCGCGCTCATGCCGACGAGGTGCCCGCCCTGCTGCGGGGACTCGTACGGGCGCCCGGTCGCCGGGCCGCGCGCGGGGGTTCACCGGTGCTGCGGACGCGGCTCGCGGGCCTGACGGGCGCCGAGCGGGCCGGGGCCGTCCTGGAGCTGGTCCGTACGAAGATCGCGGCCGTCCTCGGCCACGCTTCGGGCGAGGCCATCGAGCCGGGCCGCGCCTTCGACGAGCTGGGTTTCGACTCCCTGACGGCCGTCGAGCTGCGCAACCGGCTCGACGCCGAGACCGGGCTGCGGCTCCCGGCGACGCTGATCTTCGACCACCCGACCGCCGAGGCCGTCGCCGCGTTCGTCCTGACCCTGCTCGACGGCACCCCGGACGCGGACCGCGAACAGGCCCCGGCCGTCACGCGGGCGGGCGCCGACGATCCGGTCGTGATCGTGGGCATGGCGTGCCGCTACCCGGGCGGTGTGACCACCCCCGACGAGCTGTGGCGCCTGGTCGCGGACGGTGTGGACGCCATCGCCCCGCTCCCCGACGACCGGGGCTGGGACCCGGATGTGTACGACCCCGAGCCGGGTGTGCCCGGCAAGTCGTACGCCCGGGACGGCGGATTCCTGTACGACGCGGCGGAGTTCGACCCCGACTTCTTCGGGATCAGCCCGCGCGAGGCCGCGATCATGGACCCGCAGCAGCGGCTGCTGCTCGAAGTGTCCTGGGAGGCGATCGAGCGCGCGGGTGTGGACCCGACGACGCTCAAGGGAAGCCGCACCGGGGTCTACGCCGGTGTGATGTACCACGATTACGCGGGTGGCACGGCGGGAAGCCTGGTGTCCGGCCGGGTCGCCTACACGCTGGGTCTCGAAGGCCCCGCGGTCACCGTCGACACGGCCTGCTCCTCGTCCCTGGTCGCCCTTCACTCGGCGGCGCAGGCGCTGCGGTCGGGTGAGTGCTCACTCGCCCTGGCCGGCGGTGTGACGGTGATGTCGACACCCGACATGCTCGTGTACTTCAGCGAGCAGCGCGGGCTCTCGCCTGACGGGCGCTGCAAGTCCTTCGGCGCGGGCGCGGACGGTACGGGCTGGGGCGAGGGCGCGGGTGTGCTGCTCCTGGAGCGGCTGTCCGATGCCCGCCGCAACGGTCACCCCGTGCTCGCGGTGGTGCGTGGGTCGGCGCTCAACCAGGACGGTGCGAGCAACGGCCTCACCGCCCCCAACGGGCCCGCCCAGCAGCGCGTGATCCGTCAGGCTCTGTCCGACGCGGGCCTGACGGCTGCGGAGGTGGACGCGGTCGAGGCGCACGGCACCGGCACCCGGCTCGGTGACCCGATCGAGGCACAGGCACTGCTCGCGACCTACGGGCAGGGACGCTCGGATGTGGACCCCCTGTGGCTGGGGTCCATCAAGTCCAACATGGGCCACACCCAGGCGGCCGCCGGTGTCGCGGGGATCATCAAGATGGTCATGGCGATGCGGCACAGTGTGCTGCCGCCGTCCCTGCACGCGGCGGAGCGCTCGGATCAGATCGACTGGTCGGCCGGTGACGTGGAGCTGCTGACGGAGGCCCGTGAGTGGCAGCCGGCGGGGCGGCCGAGGCGAGCCGGTGTGTCGTCGTTCGGGCTGAGCGGGACGAACGCGCACGTGATCGTGGAGGAGGCGCCCGGGGCTGCCGCGATCGAGCCCGGGGCCGATCTGGCCGTCGCCCCCTGGGTGCTGTCCGCGAAGGCCCCCGAGGCCCTGGCCGAGCAGGCGGCGCGGCTGCTGTCCGTGGCCGGTGACCACCGGGCCGAGGACATCGGCCACTCGCTGGTGGCCTCGCGCCCGGTGTTCGAGCACCGGGCGGTGGTCCTCGGCGACCGTACGGACGCGCTGGCCGCCCTCGCGGCCGGTGAGGAGCACCCGGGGCTGGTGCGGGGTGCGGTGGCCAAGGGGAAGACGGCGTTTCTGTTCACGGGGCAGGGTGCGCAGCGGCTGGGGATGGGCCGTGAGTTGTACGAGGCGTTCCCGGTGTTCGCGGAAGCGTTTGACGCGGTGTGCGCGGAGGTAGACGTGCACCTCGGTTCGGCGTTGCGTGAGGTTGTCTGGGGGGAAGACGCGAAGGCGCTGAACGCCACCGGCTTCACTCAGCCCGCGCTCTTCGCCTTCGAGGTCGCACTGTTCCGGCTGGTGGAGGCGTGGGGCGTCACGCCCGATGTAGTGGTGGGTCACTCGATCGGTGAGCTTGCCGCCGCGCATGTTGCCGGAGTGCTGTCCCTCGCGGACGCCGCTCGTCTCGTCGTCGCCCGAGGTCGTCTGATGCAGGCGCTCCCGGCCGGCGGTGCGATGGTCGCCGTGCAGGCGACCGAGGACGAGGTGCTTCCCCTCCTCACGGAGGGGGTCGGCATCGCGGCCGTCAACGGGCCGCAGTCCGTCGTCGTTTCGGGCGTGGAGTCCGAGGCGCTGGCGCTGGGTGAGCACTTCGCCGCGCTGGGCCGGAAGACCAGCCGCCTTCCCGTCTCCCACGCGTTCCATTCCGCCCTCATGGCCCCGATGCTCGACGAGTTCCGTTCGGTCACCGCCGAGTTGACGTTCGACGAGCCGCGCATCCCGGCTGTCTCCACCGTCACCGGGCTCGCCTCCTCCGACTGGCAGTCACCGGAGTACTGGGTCGATCAGGTCCGCCAGCCCGTCCGGTTCGCGGATGCCGTGAACGCCGCCGAAAGCCTCGGTGCTCGTACGTTCGTGGAGATCGGCCCGGACGCGATCCTCACCGCCCTCGGCGCCGGCTGCGCCACCGAGGACACCAGTACCTTCATCCCGCTCGTCCGCAGGAACCGCCCGGAACCCGAGTGCCTGGCCGGCGGTCTGGCGCGGGTGTTCACCGTCGGCGGCGAGGTGGACTGGCGGGCGTTCTACGCCGGTTCCGGGGCGCGGACCGTCGAGCTGCCCACGTACGCCTTCCAGCGCCACCGCTATTGGCTCGAAGCACCCGCGTCCCAGGGAGGGGGCGCCGCCGCCTCCGGGCAGCTCGCGCTCGACCACCCGGTGCTCCGTGCGGCCGTGGTCCTGCCCGACGACGGCGGTGCGGTGCTCACCGGCAGGCTGTCCGCCGGGACGCACGGCTGGATCGTGGACCACAACGTCCTCGGAAGCGTTCTGCTGCCGGGCACCGGGTTCGTCGAACTGGCCGTCCGGGCGGGCGAACAGCTCGACTGCGGGCTGCTGGAGGAACTGACCCTTCAGGCGCCCCTCGTCCTGCAACCCCTCGGCGGCATCGCCGTCCAGGTGGCCGTCGGGGCGGCGGACGAGACCGGGCGCCGGACCGTGGCCGTCCACTCGCGCGCCGAGGACCAGCCGGACCTGCCGTGGATCCGTCACGCCGAAGGTGTTCTGGCGCCGGTGCCGGACGAGCAGGGCCCGGACGAGCAGGGCCCGGACGGGCTCATGGACTGGCCGCCGGCCGGGGCCCAGGAGCTGACCGTGGACCGTGCCTACCAGGACCTCGCGGAGGCCGGGTACCACTACGGGCCGGTGTTCCAGGGGCTCACCGCGGCCTGGAGCCTCGGCGAGGAGCTGTACGCCGAGGTGCGCCTGCCCGAGTCCGCCCACGAGGACGCCACCCGCTTCGGCCTCCACCCCGCCCTCCTCGACGCGGCGATGCACGTCGGGCTGCTGGCCATTCCGGGCCGCGAGGACGGCGGGCAGACCCTGCTCCCCTTCGCCTGGAACGGCGTCGCCCTGCACGCGGCCGGGGCGAAGGCGCTCCGGGTCCGAGTCAGGCCCGTCGCCCAGCAGGACGGCCTGTCGCTGACCGTCGCCGACGAGCACGGCAACCCGGTGTTGTCGGTGGAATCCCTGCTGTCCCGGCCCGTCTGGGACCAGCGGCCCGGCTCCGCGACCGCCGATGCGCTGCTCCGGGTGGACTGGCAGCCGGTGCCCCTGAGCGACGGGACATCCGAGGTGCCCGCCGTTTACGAGTGCGTGGTGGCGGAGAAGGACGCGGACGTGCCGGGGGCCGTGCGGGGCGTGGTGGGCCGTGCGCTGGAGGCCGTGCAGGACTGGCTGTCCGAGGAGCGGGAAGAGGGCGCCGTGCTGGCGGTCCTCACGCGCGGTGCTGTTGATGCCGGGTGCGCGGGACCGGTGGACCTGCGACAGGCCCCGGTCTGGGGGCTGGTCCGGGCCGCGCAGGCGGAGAACCCGGGGCGGTTCGTGCTGATCGACTCCGACGACTCGGTGCCGCTCGGCAGCCTTGTCGCCCTCGGTGAGCCGGAGTTGCTGGTGCGCGAGGGCGAGGTGCGGGTGCCGCGCCTGGTCCCGGTGGGCTCGGGCGCCTCCGACGGGACCGGGCCGGTGTGGGACGCGGACGGGACCGTACTGATCACGGGCGGCACCGGTGGGCTGGGCGCGCGGGTGGCCCGGCATCTGGTAGCCGAACACGGAGTGCGGAGCCTGCTGTTGCTGGGCCGGCGGGGCGCGGACGCGCCCGGTGCGGCCGATCTGGTGACGGAGCTGTCCGGGCTGGGCGCCTCGGTCGCCGTCGCGGCCTGCGACGTCGCGGACCGGGACTCCTTGGCCGCGGCGATCGCCGCCGTGGACCCGGCGCACCCGCTCACTGGTGTCGTCCATGTCGCCGGTGTCGCGGACAACGGTGTGGTGGGCGCGCTGACGCCCGAGCGGGTGGATGCCGTCCTGCGGCCGAAGGCGGACGCGGCCTGGCATCTGCACGAGCTGACGCGGGAGCTGGACCTGTCGGCGTTCGTGATGTTCTCCTCGGCCGGCGGGCTCGTCCTGGCGGCCGGGCAGGGCAACTACGCGGCGGCCAACGTCTTCCTCGACGCACTCGCCGCCCGACGTCACACCGAGGGCCTTCCCGCGTCCTCGATGGCCTTCGGGCTCTGGGCCGTGGACACCGGCATGGCGTCCCACCTGGCCGATGCCGACCTGGAGCGCATGCGCCGGGCGGGGATGCCCGCGCTGTCCGAGGCGGAGGCCCTGGCCCTGTTCGACGCCGCCCTGACGTCGGGTGTCGCGGCCACCGTTCCTCTCCGCGTCGACCCGGGCGCCCTGCGCACCCGTACCGACGAACTCCCCGCCCTCCTGCGCGCGATCGCCCCGCCCGCACGCAAGCGCTCCACGGCCGGCGCGCCCAAGGGCGCCTGGCTCGCCGCACGGATCGCGGGATGCGACGAGGAGGAGCGGACCGGGATCATCCTGGACGTCGTACGGGGGCACGCGGCGGCCGTTCTCGGTCACGCGTCCGGTGAGGCGATCGAACCGGACCGCGCGTTCGGGGAGCTGGGCTTCGACTCGCTGGGCTCGGTGGAACTGCGCAACCAGCTCACGGCGGTGAGCGGGGTGCGGCTGCCCGCCACGCTGATCTTCGACTACCCGAGCGCGGCGGAGGTCGCCGCGTACATCGCCGCCCGTCTGGTGCCGGCCGTCCCGGTGTCCCGGGCGGAGGCGGACCTCAAGAAGCTGGAGTCCCTGCTCACCACCGACGCCCCGCCCGCCGGACCCGAACGCGCCCGGTTCGTACAACGGCTGAGAGAGCTGGCCGGAAGGCTCGACGCACCGCCGGCGGACGAGCCGGAGGAGGCGGCGCAGGACCTCGGTGAGGTCACCGCGGACGAACTGTTCGACATCCTCGACAACGAGCTCGGCACCCCCGCGACCCCCTGATCCCCGGTCCCGCCTCACCAGGCGGTACGGGCCCCGGCCGGGGTGTGTGACAGCTGTACGGCAGCCGTCACACACCCCGGTCCTTCGCGCGTTCCCGCCCCGCCGGACAGGGGCCCGCGGCAGGGGTGGGTTAAGGGTAGGCCGCCCCTCGAAGCCGTCAGTAGCGTTCGAATCCGATCAACGTTGGACGCCGCGTGAGTGAGTCGCCACGGATCGTCGAGCCAGAGGGAGCAGGTCTCTGTGAGCAACGAAGAGCGACTTCTCGAATACCTGAAGCGGGCCACGACCGACCTGCGCGAGGTACGCCGCCGGCTGGCGGACGCCGAGCGCCGTCTCGAAGAGGCGGGCCCGTCCGGCCGCGGCGCGCACCAGGACGACCCGGTGGTCGTCGTCGGCATGGGCTGCCGCTACCCGGGTGGCGCCACGAGCCCCGAGGCCCTGTGGCAGCTGGTCGCGGACGGCGTGGACGCGATCGGGGAGTTTCCCGCGGACCGCGGCTGGGACGAGGGTGTGTACGACCCCGAGCCGGGTAAGCCCGGCAAGACGTACGCGCGCGAGGGCGGCTTCCTCTACGACGCACCGGACTTCGACCCGGTGTTCTTCGGGATCAGCCCCAACGAGGCCCTGGTGACCGACCCGCAGCAGCGGCTGCTGCTCGAGGTCGCCTGGGAGGCGATCGAGCGGGCCGGGATCGACCCGACGACGCTCAAGGGCTCGCCGACCGGTGTCTTCGCCGGGGTGATGTACCACGACTACGCGCTCGGCGCGGAGCCCGGGAGCACCACGGCCGGCAGCGTGGTGTCCGGTCGCGTCGCCTACACGCTGGGGCTCGAAGGGCCTGCGGTCAGCGTGGACACGGCCTGCTCCTCCTCGTTGGTGGCGCTGCACCTGGCGGCGCAGGCGCTGCGGGCGGGTGAGTGCTCACTCGCCCTCGCCGGCGGGGTGACGGTCATGTCGACCCCGGACATGTTCGTGTACTTCAGCACGCAGCAGGGCCTGGCGTCCGACGGCCGCTCGAAGTCCTTCTCCGCGTCCGCCGACGGTGTCGCCTGCTCCGAGGGCGCCGGTGTCCTGGTCCTGGAGCGGCTGTCCGATGCCCGCCGCAACGGTCACCCGGTGCTCGCGGTGGTGCGTGGCTCGGCGCTCAACCAGGACGGTGCGAGCAACGGCCTCACCGCCCCTAATGGCCCGGCCCAGCAGCGCGTGATCCGTCAGGCCCTGGCCGACGCGGGCCTGACGGCCGCGGACGTCGACGTGGTCGAGGCGCACGGCACCGGCACGACCCTCGGCGACCCGATCGAGGCACAGGCACTCCTGGAGACCTACGGGCAGGAGCGGCCCGAGGGGCGGCCCCTGTGGCTGGGGTCCATCAAGTCCAACATGGGGCACAGCCAGGCGGCGGCGGGTGTCGCGGGGATCATCAAGATGGTCATGGCCCTGCGCCACGGCGTGCTTCCCAAGTCCCTGTACGCCGAAACGCCTTCGGAGCAGGTCGACTGGGCGGAGGGCGCGGTCGAGCTGCTGGCCGAGTCGCGTCCCTGGGTGTCCGGCGGCGCGGTGCGGCGGGCCGGGGTGTCCTCGTTCGGGATCAGTGGGACGAACGCCCATGTGATCGTCGAGGAGGCGCCGGAAGAGACGGGGGAGGCGGCCGTGCGGGCCGCGCTCCCCGTGGTTCCTTGGGTGGTGACGGCGAAGTCCGAGCAGGCCCTCAGTGCTCAGGCCGCCCGCCTGCGGGAACAGGCCCTGGGAGAGCCCGAGACCGATGCGGCGGACATCGGGCTCTCCCTGGCCACCACACGGACCGCCTTCACCCACCGGGCGGTGGTCCTCGGGCAGACAGCCACCGACCGCGCGGACGCGCTGGCCGCGCTCGCGGCGGGGAACGAACACCCGGCGGTGGTCGTCGGCCGGGCCCGCCGGACGGGCAAGTCGGCGTTCCTGTTCACGGGGCAGGGCGCGCAGCGGCTGGGGATGGGCCGTGAACTGTACGAGGCCTACCCGGTGTTCGCCGAGGCGTTTGACGCGGTGTGCGCGGAGGTAGACGTGCACCTCGGTACGGGGTTGCGCGAGGTCATGTGGGGGGAAGACGCGGACGCGCTGAACGCGACCTCGTACACCCAGCCCGCCCTCTTTGCCTTCGAGGTCGCGCTGTTCCGGCTCGTCGAGACGTGGGGTGTCACCCCGGACGTCGTCGTCGGTCACTCGATCGGTGAGCTGGCCGCCGCGCACATTGCCGGGGTGCTGTCCCTCGCGGACGCCGCTCGTCTCGTCGTCGCCCGTGGCCGCCTGATGCAGGCGCTTCCGGCCGGTGGCGCGATGGTGGCCGTGCAGGCGACCGAGGACGAGGTGCTTCCCCTCCTCACGGAGGGGGTGGGCATCGCGGCCGTCAACGGCCCGCAGGCGGTCGTGGTCTCCGGGACCGGGATCGCCGCTCTCGCCGTGGGTGAGCACTTCGCCGCGCTCGGCCGGAAGACCAGCCGCCTTCCCGTCTCGCACGCGTTCCATTCCGCCCTCATGGAGCCGATGCTGATCGACTTCCGCGCCGTCGCCGAGAAGGTGACGTACGCGGAGCCCCGTATCCCGGTCGTCTCCACCGTCACCGGCGCCCCGTCCACCGACTGGCAGACCCCGGAGTACTGGGTCGACCAGGTCCGCCGCCCTGTCCGCTTCGCCGATGCCGTGAACGCCGCGGAAGCACTCGGAGCCCGTACGTTCGTGGAGGTCGGCCCCGACGCGGTGCTCACCGCTCTCGGCGCGGCCTCCGTGACCGACGAGGACACCGCGCTCGTCCCGCTCCTGCGCAGGAACCGCTCCGAGACGGAGTCCCTGGCCGGAGCGGTCGGGCGGCTGTACGCGCAGGGCGTCCGGGTCGACTGGCGGACGTACTTCGCCGGCAGCGGGGCACGGACCGTCGAGCTGCCCACGTACGCCTTCCAGCGCACCCGTTTCTGGGTCGAGGGCAGCGGTGCCACCGGTGCCACCGTCCCGCAGACGGCGCACGACGTGCCCACCGCGGAGGAGTCGCAGCGGGCCGCCGCGGGGCTGCGGGCGGAGCTGGACGGGCTCGGGGCGGCCGAGGCCGGGCGAGTCCTGCTGGCGCTGGTGCGTACGCATGTGGCGGCCGTGCTCGGGCACGCGTCCGTGGGTGTCGTCGAGACCGATCTCGCCTTCCGTGACATGGGCTTCGACTCGCTGGCCGCCGTGGAGCTGCGCAAGCGGCTGACCGCCGCGTCCGGCTGCGACCTGCCCGCCACGCTGATCTTCGACTACCCGACCCCGCGTGCCGTGGCCGCCTTCCTGGCGGAGCGCCTGGACTCCGAGTCCGGGGCGGGGGACGGCGACCCGGCCGCCGCGGTGCTGGCCGAACTGGACCGGATCGAGGACGTGCTCGGCGGGTTCCCCGTCACCGGCGCGGACGCGGAGACGGTCGGCGCCCGCGCGGACGCGATCACCGCCCGCCTCGAAGCCATCGTGCGGCGCTGGCGCGACGCCCAGGGCGATCCGGCACCGGCCGGCGAGGGGCCCGACTTCGAAACGGTCACCGACGAGGAGCTGTTCGACGTGCTCGACAGCGAATTCGGCATCTCCTAGCCAGCGATCAGCTGCAGATTGGTTGAGGTTCGATGAGCAACGACGACAAGCTCCGGGACTATCTCAAGCGCGCCACCGCCGAACTCCAGCGCACCCGACGCCAGTTGTCGGAGGTCGAGGCGCGGGGCAGCGAACCGGTCGCGATCGTGGCGATGGGCTGCCGCTTCCCCGGTGGCATCACCTCGCCCGAGGATCTGTGGCAGCTGGTGGACGCGGGGCGGGACGCCGTGTCGCTGTTCCCGGAGGGCCGTGGCTGGGACATGGACGCCCTGTACGACCCCGAGCCGTCGACGCCCGGCAGGACGTACTGCCGTGAGGGCGGCTTCCTGCACGACGCGGGGGAGTTCGACGCGGACTTCTTCAAGATCAGCCCGCGTGAGGCGAAGGACACCGACCCGCAGCAGCGGCTGCTGCTGGAAGTGTCCTGGGAGGCCATCGAGCGCGCCGGAATCGACCCGACCTCGCTGAAGGGCAGCCGTACCGGTGTGTTCGCCGGTGTCGTCTACCACGACTACCCGGGCGGCGGCGGTACCGGCGGCCTGGCGAGCGTCGCCTCCGGGCGCGTTGCCTACACCCTCGGCCTGGAGGGCCCGGCGGTCACCGTCGACACGGCCTGCTCCTCCTCCCTCGTCGCCCTCCATCTCGCGGTTCAGTCGGTGCGCAGCGGGGAATGCGCACTCGCGCTCGCGGGCGGCGTCACCGTCATGGCGAGCCCCGACTCCTTCGTCGGCTTCAGCCAGGACCGGGGCCTCGCCCCCGACGGCCGCTGCAAGTCCTTCGCCGCCGCGGCCGACGGCACCACCTGGTCCGAGGGCGCGGGCATGCTCCTCGTCGAGCGGCTGTCCGACGCCCGCCGCAACGGCCACCCCGTCCTCGCCGTCATCCGGGGTTCGGCGATGAACTCCGACGGCGCGTCCAACGGGCTGACCGCGCCGAACGGTCCCTCGCAGCAGCGCGTCATCCAGCAGGCCCTGGCCTCCGGCGGCCTCGCACCCGCCGATGTCGACGCCGTCGAGGCGCACGGCACCGGCACGACGCTCGGTGACCCGATCGAGGCGCAGGCCCTCATCGCCGCCTACGGGCGCGAGCGGCCCGCCGACCGGCCGCTGTGGCTGGGCTCGTTCAAGTCGAACATCGGGCACGCGCAGGCCGCCGCCGGTGTCGGTGGCGTGATCAAGATGGTGCAGGCGATGAAGGCGGGCGTCCTGCCGCGCACCCTGCACGTGGACGAGCCGAGCCACAACGTGGACTGGAGCGCGGGCAGCGTACGGCTGCTGACCGAGCCGGTCACTTGGCCGGACCTCGGCCGCGCCAAGCGGGCCGGGGTGTCGTCGTTCGGGCTGAGCGGCACGAATGTGCATGTGATCGTGGAGGAGGCACCGGCCGCGGTGGTTTCCGCCTCCGCCGAGGCGGGTACGGCGGAGGGCGCCGCCGAGGAGCGTACGAGCCGGGGCACCGCCCCCCGTTTCGTGCCCGTGCTCCTGTCCGCCCGCCGCCCCGAGGCGCTGGCCGCACAGGCAGCCCGCCTCGCCGCCCACCTGGAGGCCCACCCGGCCGCGCCCCTGGCCGACACCGGCTGGTCGCTGGCCACCACCCGGGCCGCCCTGGAACACCGTGCGGTGATCGTCGCCGACGGACAGGCGCCCACCGGTCACGCCGACCTCGTACGGGCGCTGCGCGCGCTCGCCGACGGGTCCGCCGATGCGGCCGTCACCGGGGACGCGCGGCCCGACGCGCTGAGCGCGGTGCTGTTCACGGGGCAGGGTTCGCAGCGCCTCGGGATGGGACGGGAACTGCATGCCGCCTACCCGGTGTTCGCCCGCGCCTTCGACGAGGCCGTGGACGCGCTCGACGCGCACCTCGACACCTCGTTGCGGGCGGCGATGTGGGGCGAGGACCGGGCGCTGCTCGACGGTACGGGGCTCGCGCAGCCGGCCCTGTTCGCGTGCGAGGTGGCGCTGTACCGGCTCATCGAGTCCTGGGGCGTGCGGCCCGACTTCCTCGCCGGGCACTCCGTGGGCGAGTTCGCCGTCGCGCATGTCGCGGGCGTGCTCTCCCTGGCGGACGCTTCGAAGCTCGTCGCCGCCCGGGGCCGGCTGATGCAGGCGCTTGTGGCCGGCGGCGCGATGGTCGCCGTGGAGGCGTCCGAGGACGAGGTGACGCCGCTGCTCACCCCGGCCACGGGGATCGCCGCGCTCAACGGTCCGCGTTCCGTGATCGTCTCCGGCGCGGAGACCGACGCGCTCGCGATCGCCGCCCACTTCGCGGCCGAGGGCCGCCGCACCAAGCGGCTCGCCGTGTCGCACGCCTTCCACTCGCCGCTCATGGAGCCGATGCTCGACGACTTCCGTGCGGTCGCCGAGAGCGTCACGTACGCGACCGCCCGCATTCCGGTCGTCTCCACCGTCACCGGTGAACTCGCCGGTGACGACGAACTGGCCTGCGCGGACTACTGGGTGCGGCACGTCCGGGCGAGCGTCCGGTTCAGCGACGCCGTGCGCGCGCTCGCCGCCAAGGGCGTCCACACCTTCCTGGAACTCGGCCCGGACGCGGCCCTGACCCCGCTCGGACCCGACTGCCTGACCGGCGCCGACGAGGGCACCGACCAGCCGGTCTTCACGGCCGCCCTGCGCCGGGACCGCGACGAGGCACGCGTGCTGACGGAGGCCGTCGCGCTCGCCCACACCCGGGGCGTGCCCGTCGACTGGAACGCCTGCTTCACCGCGACCGGCCACCGCCCGCACCGCGTGGACCTGCCGACGTACGCCTTCCAGCACCGCACCTACTGGGCGACCGCGCCCGAGACCGCTCCGGCGGCTGCCACGGCGGAGCCCGGTGAGGCCGGGTTCTGGGAGGCCGTGGAGCAGGAGGACGCGGCCGGGCTCGCGGAGCGGCTCGGTGTCGACCCCGCCGATCTGGCCCCCGTGCTGCCCGCGCTCACCAGCTGGCGGGCCGGCCGGCGCGAGGCGTCGGCCGTGGACGCGCTGCGCTACCGGGTCTCCTGGGCGCCGGTCGCCGACCCCGCGCCGCCCGCCCCGCTCACCGGGGACTGGCTCGTGGCGCACGCGGCGGCGGACCGCTCCTTGGCTGAAGCGCTGGCCGGTGAGCTGGCGGAGCGGGGCGCGAACCCCGTTCTGTCGGAGGGCGTCGCGCTGTCCGCCGCCGCCCCCGCCGGAGTCGTCAGCCTCCTCGCCCTCGACAACACCCCGCACCCGGACCACCCGGTGCTCTCCCAGGGGCTCGCGGACACCGCCGCCCTGCTGCGTGAGACGGCGGCCCTGGGATGGACGGCCCCGGTGTGGTGCCTCACCCGGGGCGCGGTGGCCACCGATGACGGTGACGCGGCGGTGCGGCCCGAGCAGACCGCCGTGTGGGGGCTCGGTGCTGCCCTCGCGCTGGAGGCACCGGACACCTGGGGCGGCCTGATCGACCTGCCCGCGAACGCCGACGACGCGGTCCTGCGCCGGGTTTGTGACGCCCTCGCGCGGGGAACCGCCGAGGACCAGCTCGCCGTACGTCCGCAGGGCGCTTACGCCCGCCGTCTGGTCCGGCCCGCGCAGCCCGATCCGGCGGCGACCTGGCAGGCCCGGGGCACCGTCCTCGTCACCGGCGGCACCGGCGGGATCGGCGCCCATGTGGCCCGGATGCTCGCCGCCGACGGAGCGGACCACGTGGTCCTCGCCGGGCGGCGCGGCCAGGACGCCCCTGGTGTCACGGAACTGGCCGCGGAGATCGGGGCCATGGGCGCCCGCGTCTCCGTGGCGGCCTGCGACATGGCCGACCGCGAAGCCGTACGCGGGCTGCTCGCCGGCCTCACGGACCTCACCGCCGTCTTCCACGCGGCAGGGCTCCCGCAGCGCATCGCCCCGCTCGGTGAACTGTCCCTCGCGGAGCTGGCCCAGGTCGCGGAGGCCAAGGTGCTCGGCGCCCGTCACCTGGACGAACTCCTCGGCGACACACCGCTCGACGCGTTCGTGCTGTTCTCGTCCGGCGCCGCCGTCTGGGGCAGTGCGGGCCAGTCCGCGTACGGCAGCGCCAACGCCTTTCTCGACGGGCTCGCGCACAGTCGGCGGGCCCGTGGACTCGCCGCCACTTCGGTGGCATGGGGGTCGTGGGACGGGGGAATGGTCGACGCCGAACTGGCCGCTGTCATGCGCCGCATGGGCGCCCCCGCGATGGCTCCCGCGCTCGCCATCGGTGCCCTGCGCCGCATTCTGACGGGCGGCGGCTCGCACGCGGTGGTCGCCGAGTTCGACTGGGAGCGCTTCGCCCCCACCTTCGTACTCGCCCGCCCCCGCCCGCTCCTGGACGCCCTGCCGGACGCGCGGGCCGCGCTCGGCCCGGACGGTGGCGCCGACGGCGGAGCCGGGGACTCCGGCCTCGCGGACCGGCTGGCCGGCCTCGCCGAACCGGAGCAGCGGTCCGTGCTGCTGGACCTCGTCCGTACACATGTCGCGGCGCTGCTCGGGTACGACGAACCGGCCGAGGTCGGGGCGGACCGGGGGTTCACGGACCTCGGGTTCGACTCGGTCGCCGCCGTCGACCTGCGTACGAAGCTCGTCGCCGCGACCGGGCGCCCGCTGCCCACCAGCATGATCTACGACCACCCGAGCCCCGGCGCGCTGGCCGGCCACCTGTGGTCGGAGCTCTGCCAGGACGACAGCCTCGGCGAACTCCCCGTACTGGCGCAGCTCGACCGCCTGGAGGAGGCCGCTGCGGCGCTCGCCGCCGAGGACATCGAGGCGACCAGGATCACGGCCCGTCTGCAGTCCCTGCTGACCCGGCTGACCGGGACGCTCGACGCGCAGAACGGCGACAGCGGCCAGAAGGTCGGCGACCAGCTGGAAGCCGCGTCCGCCGACGACGTCTTCGCCTTCATCGACAACGAACTCGGCCTCACCTGACCGACCGCGCGCCCGGTGCCGGCGACGGCACCGGGCCCCGCCCCGCACCTGCGACCCGACTCGACCTCTCGGCATGAACCGGCATGAACAAGGACTCGGTGGGACCCAACATGTCCAATGACGACGCACGGCTTCTCGACTACCTCAAGCGGGTCACGGCGGATCTGCACCAGACGCGGCGCAGGCTTCAGGAAGCCGAGAACCAGGACCACGAGCCCATCGCCATTGTGGCGATGAGCTGCCGCTACCCGGGCGGGGTCTCCTCCCCCGAGGAGCTGTGGCGGCTCGTCGCCGAGGGCCGCGACGCCGTCTCCACCTTCCCCACCGACCGGGGCTGGGACCTCGACGCGCTGCGTGGCGACGAGGGCGACACCGCGTCCGGCAGCAGTTACGTGAACGAGGGCGGGTTCGTCCACGACGTCGCCGGCTTCGACGCCGGTTTCTTCGGGATCAGCCCCAACGAGGCCCTGACCATGGACCCCCAGCAGCGGCTGCTCCTGGAGGTGTCCTGGGAGGCGATCGAGCGGGCCGGGATCGACCCGACGGCCCTGCGGGGCAAGCCCGTCGGCGTGTTCGCGGGCTCCGGCATCCAGGACTACGAGTACATCGTCGGCGCGGCGGGCGAGGTCGCCGAGGCGTACATGACGACCGGCAACGCGGCCGCCGTGATCTCCGGCCGGATCTCCTACACCCTGGGCCTCGAAGGGCCCGCCGTCACCGTCGACACCGCCTGCTCCTCGTCGCTGGTCTCGCTCCACCTGGCGGCGACCGCGCTGCGCCGGCGCGAGTGCACGCTCGCCCTGGCCGGCGGTGTCATGGTGATGTCGACCCCGTCCCCGTTCATCGCGTTCAGCCGTCAGCGCGGGCTCGCCCCGGACGGCCGCTGCAAGGCGTTCGCGGAGGCGGCGGACGGCACCGGCTGGTCCGAGGGCGCCGGCATGCTCGTCCTCGAACGCCTCGCGGACGCCCGCCGCAACGGACACCCCGTGCTCGCCGTCGTACGCGGCAGCGCGGTCAACCAGGACGGCGCCAGCAACGGCCTCACCGCCCCCAACGGCCGCGCCCAGCAGCGCGTCATCCGCCAGGCCCTCGCCAACGCCAAGCTCTCCGCGACCCATGTGGACGCCGTCGAGGGCCACGGCACCGGGACGACCCTGGGCGACCCGATCGAGGCGCAGGCGCTGCTCGCCACCTACGGGCAGGGGCGCGACGAGGACCGGCCGCTGTGGCTGGGGTCCATCAAGTCCAACATGGGCCACGCGCAGGCCGCCGCCGGCGTCGGCTCCATCATCAAGATGGTCGAGGCGCTGCGCCACGGCGTGCTCCCGAAGACCCTCCACGTGGACGAGCCGTCGAGTCACGTCGACTGGTCGGCGGGCCGGGTGCGGCTGCTGACCGAGACCCGGGAGTGGGAGCGTGCCGAGGACCGCCCGCGCCGGGCCGGTGTCTCGGCCTTCGGCGTGAGCGGGACGAATGCGCACGTGATCCTGGAGGAGGCGCCGGCGGCGGAACCGGCGGAGGCCGATGAGGCCACAGAGGCGCCGGCCGATGAGGCCACCGGAGCGCCGGCCGACGAGGCCCTCGCCACGCCCCTGCCGGCGGTGCTGCCCTGGCTGCTCTCCGGCCGCGATGCGACGGCTCTGGCCGCACAGGCCGGCCGCGTGCACGCCCATGTCACGGCGGGCTCGGAGACGAGCGACGCCGACCTCACGTACTCCCTGGCGACGGCCCGCGCGGCGCTCGACCACCGCGCGGTGGTGCTCGCGGAGACCCGCGAGGAGGCCCTGACCGGGCTCGCGGCGGTGGCCGAGGGGGAGAACCACCCTTCCGTGGTGCGTGGCGTCGCGGCGAAGGGGAAGACGGCGTTTCTGTTCACGGGGCAGGGTGCGCAGCGGCTCGGCATGGGCCGTGAACTGTATGACGCGTTCCCGGTGTTCGCGGAGGCGTTTGACGCGGTGTGCGGTGAGGTGGACGCGCATCTCGGTCGTGGGTTGCGTGAGGTGGTGTGGGGGGAAGACGCGGCGGCGCTGAACAGCACTGCGTTCACTCAGCCCGCGCTGTTCGCGTTCGAGGTGGCGTTGTTCCGGCTGGTGGAGGCGTGGGGCGTCAAGCCCGACGTCGTGGTGGGTCACTCGATCGGTGAGCTGGCTGCCGCGCACGTCGCCGGGGTGCTGTCCCTCGCGGATGCCGCGAAGCTGGTCGTTGCCCGTGGTCGTCTGATGCAGGCGCTCCCGGCCGATGGCGCGATGGTTGCCGTGCAGGCGACCGAGGAAGAGGTGCTGCCGCTGCTGACCGACGGGGTCGGCATCGCGGCGGTCAACGGGCCGCAGTCCGTGGTCGTTTCGGGTGTGGAGTCCGAGGCGCTGGCGGTGGGTGAGCACTTCGCCGCGCTGGGTCGCAAGACCAGCCGTCTTTCCGTCTCGCACGCGTTCCATTCCTCGCTGATGGACCCGATGCTCGACGACTTCCGTGCGGTCGCCTCGCAGTTGATGTTCAGCGAGCCGAGCATCCCGGTCGTCTCCACCGTCACCGGCGCCGCGTCCGCCTCCGGCTGGCAGTCCCCCGAGTACTGGGTGGACCAGGTCCGCCGCCCTGTCCGTTTCGCGGACGCCGTAAACGCTGCCGAAGCCTTCGGAGCCCGTACGTTCGTCGAGATCGGCCCCGACGCGATCCTCACCGCACTCGGGACCGCGTCCGCCACCGACGAGAACACCACCTGCGTCCCGCTGATACGCAAGGACCGCGGCGAGTCCGAGGCCCTGGTCGCGGGCCTGGCACGGCTGTTCACCACCGGCCTCGCCGTGAACTGGGGGGCGTTCTACGCCGGCACCGGTACGCAGCAGGCCGAGCTGCCCACGTATGCCTTCCAGCGAACCCGGTACTGGGTGGAGGGCACCAACGCCCCCGGCGACCTCTCCGCCGCCGGGCTCGCCGCGGCCGGGCACCCGCTGCTCGGGGCGGTCGTCTCGCTCGCGGACTCCGGCGGCGTCGTCCTGACGGGCAGGGTCTCCGTGTCCGCGCAGCCCTGGCTCGCCGACCACGTCGTGGGGGAGTCCGTCGTCTTCCCCGGCACCGGCTTCGTCGAACTGGCCGTCCGGGCCGGCGACCAGGTCGGCTGCGAGACGCTCGACGAACTGATGCTCCAGGCCCCCCTGGTGCTGCCCGCACGCGGTGCGGTCGCGCTCCAGGTCGAGGTCGGCGCGTCGGACGCGTCCGGGCGGCGCCCGTTCAGCGTGCACTCGCGCCGCGAAGACCAGCCCGACCTGCCCTGGACGCTCCACGCGGCCGGAGTCCTGTCGGCCACCACCACGGACCCGGCTCCCTTCGACCTCGCCGCCTGGCCGCCCGCCGGTGCCGAGGCCATCGACACCGAGGGCGTGTACGCGTCCCTGGCCGAGGCCGGACTCGCGTACGGGCCCGCCTTCCGGGGGCTGACGGCCGCCTGGCGCTCCGGGACCGGGATCTGCGCCGAGGTCGCGCTGCCGGAACGGGCGCACGCGGACGCCGGGAAGTTCGGGCTGCACCCGGCGCTGCTCGACGCCTCGCTGCACGGCTCCGTGTTCACCGATCTGTTCGCGGAGGCGACCGGTCCGGTGCTGCCCTTCGTCTGGACGGGCGTACGCCTCCACGCCTCCGGGGCAGCACGGCTGCGGGTCCGCATCGCCCCCGACGGCGCGGGTGCCGTCGCCCTGTCCGTCGCCGACGAGACGGGCCGGCCCGTGCTGTCCGTCGACTCGCTCGTCCTGCGCGAGGTCTCCGCCGAACAGCTGGCCGCCGCCCGCACGGTCGCGCACGAGTCCCTGTTCGGCCTGGACTGGGTCGAACTCCCGGCGGGCGAACAGGTTTCGGCTCCCGCCGACCGGACAGAGCTGAGCGCCGACGGGCCCGTGCCCGAGAGCGTCGTCCTGCGGTCCCGCCACAGCGGCGCGGACCCGGCAGCCGTCCGGGCCGCCACCACCGAGATCCTTGCCGCACTCCAGCACTGGCTTTCGGCCGAGCGCTCCGCGGGGTCCCGTCTGCTCGTCGCGACCAGCGGTGCCGTGGCCCGGCCGGGGGAGGACGTCACCGACCTGGCCGGGGCCGCCGTCTGGGGGCTCGTGCGCTCCGCGCAGGCCGAGCACCCCGGGCGGATCGTCCTCGCGGACCTGGACGACCTCGCGGACGACGCACAGGCGGGGGCCGCGCTGGCCACCGGCGAGTCCCAGACCCTCGTACGCGGCACGACCGTCTACGGCGCCCGCCTCGTCCGCCTCACGGACGACCCCGAGACGCGCGTCCGCCCCGACTTCGGCACCGGCACGGTCCTGGTCACCGGCGCGACCGGCGCGCTCGGCAGCCTGGTGGCCCGGCAGCTCGTCGAGACCCACGGTGTCCGCAGCCTGCTGCTGGTCTCCCGGCGCGGCGCGGACGCGCCCGGTGCGGCGGAGCTGTCCGCACAGCTGCGCGCGCTCGGCGCCGAGATCACCGTCGCCGCCTGTGATGTCGCGGACCGGGACGCCCTGGCCGCAGCGCTCGACGGGGTGCCGCTCACCGGTGTGGTGCACCTCGCCGGTGTCCTGGACGACACGCTCATCGCGTCGCTGACCCCGGAGAGCCTGGACACCGTCCTGCGCGCCAAGGCCGACGCGGCGCTCCACCTGCACGAGCTGACGCGGGACGCGGACCTGTCGGCGTTCGTCCTGTTCTCCTCCGCCACCGGCGTCCTGGGTGTCCCCGGCCAGGGCAACTACGGTGCCGCCAACGCCCTGCTCGACGCCCTCGCCACCCACCGCACGGCCCACGGGCTGCCCGCCCGCTCCCTCGCGTGGGGCCTGTGGGCGAGCGGGATGTCCGGCGCCCTGACCGACGCCGACCTCCAGCGCATGAGCCGCACCGGCATCGGCGCCCTCACCGCCGCGTACGGCCTCGACCTGTTCGACCGCGCGCTGACCGTGGACACGCCCGTCGTCCTGCCGATCCGGCTCGACGTGCGCACCCTCGCCGAGGCCGGTGAGGCGCTGCCGCCGCTCTTCCGGAAGCTGGTCCGCGTACGGGCCCGGCGCACCGCCGGTTCCGCGCCGGAGGCGGCCGGGGCGCTGCGCGGCCGGCTGGCCGGGCTCGACCGGGAGGAGCAGGAGCGCATCCTGCTCGACCTGGTCCGCACCCAGGTCGCGGTGGCCCTCGGCTACCCGGACGCGGACGCCGTGGACGAGACCCGGGCCTTCAGCGAGCTGGGCTTCGACTCGCTCACCGCCGTGGAGTTCCGCAACGCCGTCAGCGCCGCCGCCGAGGTCCGGCTGCCCGCCACCCTCGCCTTCGACTACCCCAGCCCGCGCGCCCTCGCCCGGCACCTGCTGAGCGAACTCGACGGCTCCATCGCCGAGGTGGCCCCCGCCCGAGGTGTGAGCGGTGCCGGTGCGGGGAACGACGACGACCCGATCGTCATCGTCTCCATGGCATGCCGCTACCCGGGCGGGGTACGCAGCCCGGAGCAGCTGTGGCGGCTCGTCGCGGACGGGGTGGACGCGGTCTCGGACTTCCCCGCCAACCGTGGCTGGGACCTGGACCGGGTGTACGACCCGACCTCCGGGCGCCCGCACACCACCTACGCCAACGAGGGCGGATTCCTGCACGGGGCGGGCGAGTTCGACCCCGCGTTCTTCGGGATCAGCCCCAACGAGGCCGCGATCATGGACCCGCAGCAGTTCCTGCTGCTGGAGACGGCCTGGGAGGCCTTCGAGCGGGCCGGGATCGACCCGGAGACCCTGCGGGGCAGCATGACCGGCTGCTACGCCGGGATGATGTACCACGACTACGCGGCCAACAACAGCACGGGCGCCATCGCCTCCGGCCGCGTCTCGTACGTGTTCGGCCTGGAGGGCCCGGCCGTCACCGTCGACACGGCGTGCTCGTCGTCGCTGGTCTCCCTGCACATGGCCGCGCAGGCGCTGCGGTCGGGTGAGTGCTCACTCGCCCTCGCCGGCGGTGTCGCGGTCATGGCGACGCCCGAGGTCTTCGTCGAGTTCAGCCGGCAGCGGGGCCTCGCCCCGGACGGCCGCTGCAAGTCCTTCGGCATCGGCGCCAACGGCACGGGCTGGGGCGAGGGCGCGGGCATGCTGCTCCTGGAGCGCCTGTCCGACGCGCGCCGCAACGGCCACCCGGTCCTCGCCGTGGTCCGTGGTTCCGCCCTCAACCAGGACGGCGCCAGCAACGGCCTCACCGCCCCCAACGGCCCCTCGCAGCAGCGCGTGATCCGTCAGGCCCTCGCCAACGCGGGCCTGACGGCCGCGGAGGTCGACGCGGTCGAGGCGCACGGCACGGGCACCACCTTGGGCGACCCGATCGAGGCGCAGGCGCTCCTTGCCACCTATGGGCAGGACCGGCCGGACGGACAGCCGCTGTGGCTGGGCTCCATCAAGTCCAACATGGGCCACACCCAGGCCGCCGCCGGTGTCGCGGGCATCATCAAGATGGTCATGGCCATGCGCCACGGCGTCCTCCCGCCCACCCTCCACGCGGAGGAGCGCTCGGACCAGATCGACTGGTCCGAGGGTGACGTCGAGCTGCTGACGGAAGCCCGCGAGTGGGCGCCGGCCGGACACCCCAGGCGCGCGGGCATCTCGTCCTTCGGCATCAGCGGCACGAACGCCCACGTGATCGTCGAGGAGGCCCCCGAGGCCGCTGTGACCGAGGCCGGTGCCGACCTGGCCGTCACCCCCTGGGTGGTGTCCGCGAAGAGCGCGGAGGCGCTGGCCGGCCAGGCCTCGCAGCTGCTCACCGTGGCGGGAGACCACCGCGCCGAGGACATCGGCCACTCCCTGGTCACGTCGAAGCCCGCCTTCGAGCACCGGGCCGTCGTCTTCGGCGACCGTACGGGCGCGCTGGCCGCGCTGGCGGCGGGCGAGGAGCACGCGGGGCTGGTGCGGGGGGTCACGCGGGCGGTCGGGAAGTCGGCGTTTCTGTTCACGGGGCAGGGGGCGCAGCGGCTGGGGATGGGCCGTGAGTTGTACGAGGCGTTCCCGGTGTTCGCGGAGGCGTTTGACGCGGTGTGCGCGGAGGTGGACCCGCACCTCGGTTCGGCGTTGCGTGAGGTGGTGTGGGGGGAAGACGCGGAGGCATTGAACGCCACCGGCTTCACTCAGCCCGCCTTGTTCGCCTTCGAGGTGGCGTTGTTCCGGCTGGTGGAGGCGTGGGGCGTCACGCCTGATGTAGTGGTGGGTCACTCGATCGGTGAGCTGGCTGCCGCGCATGTTGCCGGAGTGCTGTCCCTCGCGGACGCCGCGAAGCTGGTCGTTGCCCGTGGTCGCTTGATGCAGGCCCTTCCGACCGGTGGCGCGATGGTGGCCGTGCAGGCGACCGAGGACGAGGTGCTTCCGCTCCTCACGGACGGGGTGGGCATCGCGGCCGTCAACGGGCCGCGTTCCGTGGTGGTTTCCGGTATCGAGTCCGAGGCGCTGGCCGTGGGCGAGCACTTCGCGGCAGCCGGGCGGAAGACCAGCCGCCTTCCCGTCTCGCACGCCTTCCATTCCTCGCTGATGGACCCGATGCTGGACGCCTTCCGCGCCATCGCCGGCGAGTTGACGTTCCACGAACCGGCCATCCCGGTCGTCTCCACGGTGAGCGGCGAGCTGTCCATCGACTGGCAGTCCCCCGAGTACTGGGTGGACCAGGTCCGCCGCCCTGTCCGTTTCGCCGACGCCGTGAACGCTGCCGAAGCCCTCGGCGTACGCACCTTCGTCGAGATCGGCCCGGACGCGATCCTCACCGCCCTCGGCGCCGCATCCGCCACCGAGGACACCAGCGCCTTCACCCCGCTCGTCCGCAAGAAGCGCCCCGAGGCCGAGTCCCTGATAGCGGGCCTGGGCCGGCTGTACGTGGACGGCGTCCGGGTCGGCTGGGAGGCGTTCTACGCCGGTGCCGGGGCGCGGACCGTCGAGCTGCCCACGTACGCCTTCCAGTGCACCCGCTACTGGATCGGCACCGAGGAGTACCTCGCCAACTCCTGGATCGGCGGCGGCAGCAGCATGGCGACGGCCGGGCTGACCGATGCCGGGCACCCGCTGCTCGGTGCGGTCGTGCCGTCCCCGGACACGGACATGGTGACGTTCACCGGGCGGCTGTCGGCCGGCACGCACGGCTGGATCGTCGACCACGACGTCCTCGGGAGCATCCTGCTGCCGGGCACGGGTTTCGTGGAGCTGGCGATCCGTGCCGGTGACCAGGTCGGCTGCGCGGTCCTGGAGGAGCTGGCCCTTCAGGCGCCGCTCATCCTCCCGGAGCGCGGGGCCGTGACCGTGCAGATGGTCGTCGGGGCCGCCGACGCCACCGCCCGGCGTTCGGTGAGCGTGTACTCGCGCGCCGAGGACCGCCCGGACCTGCCGTGGACCCTGCACGCCGACGGTGTACTCGCGCCCGGTACGGAGACCGCCGCGTTCGACCTCGCGGCCTGGCCGCCGGCCGGGGCGGAGGAACTGTCCCTGGAGGGCGCGTACGACGGTTTGCGCGAGCGAGGGTTCGGGTACGGCCCGACGTTCCAGGGGCTCAAGGCTGCCTGGCGCGTGGGTGATGTGCTGTTCGCGGAGGTCGCGCTGCCGGAGCAGGCGCACGCGGAGGCCGAGAAGTTCGGGCTGCACCCGGCGCTCCTGGACGCCGCCATGCACGCGGCCCTCGTCAACGGCACCGGCGGCGACGAGACCGTCCTGCCCTTCGTGTGGCGCGAGGTGTCCCTGCACGCGGCGGGCGCCTCCGCCGTCCGCGTACGGATCACGCAGCCGACCCCGGAGAGCCTGTCCCTCCAGGTCGCGGACGCCACCGGGGCCCCCGTGGCCACCGTGGGCGCGGTCGTCGGCCGGCCCGTCTCCACCGAGCAGCTGGCCACGAGCGGGAACGACTCCCTGTTCCGTATCGCCTGGCACAAGCTGCCCACCGCCCCCGCCCGCACGCCGTCCGACGCGCCCGCGCCGGTCGTCTTCACCTGTGGGACGCGGGGCCTGGACGCGGACATGCCGGGCGCCGTGCACGGGCTGGTGAACCAGGCGCTGGAGGCCGTACAGGAGTGGCTGGCGGAGGACCGGCCCGAGGGCGCGGTGCTGGCGGTCGCCACGCGCGGCGCGGTGGCCGTGGCCGAGGGCGAACCGGTCGATGTGCGCCAGGCGCCCGTGTGGGGGCTGGTCCGGGCCGCCCAGGCGGAGAACCCGGGGCGCTTCGTGCTCGTCGACTCCGACGGCTCCGTGCCCTGGGAGCAGGTGACCGCTCTCGGCGAACCGGAACTGGTCGTGCGCGACGGCGAGGTGTGGGTGCCGCGCCTGGTGCTCGCCCCGCCGGGAGCCGACGCGGCCCCCGTGTGGGACGCGGACGGAACCGTACTGATCACCGGCGGCACCGGCGGCCTGGGCGCGCGGGTGGCCCGCCACCTGGTGGCCGAGCACGGAGTCCGGCAGCTGCTTCTGGTGGGCCGCCGGGGCGCGAGCACGCCGGGCGTCGGTGACCTCGTCGCCGAGCTGTCCGGGCTGGGCGCCTCGGTCGCCGTCGCGGCCTGCGACGTGGCGGACCGGGAGTCCCTGGCCGCCGTCCTCGCGTCCGTGGACCCGGCGTACCCGCTCTCCGGTGTCGTCCATGTCGCCGGTGTCGTCGACAACGGTGTGGTGGGCGCGCTGACCCCCGACCGGGTGGGCGCCGTCCTGCGGCCGAAGGTGGACGCGGCCTGGCATCTGCACGAGCTGACCCGGGACCTGGACCTGTCGGCGTTCGTGACGTTCTCGTCCGCCGGCGGTCTGGTGCTGGCGGCCGGGCAGGGCAACTACGCCGCGGCCAACGTCTTCCTCGACGCGCTCGCCGCCCAACGCCACGCCGAGGGCCTTCCGGCGACCTCGATGGCCTTCGGGCTCTGGGGCGTCGACACCGGAATGACCAGCATCGACATGCTGGGCCTGGCCGAGGAGCGCATGGCGGCCCAGGGGCTGCCCGCGCTGTCCGAGACGGAGGGCCTGGCCCTGTTCGACGCCGCCCTGGAGTCGGGTCTCGCGGCCACCGTCCCCCTCCGCATCGACACCAACGTCCTGCGCGACCGGGCCACCGAACTCCCCGCCCTGCTGCGGGGCCTGGTGCGCGTACCCGTACGCAGGACCGCGCAATCCACCGACGGGGGTGACGGGCTCCTCGCCCGGCTGACGGGCCTGGACGCGGAGGCACGCTCCGCCGCACTCCTCGATCTCGTACGGACGCACGTCGCCGGGGTCCTCGGTCACGCGTCGGCCGACGCGATCGAGCCGGAGCGGGCCTTCAGCGAGCTGGGCTTCGACTCGCTCGCGGCCGTCGAGCTGCGCAACCGGCTCGGCGCGGCGACGGGCCTCCGGCTCCCCGCCACGCTGATCTTCGACTACCCGACCGCCGACGCCGTCGCGGCATACATGGGCGAGGAGGTGGCCGGTTCGGACCGCGCCCTTCCCGCGCCCACGCGTGCCCTGCCCGCGGGCGGCGGGTCCGGCGCGGACGACGACCCGGTGGTCATCGTCGGCATGGGCTGCCGCTACCCGGGCGGGGTGACCACCCCGGAGGAGCTGTGGCGGCTCGTCGCGGACGGGGTCGACGCCATCGGCGACTTCCCCGGCGACCGGGGCTGGGACGCGGAGGTGTACGACCCCGAGCCCGGGACACCCGGCCGTACCTACGCACGCGAGGGCGGCTTCCTCTACGACGCCCCCGAGTTCGACCCGGTGTTCTTCGGGATCAGCCCCAACGAGGCGCTGATGATGGACCCGCAGCAGCGGCTGCTCCTGGAAGTGTCCTGGGAGGCGATCGAGCGGGCAGGGCTCGACCCGACGACGCTCAAGGGATCGTCGACCGGTGTCTTCGCCGGCCTGATGTACCACGACTACGCGCTCGGTGTGGAGGCCGCCGCCAGCTCCGGCGGCAGCCTCGTCTCCGGGCGGACCGCCTACACGCTGGGCCTGGAGGGCCCGGCCGTCACCGTCGACACCGCGTGCTCGTCCTCGCTGGTCGCCCTGCACATGGCGGCCCAGGCCGTGCGCTCCGGTGAGTGCGCGCTCGCGCTGGCCGGCGGGGTCGCCGTCATGGGCACCCCGGGCATGTTCATCGAGTTCAGCCGACAGCGCGGGCTCGCCCCGGACGGCCGGTCCAAGTCCTTCGCAGCGTCGGCGGACGGCGTCGCGTGGGGCGAGGGTGCCGGTGTCCTGCTCCTGGAGCGGCTGTCCGACGCACGCCGCAACGGCCACCCGGTCGTCGCCGTCCTCCGTGGCTCCGCGCTCAACCAGGACGGCGCCAGCAACGGGATGACCGCCCCCAACGGCCCCTCGCAGCAGCGCGTGATCCGCCAGGCCCTGGCCAACGCGGGCCTGACAGCTGCGGAGGTGGACGCGGTCGAGGCGCACGGCACCGGGACGACCCTGGGCGACCCGATCGAGGCGCAGGCGCTCCTTGCCACCTACGGACAGGGGCGCGCGGACGAGCAGCCGCTGTGGCTCGGGTCCATCAAGTCCAACATGGGCCACACGCAGGCCGCTTCGGGCATCGCGGGCGTCATGAAGATGGTCATGGCCATGCGCCACGGCGTCCTGCCGAAGACCCTGCACGTGGACGCTCCCTCGGACCAGGTCGACTGGGACGCCGGGAACGTCGCGCTGCTCACGGAAGCCCGCGCGTGGCAGCCCGCCGACCGGCCGCGCCGCGCCGGTGTCTCCTCCTTCGGGATCAGCGGGACGAACGCGCATGTGATCGTGGAGGAGGCGCCGGAGCACGTGGCCGCGACCGTCGGCGACCGCGAACTCCCGGTGTTTCCGCTGGTGCTGTCGGGGAAGAGCCCGCAGGCCCTGGCCGCCCAGGCCGAACGGCTGCTGGACCGGGTCACGGACGAGCCCGCGCTGTCGCCGGCCGACCTGGGCCTGTCGCTGGTCGCCACCCGTACCGCCTTCCCCCACCGGGCCGTCGTCCTCGGCGCGGACACCGAAGAGCTGCTGCGCGGCCTGACCGCCCTGGCACAGGGCCGCAACGCCCCGGCCGTCGCGAGCGGCCAGGCGCGGAGGAGCGGAAGCTCGGCGTTCCTGTTCACGGGGCAGGGTGCGCAGCGGCTGGGGATGGGCCGTGAACTGTATGACGCGTTCCCGGTGTTCGCGGAAGCGTTTGACGCGGTGTGCGCGGAGGTAGACGCGCATCTCGGTTCGGCGTTGCGGGACGTGGTGTGGGGGGAAGACGCGGAGGCGCTCAACGCCACTTCGTACACCCAGCCCGCGCTCTTCGCCTTCGAGGTCGCGCTGTTCCGGCTGGTGGAGGCCTGGGGCGTCACCCCGGACGTGGTCGCGGGTCACTCGATCGGTGAGATCGCTGCCGCGCACGTTGCCGGGGTGCTGTCCCTCGGGGACGCGGCGCAGCTGGTCGTGAGCCGTGGCCGTCTGATGCAGGCGCTCCCGGCCGGTGGCGCGATGGTGGCCGTGCAGGCGACCGAGGACGAGGTGCTTCCGCTCCTCACGGACGGCGTGGGCATCGCGGCCGTCAACGGCCCGCAGGCGGTCGTGGTCTCCGGCATCGAGGCGGAAGCATTGGCCGTGGGTGAGCACTTCGCCGCACTGGGCCGGAAGACCAGCCGCCTTCCCGTCTCGCACGCCTTCCATTCCTCGCTGATGGACCCGATGCTGGACGCCTTCCGCGCCATCGCCGGCGAGTTGACGTTCCACGAACCGGCCATCCCGGTCGTCTCCACCGTCACCGGCGCCCCGTCCACCGACTGGCATACCCCGGAGTACTGGGTCGGCCAGGTCCGTGAGCCCGTCCGCTTCGTGGCCGCCGTGGAGGCACTGGAGGCGCAGGGCGTCACCCGGTTCCTGGAGATCGGGCCCGACGGCATCCTGACCGGCCTCGCCCAGCAGGTCCTGGACGGGGGCGAGGGCGGCGGGGCCGTGCTCGTACCGTCCGTACGCAGGAACCGTCCCGAGCCCGAGGCCCTGGTCACGGCCCTGGGGCGGCTGTACGCGGACGGGGCGCGGGTCGACTGGGAGGCGTTCTACGCGGGTACGGGGGCGCGGACCGTCGAGCTGCCCACGTACCCCTTCCAGCGCACCCGCTACTGGGTGGACGCGGCCAGGCCGGCCACCGACGCGGTCGCCGTCGGGCAGGACGCGTTCGACCACCCGCTGCTCGCGGCCGTCGTGGCGTCGCCCGACTCCGAGGCCGTGACGCTCACCGCCCGCGTCTCGCTGGACACCCAGCCCTGGGTCGCCGACCACGCGGTGCACGGCAGCATCCTGCTTCCCGGCACCGGATTCGTGGAACTCGCCCTCCAGGCCGCCGACCATGTCGGCTGCGGGCTGCTGGAGGAGCTGACGCTGTACGCGCCGCTGGTGCTCCCGGAGCGCGGCGGGGTCTCGCTCCAGGTCGTCGTCGGTGAGCCCGACGCACAGGCCCGCCGCACGGTCCGCGTCTACTCGCGGCCCGAGAATCACCCGGACGAGCCGTGGACCCGGCACGCCGAAGGTGTGCTCGCCCCCGGGGCGGGGAACGCGCCCGCCTCCGGCCTCACCGCATGGCCACCCGTCGGCGCGGAGGAACTGGACGCCGACGGTCTGTACGACGGGCTTCAGGAGCGCGGATTCGGGTACGGGCCGGTGTTCCAGGGCCTGACGGCGGCCTGGCGGCACGGCGACGCGCTGTACGCGGAGATCGCGCTGCCCGAGCAGGCGCACCCGGACGCCGGACGCTTCGGCCTGCACCCGGCGCTGCTCGACGCCTCCATGCACGCGCTCGGCTTCGGCGGGCTCGGCGCCGAGGAGGACGGGGGACAGGCCCTGCTTCCCTTCTCCTGGACCGGGGTCACCCTGCACGCCGCCTCCGCGACCGCCGTACGGGTCCGGCTCGCGCCGGTCGAGGGCGTGCGCAACGCGGTGCGCCTCGACCTGAGCGACCCGGCCGGGGCGCCCGTGGCCTCGGTGGAGGCGCTGCAACTGCGGCCGGTGGCCGCGCGGCAGCTGGGCGGCGGCGGGTTCCGGGAGGCGCTGCTCTCCGTCGAGTGGCAGCCGGCCGGCGGTTCCGGTGGGCCGCGCGGTGACTGGGCGGTCGCCGGGACCGGTCTGGTGGTCGCCGGGGTGCCGGTGGTCGCGGGGCTCGACGCGTTCGGCGACGCCGTACCGGAGGTGGTGCTGCTGCCCGTCCTCGCCGACGCGGACGGGGCCGGCACCGAGCACGAGGTCCCGGCCGGGACGCGTACCGCCGTGGACGGGGCCCTGGCCGCCGTGCAGCGGTGGCTCGCCGAGCCGAGGTTCGCGCGGTCGCGTCTGGTGCTGGTGACCCGGGCCGCGGCGGCCGTCGTGGACGGCGACCCGGTCGACGTGCGGCAGGCGCCCGTCTGGGGTCTGGTGCGGGCGGCGCAGGCGGAGAACCCGGGCAGGTTCGTGCTGCTCGACCTGGAGGAGGGAGAGCCCTCGCCCCGGGCGCTCGCCGCGGCCCTCGCCACGGACGAACCCGAGCTGGCCGTACGCCGCGACAAGGTGCTCGCGCCCCGGCTCGCCCGTTCCTCGGCGCCCGGCGGCGAGGCACCGTGGGACACCGAGGGGACCGTCCTGATCACCGGCGGAACCGGCGGCCTCGGCGCGATCGTCGCCCGGCACCTGGTGACCGAGCACGGAGTACGCCACCTGGTGCTCGCCGGGCGGCGCGGCATCGGCGCGCCCAACGCGGCCGGACTCCGCGACGAACTGACCGCGCTCGGCGCCCAGGTGGAGATCGCCGCGTGCGACGTCTCCGACCGGGCGGCCGTCGCCGCGCTGATCGCGGGCATCGACCCGGACCACCCGCTGCGCGGTGTCGTCCACGCGGCCGGTGTCGCGCACAACGGGCTCGTCGGGGCGCTCACCCCCGAGCAGGTGGACCACGTCCTGCGGGCCAAGGCGGACGCCGCCTGGCACCTGCACGAACTGACCGCCCACCTCGACCTGTCCGTGTTCGCGCTGTTCTCCTCGGCGGGCGGGCTCGTCATGGCCGCCGGCCAGGGCAACTACGCGGCGGCCAACGTCTTCCTGGACGCGCTCGCCGCCCACCGCCGCTCCCAGGGGCTGGCCGCCACCTCCATGGCGTTCGGGCTCTGGGCCACCGAGACCGGGCTCAGCCAGTGGCTCGGTGAGGCGGACCTCCAGCGGATGCGGCGCACCGGGACACCGGCGCTGACCGAGGAGGAGGGCCTGTGGCTGTTCGACGCGGCGGTCGCCGCCGACGCCCCGGCGCTCGTCCCGCTCCGCGTCGACCTGGCCGCGCTGCGCGCCCGCACCGACGAGGTGCCCGCGCTGCTGCGGGCCCTCGCCCCCGCCGGACGGCGGCGCGCGGGAGCGGCGGCCGTCGTCCGCGAGGCCGGCGGGCTCGGGCAGAAGGTGCGCGGGCTCGACGAGGCGGCCCGGCTCAAGGCGGTGCTGGACGAGGTGCTGAACCATGCCGCCGAGGTGCTGGGGCATGCGGACGCCGGAGCGGTGGACGCCGAAGCGGGCTTCCTGGAAGCTGGTTTCGACTCGCTGACCGCCGTCGAACTCCGTAACCGGCTGGGCGCGGCCTCCGGGCTCGCGCTGCCGGCCATGGTGGTCTTCGACAGCAGGAACCCGCTGGAGCTGGCCCGGCTCGTCGCCGGCCGGCTGGCCGCCGAAGGGGGAGAGGCGGGGCCGGGTGCCACGCCCGCCCCCGAGGCCGCGAGCCCGGTCGACGACACCCTGTACGGGCTGTTCCTGGACGCGATCATGGCCGGGAACATCAAGCCCGGCCTGGCGATGCTGCGTTCGGTGGCGGCGCTGCGGCCCTCGTTCGCCACGACGGCCGACCTGGACGTGCTGCCCGAGGCGGTCTCGTACGGGGCTCGGGCCAGGGCCGAGGTTCCGGTGCCCCGGCTGATCTGCCTCAGCACCCCGACCGTGGCGGGCGGCGTGCACCAGCACGCGCGGCTCGCGGCCCGGCTGTCGGTGCCGGTGTCCGGAATCCCGACCCCCGGATTCGCCCGCGGCGAGTCGCTGCCGGAGTCGTTCGACGCGGCCGTCGACGTCCTCGCCGAAGCCGTGCTGCGTACGGCGGACGGAGAGCCGTTCGTCCTGCTCGGCTTCTCCTCCGGCGGGCTCCTCGCCCACGCCACCGTCGCCCGTCTGGAGCGGGTGCACGGGGTGCGGCCGGCCGGGCTCGTCCTGCTGGACACGTACTACATGGGCGCGGCGAACGACGCGATCTTCGACCAGATGGCGTCCGCCGTCCCCGACAAGGCGGCCACCCTCGGCTCGTTCAGCAGCGCCGAACTCTCCGCGATGGGCCGGTACGTGGAGCTGCTGCCGCAGTTCACGCAGGCGGACATCGAGGCGCCGGTGCTGTTCGTCCGGGCCGGGGACCTCTTCGAGGCGGGCGAGCGCGCCGGTGTCGGCGAGGGCGGCTGGCAGGCCGACTGGCAGGGCGCCGAGACCGTGGCGACCGTTCCCGGCACGCATTTCACCATCGTCGAGCAGCACGTCGACACGACGGCCCCCGTCATCGACGGCTGGCTGAAGGACCTCAAGGAGCGGATCTCCTCGTGACTGTTGAACACCCCATACCCGGACGAGCGCAGGAGGCGGGCCGATGAGCCTGAGCACGGAGCACCCGGCGGCGGTCGGCGCGCCGGCCGAGCGCATCCACGAATTCATGCTGGCCGCGGCCCGCACCGCGCCGGACAGTCCGGCGGCCTGGGAGGCGGCGGAGGACGGTTCGCACCGGGTCCTCAGCTACCGCCAACTGGAGCGCAGGGCCCACGACTACGCGGTCACCCTGGACTCCCTCGGCCTCGACATCGGTGACCGGGTCGTCCTGGAGAGCGACAACTCGGCCGCCGCCGTGGCCGCGCTGCTGGCCTGCTCGATGCTCGGGCTCACCTTCATCCCGGTGAGCCCCGACGTCCCCGACCCCCGCCTCCGTACGATCATCGACACGGCGGAACCGGCCCTGCACCTCCAGACGCCGAAGGGCACCCGCGAGGGCATCCCGTCGACCGTCGGCACGGCCCGCTTCGGCCCGGACGGGGTGACCGTGGAGCGCGTCCCGGTGGCGCGCACCCGGCACCGCCGCGAGGCCGTCACCACCGACGCCGCGTACATGATCTTCACCTCGGGCACCACGGGACGCCCCAAGGGCGTCGTGATGAGCCACCGCGGGGTGCTCTCCTTCTACCGGGGCATGCTGCGGCACTCCATCGTCACGCCGCGGGACCGGCTGGCGACGACGTCCCCGCTCCAGTTCGACTTCGCCCTGCTCGACATCGGCCTCGCCCTGGGGTCGGGCGCGCAGCTCATTCCCGTACCGCGCGAACTCATGCACTGGCCGCGCAGGTTCCTGCGCTTCCTCGCGGACACGGGGGCCACGCAGGTCGACGGCGTGCCGTCCATCTGGCGCCCGGTACTGCGCCACGAGGCGGCCGGCCTCGCGGCGCTGTCCGGGCAGATTCGCGGGGTGCTGTTCTCCGGCGAGGCGTTCCCGCTTCCCGAACTGCGTCAACTGCAAACGCTGCTGGGCCAGGTCCGGGTGGTGAACTGCTTCGGCCCGACCGAGGCGATGGCGTTCTCCCTCACCGATGTGCCGAACCCGCTCCCCGACACCATCGACAAGCTCTCCATCGGCTTCGCCTACCCGGGCGCGGAGATGCTGCTGCTCGACGAGGAGGGCCGCCCGGTCGACGAGCCGGGCGAGGTGGGCGAGATCCACCTGCGCGGCCCCTCCCTCTTCACCGGCTACTGGGACGACCCGGAGGCCACCCGCTCCGTCCTCGTCCCGGACCCCCTCAACCCCCGCTCCGGCCAGCTCGTCTACAAGTCCAGCGACCTGGCGTACCGGGGCGAGAGCGGCGAGCTGTACTTCGTCGGCCGCTCCGACCTCCAGGTCAAGATGCGCGGCAACCGCGTCGAACTGGGCGAGATCGAGCGCCGGCTCCTGGAATTCCCGGGCGTGGAGGCGGCGGCGGTCGTGGTCCGCCCGCGCCCCGGTGAGGACCCGGAGCTGTACGCGTACGTCGTCCCGGCCCACGACTTCGACGCCCAGCCGGTAGCCCTGAGCGCCTTCTGCAAGCAGACCCTCCCCGACTACATGGTCCCCCGCAAGGTCTCCCTGACCCCGTCGCTCCCCCTCACCCCGAACGGCAAGACGGACAGGCGGGCGCTGGCGGCGTTGGTGGCGGAGGAGGGGTAGGGGCCCGTCTCCCTGTTCACGAGGTGCCGCCGGCCTGAGAGGCCGGCGGCACCTCGCTTTCGTGACGCGCTGATACGACTCCGAGGGCCGTCGATGCCGTCACGGGCGCCGTTCGACACGGACGGCCCGACTCGAAGTGGCGACTGCGTCGAGGTAGCCGGCGGCGTCCCCGGGTTCATGCCGGTGCGGGACAGCAAGGCCCCTCGCGGCCCTGTGGTTGCTTTCACGAGTGTCAGCTGGTCGGCGTTCGTTGCTGGAGTGAAGGAAGCCTCCCCGTCGATGGATGCGGTACGAATCTGAGATCTGTGGCCTGCGCCCTCTGTCCCACCTCTGATTCCCCGTCGCGGTGCCACAGTCGCCGCCGTGACACAGGCGGTTGGCCGTGTGCGGGCATTTGACGAGATCGGGACTACCCGACATCCCGCACAACGGAGAAACTCTAAGAAATTGCTTCTTGGAGGAGAACGCCATGAGGTTACGGTTCATCGGCAGCACCAGTGGCGGCGGCGGTTGCCCCTCGGTCTACGAGACCGACCGGGGTACCGTGGTCGTCCAAGGTTGGAAGCTCGACCCTGATGACCAGGCGTACGGAGACGTGCGGGACATGGCCGACGACGAGGATGTTCTCGAAGTGCCCCGAGAGCTGTTGGAGCGGTTCGCTCCGAAGCACGCGGAGAGCAACACCCGGCTCGTCAGCGGCGCCGCGTTCGACGAGTTGTTCACCACCTTCGAGCACACGGCCCGGCGGCTGGAGACCCGTACGCACTACGACATCGAGAACGAGCGTGAGTCCTTCGCGCAGTTCCTCGACGGCGAAGAGGTCGATCTCGCCTGGTTCACCTCGTGGCTCGACACCATGCGCGAGCAGACGGCGGCCGGCAAGACGGTGGCCCGGGTCCGCGTCGTGCCAGCGGAACTGACGGACTATCTGCGGTACGAACTTCACCTCGCGGAGAGCAACACCGCCGCGGGGGAAGACATCCGGTACCTGGACCGGGAGACCGCCAACCGCTTCGTGTTGCCCGACCGGGACTTCTGGCTGTTCGACTCCAGCACCCTCGCAGTCCTCCACTTCACCGACGAGGGCCACCTCCTCGGGGCGCAGATCATCACCGACCCGGCAGTCGTCGTGGAGCACGCTCGCTGGCTCGACGCGGCCTTCCATCACGCTCAGCCCTTCCGGGAGTTCGTCAAGGAGCATCCGCCGCGTTGAGCACTGCACGACAGGGCGTCCATGAAGCCCGAGAAGAACTGGGCGGACGCCTACGTGCCATCCGTGCGGCCGCTGGCATCGACGGCCGTACGCTGGCGCAGCGGCTGGGCTGGCCACCGAGCAAGATCTCCAAGATCCAGCTCGGCCGCCAGGCCCCGACCGCCGGCGACATAACGGCCTGGACGGCCGCTTGCGGAAACCCCGATGCGGCAGCCGAGCTACTGGTGCTGTTGCGTGATCTGGACAGCCGGTACGCGGAGTGGCGGCGGCAACTTCGGGAAGGCCACGCAGTGGTCCAGCGGTCGTGGGCGGAGACGGAAGCGGCCGCCAAGACCGTCCGCGCCTTCGAACCGTGCTGGGTCCCCGGTCTCTTGCAGACGGCCGACTATGCCGCCGCCCGCTTCCGTGAGCACGCCCGCTTGAACGGAAGCCGGCCGGACACGGACGCCGCTGTCGCGGCACGGCTGGCCCGGCAGGAGGTGCTGTACTCGCCCGGCCGTAAACGCTGGCACATCCTCCTGACGGAGGCGGCGCTGATGTACGGGCTGGCGCCTGCCCCGGTGATGCGCGCACAGATCGACCGCCTCGTGTCCGCGAGTACCCTGCCGGCGGTGCGGCTCGGCATCGTCCCTCTCAGGACCCGGCTGCCCGTCTCGCCCGTGCACGGCTTCTGGATCTTCGACGACCAACAGGTGATCGTGGAAGTCGTCAGCGCCGAGCTCCGGTTGGGGCTGCCTGAGGAGATCGCCCAGTACCGGAACGTCTTCGACTTGCTGGCACAGAGCGCACTGTACGACGCCGAGGCGCGGCAGCTGCTCACAGCATCGGCTCAGATCTGGTCCTGAGAAATACATAGAAATTTCCTTGTTGCCTCCTCGCCTCTGCGCCACCTTTGCTACGCAAACGATGTTCATCGCCACACAGCGTTGCGATGAGGTATCGGAGTTCAGCCAGCCATAGGAGGAGCACATGAGCACCGCCACCGACATGACCGTGCAGTTGGAGGAGCTGGGCAAGTTCTTCACCATCACAGCCCGCCGATTCGACGCGGGACAGTCCGCGCCGGAGATGTTCAGCACGGCGATCGACGCCGCGTGGCACCGGTTGGCTCAGGACCCGCAGGCACACAGCGCGTTCACCGCCGAGCACGCGGGCCGGGAGCTGGCCCATTCCGAGGCTTCGGGGCGTGGCCCCATCGCCTGGGTGGCGGCATACGAGGAGGCGTACGGCCCGCTTCCGGACATCTGGTTCACTGTCGCCGACGGCAGTCTCGACGCCGCTGCGCTCGCCGCCTACCGGGATACTGGCCGCGTCGTCGCGGAGTGGAACTGCTCCCCGGCACCCAGCGACGGCGACCGGTGATCCCTTGATCACCACGCACACCGGTGGATCGCCTCGGCCGACCGTCGGGGCGCTCCGTCTCGTCGAGGCCAGGTCGGTCAACCCGACGCACGTGGACATCGAAGGCTATGTGGCGTCGATGTTCGAGCACTGCCCGTACCTCGAAGCGTCCACGGCGCGCGGAATGACCGGCTGGACCGTGTACGAAGTCGTTGCGGGAGCACACCGAGGTGCCGTGGAAGCCGAGTTGTTCCATGCTGGCGTGCAGGCCGCCGAGTGGGTCCGGCCGCTGATGAGCCGTCGCCATGGTGCCCTCGTGTGCGAGAACATCGCCATCGTCGGCGACGCTGACGGTGAGTTGATGACCTGGCCGCATTGGGCCCTGAAGCATCTTTACGGGCCGGTCGGAGTGATGTTCGGCAAGTTCGCCCACGAGGTCCAGGAGTGCGACAAGTCCGGCCGCAGCATCCCGCCCGCCCCGATCTCATTCCTTCCGGTGCGGGCGTCCGTCCGGTCACGCGATCCGCAGTTCCTGCATGACACCCCCGATCTCGCTCAGAGCCTGGCCGTGGCCGCCGACGACGGCCGTGACGTATTCGAGCACATTCCTTGCGACTGGAAGGCGGTACGGGCGTGGGCGGCTTCGCTCCCTGTCCCCCGGAGGCATTAGCGGCTGCGGAGGCACTCTGCGGCCCGGTCTCGCTGACGGGGATCGCCGAACGGCGCGGTACGGCGGTCTGGAGGGCTGCGGGTTCGCTCAGCGGGGCCGCGGTCAAGGCCGGATTCGGCACCGAGGGGGCCGAGATCACCGCCCGGGAAGCGGCGACGCTCGACGCCCTTCCCGATTACACCGTCGTCGCCGGACGTTCCGGTGCCGATGCCTGGTACGTCACGCCGTGGCTGGATGGTCCATCCACCTGGGAGCTGTTCCGGCCGGTGCGGGACGGCTCCGGGTCTCGCGATGCCCTGCTTGCCGGAGCGGTGGCGCTGTGCCGGGCGGTCGCCGACTTCCATGCCGCCGGCTGGGTGCACGGTGACCTGCAGCCCGCCCACGGCATCCACACCGCCTCCGGCGTGAGGTTGATCGACTTCGCGTGGTCGTGGCGCGAGGGAACCGACCCGTGGCGGGAGTTCGACGGCGGCATCACGCACCTGATCGCCCCGGAACTCGCCGCGTGGATCACCACCGGCCCGCAGCCGGTGAAGCCGCCGCCCGCGGCGGACGTGTACGCACTGGCCGGCGTGCTCTGGACCTGCACCACGGGCCGTTGGCCGCTGGACTACGAGGCCGTCGGCATCACTGTGAAGGACACGAGCCCCGCCGAGCTGCGGAAGGCCATCACCGCGGGCATCCCGCTCACCGAGGCGCGACCGTGGCCCCGGTTCCAGCACGTCCTCGCCGCCGTCCTGACATCCCGGGCAGCCGACCGGCCGACGGCACACGAACTCGCTGATCGCCTCGCGGAGGTGGCCTCGTGAACGTACGCCCGGCCTCCCCGGACGACGCCGAGGAACTGGCCCGTATCCACGCCGACATGGTGGGAGCCGACACCACCGGACCGTGGCGGGGCCGGCTCGCCGAGCACCTGCGGCAACACCTGGGCGGCGCCCGGATCGCCGCGTTCGTGGTCGACGATCCGGAGGGCGGTCTCGCGGCATGTGCGATGGGCGTGATCCATCAAGGGCTGCCGGGCCCCGATCACGCCGGGGTCTTCGGCCAGATCCAGACTGTCGCCACCGAGCAACGCTTCGGACGGCGCGGCTACGGCCGCGCCGTCACCCGGGCGCTCGTGGACTGGCTGACCGGGCAGGGCTGCACTCTGCTGAACCTGACGGCCAGCGACGAGGGAAGGCCGCTGTACGCATCGCTGGGCTTCACTCCGAACGCGCGCGCGATGCGCCTGGTGGGAAAGCCTTTCCACCGGGCCTGACTCGGCCACGGCTCACACAGCACCCGAAGCCGCGTGCTGTTCGTCGTGCCAACTGTCGATGGCGGTGATGCGGTCCAGGGCCGCCTGCTGCTCATCGGCCGTGACAGGGCCGTACTCGTCCTGGAGGGGGTCGGCCAACGCGCGCAGTCGGCTCATCGCGTCCTGCTGGGCAACGCCGGGCACGTTGCGGGGGCCGGCGGGCTCTTTGCACGAGTCCGCCAGCTCTCCCCGGACCGTGAGGGACGTCTTCCTGGTCGACATGCTTCGAGCATGGCAGGCCCCGGTGCTGCGTGCTCGGCGGCCCTTCGCCGCCCCGCGCGCCGAGTCGGACCTACTTGCGCCTGAGCGCCTCCCGTACCGCCTCCGTGTCTGTGCCTTCGGGAAGGTTGACCGACTGGTCGACCAGCCAGGTGTCGTCGCCGGGGACGAGGCGTTGCGCTGTGTTGCGGTACATGCCGTTGCCGTCGGGGCCGAAGGAGACGCGCAGGCCGATGCCCGCCGGGTGCGGACCGTACGCCGGGAGGTCGACCGGCCGGCCTGTGGTCACCCGCATGTTCGACGTGTCGCTGATCCGGGGTATGTCTCTGATGTCGACGCACTCGTCGATCGTGTCGGCTCCCCGGCTCCGCCGCAGGCGGTCGGTGATGGCCTCGCACGCGGTTTCCCAGTCCTGGTCCAACTGGGCCTGCTGGTAGGCCCGCGCGGACTCGGTCGCCGCTGCCGTGCGGGACTTGCCGGTGTCGTCGTCGCAGCCCGCCGCCGCCAGGACCGCCGCCGTCACGAGCGCCGTGCCCGTGGCGCCTCGTACGCCCATGCCCCGTTCCCCCTCATCCGTGTGCCGATGCTTTCGCTACCCGGGCGCAAGCTTCCCCCACCCCTATGCGGGGCCCTGACTGCACCCCTGTTCCCTTGCGCGCGGGGCCCCTACGCGCCAGTACTTCCGTTCACTGATACGTACGTCCCGTCCCCCCAGCATTGGACCGTCTCCATGACCAGCTCCCAGAGCGAGAACGCACCTGCCGGACCGGAGGCCAGAGCGGGCCGGAAGGAATGGATCGCCCTCGGCGTTCTGCTTCTGCCCGTGCTGCTCGTCTCCATGGACCTGACCGTCCTCTACTTCGCCATTCCGTCCATCAGCGAGGACCTGCGGCCGTCCGGCAGTCAGCAGCTGTGGATGATCGACATCTACGGCTTCGTGCTCGCCGGTGTCCTGCTCACCATGGGCGCGCTGGGTGACCGCATCGGACGCCGGCGGCTTCTGCTCATCGGGGCCGTGGTCTTCGGCGCCGGTTCGCTGCTCGCCGCGTACGCGAACAGCCCGGAGATGGTGATCAGCGCGCGGGCGTTCCAGGGCATCGGCGGGGCGACGCTGATGCCGTCGACGCTGGCGCTGATCCGGAACCTGTTCCGGGAGCAGACCCAGCGGCGTACCGCCATCGCGGTGTGGTCGACGGGCATGGCCGCGGGTGCGGCGCTCGGGCCCGTGGTCAGTGGGGCGCTGCTGGCCGGGTTCTGGTGGGGGTCGGTGTTCCTGATCAACGTGCCCGTGATGGTGCTGCTGCTGGTCGCGGGGCCGTTCCTGCTGCCGGAGTTCAAGGACCCCGCCGCCGGGAGGTTCGACCTGGTGAGCGCCGTGCTCTCGCTGGCCGCGATCCTGCCGGTCGTCTACGGGTTCAAGAAGATCGCCGTGGACGGCTTCACCGTGCCGTACGTCGTCGCGATCGTCGTCGGGCTCGCCTTCGTCCCGTTGTTCCTGCGCCGCCAGCGCACCAGTGCCGATCCGATGATCGACGTGTCGCTGTTCCGGAACCGGGCGTTCGGCGCCTCGGTGACCGTCAACATGCTGGCCTGCTTCACCCTCGTCGGGTACTCGCTCTTCTCCACGCAGTACATGCAGTCCGTACTCGGGATGAGCGCCCTGAAGTCCGCGCTGTGGACGATTCCCGGCACCATCGCGGTCGGTGCGGTCGTGCCGCTCGCCACGGTGCTCGTCCGGACGATCCGCCCGGCCGTCATCATCGCCAGCGGGTTCGGACTGGCGACCGTCGCGCTGCTGATGCTCACTCAGGTCCCGGACGAGAACGGGCTCGTGCTGATCCTGATCGGCATCATCGCCCTCGCCGTCGGCCTCACCCCGGTCCTGACCCTGGTCACCGAACTCGTCGTCGGCCAGGTGCCGCCGGAGCGCGCCGGCACCGCCTCCGCGCTGCTCCAGACCTGCCAGGAGCTGGGCGGCGCCCTCGGGGTCGCCGTCCTCGGTTCCATCGGCGCCACCGCCTACCGCAACAGCTCCGCGCTGGACGACCCCGCCGGGGTGCCGGCGGACGCGCTGGACGCGGCGCGCGAGACGATCGGCGGCGCGCTCGCGGCGGCGGCCCGGCTGCCCGGCGAGGCGGGCGGGAACCTCGTCGACGCGGCCCGGTCCGCCTTCACCACCGAGGTGCACGCGGCGTCCGTGGCCGGCGCGGTCGTGATGGCCGGGGCGGCCGTCGTGGCGCTCGTCGGGCTGCGCTCCGTACAGCAGGACCACGCGAAGGCGGCCGAGCCGGCCGACGGGGAGGGGGCTGCCGCCCCGTCCTCGAAGGCGGCTGCGCAGGAGCCGGGCACCGGGCTCGCGTAACGCCCTTCCCGCGCGGGCCTGCCGCGTCACACCCACCCCCTCGGGGGCCGAAAGCAGCCGTCCAGGAGCGCGTCCCCCGTCGCTCCTGGGCGGCTTCGCCATGCCCGCGGGCCTGGGGGAACGGCCCAGGGGTGGGGGGTCTTCGTAAGGGTCCGGCTGGGGTCGGTTCTGGGGTCCGGTGGCCGATTCGCGTCCCTAGCATCGGCATCGTGTTCGAGCAGACGCTCGGACTGCCGGGCACCAGGCTGGAGGAATATCCGCATGTCCCTGCTGGCAACCGATTCTGCCGAGGCGGCACGGTTCCGCGCCTACGGGCCACGGCAGCTCGACGAGATCGCCGACCGCCACGGCCTGCCCGCCGGCATACGGGAGACCGTCCGGCTCGTGTCGATGGTGCTGCCCTTCCGGGTCAACGAGTACGTCCTGTCGCAGCTGATCGACTGGGACCGCATCCCCGACGACCCGATGTTCCAGCTCGTCTTCCCGCAGAAGGGAATGCTGAGCGAGCAGAACGAACGCGATCTGGCCGAGCTCTCCGCGGACCCCTCCGGCAAGGTCGCCCTGCGCGCGCTGGTGCAGCAGATACGCGGCCGGCTCAACCCGCACCCCTCCGGGCAGAAGGAACTCAACGTCCCCACCCGCGACGGCGTCGAACTCCCCGGGCTCCAGCACAAGTACCGCGAGACGGTGCTGTACTTCCCGAGCCAGGGCCAGACCTGCCACTCGTACTGCACGTACTGCTTCCGCTGGGCGCAGTTCGTCGGCGACAGCGAGCTGCGGTTCGCCGCGCCCGACCCGCGCGGCCTCATCTCGTACCTGGAGACGCACCCCGACGCGGGCGATGTGCTCGTCACCGGTGGCGACCCCATGGTGATGTCCACCGCGCGGCTGCGCAGCCACCTGGAGCCGCTGCTGTCGCTGGAGAGCGTGCGGACGATCCGGATCGGGACGAAGTCCGTGGCGTACTGGCCGCAGCGCTACGTCACCGACCCGGACGCCGACGACGCGCTGCGGCTGTTCGAGGAGGTCGTCGCCTCCGGCCG